>JAUQZD010000006.1 GCA_030587405.1 Candidatus Freyrarchaeum guaymasense | reverse complement strand
CCCTCAGGGTCTGAGAGGAATCCTTGTATGGAGCCAAACTTGTAGGGGTCGAGCCTTTTCCACAGTCCACTCGGCCCCCTGAAGTCAGGAATGCCGGATGCCGTCGATATCCCAGCTCCTGTTAATGCTACGACAAGCCTAGAGTTTTTGATGAGTCTGGCTAGATCCCAGATTTTACTGTTAACCTCCTCTGATTCCGTTTGGATCCCCTCCTCTGTAGGTTGAGGAATGGTTAAGGGTTTAATCGTTAATATGCTTAATGATGCTAGAAACGCTTTAATGTTCCCGAAACGTTTTTTTGAGAGAGGGAGTCCTTTTTCCTCTCGGGTTTTCTAGGAGGCTTCTGTATGGTGAGAAACTGGGCTGTTAGGGCTCCGCTGCTCTACGCTTCGATATGGCGGTGTAGAGGGTTTGCGCCCCCTGAGGAGGTTGACCTTAAACCTACGCTTCGGTGCAACCTTAGGTGTAAGATGTGCTTCCAGAGGAGGCTTTCCGATGAGGATAGGAAACGAGCTTTAATGGAGGAGCTTCCGACGGGGCGTTACTTAACCTTGCTGAAGGAGCTGGCTGAGTTCGGGACTAAAAGGATCCATGTGGTAGGTGGCGGTGAGCCGCTGATGAGAGACGACATCCTCGAGATAATGCGTGCCGTGAAGGAGCTTAGGATGGAAGGTGTCTTAACAACTAATGGCACTCTCCTAGACGAGAGAATAGCTCGCTTTATGGTGGATGTCGGATGGGATGTTGCAATGTTCTCCGTCGACGCACCTACACCGGACGCTTACGGGGAGATTAGGGGTTCCCCCCGCTTCTTTGAGAAGGTTGTTTCCGCTATGAGGATGCTGACTGAGCTGAAGAGAAGGGAAAGGCGGGTTAAGCCGTTACTCCAGATCCACTGCGTGGTCACCAACCTTAACAACACCTTACTAGAGGACATGGTGGAGTTGGCATATAGGGTAGGCGCCCAAATACTCACCTTCGACAAGTACTACCCTGAAGACCCCTCCCTGATAATAGACGATAGAGATATTCCGGAGACCTTAGAGCACCTAAAGCGGGCTGCGTTAAAAGCCGAGAGGTACGGGATACTGGTTAACGTAGAGGAGTTCCTTTCAATGTATAAAAAGCCGCCTAGCGGCGTTATATGCTATAGACCGTGGCTGTCAGCAGACATCAATCATAACGGCGACGTAGTCCCCTGCTGTTACAGTGAGGAAGTCATGGGAAATATTAAGGAGAGGAGCTTCCGGGAGGTGTGGGACGGGGAAAAGTACAATGAGCTAAGGAAAATGTTTAAGGAAGGGAGATTTCCAGACTTCTGTAAGGACTGCTACTTCTACCCTGGGTTCCTAAATGACGTACCATTCGGGAAGCAGCTTCACGCCCTTAAACTCATCTAAAGAACATGTCTAGGCGGGTTTCCCCCTTCAATGGAAGGTCTATTATTGTTATTTTCTTCGTGGCCGGTAATGCCACGTTAAAAACCGGGACATCGCCGACTTCGCAGAAGGCTTTCCCCTTGTGAGCATGTCCATGAACGACGAAGTCAAGATCGCTCTTCTTTATGATAGGTTCAAACTTCTTCGATCCGAGTTCGGGGTAAGCTGACGGCTTCTCACCCTCCAAATTGCAGTATGATGGAGCGTAATGGATCATCAGGCACTTGTACGTTGTCTTTAACCTTGACACGAGGTCGGCTACCTTCTTCACCCTTTCAGCGTATATTTTCCTTATGTTAGGGATGTTCCTAGCTTGCCACCATGTTGGCCTGTCAAGCGACCCCTTAGAACCTACTATTCCGAGGGTGACATCTCCGACTTGAAGGACGTATATTTCCTCTTCGAGGAACGTAGCCCGTCCCTCACACAGCCTTCTTATTTCATCGTGGAGATCTTCGTACTCCTCGTTTCCAAAACATGCGACGATGGGGCAATTAGTATTCCTCTCTACGATGTCTAAGACCTTCGGGAGCTCTTCTATTTTCCCCTTCAGTACGACGTCACCCACCAACAGGAAGACGTCGACGCGGGGAAGCCCGCTCATTGCTTTGATGAAAAGGTCAAGGTAGCGTGGAGAATGAATGTCGCCAACTGCAGCCACCCTTAAGCTCAACGGTATCCCCCTTTAAAGGGGATGTCTAAATTTCTCTTTAACTTTTTATTACTCATTTCCTTAAAGATTCTTGGTGGACTGTTTGAAAGCGAGAGAACGGTTCCTGACAGCTTTAGACCATGGAGTTCCGGACATGATCCCCATTTATGACATGGGGATGGACGCTGAGGTAGTAACCAAGATAATGGGAGTAGACTCCTATAGCTTAGAGCTTGAAGTGGAGTGCTACAGGAAGCTTGGCTTAGACGCCGTGACAGCTTGGCCTGAAACCTTCCCGGTAGAGTACTTTAAAGATGATAAGGGAAGGCGGGGGTACATAGATGAATGGGGGAGGAGGCGTGTTTTCACCGAGGACGGAACGAAGTGGTATGCTGGAGGCGTCATCCTCACAGAGGAGGACTTTGAGTCTTGGAGTTGGCCTGACCCAAACGTTCCTGAACGCTACATCAACGTTAAACGTGTCATCGAGATGAGAGGGGACCTTGCGGTCGTCGGCTTCGTCGGGGGGCCTTTCGAGAGGGCGGCTCTGGGAAGGACGCATGAACGTTTTCTCGCAGACCTACACCTTAATCCTTCATTTGCCGTTAGGCATATGGAGAAGGTTTCCGCGTACTGGGTTGAAGTTGGGAAAATAGAGATCGAGATGGGGGTTGACGCTCTAATATTGGCTGACGATTACGCCTACAAGTCCGGCCCATTCTTCTCTCCAAGCACGTTTAAAAAACTCATCCTTCCCATTCTGAAAAGAGAAGTTTCCGCCTTCAAAAAGAGGGGAGTTAAAGTCATCCACCATTCGGACGGGTACATAACCCCTCTTTTACCGCTTCTCTTGGAGGCGGGAGTGGATGGGGTTCACTCCTTGGAGCCGGCGGCTGGAGTGGACATAGGCTGGGTGAAGGAAAAATATGGGGACAGGCTGGTTCTCGTAGGAAACATAGATTGTGACGTGTTGCTCCCCCTTGGAACCCCTAGGGAGGTAGCGGAGGCAGTATCGGAGACCATAAAAAAAGCAGGGGAAGGGGGAGGGTACATTCTTTCATCCAGCAACAGCTTACACAAGGCTTGTAAGGTGGAGAACATCCTAGCTATGGTCAGCGAGGCAAGGCGTTTCAGATATGTTAACTCGAAGCCGGTGAGGGCGGCTTAAGGCAAGGTAGCACTTCAGTTCGGCCAGGATCTCAGCGACACTCTTAACAACGTATTGGACACCGCATTTCTCGAAGTCTTCTCTCTGCCGCCCGGACGAGAGGACTCCTATCGGAGTTGCCCCAGCTCTCAGGGCGCAGAGGGCGTCAACTGGGTGATCCCCCACCACAACTACGTCTCTCGGCTTAACCGAGAGCTTAAGGAAAACCTCTTCCAAGTGTCGCTTATCCGGTTTCGGTGCCGGGACGTCGTCCCTAGCAGCCATCGCGTCGAAGAACCCATTAAGGTTAAACCTTTCGAGAATATATTCCATTACGGACCTCTTGTTAAGGGTGAAAAGGCCGAGCTTGAAGCCTAGCCTGCGTAGGCATGAAAGGAGCTCCACGGCTCCGGGGAGGAGGCTAGTTTCTCTAGCTGCCTTCATCTCGAAAACTTCAACTACTCTGTCAACCTCGGACAGCACGGTGGCGGATGGTTCGCCTCTCAGCCTAAGGTAACCTATTCCCTTCTTAATAGTTAAGAGTATAGGGTCATTTATGGATAGTATGCGACTCGGCACGCCATGCTTTTCCAGAATGTCTATGGCCGCCTTCCGTGTTGAGACGGGATCTATTGTTAATTTGACGAGGGTTCCGTCACAGTCGAAGACGACAGCCCTTCTTGATACGATAAGGTGGGCGACTCCCCTCAAGCGCTCAGCCTTCAGGACGTCGTTCACTTAGTGACTTTTTCTAGGATTTCCTTGAAAGACTCGTAGTCCCTGGCGCCTATCACCTGTCCAAGCACTTTCCCGTCCTTGAATATCATGAAGGTTGGAACGGCTGATATTCCGAACCTAGCAGCTAACCCCATGTTCTCGTCCACGTTAACTTTGCCGAAAGCAACCTTTCCGGCGAACTCCTCAGAAAGCTTCTCGATTATAGGCTCCATCACCCTGCAAGGAGGACACCAAACGGCGAAAAAGTCTATTAACACGGGGACAGGGGAGTTAGACACGAATTCGTCGAACTTTTCCTCGTCAAGTATGACGATCCCTTTTGGCACGTCTGGGTTTGAAGCCCTCTTCATTAGCTCCCTGAGCTTTTTCTCTTTTATGCGCCTCAACTCTTCGTCCTCTTCAAATACGCCTTTGTCGGACAAATAGAACCCCCCTAAGGTGGAACTTATCAACTCAAGGTGAGAAGCCGACATCTTAAATCCTTTTCTCCTTAGACCTCCCTTAAGAATCAAGATTTTAAGCAGCATCCTCTTTGGAAGGGCAAACAGAGATCGTTACGGAAAGCCCATCATATAAGAGAGGCGAGTCATTAAACCCCCGAAGCAAGCCGGTCTGCAAAGGCTGGAAGGCGTTTTATCGGCGAGAATAAGGTAGCTCACCGACGATTCCAGAAAGGAGGGGTAACGATCCTTTAACTAGAGGGTGCCTAACTTCCAGTCCTCCTCGAGGAGGGCAGTAACATATAATGTTGTATTCGTAACATTTTTATGTGTTTTCATGTGCATGGAGCTTCTCGCACATGCCCGATATGTGGGGAAAATTAAGCCTGAATGGGCGGGAGCTGTTAAAAAGATGAATGTGGGGAGCCCCGTTCCCCGCGAAAGCCCGCCGATGAAACCCGAGACGGGAAGGCTCCCAGCCACACATACATCAAAAGCCATAAAAGCAGCGGAGAGCCAGAACGGTTAAATCCTTGATTGTATAAGCGTACAGGGACGGGGGTGATGTGAGGCTGACTGGTTCTATGCACAACTTTCCTCCACCTGAACTCCTTGAAGCTTTAATGTATAGGCAGGAAGCCTGAAATCGGGTGGAGCTGAAAGCTCGGGTTAGTCATCGTTTATTTGCTGTTTTGCTTGGTGTACTTTTCGATGTTTTGCTGGGGGATGCCGAGAGCGTAGAGTATGCTTAACAGGTTTTTCTCGCTTATCACGCCATCGGCTACTTGCTTAAGGATTTCTTTGGCGTTGAAGGCTATGCCGAGGCCGACATTTTTAAGCATGAACCTGTCGTTCGCTCCGTCCCCAATGGCAACTATTTCGTCCTTACCTATGCCCTCGTTTTCAGCGATCCACTCTATTATTTCCGCTTTCCTCTCGGCATCTATTATTGGCTCTTCAACTTCCCCTGTTAACACTCCATTTTTGATTATGAGCTTGTTTCCGAACGCGTAGTCTAAGCCGAGCATTTCCTTGAGCTTGTCCGTGAAGTAGGTGAAGCCCCCGCTTATCAAGGCAACCTTGCACCCCATGGCCTTCAATGCTTGAATCAGCTCTCTAGCTCCAGGAGTTAGACGCATGTTCCGAGCTATCTTCTCAAGTTCCTCCACCCTGATGCCTGCAAGAAGCTTAACCCTCATCCTTAAAGCTTCCTTAAAGTCTATTTCCCCCTCCATCGCCCTCCTAGTTATTTCGTGGACTTCCTCGCCTACCCCTGCAGCCTTAGCGATCTCGTCTATTATCTCCTGCTCCACCAGCGTTGAATCCATGTCGAACACTACAAGCCTCTTAAACCTACCGAAAACGTCTTCTCTCTGGACGACCGCACTTAACCCCATCCCCTCACACGTCCTCTTGAGCTCACGCTTCACCGCTTCTAAGTCACCGTCAAGATCGCTTATGTCGGCGAGCATCTCCATAGCGAACATTTCCCCACGGGCAATCATCCGGATCTTCTCGATGTTAACGTTGTAGCCTCTGAGAAGAGAGGATATAGCGGCAACTATCCCTGGCCTGTCCTTCCCGAGGACGTTTATTAAAACAAACTGCTTGTCAGCTTTCCTTCTCCCCGGAACGTACGGTTCAATGCTGACCTGAAGCCCCACCTCTCTCCCTTTCCCAACTAAACGCTCCTTTAGCTCCTCCGGGGAAGCAGTTGCTTCGCTGAGGTCGACGATCATAAACATGGTGAAAAGGCCTCTCATAACGCTTTCTTCGATGTCCACGATGTTGCCGTTAACCTCTGCAATAATACTCGTCAGCTCGGCTACAAGCCCGGGGCGATCCCTGCCTATAGCCGTGACAACCACCATGCTACCGCCATTACCCAACTCCAAATGAAACCCCTCATCCTGCAAGTGCAAACAAAACTGGAAGCTTCCAGTTTTCCCTATGAGAATAAACGTAAAAGTAAACTAAAACCTTTCCGTCAAAAAAACTCCTCTCAGGTTGAAGGGTAAGGGCTTAATATGCGAGGAAACATTGCTTCGGAAGGTGTTCCCATTCAAAGTTAAACCCTAGGATACATTTTCCTACGCGTCCGTTCCGGGACTCTAAGCTAATGAGAGATACTTCAAGACATTTTTATAAAATTGTACTGAATGCAATGTTAAGGGAAGTGGAAACGTCGCAGCCCATTCCTAACCTTGAAAAGGGAGCCCCTTACTAAAAAAGAGCTCCATGCCGCTAAAGCCCGATGCCCTTATGATTCCACTCTGGAGGTAGCTGTGCTACCGATGACGAAGAATGGGGAATCCCTTAACCGATGCAGAAGGACGTGGTTTTAAACAAAATGATGCAGTAGGGAGAACAGTTGCCCTAACCCGAAAGATTATTTATATGCCCATTTTTAAAGTGAATGTATTAAATTAATAAGGTTTTGAGTGGAGGAACTTTTTTGCAAGGGAGGAAATGGTTAACGCTGGTTCTTGCTGGCCTGATGATCGCTGTGATGCTTACGAGCGCCGGGTTCGTGGCGGCTAGCCAACAGTTGCCGCCTCCAGTCTACACCAAGCAGAACTTGCCGAACATGAACGTCACCTGGTACAGGCTAACCAATACTGTGGTTAACGAGTCACACTGGGAGATCAACTCTTGGGTTTTTGGTCCTTCTCCAATACTGAGAATCTACAACGCGACGAGTGGCGACGAGATCCCCCCCATCCGGCCAATTGAATTCTGAGGTGACGCTTAACAGGAGCTGCTCGTACGTTTTCTCGGTGGAAGTGCCTAAATCACTCTTCACAGATATAGGACTAACTGCAGGATACGTCGGAGTCGGAATATTCGGTAGCATCGCTGGGGCGAAGGTTTACGTTAGGGTAGGGTACAACTACACGTCCGATAAGTGGGAAGAGACGAGCTTCATGGTAGTTTTCAATGGCAGTACCGCCGGGGCACCATTCATCATAACCGGTAAAAGCGAAGATCATACGGGAGACCGCTACATAGTTAACATTACAGGATACTTCACCGAGGCCGCCCCCAAAGGCCGGTACTACTGTAGCGCCGTACTCTACGACGGCGAAGGTAACGAGTTCAAGATAAGCTCCCTTAACTGGCTCCCAAAGAACATGTTCAAAGCCTTCAGGACGATAATACTTGAGCAAGTCGGTGGTTTCACGGTCAGCTTCGAAGATGAAAACGGAAATCCGATACACTACGTCAGAAACGGGCAACTATTCAGGATCAAAATAAACGCCACGTCACCACTCACCTACGCCATATTCGCCATAGACACAGGAACATCATATCAAGAACATAAAAGGTGGATAGTTCTCAAATATGATCAGGGAAACTTTAGTGTAATGGAAGGTTACCTATTCTCGGCGAGAAAGCCTCCCACTTTAGTGGGGGGATGAATCGCCGTTTAGTTTAAATATCGGAAACCTTATATTTGTTTCAGGCGAGTCGCCCATGAAGGTTAAGAAGACAATTAAGGCTAAGATTCTTGAGCTTCGGAAGGGCAAGGAAGAGCTTTTGAGGCGTGAGTATGAGAATTGGCAATGCTATCTGAGAGGGGATAGGACAGTTCCGTTGTATTCTGCAACCAAGCAACAGGCTGAGAGACTTCTTAGAAGGCTTAAGGGCAGGGTCAAGCCTAACAAAGAATACCCGATGATTCTCAGAAGAGATGTTTATAGAGCCGACACCAAGCTGACGCCATACTGGCTTAAGATACCAATCTACGGAGTTAGGGGTGGAATAAACGTCCCCATAAAAACCCATGAGCCTATAACTGATGATATGGTTTGTAGAGAGGATAAAATCATAAGGAGGGGCGATGAGTGGTTTGTTTATATAACTGTTGAGAGGAAGGTCGAGGAGAGAAACCCTAAATCAGTCTTAGCCATAGACTTAGGCATAAGGTGGATAGCCACAACAGTCAACTCCAACAACCCCAAACCCAAGTTCTACGGGAAAGAACTGAGAAAGGTGAAAGGACACTACTTCTGCCTCAGAAGGTCTTTAGCTCTAAAAAAGGCGTATAAAACCATAAAGAAGGTTGGACATAAGGAGAGGAGGGTGGTCAACGACATCCTCCACAAGATAAGCAGAGCAATAGTTAATGAAGCCTTAGAGAACGACTCCATGATCGTTCTCGGAAACCTTAAAGGAATAAGAAGAAATGTTAAAGGTCGAAGGTTCAACAGGAAGCTCAACAACGGATTCCCATACTACAAGCTAAGCCAATTCATAGAATACAAGGCTAAATGGCTTGGAATCAGAGTCATCAAGATAAGCGAGAAGAACACCTCTAAGCCCTGTCATAAATGTGGGGAAGAGGGAGTCCGAGTCGGAAGCTCCTTCAAATGCCCGAACTGCGGTTATTCCTGTCATGCGGACTACAACGGAGCTATGAACATCTTGAAGCGGGCTACGGGGCTAGTCTCCGTAGCAGGGGCTGCCTTGACACAGCCCGAACTGGGTAGGATGAAGCCAAGCTGACAAACCCAGAATCTCCCCGCTTCAGCGGGGAGAGTGTCAAAGGACAACAGAGTTCACGTATGCTAAAATACAGGACGGGTCGGAAAACTTCACGTTAGACCTGTCGAAGTGTAGCCACAGCGATGATGAGGTAGTCTTCGCGGGAACTCTGAACATTGCAGATGGAAGACACAAATATGAGGTAATAAACGTCCTTGACGCATACGGCAATGTTCTAAACTGGATAAATAGGCCATTGGACCCGGAGATCATAGTCGATGATCCATACATATACATAGATGCGAACGTAAGCGATGCATCAGCACAGAACTTACCTCCACACGAAATACTAGTAATGCAAAATCAACAGTTCAACATCACGGTTGATCTTTATAGCGGCACCAGCGAACTTAGCAGCGTATCCAAAGTAGGGATAACTCTTGTACCCTTCTCACTAAGAATACTGGCAGGGGAAGAGCCGGAATATAAAATACTAGTAGAGTACGATACGTCAACTCAGACATGGCAGATCGTGCCTATCGGACTCGGTGAAACCCCGATCAAGATCATTTCAGCTTCAAACACCAGCCAACAAGTATTTTACAATGAACGCTTCATCCGGTTCACATTTACTTTAATGTTTAACACGACAAATTCATCGCTTTACGGAACCTACATCGTAATACCAGCATACTTTAACACTATTAGTGGCTCTTGTATGGAACGTTGATTTGACGGAGCACTTCGAGCTGAATAGGTTTATAGTGTTTAATCTGCCATCATTCAGCTGGTTCAATTATAGCATAGATGAAAATGGAGCGCTTGACCTGGACAACAACAAGGATACGCCGAACTATTATGTTAGGATGCACGTTAACGCCACGTCCCACACGGAGGTAACCTATGACTTCCTAGTAGTTATAGTTGGTGTTCCTCCAGGGCTGCTGTTCCTGTCTCATGTTGGCTACGTACACTTTAACCAGACAGTTGACTGGGAGAGAAACTACACTTGGACCTACACTAATGGTACAGCGGTGAGCGACGCTGAAATGAGTCAGATAAGAGACATGGTCTGGGAAAATGAAACGATGGGAATGGAGAAATTAGGGTATGCCGGGCTTGGACCGATAACAGAAAACACGACCATAGATAACCTTACGGGCGACCCCAAATATTGGTGGATCACGGATAAAAACTTCGAGTGGACGTGGCTCGTCTTCAGGGTCAAGGAGGTCTACGCTACCGACATTACGGGACTTGGGGTTACTTGGAGCACGCTCATGTCAGAGTTTGCAGGTATACTCCTTTATACCGACGTTGATGGGGATGGAGTGCTTGACATGGGCGTTAGCCCGCTCCTAGGTGCAGCCGACCCGGAGGAGGCAACCCACGTCTTCCTTATAGATTCCGCCCAAGCAGTCAACTTAACATTACCCTTTAACGACGCTTATGGAGAAAACGGCAGCGTAACGGTTTCTGGAGGGGAAACTGTTGATTTCGGCGTAACGCTCAGCAACGTGAGCGGAGTATTGTTCCCACTTAAGGTCGGCAACGCTAAGAGGGTACATAATGTTTGGTCATTCATCAGGGAGGTGACACCAGTTGACCCTGAGGACTTTGATAAGACACCATCCAAGGCGAACGTAACGGGCATATCCTTAGTGGGGCACTTCAACCTTGAGGCCGGAGATGGAAACTTTAAGGGGGTTCTTAAGATAGACCAGCGAGTCGGAGAATGGAGCGTGAACGTTGGTAACAGCACTAATCCAGCCGACCTTACTAATAGAAGTTTAGCCATAGCATATTATGGGCGGAGAGTTCAAGGAAACTACACGTCGACCTTCGTCTCAGAGTCGGGTAGGCCAGTAGACCCTGATGAAAACTCGACGATGTCAAGCACTTTCAGCTTTAAGGTAGGCAACGCGTCCATAGCAGACTTCCAGATGGGTAGCTCGGTTTACGTGTGGAATGGAACAGAGAATTATACTACTTACTCTTCAACAACACCTGTCTCAGCCTTCAAGATGATGTACATTGGAGAAGCGGGGGATTCCATAGCAAACATTACCATAACCGGTGAAACGTACTTCATGGTAACATGCTTCCCGGAGTGGGATGGAAAAAGCATAGACAACGATCCACCTATATATCATACATTTCAACCAGTGTCTATGAGACGCAAACTCCACTCACCTTGCTGCTACTCCTATTACTTACATCTTCAGGGAAGGGAGAAGCAGGAATCACCATCGTGATAGTAGCGGTTGCCGCCACGGCCGGGACGGGAGCTATAATATATAGAAGAAAAAGGAGCAAGTAACCCAACACTTTTTTCTATTTTTATTCGGTTATGATGCGAGGGCGGTCTATTATTTTGATTTTCTTTTTCACGCTATACTTTGTGCATAGTTGAAGGATCTCGAAGAATGGGATGCCTGTCTCCTTGGCTATTTCATCTATTGACCTTTCCCCATCGCACATCTCTAGTATTTTTCGCTCTCTGTCGCTGCACTTCTTGAGAATTGATTCATCCAGGATCACCGGGACCTGTACTGTAACTATTCTCGTCCTTCTTTCAGCTTCAACTTCCTCAGCTTTCGCTTCCTCTACTTCAGCTTTTCCCTCAACAGGGGCCTCTACAAGTTCTGATGGTTGTTCTTCCACCGGGACCTCCTCGGTTTTAACTTCGCTCACTTCGGGTAGCTGTATGGATGGAACCTGCTCTTCCTCAACTCCTTCGAGAAGCTTATCTAGTGTTGTTCCATAGGACTTGATCAGAGCGGACATTTTAACCAGTACGATCCCAACTCTTTGATGGGTGAAAACCGCTAAAACAGACCTTTCCGAGAGGCGCATTATTATTAAGGTTCTTTCCCCTATGGTGACTGTTATGTGGGATCCTATGCTCAAACCGGGAAAGCTTGAAACAAACACCTTTAACCTTTCCTCAACCGGGGGGTCAAGGTCAGAGTAGATTTGTTTTCCTCCCACGGTGTAGAGCGCGAGACCCCTAGCTGTTATGGCTCCAAGAACCCTCAACTCATCCCTCAGCATACTAACAACTTTAGAAACGTTTTCTGCCGCCAGCAACCAAATCCCCCAAGAATGATACTTCAAGTTTAATATAAAAAAATAATGTTAAAAATGGATTTAACCAGCTGCTACTTTGAGGTGGAGTCTACTTTTCTTTTTCCTTTTTAAACATAGATATTATATCTTCAAGGTGTTTTACCATTTCGCTTTTTAATGGTTCCATGGTTTCATTTAGGTCGCTTTTCTCCCTTAAAAACTCTATTGCAAGGATTTTTCCGTTTTCCGCTATAACTCTTGGAATGAAGTTTTCTACTAGGAATACGCCTTCAGGAGGCTTAACCTTCTCAAGTCTTCGCTCCACTTTTTCCTTTCCAAAAATGCTAGTCCTACTCTCCTTAACGGCGAATATAGAAGGCCCTATCACAACGACCTCTCTAACATAGCCCTTTGGGACCTTAATTTCATTAAGCTTGGAGATAACCTCGTTTTCATTGATTCCTGTGAAGCCGCCAGCAACACCTATACCAGGAGACGCGGTGCTGATAGCGGCCCCCTCATCGGATTTCATGGTGGCAACCTCTCCTTGAGCAGGTACAAGTGTGTGGCCACTGCTTTCATACGTTGCCTGGACTACAGGTTGAGCGGCAGACTTAACAGGGGGGGAGGGTTGTGCCGCTGGTTGGGGTATCGGCTGGGTGGGCTTCGCCACGGCTACTCTGGTTTGGTCGGCGGGAGGAGCAGCTTGCTTTTCAACAATAGGTTTTTTGACAGCTGGCTTGGGTGCTGGGCGTGGTGTCGGAGGCTTAGCTTCCATGCCAATCAAGCTTAGGAATTCTTCGTCTTCGTCTCCCTCGTCCATTGCGATTACTTTAAAAACGAGCCCCCATTCCCCTCTTAGAGCTGATGCCTTCCGTGCACCAACAAATTTCTTCCTCACCGAGGAGTTTTTCCCTTTCCAGAGATATATTTTCTTTTGTCTTTCAGCCACAACTATTAGGACTCTGTCATTAGTGAGTAAATCCTTGCTAAGACCTGGTAGTTCCGTTAATTCTCCATTAGGTTGAACATCATAAACTACGATGCTCATGAGGCATCCCAAACTTTTATTTTACTTCCAGCTTTAAATTTATTGAGTGAAACCACATATTTAGTTTTACCTTTTCCCTTTAAATAATTTAGCAATTTAAGTCTGCCATTCTTGAAAATCCTCAAGTTAATAGTCAGAAAAATGTAATGAAAATGTTTTGAAAGATAGAAAATTAACATGGTGATGCAAAAGGACAGTATTGGAATCGAAAAGTTTAAACCTGAGAAAGGATGAGTCAGCTAAAACAAGGATTTCCGTTTCAACAATGAAGAAAATTTTTTATTCACTGGGCACTCATTTCTTAGAGAAATGTTTATATAATTTTTCTTTTTGAGTCTTATCACACTAACTTCTTGGAGGAGGAGACGTGTGTCTGAAATTATGGATGCCCTCAAGAAGATAGAGGAGGTTGCAGCTAAAAGCGAGGATGTTGCTGCTGAAATCGAGGGATGGGATAGGGTTCTTCAATTCAACATTGAGGGAGGGACACCATTTTACATTGAAGTTAAGGATGGTAAGCTCACGGTTCACGAGGGAACCCATGATAACCCTGACTTAACGTTTGAAACAAATAAAGATACTATCTTAGGGATTCTTACGGGAGAGATAGATGCAACATCAGCCTATATGAGTGGAGACCTTAAGATTACCGGTGCACTGCCGGATGCCGTAAAGTTCAGGACAGTAATAGAAATAGTCAGAGATGAAATGGAATAGTCTACTTCATCTTTTTTTAAAGGATTAAAAGGAAGGGGAAGCACGGAAGGACTCTGCAAAAGCTTTTAATGAAGGAAGAATCTCTACTACCTTTTAAGATCAATTGCCAGAAGGAGGTTAACATGTCGGAGGAGTTAACCCTTGCTAAAATGGTCGTCGTGGATCCTAATAGGCCCATAAGATTACCTGAGAAGTTCGTTGAGATTTTAGGAAAGAAGAACGCCGTTTTTGTGCTTTCAAAGGCAAACAATGAGGCACGCCTAATACCCACAGACAGTACGGAAGTAGTAAAAGTCTCCATAAAAATTAATAAGTTAAGCCAGAAGTTCCTAAAGGAGCTGGGGACTGTTATTGTTAGGAATAAGATAGATTTCCTCTACACGACAGGGCTTTGCAGGAAGGGAAAGATATGCTTTTATGAAGGGTACATAGATAAATCACACTTAAGCTCGAACATAGAAACATTTAAAAAAGAAATAGAAGAAATAGAAGGTGTGCTTTCAGTAGATATTTCAACGGTGAGCTGAGGGCGAAAGGTTTATATATGGGGAAATCCATTATTTTAATGGCTGGGAGATGGAGATAGTTCATAGTGCTAATTTCTATTCAGAAACCAAAAGATTTAAAAACCCGTCAATCAGTAACGCTGACTCCTTCTATTAGGATGAAGGTTCATGTAATCTTCATCTCCCACCACCTCTTCAGGAGGTGTTTAAAAATGTCTGAAGTGGAGAGAGAACATAAGGTGAGATGCCCGAACTGTGGCAGTACAAGCATAATTAAGGATTACGTTAGAGGCGAAACGACTTGCAGCGAGTGCGGGCTGGTGATTGATGACTTAATGATTGACAGTGGACCAGAGTGGAGGGCTTTCACCGCTGAGGAGAAGAAGGACAGGAGTAGGGTTGGCTCGCCTTTAACCCTTAGGATGCCTGATAGAGGGTTAAGTACGACGATAAGTAGAAGTGACCGTGACGCTTACGGGAGGAAGATATCCCCTAGGCGGAGGGCTCAGATTTACAGGATTAGGAAGTGGCAGGTTAGGACTAGGGTTCATTCCTCGGCTGACAGGAACCTTGCTCAGGCTATGCCCGAGCTTAACAGGATTGCAAGCCAGATAGGGGTTCCCAAGGAGATAAGGGAGACTGCAGCGTTTATATATAGGCGCGCTCTGGAGAGCGGGCTGGTTAGAGGGCGCTCCATCGAGTCGATGGTTGCAGCTTCAGTTTACCTTGCCTGTAGGGAGCATAGGATCCCCAGGCCGCTTGACGAGATAGAGCACATAGCACGTGTTAACAGGAAGGAGTTAGCTCACTGTGTAAGGTTGATCCTGAGAGGGTTGGAGCTCAAGTCGCCTAGGCCTAATGCGATAGACTTCATACCCAGGTTTGCATCCGAGCTTAGGCTGTCAGCTAAAGCTAGGACTAAGGCTGCAGAGATACTCAATAAGGCGAAGGAAATGGGTATAACAGGCGGGAAGGATCCGACCGGCCTTGCCGCTGCAGCATTATACATTGCCGGGATACTTACGGGAGAGAGAAGAGCTCAGAGGGAGATAGCCGAGGTAGCTCATGTAACAGAGGTAACCATAAGAAACAGGTACAAGGAGCTCATCAAAAAACTTAACATACAAGTGGACATATAGGTAAAAGTCCTTTCCTCACTCATCTTTTCCTGATTCTTCCTCTTGAGGTTTAACTTCTGCTTCACCAGACTCCTTTCCGGCTGCCTTCTCTCCTTCCCCGCTTGCCTCCATGCTTGCTTTAGACTCGGATTCTGCCTGCTTTTCTTCCTCATACCTTTTTATTTCCGTCTCGTATTCCATTTCCATGGCTCGTTCCTCGGCTGTGGGGGTGGCATATTCTTCTCTGCCGAGTTTTACTAGTCGGACGAGGTATCCTGCAACCCTGTTACGCACCCTCTTAGACCTTATCTCAGCGATCATGTTTAGGATTCTCTTATTTTCCTCGAAATCATCTGTTATTAGGTGTCCGTATTCCGCCAGCAACTTCCTAGCGATTCTTTTAATGTATCTAGGTCTAATTTTGCCCAAAGTGCTACCTCCAGAGCCTATAAGAACAACCGTAAGTACCAATCCATATGGAATCTTTAAAAGCGTTACCCATCGAGGAGTGCCACCTAGAGGAAGCGTCATCCAAGCAAGCCAAAAAAGGTTTAGAAGTGTTAAAAAGGGGAGGGGGTAATGTTTGAAGTGGATCATGTCTAGGCGAAGACCTTGTCCAAGAGGGTTTTCACCTGTGTGCGGTTTCTGTGAAGACCCATTCTCCTCGGGGACATTCCCAGGGCCAGCCCAATGAGCTGTGTGATGAACACTACTGGTAGCTTATATTTCTCGGCTCCAAGCCTATTGTTAATTTCGGCCTGGCCGACGTCGAATTGGAAGTGGCAGAATACGCACGGTGTAACGACGCAGTCAGCTCCAGCCTCCATCATCGCGTCTATCTTTCTACGGGTCATGTCTAATGCTAAGTCTATTTTTCCGGCTCTTACACCTCCCCCCGCACCACAACACATGTTCTTGTCCCGGTACTCCACCGGCTCAGCGCCTATGGCCTCAATGAGTTCTTCCATCATCGTCGGGTTTTCAGGGTTGCCTTGCTGTCTTATATCGCTAGGCTTCAGGAAGTGGCAGCCATAGTGGCATGCTACTTTAACTCCCTCAAGCGGCTGAACAACCATGTCCCTTATTTTCTCCGGTCCAATTTCCTTGTAAAGTATCTCCATGATGTGTATCACGTTAACCGTCCCCTTGTACTCTCTTCCTACCTTCGCAAGACGCCGGTTGACATCTGCCACGAGCTCCCTATTGTGTTTAAGCATGTGGTCTGCCTCCTGCAACGTAGCATAGCACCCGTTGCAGGTTAACGTTATGTCTGCACCCATGTCCTCGGCTATAGTAATGTTCCTAGCTGCTATGACGATCCACGTGTTAAGGTCGAAAGAGCCGAAAACTCCTGGAGCAGGGCAGCAGGAGGTACCCTTCATGTAGTCAACTTCTATGTCAAAAAGCCTTAAAAGGTCGATAGTTGCGGTCTCAATTCCAGGATACCTGTTGGGAGTTAAACATCCTAGAAAGTAAGCATACCTACTCACTTAGAACCCTCCCTTCCAGCCTCTTCTATTAGCCTGATGAAACCCGTGTCCTCCAGTAGCTTCTTAACCTCCCCTAAGGCGTCGGGGAAGGCATGAACTGTGGGAGGCGTCTCGTCCAGTCCAAGCTCCTTCCTTACCTCCCTAGTTTCATCGTTAATTGGGACGGCGTGGCCGTACTTAATAAGTAAGCCGGCCACTTGAACGTGTCTTGGCAGCATAATACCATTATAGACGGCGATGTTCCTTACACTACGGACTATGTCGGTGATGGGGATTAGCCTTGGGCATCTTTCCTGGCAAGTGTAGCATGTAGTGCAGTTCCATAAGGCATCGTTTCTTATTGCGTCCTCCTTAAGACCCAGCTGAACCTGCCTTATTAGCTTCCTCACGCGCCACGCGGTTTCACGGCCACTAGGACAGCTACCAGTACACGTCCCACACTGGATACATGCCCTAAAATTTTCTACTTCAGGGAAAAACTTAGATCCGAAATCTATTACTTCCTGGGTGAAATCCGCTTCAAACTTCTTAATCAACTTCGAGGATTCCATGGACACCACCTAAAGGGAGATTTTGAACGTTTTAACCTCCTCACGCCTACTTCATGTAAATAGGGGGTTACATTGCCTCCTCTTGGAATGCTGCTATTATCGTATCCAAGATCTGCTTGAACTTGAAGTGGTTTGGCTCTATGGCTCCGCTTGGGCATGCCGCCGCGCATGCCCCGCAGCCCTTACAGAGTACGCTGTTGATTTCCGCTTTTCCCTCCTCGTTGTAGCTTATTGCTCCGTAGGGGCATATTCCACTACACGTTTTACAACCGGAGCATATTTCCTGGTTTACCACTGCGTAGTACGGTTCTATCTCGACCTCGCCTTTCCCCATTAGGGCGGCTGCCCCGGCTGCGGCGCCCTTAGCCTGGGAGACCGCGTCGGGTATGTCTTTTGGGCCTTGAGCCATCCCAGCAAGGAACACTCCATCTGCGAACGTGTCTACGGGTCTTAGCTTGGGGTGTGCTTCTAAGAGGAAGCCGTCAGGGCTCTTTGAAAGCTTCAATATCCTTTGTATTTCGTCCGTTGTTTCGCTCGGCTTTACGGCGGAGGCTAGCACGACCAAGTCGAACTCCATTTCTATTGGGTCTCCGAGAAGGGTCTCCTCGGCCCTAACTATAAGCTTCTTGGTCTTGGGGTCCTCGTATATTTCGGCCACCTTGCCTCTAATGCATTTGACACCGTACTCCTTAGCTGCCGTTTCATAGAACTCTTCGTACCCCTTCCCGAAGGTTCTCATGTCTATGAAGAAAATGTAGGTTTCAGCGTCGGGGTACTTTTCCTTTATCTGCCTTGCATGCTTAAGACTGTACATGCAGCAGACTCTCGAGCAGTAGGGGAAGTAGTGTTCATCCCTTGAGCCGACGCATTGGATGAAGGCTATCCGCTTCGGCTTCTCCCCCGTCGAGGGGACGACAACCTTCCCCCCGGTTGGGCCGTAGGCGCTTAGGAGACGCTCCATGTGAAGGGAGGTTATCACGTTCTCGTACTTACCGTAACCATACTGTTGCATTTCGTAAGGGTGGAAAATGTCGTAGCCCGTGGCAACTATTATCGTGCCTACCTCCACCTCGACCTCCTTATCCTTCATGTTGAAGTCTATGGCTTGGGCTTCGCATACCTGCGCACATAGGCCGCACTCGATACACTTTTCCTTATCTATGACGTAAGTATTAGGGACTGCCTGAGGGAAGGGTATGTAAATAGCCTTCCTTGCACCAAGCCCTAGCTCGAACTCGTTGGGAACGTGCACCGGGCAGACATCGGCGCAGAGTCCACAACCCGTGCATTCACGATCCTTCACGTACTTCGCCTTTTCAAGGATCTTAACCTTAAAGTTTCCAACGTATCCGTCGACGTCTACTACTTCCGAGTAAGTGTGCAATTTTATGTTTGGGTGGCGGGACACCATAACCATTTTGGGAGTTAAAATGCATGCGGAACAGTCCATTGTAGGGAACGTTTTATCAAGCTGGGCCATATGGCCCCCTATGGAAGGTGTACGCTCAACAAGGTGAACCTCGAATCCTGCATCGGCTAAGTCTAAGGCGGCGGATATGCCTGCTATCCCCCCGCCAATTACGAGGCAGGACGGTTTAACCGGAACCTTCCTGACTTCTAGGGGTTCCAGGTCTCTAGCCTTAGCAACAGCCATCCTTATAAGGTCTTTAGCCTTCTCCGTCGCCTCCTTAGGCTGCCACATGTGAACCCAGCTTGAATGCTCCCTTATGTTCGCCATCTCGAAAAGGAAAGGGTTAAGGCCGGCCTCCCTCACGGTCTCCCTGAACGTTTCCTCGTGGAGACGCGGACTACACGCGGCAACCACGACCCTGTTAAGCTTAAAGTTTCTTATGCTTTCCTTGATGAGGTTCTGACCCGGATCGGAACACATGAACCTGTAATCCTTAGCGACGACCACTCCGGGAAGCTTCGAAGCATACCTGACCAGTTCCTCAACATCTATTACGCCGGCAATGTTGGTGCCGCAATGACATATGAAAACGCCTACCCGCGGTTCCTCGCCCACCTTCTCACCCATAAAGAGCCTCCTTCAAGCTTTAAAGTAACCATGCAGCTGCGGGGGGAGCCCCCCTAACGCAACCAACTTAAGACTACTAAAAATATTTATCTTTTCCGCTGAAAGCCCAGAATCCTTCCGAGCCGACGTCTCGCAACAAAGTTGAAAACATGTTCCACCGTTCCCCACCTCAACGACCTAAGAAACATGGCAGCCACCTATGGCTTCAGCCTTAAAGGGTGACACGCAGCCTCTCCCGAAACTTTAAAATAAGGAAAGAAGCTCGTGAAATACGAGTTTTTACCTTTACCATCCCCTCACTATATGAAGGAGATGATGGAAATGAGCGACGGCTTCGAACCCAAGATCCTAGGCATCTTCTGTAACTGGTGCAGTTACGCAGGAGCCGACATGGCCGGCACGAGCCGAATGCAGTACCCGCCAAACATCAGAATCATCAGAGTTTTATGCAGCGGCAGAGTTGATCCCCAATTCGTCCTGAAAGCCTTCGAGCTGGGCGCCGACGGCGTCCTAGTTGCCGGCTGCCATCCCGGAGATTGCCACTACGTCAGAGGAAATTACCGTGCTGAACGCAGGATCGCCCTCTTAAGGGCGATGCTACATCAGCTAGGCTTAAACCCCGACAGGTTAATGCTTAAATGGATATCGGCAAGCGAGGGGGCAGAGCTCGTAAACGCAGTCGAAGAATTTGTTAAAAAACTTAAGGAGCTTGGGCCAAGCCCGCTTCGAAAAGGATAATGGAGGTTTTAACATGCCAGTTAAGGTAGCATTCATTCAGCTCAGTAGCTGTTGGGGTTGTTGGCAGAGTCTATTAGACTTGCATGAGGCGTTGCTCGATGTGATCCCGCAGCTTGACATAGTTTTTTGGCATACTGTCGTGGATTATAAGTTTAAGGATCTTGAGGGGCTCCCCGACGGCTCGGTGGATCTTGGCCTCACAGAGGGTTTCTGCAGGACGGAAGAGGATGTTCACTTGTTGAAGCTTGCACGTCAGAAGTGTAAAATGCTGGTTTCTTATGGTGCATGCTCCACTTTCGGGGGGCTTCCGGCGCTTCTGAACCTCTACCCTATCGATGAGGCTTTGAGGCGTAAGTTCATGGAGGCTGAGAGCGTAGTTGATGGGAGGATACCCGACAGGGTGGTTCCCAAGATGCTTGACTACGTGAAGCCGAATCCGTCCATCGTCAAGTATGACTTGTTAGTGCCGGGGTGTCCTCCTGAGCCTAAGCTGATAGCGGAGGTTTTAACTAGCCTCCTTAAAGGAGAGATGCCGAAGCTTAAGGAGAGAACCCTTTGCGACGAGTGTCCACGTGTTAAATCGGACGTTGTGGTTGTTAAGAAGATTAAGAGGGACTTTGAGGGCATACCTGACCCTGAGAAGTGCCTGCTGGAGCAAGGGTACATCTGCATGGGTCCTGCGACTAGGGCGGGGTGCGGCGCGGTGTGTCCGTCTGCGGGGGTCCCTTGCAAGGGGTGTATGGGTCCCGGGCCTAACGTGTTGGATCAGGGGGCTAAGATGCTTAGCGCGCTGGCGTCGATTGTGGATTACGAGTCGGTCAGTCCTGAGGAGCTTGTTAAGGCTGTTAAGGATGTTGTCGGCACGTTCAGCAGGTTTACTCTTCCATCAGCGATAATACCGAGGGCGGTAACTGACAGGAGGAAGTAGGTGGGGAAAATGGGTGAGGAAAGGACTATTGTTATTGAGCCTGCGACGAGGCTTGAGGGTCATGCGAAAATAGTTCTTAAGCTGAACGAGAGGGGCGAAGTGGACGACCTGATGTTTAGCATCACTCTCACACGCATGTTTGAGAAGTTTCTTGAAGGGCGTCTCGCAGAGCAGGCTCCACGGCTGACTCCGAGGATCTGTGGGATATGCCCTGAGCCCCATCACGTATGCAGCTTAGAGGCTGTTGAGGCTGCATGGGATGTTACTCCACCCTCTGCAGCGGTGAAGCTTAGAGACCTTTTAATGCAGGGTAAGCAGATTTCAAGTCATGCACTGCACTTTTATGCTCTAGCCGCACCAGACTTTCTGGCTGGTCCATTCGCCGATCCATCCGTAAGGAACCTTGTTGGGATAATCAAGAACATGCCTGACGCTGCTAAGAAGGCTATAGCTCTTATGCGTGTTGGTCAGACGATCTGCAGGTATGTGGGCGGCCGCTCTGTCCACCCTGTCACGGGGATTCCGGGAGGAATGGCTAAACGGTTAACCGAGGAGGAAAGGGATGAACTGCTTAAACTGGTCAATGAGGGCGAGGAACTGGCTGATTTCACCGTTGAAGTGACGAGGAAGATCGTTGAAGGATACCTTGACGTGATCACGAAGCTCGGAGTTGTGCCCACATATTACATTGGCTTGAACGTTGAGGGAGTTCACACAATCTATGATCCCAAGGCGACGGTTAGAGTCATGGACCCTGACGGTAAGGTTGCAGCGGACTTCCCGAAGGGGGACTACCTCAAGTACGCCGGAGAGCGTGTCGCCCCTCACTCGTACGCTACGCACATCTTCTTTAAGCCTGCCGGCTACCCTGACGGAATATGGCGTGCAGGTCCACTGGCGAGGATCAACGTTGCCGACAGGATGGAGACGCCGAAAGCCCAGGAGCTCCTTAAGGAGTTCAGGGACACTGTTGGGAGACCATGCCATGCAACTCTTGCCTACAACTGGGCTAGGATAATCGAGCTGGTTCAGGCTGTTGAAAAAGCTAAGAAGCTGCTAGAGGATCCTGAAATAGTTAGTGCCGACGTTAAGCTTGAAACGGTGACTCCGAAGGAGGGCGTGGGGGTAGCGATCGTTGAGGCCCCCAGAGGGACGCTCATCTACAACTACTGGACGGATGACGAGGGAGTGATAAAGAAGGCGAACCTGATCGTGGCAACAAACAATAACATCGCAGCAGTGGAGAAGTCGATGCTAGTTACAGCGAAGCAGATATTCGAGGATAAAATACACGAGAAGTTAAAGTTTCCAGAACCATGGTTTAAGTAGGACGCATAAGGGTTTTCCCAATTTGGATGAAAAGTTGTGGAGGGATTGATTAATGGTGGACGTTGACCCCAAGCTTCTGAACCTGATCGAGATGGTTATGAGAGCCTATGACTGCTGACTGGCATGCTCAGCACATCTAATCGTGGTGGACCACAAGGGCAGGAAAGTTGCCGAGAAAGAGGTAGTATTGGGTGAGGGCTGAACCACCTCCCTAAACTGCTGGTGGAGGTGGGGACCACCCCCAGCAGGGGGGTAACACCCACTTCAAAACCAAAATGTGGGATTGCGTGCCTTCATACCCCTTATGAGGAAAGAAAATCTGGAAGTTACGTTAAAGTTATATTATGGTGTAGCTTTGTTTTCTGGAGAGGTGCGAAGTGGAGGGCTGAATGTTGAAGTTAAAGGTGTTTACCGCCCTTTTGCTCGTTTCAATGGTACTCGTCGCAATGGCGCCATCTATTGCCGGCTTTGCCTTAGCACCCCCGGTGAGCGTGAATGGAGAAAGACAAGCGAGGGCTTGCTCAAGCTACAGCCTGTCGCTGAGGGTTCCAGCGTATTACGTTCAGGAAAGTGGGGATTTAATCTTGTTCGTGTTCATTGCTGTGGATTCGTCTGGCGTTAAGGCTGCGTTCACTGTAGGTAACGGAACTACTGGCTGGCACTACTCTGGCGCAACGTGGCTTCAGGAGTGGTTTAACCCGACTGCGACGCTAAACGTTGAGGGAGAAGGATACCTTATCGTTTCAGCGATGTTGCTCAAGAATGTTTGGCCTAGCGGTTGGAGGGTTGTTGACCAGTGCTTCGGGATGGTTCCCAAGTTTGGCAATGAAACTTCGATGCCCTACGCTGTAACGTTCAACCAGGATTACCGTATGATTCTGGTGTATTCTGTTGAGGCTTCTTAGAAGCTAATTTTTCTAATCTTTTTCTTCAAGCTTTCTTAGGGCGTAGTCTGCTTGGGTGGTTATCCTAGTCGTTGCCTCCGAGATTTTTCTCAGGGCTTCGTCTAGTTTTCCTGTTGCAACGTTCTCCCTGGCCATCTTCAGGAGGGAGGATGCTTGCTTTAGGATGGTTGAACTGGCCGTTGTTGCCAGGAGGTCTGCTTCGCTGCACACAGCGTCTAGCATCCATAGGAGGACGTCCTGGCCTTCCGGCTCCTTGCCGCCGTTTAGGTACGCCATGTGCCTTGAGATCACCACTGAGGATATTATTGAGAGGGATTTCAGCCTTTCGGAGGCGCAGTATTTATTCACGTGCTTCATCATTTTGCTAACCTTTCCTTTTACGTTTTTACTTCATTTTTTTGCTTTCTGCGCGAACCTCATGAACCATTCCTTTGCTTTGGTGGCTTCTTCCTCTCCTCCCCCTAGGGCTTTAAGGAGCCAGCCGAACTTGTAGGCTATTAGGGTTAAATTGTAGAATCTTGGCCTGATGATGTATCTTATGAAGTATGCTGTTATGTTGGCTGCTGCGTCGAGGATCCCCCAAGTGTTCTTGCCGGAGAACATTACTTCGGACATTCCGAAGTAGAGGGCTCTCTCGATGAAGTGTTCTCTTGTAAGCCTGTAGGGGAACATTTTGTGTTTTACCACTGCGTCAGGCGTGTAGACGACCCTGTACCCTGCGGCGCGCACCCTTAATCCTAGGTCGGTGTCCTCTCCGGAGTAGAGGGTTCCATGCTTCCGGGTTATGTCCTCGTTGAGATAGTTTACTTTTTCCATCACGTCTCTCCGGACAGCCATGTTGCAGCCGTAAGGGCTGAGGTGCTCTGTTCTTTCCTTTTCGGTTCTAATGGCTAGTATGGGGTAGATTGGGGGTTTAAGCCATTCTGGTACTGGGGTGTAGAAGATCGGTAGGACTCGTCCACATACGAGTCCTATGTCGTCTCCTTCGTCAAACACCTTTACCAAGTTTGAAAGCCAGTCCTCGGCGACGATGCAGTCGTCATCCGTCGAGGCGATTATTTCACCCTTCGAAGTACGCATGGCAATGTTTCTGGAGAGAGTGTTTCCAAGTTCAACCTCGTTCCTTATCAGGTGAAGCCTCTTTTCCCCCGAGAAGGCGTCCCTCAGAGCTTCCATTGTTCCATCCGTCGATGCATCGTCGATAACCCATACGTCAAAGTCGGGGTAATCTTGATTTAAGATGCTTTCCACGCATTCGACAATGTCCTTCTTACGGTTAAACGTGCAAACTACTACGGACACCGAACGCATCTCCGAACCCTCGAAGAAGAAGCCACCTTACCTTCAACTCTACGCTAAATTATAAAAAACTTTTTTCCTTTACTGATGCACCCTAAGCTCTCAGTGGGTATTCCTTCAACATTCGGAATCCACGTAACGCTCCCCCACCTTTAACCTTATTTTAAAAGCTTAAGGTTAGAGTTTCAGTAAATATTATTTAATGGTTTGCTTAAATAAAAGATAGAGGCGTTAACGTATTGATAACGTGGTTGGTGATGTTTTTTGTTAAGTAAGCGTTTAGGGTGTCTTCAACACCCGGTTCGCCAAGAGATTTATCGTTGGATATGTGAAAATCCAGGGGCATACTTTTTTGAGATTGCCAATGAACTGTCCATTCCTACTGGGACATTGGCGTGGCACCTTAGGGTGCTTGAGGCAGGAGGGCTGCTCGAGAAAACGAAGTGTGGTGGGAGAGCGGTCTTTTACCCCAAATATTTAAGGGATGCTAGGACCGAGAAGGCCTTCCTCCTTTTAAGAAATGAGAATGCGCGAAGAATATTCGAGTTTATCGCCGAGAATCCGGGGGTTCAGCAGGGGGATATTGTAGAGTTCTCCGGCCTCCACCATGATACCGTTAGATGGCATGTAAAGAGAATGCTGGATGCGGGGTTAATTAGCATCCGCCGCGGAGGCAGGAACAGCCAGTACTTTCTTGGAGATGTTGGGAAAATGATTATTAGTGGAGAGGTGAGAGAGATTCCATCCAAGTTCATAGAGTTTCTCCTGGAGAAGCTGCATAGTGAAAAGTTGAACCCGGAAATACGGAAGATAAAGAGGAACATGGTCGTGATAAAGCTTAAGTCGTTGGAGCCGTATGAAGCCGATCGCCTTCTAATAATAGATCTTTCAAAATTCGATTTCAGAATTAGTGGTGAGGGACGGTGATTATTAGATGAGGGTTATTCCGGAGGCGCAGCTTATAGGTGAGGGAGGCGTGAAGGTTCTTCTTGCACTAGGAATGGGGGCTACCTCTATAAGCGAGATAGCCGATTTTTCTGGTGTAAGTGAGAGGATTGTTAAAGCGAAAATTAACGTTTTCCTAGAAATAGGGCTTGTCAGGGAGGAGGAAGGGGGGATTGCCCTTTCAGACGAGGGTAAGAGGGTCTTGGAAAGGATAGTTTCTTCCATATAAAGATTGGCTGGGAGGCTTGGAAAGGGAAAAGGCGTTTGCGAGGGTGGAGCAGGTGATTATCGGAGCAGCTACCCTTGTGAACTTCGAAGGTACCCTTGAGGAAATTTTAAAGTTTTTTTCTGATAGCGGGTTCAGTATTGTCGAGGTTAAGTGTGAGGAGCCGCTTTTCAACCCAGCGAGGGTGGAAGGGGAGGCTTTGAGGAGGCTGGCTGAGCTGGCTGATTCGCTCAGCTTGCGCCTCGCTCTTCATTCATCATACATTGACATTAACCTCGCAAGTCTCTGCGATTACACGTATAAGGCTTCCCTGAAGGCGACTAGGAAATGTGTGGAGCTGGCTGGGTTGCTGGATGCATGCTACCTAACCGTTCACTGTGGCACACTATCCCGAGACTACCCTCCAGGGCTTTTTAGTAAGGCATGGGTCAGGTCTAAGAGGGCGGTTTCATCGCTTGCAAAATATGCTTCCGAGGAAGGTGTCGTGCTGGGTTTAGAGAATAAGGAGAGAGCAAGTAACAGGCACCTCCTAGTCTCCCCCGAGGAGTTCACATCGTTCTTAGAAGGGTTAGATTCAAATGTGGGCGTGGTTTACGATGTGGGACATGCCAACACTTGGGGGATAACAGAGGAGGGACACTTGAGGTTCATATCGTCCTTGAAGGATTATTTGGTTGCTTTCCACGTCCACGACAACGACGGGAAATCCGACCAGCATTTAGCTGTTGGGGAGGGAAAGATAAGGTTTGACGTACTACTTCCATTCATGAGAAAGATCGAGGTGCCAGTCATTTTAGAGGTGCATTCTCTTAGAGGGCTGGTTGAAAGCAGGAAGAAACTGGAGGAAATGCTTAGAGCGCCATGATTATGTTAGTGTTAAATGTTAAGTTCTAAGCATCCTTTTTTGGAGGGTTTAGAAGCGAGAATATCTACTATGCTAGGAAGGTCGTTGACGCTTTCCAATACGAGGTCGGGATCGGCTGATTCTAAAACTTCCCTCTTAACGCCTCCACTTAGTACGGCTACGGTGAGAGAACCCATCTTTTTTCCTGTTTCTATGTCAGCGAGGTAGTCTCCGACGATCAAGCATTCATGAGGCTTAACACTCAACTTTGCCAAGATACGGGAGACCTCTTCGTCCTTGAAGAAATGATCTTTTACTTTCACATCCTTTGAAGCCACAGCGTCGACGTACTCGGCCAGGCCGTGTTTTTTAAGTTCCGTCCAGACGTCGCTTTCCGCACAGGCCCTCCCTGTGACGACACAGATCTTTAGCCCCTTCCTCTTAAGCACCTTGAGTACATTCTTTACTCCGGGGAAGGGTGAATCCTTCTCTGAGCATGTTCTACCATAGTCGTGGAGAAACTTTTCCCAAAAATTCTTTTGAAGTTCTTTAGGAATAGCTTCGTCTAGGGATGCTCTCGAGTAGAGCTCGTTAAATCTCCTTTTAGTTAGGGGGTTTAGGGAGAAGGACTCCAATGTTTTATTGAAAACCATGAAGAAGCGTTCCCTAGTATCTATTAGGGTTCCGTCAAGGTCGAAGATAATCACCTTTATCAATATGACACCCCTCACGTAAGGGAGGCAGCCTACGCCAGTAGGTTCGAGGAGGCAACGTGATTTTAAAACTTTCGAGTCAAAGCGCTCCATGAGGTAATCTAGCGTTCCTAAGCGTTTAAGGGAGAGAGGCTGATTGTTTAGTTGATGAGGTTTTACCTTCTAATTAAATTTCGGGGTTTGCATCCGGTGAGGGGGAGGGATTTTTAAAGGTAACTTTAGTCTATCCTCTTTGAGGAGAAGGAAGATATTTCTTCAGGGTGGTTGTGGTGGAGGCTTCACCAGAGTTAAATGAGGTTTTCCTTAAGCACGTGCTTGCTAATGCGGTGAAGTATGGAGGGAAGGCTAATCCTAAGGCGGTGTTAGGGAAGATTCTGTCCGAAATGCCGGAGCTCAGGTCGAAAGCTAAGGAGGTTCTTAGCGTCGTCTTGGGTCTGGTGGAGGAAGTAAACAAGATGCCCTTAGAGGTTCAGAAAGCGAAGCTCTCAGAGATTGCACCTGAAATGATGAAGGAGAGGGAAAAGAGGGAGGAAAGGGAGCTGCCTCCTCTTCCAAACGTTGAAAAGTATGAGAAAGTTGTCATGAGGCTCGCCCCGTATCCTTCAGGGCCCCTTCACATAGGGAATGCCAGAATGGCGATTTTAAACGACGAGTATGTGAAGAAGTATGATGGAGAACTTCTCTTGGTATTCGACGACACGATTGGAGGGGGGGAAAAGTTCGTTGTAGGCGAAGCTTATGAGCTAATAAGGGAAGGGTTGCGTTGGCTAGGTGTTAAATGGCATAGGGAATTCTACAAGTCGGATAGGATCCCCATATTTTACAAGTACTGTGAGGACTTGATCAGAAGAGGATATGCTTACGTGTGCACTTGTGAACGTGAAGAGTGGCGGCGGAAGTTTAAGGAGAAAGGGAAAGCCTGTCCTCATAGGGAGACAAGCGTCGAGGAGAACCTTGAGAAATGGGATGAGATGCTTAGCGGAGTTTACGGCGAGGGAGAGGCCGTTGTAAGGTTAAAGACGGGGATGGACCAGCCTGACCCTGCCATAAGAGATCATGTTATAATGCGTATTTCCGAGAGGGTACACCCAAGGGTCGGGTCAAGATATCGTGTCTGGCCACTTTTAGAGTTCTCCTGGGCGATAGATGATCATCTGCTAGGGGTGACGCACATACTTAGAGGGAAAGACCTGTTCAAAGAGGATGTCATCGAGAGGTTTGTGTGGAAGATATATGGATGGCCGGAAGTGGAGTTTATACATTATGGAATGATTATCTTTAAGGGGTTAAAGCTTAGTAAGACGGAGGCAAGGAAGAAAATAGAAGAGGGAGTTTACATGGGTTGGAGTGACCCCCGCACGTGGAGCCTCCAATCGCTTCAAAAGAGAGGAATCCAGCCTAAGGCCTTAAGGGAGTCAATGCTCAGCCTTGGGCTGAGCATGATTGATGTGGAGTATAGTCCTGAGATGCTGTATGCGATTAATAGACGCATAGTGGATCCTGAAGCAAACAGGTATTTTTTCGTTGAGAAGCCTGTTGAACTAGTCATAGAAGGTGTGACTGTTGATACGCTTACCGCTCATCCACCCCTCCACCCGGACTTTCCGGAGCGGGGCAGGAGGATAGTGAAGGTCCGAGTTGAGGAGGGGAAGGTACGTGTTTACATAGATAGAGATGATGCGAAACGTCTAGAGGAGGACTCCATGGTTAGACTCAAGGACTTACTGAACTTTAGGGTTCAACGTTCATCTCCGCCTTTAGGCGTATTTCACAGTTTGGATGTTAGCGAAGCTAGAGGGAGAAAAGCTCCGATCATCCACTGGGTTCCCGTTGACGGGTGCCTTCCAATCACCGTTATCAAGCCGGACGGGGAGGCTGTAAAGGGACTAGGAGAGCCGGAGTGCAGGAACCTTAGCGAAGGCCAGCTCGTACAGTTTGAACGGTACGGTTTTTGCAGGGTGGACGAGGTTACTCCGGAAATAAAGGTATTCTTCGCTCACGAGTGAAGGAGGTATACCCCCTGAGGTGTGTTCTCCAAATCCTCTCACTTACCGTAGCACTCTTAACCCTAAGTTACGCATCATACTTGGACGTGAAAAGCAAAATGGTTCAAAATAAGGTTTGGATTGCGCCATTTACGCTGGGAATCGCATTAATGACCTTAAAGGTTAAAATGCTGTTGCTTCTCCCTGAGGAGGCATGCATGAATATAGTAGCAGCGTTATCACTTGCATATTTACTGCACCGGTTTAGAATTCTTGGGGGAGCGGACTGTAAAGCCATCATTTTAACGTCCATCCTCGTACCTACTGCAGGTAGATCGCCCTTACTATTCCCTGCCACACTGACAGTAAACTTCTTCATATTATTGGGGGCATTCTCCTCGGTGAGGATCCTCCTGCAGGCTGCTAGAGGGGAAAGGGAGGTTTATTCGTGCTGCCATGATAAAGCTGACAAGTCGAGGGCAAGCAGGGGTATCAAGGGATACCTTCAATGGTTCCCTCCAGCCATTCCAATCATAACAATAAGCTTTCTGGTTTCATTCTTCTTCGGAAACATGCTTACTCTAACATTTCAAGCCTAAACGTTCAGGGATGTAGGGGTTCACGCTTGATAGGCTTTTATGGGTAGTGTGTGTTTTGGTCTGTCAGGCGTTTCCCCGTCATCGGGGCGTACGCCTCTGATGGGGCTTTCGGGGGGACCCCGGAACCCCACGTCCAAAGGTTCCGCCCTCATAGGCCACCCTGTGGCCAGACCAGCACTCACAAACACCTACCAAATTTTAACTGTTTCGCAAGGCAAATCCTGCGAGGGGGCGAGAATAGTTTAAGAGGGGAGCATTTAACGTGTTGTTGGGGGTGCCATCAGATGGGTGAAAGCTTGAAGTCGACCTTAAAAAGGCTTGTAGAGGCTTGTGCACCACCTGGATATGAAGAAAATGTAAGGAGGATAATTAGAGAAGAACTCGAAGGGCACGTCGACGAGATACGGGAAGACCGGTTGGGAAACCTAATTTGCATTAAAAAGGGAGGGAAAGGACGGTTAAAAGTTATGATAGCAGCCCACATGGATGAGATAGGGATGGTCGTCAAGTACATAGAGAAGGAAGGATTCATTAGATTTGCTTACCTAGGAGGGTTCTTTGACCAGACCGTTTTAAACCAGCGTGTTCTGGTGCACACCGAGAAAGAAAGCATTCCGGGGGTGATAGGGGCAACACCTCCCCACTTGCTGCCAGAGGAGAGACGCAAAAAAACAGTTGAGAGAAATCAGATGTTCATAGACATAGGGGCAACTAGTAGGGAAGAGGCTGAGAAGTGGGGGGTGAAGGTGGGAAGCCCGATAACGTGGGTTGGAGACATGATAGAATTAAAGAATGGCCATCTCTGCGGCAAGGCATTTGACGATAGGGTGGGATGCTTAATTCTAATAGAAGTGATGAAGAGCATTGACCCTGAAGTGGACGTTTACGGTGTTGCATCGGTCATGGAGGAGGTAGGTCTTAGGGGGGCGCGAACCTCGACGTTCTCGATCAACCCAGACATGGGAATAGCCATAGACGTGACGGCTACAGGAGACTATCCTGGAGTGGAGGAACGCGACGTTCCAGTCAGACTAGGCAAGGGTCCAGCCATAACCGTAGCCGACGGTAGACGTGAAAGCCTCGGGGGAGGGTTAATATCCCACCCGCTTCCAAGAAGTCTGCTAATAGAGACGGCTGAGGAAAACAATATCCCCTACCAGTTAGAAGTATTTGAGGGAGGGACAACGGATGCAACAGAAATAGCGTTAGCACGGGGAGGGGTGCCAGCGGCCGTCCTTTCGATACCGACACGCTACATTCACACCCCAGTGGAAGTCTTAAACGTTAAGGACGTTGAAAACGCGATAAAACTGGTGAGGTTAGCCCTCGAGAAAGCGCATGAAAAAATCGTTTAGAGGGAAGGGAAGTGATATTCTCGAGGATCCTCGAGCATGCCAGGAGGAGCAAGGTGAGAGTGATCGTTGGCGTAGGGGAGCCACACTCGGTAGAAAGGCTCGTAGCGGCGGTAAGGCTTCTCCGAGCTGAGGGACTCCCCGAGCCAACCCTTATAGGAGAAGAAAAACTGAAGGGGCATATGCACGAGGTAGAGTTTCTACCTTCAAGCAGCCCTGAAGAGGAAGCTCTGAGGCTGCTTACTTCAGGGGAGGTGGATGGGGTCGTAAGAGGAACGCTGAGTTCATCGGTGTTCCTGAAGCAGGTGAAGGCAAAATTTAAAGTGAATAAGACGTTTAGGGTAGCCCTCCTAGAAACAGCGAAGAACCACCAATTCATGTTCGCCCCGGTAGGGGTAGACGAGGGAGGAAACGTCGAGGAAAAGGTGAGGCTGGCGGTTGAAGCAGCCAACTTTCTTAGAAAAATAGGGATGAAGGAGAAAATATCCGTTCTTTCGGGAGGGAGGCTGGGGGACGTGGGGCGGAGCCAGAGAGTTGACGCAACGATAAGGGAAGCCGAGGTTGTTGCAGCCAACCTAAGGGAGAGAGGCTATAATGCCGAACACTACCAAATCTTAATAGAGAATGCTGTCTCTGAGGGAGCGAACGTAATAATAGCTCCTGACGGGATATCGGGAAACCTAATTTACAGGACCTTGGTTCACTTGGGCTCTGGCAGATCCTACGGTGCACTCTACGCGAACATGAGAAAGGTTATCATTGACACGTCAAGGGCGGCGCCTCCCAATGAGTATTTAGGGGCTGTAGCGATGGCTGCTGCAGTAAGCGTCCTTCAAAAGTAGGTTTCTTCCTCCCTCTCTAAGGCACTCAGCCGGAAATAATCCGTGAATGTTATGTCGCTTGAGACTATGCTGGAAGGCGTCAATCCGATTCTTTCCAGCTCTTCGACCAAGAGATTGAGGGGTTCCTCAATTCTCTTAACGAACACCTTGACCGTTCCTCTGCCTACTTGCAACACTCTAGTGACGAACCTTATCCTTTCAATCCTAGAAAGATCTCTTTCTCCAAGCTTTCCGAACGAGACGATGAAGGCGTATCCTGCAGGGACGCGTTCAACAAATTCCCTAGGATTTCCAAAAATCATCACGCGCCCTCGATCCAGCACGACGACTCTATCACAGAACTCTGCGGTTTCCAAGTCGTGGCTCACTATGCCGATCGTTACCTTGTATTTCTTGTTAATGTCCCTTAAGTAATTTAGCACGTCTATCCTCAGGTGTGCGTCGAGACCTGTTGTAGGTTCGTCTAAGAGCAGGACACGTGGTTCATGGATTAAGCCGACGCATATGGAGACCCTCTTCCTCTCGCCGCCGGAAAGCTTGCCGACAGGCTTCCTCATAAGCTCCTC
>JAUQZD010000048.1 GCA_030587405.1 Candidatus Freyrarchaeum guaymasense | reverse complement strand
CCCATGCAAGCCACAACTATGGTGGAGGACATCTTTTCCGGGACCTCGTGGAGGGCAAACCCGTTAACGTGAAGGTTAGGGCTGGTGGTAGGGTTTTCGAGAGGGACGTTACGCTCAGCGAGATGCCTTTCGCCAGAATGTTTACAACCCGCACCGCCTTCAAGAACTACGCCGCCTTCGTAAACACCAGGGAGGGCTCCGTGAAAACCATATTCTCCGTGACGGGGCTGAAGGGGCCTCTAAGGGAGGCTACCGTTTCAGGAACAGGCGAGGTTAACCCCCTGGAGAACGACCCGGAAATGCGGACGGTCGGCGTTGGAACAAGGATACTCGTGAACGGGGGCGTAGGGTACGTGGTGGGTGAGGGGACGAGGAGCAGCAGGGAGCACCCTAACCTGTCGGTGGTTGCCGAGATGAAGGGGATGAAACCCGAGTTCATGGGCGGCTTCGTCACGTCCAGCGGACCCGAGTGCATAACGTCCATCGCCGTGCCCATCCCGGTGCTCGACGAAGAGATCCTCGAAAACCTCAAGGTTCTGGATGAAGACGTCAGGCTCCCAGTAGTGGACGTTCACAGCAGGCTTCCGATAGCTGAGAGCAGCTACGCCCAGGTATGGCAGGGAGCCGAGCTGGAGGTGCGGTTCGACACGGGGAAATGCGCTGACTGCAAGCTGAGCGTCTGCAAGGCTGAAAAGTACTGCCCAACAGGCGCCTTCTCCAAGGTGAAAGGCATCGACAAGAGGAGGTGTGCTAACTGCTGCACGTGCCTTTACGTGTGCCCCGAACAGGACTTTAAAGGATGTGGAAGCATCACGGTTAAAGGCAGAGAAGTCCCCGTGGTGTTGAGGCAGTCTAACAGGAGCAGGGCTAACCTGCTCGCGAGGAGGCTGAAACGGCTGATCGAGGCAGGAGAGTTCCTGCTAGCCAAGCCCACTCCACTGAGGTAGGAGTACACAAACGGCTAATCTCTCAGGTCTCCAGCCCGTGTTCCAAGGAGTTTAAAGAGACGTAACAGTTACTACGAGAGAAAATCTCTAAAATTCTTGTCCCCTTCACAATAAACCTGTCATCTTACACTAGACGCGTACTGACATATGTAATCCGCTTAGGTGTGTAACTGCGTACTCGTAGACAAACTAAGGTGATACATGACATCCGTAGGCATATTCATTCATGCTAGATCCATGTAGGCATGAAGCTGTAGTGCTGTCTTGGTAGCGCTTAACAATAGTCATCGTCGTGCTTCTTAGCAATGTTTATGCTTACCTCACATGTGGCCGCTTCTAAGTAGAAATGCATTAGTGTAACATGGGATGTATGGTTCATTTATAGTTAGGAGATTCTATTAATTTATTATTAGTATATATATGTAGTTTTATTAAATTCGCTTTCAGCGAATTTGAGGCTTGAGGGGAATTAAGTGATGTGCAGATTTTTCCCGTAAAACGGCTGTTATGCCTATTCCGCCGCTGAACATTTTTTATAATTCTATTCTCGCAATAATTGGTAAATGATCTGATAGTCTTGGCTTTTGATTAAAAATTTCATCTTTACTACCAACCTTAATTTCATTAATTTTAATATCTCTTGGGATAAAAAGGTAATCTAATTGATATGGTTCTTTATTCGCAGGAGAGATAAAAGTAAAAGCCTTTGAGCCAAATTTGAGAGAAAGAATTTCGTTATAACCTAGCTGATAAAGTTCTTTTTTCATTTTTTCTGCTAGTAGCCCCCAACCCCTATATTTACCTCGAAACCTTTCATCCATGTTAAAATCTCCTCCAATAATGATTATTTTATGCCTTCTATTATTGCGAATATAACTTAACATAACATCTAAAAACTTAGAGAACTCATCTTCACTAGGTCCAATATAATTGTAAACACTTATAAATACTATTTTTTTCTTATTTAATTCTATTTTGACAGAAACATAAAAATCTGCAATTATATCAATTTCTGAAGTATTATAAGAAATGCTCTCTTCTTCTATTTTTTTCATGTTTGGATTTTTCTTAAGTAATATCGCATTCATTTCTCCACGAACAATGTGATAATTCTTTCTTATCTTATATGGAATCATATAAACCTCTTGAAATAACCCTACGTCAAAAGCCAATCTGTTAAAATAATCCCAGAAATTCATCCTTGTGTAAGCAGCCCTGTTTATATTCCACGTAATAATCTTCATTTTTAAGGCCTCTCTATCTCGCGAGGTAGCATTAAATTAAACATAACGTCCTGCGGGTATGCACAAGTGCCACTTCCTGTCATTAGTACTAGGTAATACCCCAGCAAAGAATATAAGTTTGGTGGCATATGAGTAGGTTAGTGAGTCACACGCTTACTTGTTAGCAGATATGAAAGGCAATTCCGCGGTAATAGGCGAAAGCTTCTGTCCTACCAACGTGAATGATTAAAATCATTCGAAAATATCTCTGAAGATTTCTTTTCCAGCCAAATAAATTTTGTTTTATACGATAATCGAGGAAAGTGGTATATTGTTCAATTCTCCAGAGGTTACTATCGGTTGGGATGAAGTTTTTTGCCGAGTTTATATAGTCATTCAGATATTCATATGGCGGTTTATCTTCGATTTCAGAATTTATATCCTTGTGTATAAATGTGATGTTCGCAAGATTGTTTATTAAAATTTCTTTAGTATCTTGGTCTTCTGGATTCAAATTTTGTTCCAAGTATTCTTTCGGAAAAATATGATGCCTTGCCAGTTCTGTAAGTTTTCTCCTGTTTAATAATCGTTGTGATTGTTAGTAGTAAACTTTTTATTTTTTCGATTGTTTTTGGGTATTGGGTTTTAGGGTAAATGGTTTTACCGTAGGAGGTTTTACCCTTGAGTCTGTTCGTGGACAGGGAGGAGGAAATGGAGGCTTTGAGGAAGGCCGTGAGGACGGGGGGGAAGGTTTTGCTGAAGGGGTTGAGGGGTGTTGGGAAAACAGCCCTACTACTACGGTTAAGGGAGGAGGTTGGAGGGGTTTACGTTGACTTCCAGAGGGTTCTGCGTCCAAGCCACCTTTCAACGTTCTTCGAGGAGGAGACGGGTGTAAGCATAAGGTTTGACGACGCGTACAGCTGCCTTGAGGATTTCTTCGTGAAGGCTGAAGAGGTTGGCCGGCCCTTAATGATGGACGAGTTCACGGAGTTGATAGTTAGGTTTGGGGCGGCGTCGCCATACAGGGGGGCTGGGGGGAGGGATGCGGTTGCGTCGCACTTGAGGAGCCTGATGCAGGCTGTGAGGATACCCGTCTTCCTCTCGGCTACGTCCCTGAAGACGCTGAGCGAGGTGGCTGGAGAGTACACTAAGCCGCTGGCAAGGGCTTTCGACATGGTGCTCACCGTCCACCCCTTAACGTTGAAGAGTGGAAGGGAGCTCGCCGAGAAGCTGGCGGAGCTGATGGGGGTAACGGTTACCGGTGAGGCGGCGTTAAGGGTGGCAGAGCTTACGGGTGGAAACCCAGACTACATCAGGGCGTTAACCTACGTCCTCCCAGACGACCCGACGGGGGAGGAGGTGGAGGAGGCGTTCGAGGAATCCCTTAAGGGAGGATACTTTAACGCTCTCTTCACCGGCCTGGTAAGGGAGCTGTCACCCTCGGAGGTTGAGGTTCTACACGTGCTGGCGAGAGGATACAACAGGTACTCGCAGGTGGAAAAGCTGACTGCAGGGATAAACCTTAACGAGGCTCTCTCATCTCTCATCCGAAGAGGGCTGATTGTTAGGGTTGAGTTCGGCAGGAAGGATGTCAGGTACATGATAGTGGACAAGGTTTTAGAGGGGTGGCTTGCCCTGACACCCTTCCCAGCCTTGAAGCAGACGCCTTTCAAGAGGCTTAGGGTGGCGACGCTGGGCTTCGAAGCGCTGCTGAGGGAGCTTTTCGCGTTCATAAGAGGCGAGGTTGAGGTCGTGGATCAACTTGGAAGAAAGCTGACCATTCCAAGGGTGGTGAACGTTTACAGGTATGAGGGGGCGCTGGGAGAGGTGGACGTGGTTGCTGTAACCCGGAAGGGAGCGGTAGCCGTGGAGGCGTACTTCGGGGAGAAATGCCCGCCGGAAAAGCTGGATCAACTCGAGAGGAGCATGGCGATAACGGAGAAGATAGAGGGGAAGGTCTTGGCGGGAATCCTAGCATCCTACTTCGGGTTCAAAGAGGAAACATTAAGGAAAGCTGAAGGGAAGGAGGGCGTATTCCTCCTTGCAGAGAGAGAGCTGAACAGGATGGCGGTGAAAGCAGGATACCGGCCAATGTAGCAGGAGGGTGAGCGGGAGGGAGGAAACGGAAAGGTTTCTAAGGGGTGGATGCGATCTCCATGATAGGGTGGCGGAAATGAGCAGGATAGTCCTCAACAGAATCCTGAGAGCGTTGCATATGAGCCTCTCCCAGAGCGAGAGGGACGAGCTCCTCCACGTTTTAACACGGTACCTGGGTGTTGAGGGGGCTTACGAGTGCGACGCACTCGAGCAGCTATGGAAAGACGAATACTACAGGAAGGCAATAGAAGAATTCATTAGGAGATGGGTTAGGCGGAGAAGGGCTGCACGATGGGATGTAGAAGGCGAGGAAAAGGTGGAAGTAACGTACGTAACGTGAACAGCGGACGCAGCCTCCACGATAAAGCTTAATGATAGGGAACCCCTAGAACGTTCAGGATTCATTAAGCAGCCATTAAACCATTCTTTCAAGGCGGATTGCCATGGTGGCTCGTTTCTCATCTAGTTGTCTGCTTGGAACTCGGCAGCATTACCTCCTAGAGTATTCTTCCGTATGGTAAAAGTAATGTTTCCGAGTCGAAGCACTACGCTGACCAGCCCCCACAGGGTGCAGTATCCGTTCACAACCCATCTGTATCTGCTGATAAATTTGTTACCTTATTTTATCTCGAGGTACTCGTCTGAACGGCTTGAGAAATCTTCATAAATGTCTCAGGTAGTTTCATTATGCAAGGCTGAAAACGTTGTGGGGGGTGTGAAGGGAGTGTACAGGCTGAAAATTGTTGTGGAGGATGTGAAGGGGAAGTGCTATGCTGGCTACGAGAAGGGTGATGTAATCGAGGTTGAAGATCCGGTTGTAAAGGGTAAGGTCTGCACATACGCTCTGTCAGCCCTGATTCCATACACTACAGCAGCTTACAGGGAGACACCATCGGATGACTGGATAAACGCCGTTGAAGTTCTTCAGTGCCCGGATCCAGAAAACACGGTGAGGAGGGTTATCAGGGAGAAATGAAGGGTGTTGAGTGGCTTAAGAATTACGTTAGAGAGAGAAATATCAATGCAAAGATCATAGAGGTCAGAAGGGCTTCAACTGTTAAAGAGGCTGCTGAAGAGCTTGGCTGCAGTAAAAGGCAGATAATAAAGTCCATTGTGCTCGTTGCCGAAGATGAGGCTGTTATTGCGATCGTCGACGGCGCATCGTCCGTTGATTTAAAGAGGGTTGAAAAGCTGGTCGGAAAGAAGGTGAGAGTTGCGGGAAGGGAGGAAGTTCTACGTCTCACAGGCTTCCCAGCTGGCGGCGTTCCACCTGTAGGACATAACTGCAAGGTAATCCTTGATGAAAGAGTTCTTGAAAACGAGAAAGTCTACGGCGGTGGAGGGGATGAAAAGCACCTGCTCCTGATCCCTCCCTCCGAGATCATAGGAGGAGCAACCGTAGCAAGGATAAGGAAATAAACGCTACTAGGCTTCAGCAAGCTTAAGATTTCATCTAACTCCCACGCTCAGAAACAGTCTTCAGATGTCCGTGGAGGAGCAAAGATACATTTAGCCTCCATCCTCTCACCTATTCTTTCACCTATTTCCGCCGCGAACGCTCTGAACTCTCTGGGGTGCATCTCCTTACACGGAACTCCTCTACCGCTCTTAATTCTCTCCACCTGCAGAGGACAGCTTAGGGCTTTATTGTAACCTTACCCTCACCCTCCTCAACCCCGTAACCAACAATGATAGCCCATTGGGAAGTACTTGATAGCTTTCACAAATCCCTAAACCCTTATCTTCTTGAGTCTCTTTTTAATCCCCCTTGCCGATCTCCCGCCCATGTCTTTCCGGATTTTCTCGTTCAGCTCTACGGCTACATCTAAACCAAATCTGTCCTCAACAGCCAGAAACCGTAAAGCATCGGCTCTTCTCTTGGATGAGCTGTTAGAGGGCAAATCACAGAGTTAGCGAAGAGAGTGCGAAATGACGACAGTCTTTCCCGCCAAAGTACGGTTGGGGAAGTAAGACTTAAATAGTTTTTCTTACAATTTCTAAAACGTGGTAAAAATGGAAGTTGTAAAACTATCTTCAAAAGGCCAGATCGTAATCCCAGCAAAACTCAGGAAAGAACTAAAACTATCAAAAGGAGACAAACTACTGCTTGAAAGAAGAGGGGACGCAATAGTTCTAAAGCCAATGGTCAAACTGTCCGATTTAAGAGGCGTGGACAAAATAGAGAGGGCGTCAGAAGAAATTGAAGAGATAAGAGAAGAATGGAATAAAGAATTTGAGGGGGACCGATGAGGTACCTCTTCGACACTAAAGCGCTGATTGCATTCTTCAACAATGAGGAGGGAGCAGAGTTCGTGGAGAAACTTTTGGGAGAAGTTGACGAGGACAAGGCAGAAGGATTCATAAGCTCCATCACGCTGACAGAGATTTACTACCTTTACTCGAGAAGAGTTGGAGGAGAAGTCGCTAGGAAGAGGGTGGAGCAAATAAGATTGTCAAACTTGAAGGTGGTTCCAATAGACGAGAAGGTGGCATTAAAGGCGGGAGAGTACAAGGTGAAAGCGATTCCAATCGCCGATGCCTTGATAGCGGCGAGCGCCTACTCCGTTGGTGCTAAGATCGTGACGGATGACAAGCACTTCGAAGGGTTGGACGTGGAAGTAGTGAAGTTCAGAACCGGTCTCCTTCCGTCCTGAAGGGCGTGGCTTCCGTCCTGAAGGGCGTGGCCTCGCCACTCAACCGCCAGACTCACAGTAAGGACTCAATCCCACTTTTGCTTCTACAGAGTTTTCAGCAGCCATCAAATCATTCTCTGCCTTCTTCAGCCAAGCTTTCACCAGATCAATTTTGCTTTTCATATAAAACTTTCCCCTTCTTTACCACTTTGGTTATAAAAGCTTGTGGGACATCTTTCCATTCTTCTACGTCTTTTTGTCTCACAACAACCACATCTTTGGGGATTAATAGGCCGCAGAGAGCTCCGTAAACTTCGGAAGCGACTCTCCGACAAGACTCCACATCATCTTTTACAACTACCATTATGTCCAAATCGCTCCCCTTTTTTGGTTTCCCGTAGGCATAAGAGCCAAAGAGTATAATCTTAATGGGATCAACTGCCGAAACTATTCTCCTCACAACCTCTTTGAGAAACTCTTCATCAACCTTTTCAACCTTTATCAGCTTCATCTCTTCACCTCATCAGCAAGCCTTAGTGCGGATTCTCTTGATGGAGGTTTCCCATACATCTCATCAAATTTATCCCCCATACAGATCTCTCAAAACCTTTATCTCATCTCCGGTAAGCCTATACAAATCATAAACAAGTCTATCCATCGCCCTGTCTATTCTGTTATTTCTTCATCAAGCTCTTTTGCTTTTCCCATTGCCCGATTTATACCCCGAAAATCCTTCCCTAACTTCGCTTGTAAACCCTAAAACCTTTACTTCCGCAATCTTCTGCCACATAGTCTTACCTCAATTTGCTCATCCTCTTCTATCTCTTCATACTCCTCAACCTTTCTTCTCACCCCATATTCAAGAATGGCTTTATCTCCTTCAATCCTAAGCCTTAAAGCATCAAAAATTATCATGCTTAGCCTTAAGAGAAGAGACAACCTCAAAATCATCTAATGCACCTTTCAAAATTCAAAACTCATCATCCCCCTTCGGCAAATTAAGCCTTATTCTCTTAAGCTCTCTCCGTGAAAACTCTAGTTCTCAGCAAGAAACCCCTTCACAGCAGTAAGGTATGATTTCGCCGTCATCGGCGGCTTACTGTTGAGCGATGCCGCAAACCTTAGCACGTCACTAAAGTAATCCCACCTTTTCTCCTTCAAAATACCTTTCCGCAGGCTCCTCGTACCTCCGCATTTCCTCCTTCCTCATCCTTTTCCCTTTCCTCCGCCTTCCAAATCGGAGAACTCGGGTATTCCTGCCTTGTACACGCCCCTTGTGTTCCGTTTTGCATACAATTCCAAGAATTCCGCCATCCCCCATGCACCGTGATCGGATGCAGGGTTTACAAGCTTACCGAGAAACTCCACTGTGAACAATGGATTATCATTAATTATAAAGTTGCCCTCAGGGAGCGACGGCGCCCTCCGCATGCACGCGTTCAGCGGGGAACTACGCTGAAAACTGCTTAAACAGATAGTTAAGTCCACTGTGGGCACTGTCATCTCCTGAGTAGTCTTACGGGTCTAATGAGGCCTTCGATGCTGAGGGCGCTTGCCCAGCTAGCTATTGGCACTGTTAAGGGTGATGCCACCCTACAAGGTATTTAAGGCTTCGCTGACCCTCCTTGAAGGTTTGAAGAGAAGATTTTTAGCGGAGTGCTACCCGGTTAAGGCTGGGTGTCAGCCGTGATCCATGACACCGCCCTCGTCCTGTACTACGATAAGCCGAACAGGTACGGGTTTAACGTTCTGGTCGGCGCCCTAGAAGGGGACGAGTACTTCGACGACCTAAAAGTTTACCTTGTGGAGCATGGGGGCGAGCTTGCCTCAAAGCTGGGGGGAGTGATCGAAAGGCATGAGAAGGTTATTGTTGGGTTCTCCTTCTTCACAACTCAGCTGTGGGACGTGTGCAAGCTGATTAAGAAGTTAAGGCGTAAATACGCTGATAGGGTGCTGTACGTTGCGGGAGGACCACACCCGACAGGGGATCCGGAGGGAACCCTTAGAATGGGTTTTGACGTGGTTGTGAGGGGGGAAGGGGAGGAAACCCTGGCCGAGCTGCTTAAAAGGTTCGACTGCGATGAGAGCTACGCTGACGTTAAGGGGGTTGCGTACTTCGACGGGGAATACCGGTTTACCGGCTGGAGGCCGCCTGTCAACCTGGACAGGTATCCCCCGTTCGCCGCCAAACATGGTATGTTCGGCCCAATCGAGATAACCAGAGGATGCCCCTTCGCCTGCTACTTCTGCCAGACGCCGCGCATGTTCGGCAGCCGTGTGAGGCATAGAAGCGTGGAGCAGGTCTGCAGGTACGTGGAGGTCATGAGGAGGAGGGGGCTCACAGACGTCAGGTTCACCTCGCCCAACGCGTTCTCCTACGGGTCGCCAGACGGGAAAAGGTTAAATGTTGCGAGGCTGGAGGAGCTGCTTGAAGGCGTGAGGGAGGCCGTCGGGCCGAAGGGGAGGCTGTTCATAGGCTCCTTCCCCTCAGAGGTTAGGCCAGAACACGTAACAGAGGAGACGGTGGAGCTGGTTTTAAAGTATGCGAGCAACGACAACCTGGTGATAGGGGCGCAGTCGGGAAGCCAGCGGGTTCTAGACGCGTGTCATAGAGGGCACAGCGTCGAGGACGTTTACAACGCTGTGAAGCTGACCTTGAAGGCGGGGTTAAAGGCGAACGTGGACTTCATCTTCGGCCTCCCCGGGGAGACCGAGGAGGACGCCGAGCAAACCATAAAGGTCATGAAGGAGCTGGCGGAGATGGGTGCGAGGATACACGCGCACACGTTCATGCCGCTACCCCAGACGCCGTTCGCGAAGGCGCCGGCTGGACGGGTGAGCGGGAAGCTCAGAAAGGCGATTAACAGCCTCATCTGCAAGGGCAAGGTTTACGGGGCGTGGGAGAGACAGGAAAAGATCGCGGAAATGATTGAAAGGTACATGAGAACCGGGGATGTGGGCTGTGAGGGGGCGCCGTCCCGCTACTAGCCCGTGTGCTGTCTCGTAGAAACTGTAGGTAGGTTTTTGACTGGCCTGAAAGGGGGGAAAAGTTTTATAGTGTGAAGGTTTAACCTTCCTTGCACGGGTAGCTTCGTGTTGAGGGTGCTTACGTTTAAACGTGGTTGAAGTTGCTTGGGTTTGAGGGATGACCGGGAGGCGAGGAAGGAGACCGGGGGATTAGGTGGAGTTCGATTTAAATAGTGGCGTTGCTGTAAGCTGCTTAAGGAGTTCAATGGGGCGGCTTGGGTTTGGCTTAGGTTGGCCGTGGAGGGTGGAAGACTGAAGTTTGTGTTCGCGTTGGCGTCGTGTTCTACCGGTTTTAAGGTGGAGGGCTGATGTTGGCGTATTGAAGTTCTTCTTGAGGTGTGTTGGAGCCGTGTTGGGGGTTGGAAGACGTGAGGGTGGCCTTTGAGCTGGAGAGTGTAACTCCCCTGTTTATTGCCGGTGCGGATCAGAGGAGCGTGGAGGGTGAGGGTTTACGGGCGCCGAGTTTGAGGGGTGTGCTGAGGTGGTGGTTTAGGGCTTTGAAGGCGACCGATAACTTACGGGAGTTGCTGCGTGAGGAGGAGAAGGTTTTTGGCTCTTCGCTCGTTAAAAGCAGGGTTACTGTGAGAAGCGGCGTTAAGGGGAGGCTTAAGGTTAGCGAGAGGATGGGTTTAAACGTGGGGTTTGACGAGGTGAATCGTAGGGTTACGGGGGAGGATTCGGGTGTTGCGTATCTTTTAATGGTTACGGCCGGGGGGGTGGTTGACGCTGGGAGGCCGTTCATAGAGCCGGGTTCAAGGTTTACAGTGGACTTAAGCTGTGATGACGAGGACGTGTTGAGGAAGGTGTTAGCGTGCTTTTGGTGTGCAGTATACTTGGGGAACTTCGGCGCTAGGGCTAGAAGGGGGGCTGGAGGCTTAACCATTTCACCCCGGGGGGGAGCGCCGGATTATGCGTCCTCCCTAACCGGCTTGGACTTCACCCTTAACAAGGACGGGTCTAGGAGGGTGGTTGACTGGGTTGTGGAAAACGTGGAGAAAGCCGTGAGGATCGTGAACGACGGCGAGAAGCCGAGGGGTTTCTCAACCAGGTACTCGAACCTGTGTCTTTCACGGATCATCGTGTCAGGGAAGGCGTGGAGTTCCTGGAAGGACGCCTTGAACGATATAGGGAAGAGGTATGAGAGGTATAGATTCGAGCACAGAGGAAACTACTTGGACATGGCCGTTTTCGGCCTCCCGGTCTCCCACGGGAAAGTTACGGTTTTCGGGAGGGATGCGGGGGGTAGGAGGGTGGATAGGCGCTCATCCCCGTTAATATTTAAGGTGTTC
>JAUQZD010000050.1 GCA_030587405.1 Candidatus Freyrarchaeum guaymasense | reverse complement strand
ACTTCACGGTTGGAATCAAGAAAGGATTAGAAAACCCGGTGAAAGAAATCGAGGTAGGGGACATAGCCTACTGGCCTCTAGGCGACGCATTATGCATTTTTTTCGGAAAGATTGAACCCTACTCCGAAGTTAACCCCGTTGGGAAAATAATAAAAGGCCTTGAACTCTTCAGCCAAGTAAGGCAAGGTACCAAGATACGCGTCGGACGTATCTAACTGAATTCGACGCATTCAAACAAAATTATTTTATTTCTTTTAATTTTTTAATGAAAAAGAGAACATTTAAGGTTAAGGTTGATGGGTGTATTCGGCGGCTCTTCCGAGGGAATCATACATTATGGTGTTACTTGTATGCTTTCGCCTCGGGTGCTGAATGCCCCCTTAAGAATTGCTTCTATAAATAGATCTGGGATAGCCGGGAACCCCTCTTTAACCATCCTATTCCAGACAGCGACTATTTTCCGGTAACTTTCCAGTTCCCTCACCGCTTTCTCCCCTATTAATGCTAGTTCATGCTTTTTAACTTCCCTTCCTTTTCCTAGTCCCTTACAGTCTTTCTTCGCCTTAATGGTTAAGCCATACCTTAACAATCCGTTTTCTATCGAAAACGTGAAGGGGAACGTTCTACATATCATCGGTCTCGCAGGGTAAATTGAGCAGAGGTTTCCTTCAAGGAAAACACATGTTCCATCATTTCTTTTCCGTAGTCCTAGGATCGCTTTCCCCCTGTAAGTTTCTAGGGCGGGGAAAACTAGTTTCTCTATTAATTGGTGGTTGGCCTGATAGAAGCTTAGGTAGTTCCTCAGGAGCTCCCTGCCATCACAATTTAGAAAGTCCGCAAGCCGAATAATGTCTAGGTGTGTTAACGTGACGATCACATTTTTATCCTTGCAGCAGCTCGCACACTTCACGCATTTAAACCGCAAGTTTTACCATGACCTCACAAGCCTATCAACAAGTTCTTCCCTAACCTCCTCTCCTTGATCTCTCCTAAACTTTTTCTTAGCAGAGCATTTCTCGCATTCATAAGACCAAGCATACTTTCCATTCTCCCAGAAAAGAGTGAAGGTTAGCGGCTCACCACATATACCACACTTAACATCCTCTCTTTTAACTTTTTCAATGACTATCAAATCCGCACTCTCCTAGTATCTTCTCTCCGCCTTAAACCCTGACGAGCTGTATCTCTATCGTGGAGACGTTACGCTGATCCTCCCCACTTCCAATGGTTTCAGTGCCTATCTTTATCTCTCCAAGTTTAACGGAGTCCGGCATGAATCTCTGCCTCACAATCTCCACCACGTCAACAGCCTTAGAAATCGCTCTTCCTCGGGCTACAACCCTAACTTCATCTGCTCCTTGACTTAATTGCATGACACACGCAAGGACATAGCTCACTCGACGTAAGGTAGAGCTTATCATGAAGCCTACCCTACTTTGTCGGTTTTTTCCCTACGAAAACCATATTCTCAGTTGTGGAGCCCTTTTTCGAACCGGACATTTAACCGCCCTCCCTTCCACTGTTTAAAAACCGTAGCCTTTATTTTTGAATAAAACTGTCTCATAAAAACTTTTAAACTTTCCTACAAGCCACACCATACTCCTTAGAATGGGAGCTAGAGCACTGCATACCATTTAGTACGTTGGCATGTAATACATGAGAAGAAATTTAAACATTGAAAATCAGTTTCCGCTTCCAAAGTGAAAACTCTTAAAATTCCTTTTTCACCATTCAATTATCACATATAAAAATGGTAATTTTAATATATTAGCTTGGGTGAGGAAAAGAGTTGAACACTGCCGGTTGAGGTTAGGCGAAATGGGTAAGCGCATACCTCCTAGTTTACCTGCCGTTTTAATTATTCTTCTAGTTGAAGCAGCTTATGCAGTTTTAATCGCTATGTCTTCCCTTATCTTATACGCGTCGACTGAAGGGTTGAAGACTGCCATAATAGCGGTGCTCCCATTATCTAAATCTATAAGCGATCTCGGTCTGGCAACGTTCATGTACACCTCAGCATGCAGTTTTTCACTGATGTTAACCCTAAGAATCGCTTTTCTCACTTCCCTTGCAGTTTTCAACGTTCTATTTATTCGGTGGATCCTCATGTTCTGGGAGCACGCCTATCAAGGAGTTTTAACTCGCTCTCTTACGGTAATTCTTTTCGCCCTCCTCATCATGCCCAACACCGTCGCTGCATTTCTCATTCTTACAAGCTTACTTCTCACTATAATTTTCTTTCAGAGTGCAGAGTTAAGGAAACTCTTTGTGGAAGCGAAAGGAGAAGAGGAGAGAAGGAGAGGTGGTGAAGAATGAATTACAAGTATGGAGGATTAGAAATTATAACTCTAACAGGAGACATAACCAAGCTTGAAGTGGATGCCATAGTTAACGCGGCCAATAGTCACCTCTGGATGGGAGGCGGCGTGGCAGGGGCGCTTAAAAGGGTAGGCGGAGCCGAGATCGAAGAGGACGCTAGAAAGAAGGCTCCGAAAAACGAGAAGGGTAAACCGTTCGTCCCCGTTGGTGAAGCAATCGCCTCAACTGCAGGGCGGCTTAAGGCGAAGTATGTAATTCATGCGCCGACCATGGAGAAGCCCGCCATGAGGACTACCCCCGAAAAGGTCGAGAAAGCGATGAGAGCCGCCCTTAAATGCGCAGAAAGCCTAAACGTTGGAAGCCTAGCAGTACCCGCATTAGGGACAGGAGTTGGCGGCGTCCCCAAGGATGAGGCAGCTAAGAGAATGGTTAAAGCACTGATTGAGCATGCACACTCCGGAACAAAACTGAAAAAAGTGTTCCTGTGCGACATAAGCGAGTCTCAGGTAAAGGCGTTTGACGAAGCCTTAACGTCTCTTAACGTTCAGCGTTAACCTGCAGCCTTGGCTTCCTTAGCCTGCATTCCCATCCAAATTTTTATTCTTTTGTTCCCTGCCACCAGCTTTATTAATCCCTTTCTCTCAAGGTCTCGCAGGATGCTCTTAACTACACTGACCCTTAATCCGTACTTGTCTGACACCTCGCTAGGTGTTATAACCTTCATCCTTGGGATCTCCTTTTCCATGGTCTCAAGGATTGTCTCGTCGATTAGTATGTTGCGCACCTCTTTCTCCACAACCTTCTCCTGAGCTTTCTTCATCTTCTTTCCCATAATTAACCTCCAAAATCGTTTAAACGCGAGCAAATAAGAGTTCAACCTAGCCTTTACAGCCACTCCTCAACCGGAATAGTTAAATTTTTCTCTCCAATTTAAAGCGTTACCTTCACAATCCCTGATTGAAAGGAGGGCAACCCCGTTAATGGCCCCACCAACCATTCGTTTAAGCGTTGAGCAGCAGTTTATCCAAGTTTGCTCTCTCCGACATGCGTACCGCCCTTATACGACGAGGGTACTCCAAGTTTATGCGCTTAACCAGCACATCCTCCTGCCCTCTCTTTCCGATAGTGACCTTTAATCTTGCAGGGCTCTCAAACCCTTCCTGAAAGCCTACAAGTATGCTCTCTCCAGGCCATTCCAATCCTCTTTCAAAACTAACCGAGTTTACTCCAACTATGGGGATCCTGTTCTCGAGGGCTCTCGCCTTAACGTATATGTGCCAGTTCTCTATCCCTGCTGATGGTATGAATGCAGGATTGAATATTATGTCTGCCCCCTTAAGTGTTAGTATCCTGGCGACCTCAGGGAATGCTAGGTCAAAGCAAACAGTCATCCCAACCATTCCAAACTCCGTCCTGCAGGGTTCTAAGCGTGAACCAGGCTTGAAGAAGTACTTCTCAATACTGTAAAGATGAATTTTCCTGTGGACTCCTATGCATTCCCCCGACCTGTCAAAGAGACGCGACACATTGTAGATTTCTCCCCCCTCCCTCTCCCACAAGGAGCCGCCAAGCACGTAGACCCCGTACTCCTCAGCGATCCTCTCCAAAGCCTTCACGCTCGGCCCATCAGGCTTCTCGGCATCATCAGGCGGGTTTCCCTCCTTGAGGTTCCACTTTTCAGGGAGGCATATCACGTCCACCTCCGTCCTTTTAAGTAAGCCGTCAACTATTTCTGAAACCCGCCTGATGTTCTCCTCCTTAGTTTCAGCTTTTGCAAGCTGAATGGCTGCAACAAGAACCTCTTTCCTCAACGTTTATCTCCTCCATCAGAAAGGCAAAATACATTTTACTTTTTTAATCATTGATTATATCCGTTACTCTAAGGCAGTGGAGGCGGCGGATCGTGGAAGACACCCTCACCAAACTGGTCGATTATGGACTTAAGCTTGGAGCGGAGTACGTGGAAGTTCGATGCGAAGAACTATTTGAAACAACGATGCACATTGAAGACGAACGGGTTGAATCGGTAAGGCAGGGAGTTGACCGAGGTTTTTCTATTCGCGTGCTAGCACGTGGGGCGTGGGGGTTCGCCTCAACTAACAGCTCAGACCGCCTACAGGATGCATGTAAGAGTGCGGTTAAGATGGCTTCAGCTGTAAGCAGTAGCGTCAGAGAGAAGGTAGAATTAGCTGAGGTAAGGACGTACCATGACAGAGTCATGGTTAAACCCGACGTGAATCCTGCGGACATAGGAGTGGACGAGAAAATACGCCTGTTTCTGGAAGCTGGTGAATCCGCCTTTAAAACAGACAGCAGGGTTAAGAGCTTCACATTCGACTACGCCGATATCTACGGAAAAAAATGGTACTTTAACAGTGACGGGGCAGAACTTACCCAAGACGTCCTCTACGTTTGGGGTAGAGCCTTAGCCACAGCTAGAGAAGGAGACATTTACGTCTCCTACAGGGAGGAGTTAGGTTCCACAGCTGGATTCAAGCTATGGCAGGAGACACCTCCACAAGAGTTAGGAGAAAAAATGGCTGGCTACCTGTTGGAGCAGTTGGGCGCCGCCCCTCCGAAAGGAGGAGCTTTTCCTGTGGTTCTTGGGCCTAACGTCACGGGTGTACTGGCCCATGAAGCCTTTGGACATTTAGCCGAGGCAGACTTGACGCTTGCTGGAGGACTGTTATTATCCAAGCTCGGGGACAAAGTGGCTTCACCTTTAGTCACCATATGCGATGATGGAACCATCAAGAACGGGTTCGGAAGCTTCAAGTATGATGATGAAGGGGTGAGGACGCAGAAAACCATAATAGTGAAGGAAGGTCGCGTCGTCGGGTTAATGTATGACCGTGAAAGAGCAGCGAAAATACGGAAAATGTCGAGGAGACTCGGGTTGGAGCGAGAGGAGGAGTTTGGCATGGAGCCAACCGGTAACGCAAGAGCTGAAAGCTTTAGGGTTCCACCCCTCATAAGGATGAGAAATACCTACTTTGAGCCTGGCGACTGGCGGCTTGAAGAAATGGTAGAGGACTTGTCCTTCGGCTACCTCATGGAAAGCTTTAGAGGTGGCCAAGCTAACCTAGATGGTACGTTCCAAGTTGGTATTCAAAGAGCGTATGAGATAATTAATGGTGAGGTGGGCCGTCCAGTTAGGAATGCCTCGATTAGTGGAAACACCCTTGAAACACTCCTACACGTGGACGCTGTCGGGCGAGACTTCGCGCTTAACGCAGGTAGGTGCGGCAAAGGACAAACGGTATTCGTTGGTGATGGCGGTCCTCATATCAGATGTAGGCAGATGATTGTGGGAGGAGCTAAAATTGAGTGACCTTGCAGCTTTGGTAGAGTGGATGGTAGACTACGCTGAAAGACATGGTGCTCATGAAGCCGAAGTCTATTTTAGCTATAGTAGAGAGTTAGAAGTTGAGATCTCATTAGGGCAGTTGTCATCCTGTCATCTCTCTGACGAGTACGGTGTAGGGTTAAGGGTTATCGTCGACGGGGCGGTGGGCTTCAGTTTTTCTAATAGTTTAGAAAGACGTATGCTTGAAGTTAGTGTAGACCGCGCCGTGAAGGCTGCTAAGGCAAGTAAGCCTGATAAGCGATGGACCGGGCTGCCGGATCCAAGAAAGCCTACATTTGTCTCCGGTGTTTTTGATAGGAGGATACGCAACATTTCCGAAGAGGAGCTTGTAACCATCGCTAGAACAATGCTTGATGCAGCAGAGGACTACAGCCATAAGGTGACTGCTTACTGGGGTGTTGCCGCAGCAGGATACGGCGAGGTATTCATAGCTAATAGTCGAGGGTTAAATGTTCACGGTGAAGGGACGTCCATTGGTTGCGCCCTCGGAACAGTGGCTAAGGAAGGCAGCCTTATCTCGCCTGAGTGCAGCGACTTCGACTTCAAGAGAACATACGAAGTTAACCCTGAAAAAGTGGGGGAAACCGCCTCCCAGCTAGCTGTGAACTCGCTGAAGCGCATAGAGGTGAGCTCCGGGGTTTACCCCGTGGTGCTGGCTTACCCTGCCCTACACGCTTTAATAGAGTATACCTTCTTGCAGGCTATAACGGGGGACAACGTTCTTAGAGGAAAATCTCCTTACGCTGGGAGGATCGGGGAGCAAGTATCATCCAGCATGATCAGCATAGTGGACGATGGAAGGCTTGAGGGCGGATTAAATTCTTCCCCATTCGACGGGGAAGGCGCGCCAAGCCAGAAGACAACTATTATTAAAAAGGGCACATTAAAATCTTTCCTATATGACACATATTGGAGTAGGGTGGCTGGTGCCGCATCAACAGGAAATGCTATACGTTCAAGCTACGCATCCACTCCCAAGGTGGGGCCATCAAACCTGATCATTGAAAAAGGAAGCAGCAGCTTTGAAGATCTCATTGGGGAGATATCAAACGGGCTACTTGTTTGGGATGTTCAAGGAGCTCATTCAAGTAACCCCGAGTCAGGTGAGGTGAGCGTTGTGGCAACCCCGTGCTGGCTGATCAGGAACGGTAATATTACGAGCCCGGTGAAGGGCCTTATGCTGGCAGATAACTTCTACGGTATGCTGAAAAGAGTGAATGGAGTTGGGGATGACGTTAAAAGCTACTCCTTCTTGGTGTCACCCTCAATACGTTTTTCCAGCGTTAAAGCTGTGAGTAAGTCTTCAGGATAGCCTAGAAGCCCACTCTGAAAGCTTATTGAGCATCTCCTTCTTGGACTCGTCATCCAGCCTTCCCTCTCCCGGCATAGCTTGTAACTTTGAAATTGTGAGTGTGATCTCGGAGAAGACAGGATGATATGGAATCCTCTTCTGCAGTTCCTCCTTCAGCCTCCTCAATTCATTGATCACGTTAGAAACCTGAGGGTTCACGTTGATGCTTTCAGCAGCTTTCTTAACCATCAACGCAGCCTCTCCTTCGCCGACCACCTCCACAGCAGCTTCCTCAGCCTCCATCTTCCCTTCTTGCAGTTCTAACCTCGTTTCAACCTCTTTCTTGACACCACCCTCCTCAGGTACCGCCTGTTGCCCCTCTGGCGGCAAAACGGCGGGAAGCGCGGCTTTCTCAACGGCGACGGTAACACCCTCTCTCGGTGCGGGCGCCTCCCCAATAATCCTGTTAATGCTTGAGTACGCCTTCAGCAGACTCCTCCTAAGCTTTATTAAGTTGGCGACAAGCTCCCTTATCAGTTTAGCCGAATTATCCAGTTCTTGAATGATTTCCTTAAGATCGCCTAATTCCATCCCACCCTCTCCAAAAACCATACTCCTATCCAAGTTAAACTAACATCTACAACATATATTGGTTTTATCTTTTTCTTCTCCTCTCGGACTCAGAAGCATCACCCTAATCTCTTGCAAATCACCGTGGAGCATCTGTCCCGGAATACCGCCTCTCTAACACAGTCGAAACACTAAAATTCACCTTTTCAGCAACAGGTTCTTTACTACGGAAAGGGAGGTTAAACATTGAACAAGATAGCTAAATGGAGCATCATACTGATCGGCTCGTTCTTCTTAATATCGCTAGCGGCAAACTTTGGAGGCTTTGGGGGCTGGTTTGACCTTCTTATCCAGGGGCCATACATCACTTTAATGTTCTATGGTTTTTACAGAGTGCTCTCGGAGGGCACGTCTAAAACTGGGAAGCGAGGAATTCTTTTAGACCTTCTGCTCATACTTTCCTTGATGATCTTCTTCGTAGGTTACGGAATGCACTTCACAGCCAACCACATAGAAGTTCTGATGGCTGAAAACGAGTTTATGCTCTTCATAACCCCCAAGGTTGCCACGAACCCAGAAGCCATCATTTACCTCTATTCCCTTTACACGCCGACATACTACTTCGACGAGATGCTAGGCCACCAGCTTATTTACACAGGGTTCTTCGGACTGATGATCGGCGGCATCCTGCTTGAATCTTGGTTCAGAGGAGAAGAAGAGCTTTCAAGAACCGACTACATGGCAGTTACAACCTCATCCATATTATTCACGGTGATAATAGTACTGGCTACGGTTGAAGGACAGTACGCTATACACGCGTTAGTTCTCACGGTGCTCATGGCAGCGGTCTTACTCGCATACTTTAAAGGAGGAATAGTGAAAAGACCGTTCTGCCTCTTCATGCTGCTAACCTCCATCATGTCTGCAGTGTACATCTCCCTCCTGGCTGCCATGTACTTTGACGTTATAAGCGCAACCCTGCATGGCCTCTTAGGCAGGATACCGCAATTCTCGGAGCCAGAAAGAATACTTCGCCAGTTCATATTCTTGTCAGGAGTATTCGGTGACGAAGTAAAACTTCTCCTCTCCTTCATCCTTTAACTCTCTTTTTTTATTTGGAAACGTTAAAACGGTAAATCATTTAATTAGCAAGGTGCCAAAATGGTTTTTTAGGGCTGAGGCGTGGAAGAATGCTAAAATACGCTATTAGACTTGCAAGACTTCTTCCTCGAGAGGCTAGGATGGTATATGCTATCCTAGGTTGCCGTCCAGGTAAGGTTGAAAAGAGGGTTCTTCTGACAGCAACCAAAATTGCAACACAAAGAGCAGTGCAAATGTTGGAGAGAGTAGAGGAGAGAGGAGAAACGTTTCGTGGCTACTATGAAGGCGTACCCGTTTCTGTTGTGCCGACAGGAATTGGCTGCCCCGCAACGGCAGTTGTTGTCGAAGCACTTCAAATGGCACGTGTCCGAGCTATTGTAAGAAGCGATTTTGCAGGCGCCCTCAGGCGGAACATAAGGCTGGGCGATTTACTAGTAGCCGATAAAGCCTACACAGGGGACGGCACAACCAAGCATTACGTTAAGGAGGGCTTTGTGGAAGGTGACAGAAGCATAACACAACTACTTTCTAAGTGTGCTTCTGAGAGAAACATTAGATTTCACGTTGGACATGTATGGACGACCGATGCGCTTTTCAGGGAGACCAAGGAGTTATTAGAGGAAGCCATAGGCTTGGAGTGTATAGGCATCGACATGGAAACATCAGCCCTATTCACGGTCGGCGGAATACACGGGATCAAATGTGGCTCTATCATGTCGGTTAGCGACAATCCCATAGCTGGGAAACGCCTTTTCAACTCTATTACTAAGAAAGAGGTCTTTGAAGGATTGGATCTTGCAGTGAGCGTAGGGCTTGAAGCCTTGTCAAGAATAAGTATTTGAGGGATATACCCTTGAAATGTGACGTTTTAGTTGTCGGCGGCGGTCCTGCCGGATTAATATGTGCTGAGCGTCTCGCTAAGGCAGGGTTGAGTGTAGTGGTAGCCGACAAGAACGAGACTCCTAACAAGGATAAGCCATGTGGAGGCATGCTGACCGAGAGGGCCTTAAGAGAATTTAGGATAAGCCCCAAGGTGGTTGAAAGGGAAATCTATGGCGTTCTCGTGGCGCTAAGAGAGGGATGCTTTCACGTCGACTATAATGAGAGGGTAGGAGGAAACGTGGATCGAAGTGGTTTAGGGCGTTATCTCGCTGAAAGGGTTGAGGAGGCTGGAGGCACTATTGTAACCAAGGAGAGAATATTAAATGTTTACGTAGATGACGACTACGTTAAAGGCACCGGGAAAAGAGATTACATATCCGAGTTCGTCGTTTTTGCTGATGGAGTACATTCCCTTGCAAGAAGAGTAATGGGTTGGCGGTGGCGGAAAGATCAGCTTGGACTTTGCGTCCAGTACTTAGTGAGGATGAACGAGGAGAGGGTGAATGAAGTTTTCGGATATAGAAATCATTTCTATTATGGTAGCGATATTTCACCATTCGGTTATGGATGGATGTTCCCAAGGAGAAACGTGGTAGTCATTGGTGTAGGAGCCCTACTGTCAAAGGTCACCTCCCCCCTAAAGAAATACTTAGACTATCTTTTTAGTAAGCATCCTTTATCCTCCCCTAAACTGAGAGGAGGAGAAATTCTACGTTTTGAAGCAGCCTTAGTTCCCCTCTCCGGAATAATGGGTAAAATCTCTGGGTGGAGGACTATCGTTGTTGGCGACGCTGCTGGGGCGGTGTCCTCAATTACGGGGGAGGGAATGTATTATGGAATGAAAAGCGGCTTAATTGGAGCCGAGGTGGTGGTTAAAGCGTATGAGGAGGAAAACCCCTCAGAGAAGCGCATGGAACAGTACGACAGGCGGCTTAAAGCAGAGATTGGAAGCGACATGAAGTGGAGCTTATGGCTTAGAAACTTTTTCATGGAAAGAAGAAGCGGCGTAGTGAATACTTCATCATCCAGCCTACAAAGAGTAATTTCTGACTTAATTATTGGACGCAAAAGTTGCAAGAAGGTGATTATGGACGCGTTGCCTCTTGTCGCACTAAACCTGATAAAAAGGAAAATTATTGGAAACCGCTAACTTTTATTAGCCCTCCATCTATAAGGGTTCATGCGGATGAGGGAAACTGACCTGGACGGAGCCTTCAGGCCATGATGAAATGCATCTCCCCCGACGCACTGTCACCCACCACTTTCAAGGGGGTTAACATCTACGAGGGTTTCACGGTGAAGGTCAAGTTAAAGCTTTTCCCGTCACTAGCAAGGGCACTCAACACTTCTATCTTGGAGGTAAAGGTTAACGATGGGGGCACAGTCAGGGATGTGCTCCTAGCTGCTTTTAAAGGGCAACGTTTACGTGACATGATAATTGAAGGCGAGAAAATCGCACCCGGGATACTCGTCCTGCTTAACGACAAAGATGTAAGGCTACTTCGAGGATTGGAAACCATTGTACGTGATGGAGACGTGATAACCCTTTTAGCAGTTACTCATGGTGGATAGCCGCGCTCGCCGATCCTACAAAATTTAAATAGGAAAACCCTTCTTCTGGGAATTAAATCTTTAAATTGCCTTTATCCTGTTTCTCTGGAGGGTCTAAGATGTATAAGAAAATGCTTGTAGCGTTGGATGGCTCGGAGACCGCGGAGCGTGCGTTAGAAAAGGCAATAGAGTTTGCAAAGTTATGTGGCTCCCAACTTATCCTCCTGAATGTTATTAAAACCGAAGATTTTGAGATAGTAAAGAACTACTCGGAATCATCATACGACCTAGTGAAAAGCTACTTAAGCCAGTCAGCCGAGAAGATGCTGGGTGAAGCTGAGGAGAAAGCTAAAAGAAAAGGCGTGGAAGACGTTGTGAAGCTAGTTCTCTTCGGTGACCCAGCAGATACTATTGTTGACGTGTCCGAGACAGAAAACGTAGACCTAATAGTTATGGGAACAAGAGGGCTAACTGGGGTGAAAAGGATCGTTCTGGGAAGCACGGCTCAGAAGGTGATCAGGTGGAGTAAAAGGGACGTGCTTGTAGTTCACTAACTCCCTTCTTCTTTCCCTTTGGAAGGATTAAAGCCCTATTTGCTCTGCTATCTTCTTCATCCCTCTTAAGGCAACTTCTAGAAACTTGTCAAGCGGCATTCCTGCATCCTCACAGAAAAGGATTCTCTCTCGGTCAACACCACGTGCAAAATCCTTCGCCTTAAACTTTTTCTTTAAACTTTTAACTTTCACCTCTTCAAGCTTCTTACCCGGCATAACCAACGCTGTAGCCACTATCAACCCCGATACTGCATCAGATGCCACCAAGAATTTCTCGAGGAGCGTCTCCGGCTTCTCCCCGGTATGTTCGAAGTTATGGGACCTGATCGCTCTGATGATGTCGTCTGAAACCTTGCCTTTTAGGATCTCACTTGCTATCTGAGTGTGCTTTTCAGGGTTACCCTCAGTCAAGTCGAAGTCAAGGTCATGTAATAGCCCCACTAACCCCCACTTCTCCTCGTCCCCTCCAACCTCCCTAGCAATTTCCCTCATAATAGCCTCAACGGCTAACACATGCTTGAAATGCCTCGGATTCTTAACATGCTCTTTAACGAGCGATAAGGCCTCCCCTCTGTCCATTTCCACCACCTCCACCAACGTAAGCTTATTAAGGTAGTCTTTTAAAAGTTCAGGAGGATGGCGGGTGTTGCCTTTGACTGGAAAGGTTGCTCTAGTCTATTCCGACGAATACTTAAAGTATTTCCTAGGGAAAAGCCATCCTCTACGTCCTCAGAGACTCAAGCTTACAGTAGAACTCATGAGGGAAATAGGCCTCCTAGATCATCCTGACCTAGTGCTCGTTGAGCCCAGAATGGCGAGCCTAGACGAGCTCAAACTGGTTCATAGTGACGCATACCTCCAGCGCGTTAAGGAAATGGACAAGTTGGGTAGAGGATACCTTGACTACGGTGACACCCCTGCTTTCAGGGGGATGTTTGAAGCATCGTCCCTCATCGTAGGCGGATCCATTAAAGCCGCTGAGCTGATTGTCGGTGGCCGCGTCCTCCACTCGTTCAACATAGGGGGAGGGCTTCACCATGCTGCTAGGGACCGAGCTGCAGGCTTCTGCATTTTCAATGATGTGGCAATAACAGCAAGGTACCTCCAAAAGAAGCATGGATTTAAAAGAATAATGATCGTAGATATAGATTGTCATCATGCAGATGGAACGCAGGAAGTATTCTACTCGGATCCTAGTGTTCTTACGGTGTCTTTTCACGAAGATGGGCGATTCCTTTACCCTGGAAGTGGCTTCATCGAAGAGGTTGGGGCTGGAGAGGGAAGGGGGTACTCTGTTAATGTTCCTCTGCCTCCATACACCTTTACGGAAGCATACCTTTATGCGTACAAGGAAATAGTTCCCCCGCTAGTAGAATCCTATAAGCCAGAAATAATAATCCAGCAATGCGGCGTCGACACACACTTTAGAGATCCGCTAACGACGGAAGCTGTAAGTTTGGATTGCTACGAGAAGATAATCGAAATCCTCCACGATCTTGCCCATAAGACAACCGGAGGAAAACTCATTCTTCTCGGTGGAGGAGGATACGAAATAGGGTGCGTAGCTAAGGCATGGACGTTAATTACGTGTAAGATCCTAGGTGTAACCCCTCCAAAGGAGACCCCGTACTTCTGGAGGGAGCTTTACGTAAGAAACGCTCTTGAAATAGGAGAAACCCCCCACGAACCCGAGAGCATGTATGACAATGAAAGGCCTCCTCTCTCATACGAGAGAGAAAAAATACTAACAGTAGTTAAAGGCATAGTTAACTCCGTTAAAAAAACAATATCCTCCCATGCTCCCCTATTTTAGGGGGAAGCTTTTTTATCATTTTTATCTCTTAAATCCTTCTCCTTATCTCTTAGTGTTATGTTGTTATCCCCTCTGACTTTAAGATCCTCTCTGGGAGCTTATCTTTCCATTCCATTAGAAACTCCTTGTCCTCCTTCTTGTTACGAAGGTCATCTGGTAACATGTGCGGTATTGTTTCAATGATTGGATACCACCTTCCACACTTCTCACAAATCAAAACGCCGCTTTTCACGTTAACTTTAAACGCAAGCCAGTTCGCCAAGTACACCATGTTCTCAAGCTTCTCGTCCAACTTTGCGGGAGCCCTAAAGTTTACGATGTCTGTTATAAGCTCAGATGATGCTCCTGTTAGATCCGTTATATGCTTAAATATACTCTCTATCTTTTCCTTGAAGGCGTCAACGTATTTTTTGACGTCAAGAGGCTTCCTAACTAATTCGTCCTCAATGACGCCCTTTTCTTCATCAATTTTCACGTTGTCCTTCAATTCCTTCTTAATCGCTTTCACGTCACCAGAAACGTAGCCTTTAGCCACACTGGATATGCGTTTCTCGTCGTCGCGCTCCCACTCGAAAATTGAAAGCTTAAGGGGATAATATTTGCATCCATCAGCCGGACATGCCAAAATGTCGAGCAACCACAACCGCATTCTTGCTCCCCCTACTAAGCAACTCGAACATTGCAGAATTACGAAGTCCTTAACCGCGGACTTTCCTAAAAAGGTTTCGTATCGTTGCCTTGCCGCCTGTTACCCTTCTGCATCTGAACTTTCACCTACGATTGCTAATTCATCGTTGGAAAGACCAATCAACAATATTACCCCACTCACATTTTCTTCTGTCTCTATGTTTTGCATTTAATAAGCTCCCTCAGCAAAATGAAAAACGTAAAACGTTAAGAATTAGGAAGGAAGTCAGATGTAGGAAGCAAACTCATGTAGCAAGGCATTAATGGTAAAATTTTTTAGTAAACGTCGGAAGGTTCTTAATTGACGGCTGCCATGCTGAAAAGTAATCTCCTGTTTTAACTTCGGTTTAACAAATGGTTGACAGGACGTTGCTTCCCTAATTAGGATTAGGAGAAGTAATGTAATAGGGAGTAGAATTGTGATGGCTGTCATGTGGCATTCCCTCAGGATAGATGAGGCATTTAAGAAATTGAGAGTAACTGAAAAGGGGCTAACTTCCGATGAGGCTAGCTCCCGTCTTAAAGAGTACGGTTTTAACGAGATCGAGGAAGCAGGTAAGCGCTCGCTGGCTACCATGTTCCTAGACCAATTTAAAAGTTTCTTAATTCTTATCTTAATAATTGCAGCTTTGATCTCTCTTGTTTTAGGCGACCTAGCTGACGCAGGGGTAATATCCTTCGTCCTCCTCATGAATGCCCTTTTAGGTTTTTACCAAGAATATAAGGCGGAGCAGGCTGTTGAAGCACTAAAGAGGCTCGTTGCTCCTCACGCTAAGGTTATACGTAACGGCGAGAAGGTTGAAATTCCTGCTAGAGAAATTGTTCCTGGGGATCTGGTTCTGCTAGAAATGGGTGACCGTGTACCCGCAGACTTAAGACTCATTGAAACACTAAACCTGCAAATTGACGAGGCCACGTTAACAGGCGAATCTACTCCCGTCTTAAAAAATGCGGACGCTGTTTTAGATGCGAAAACACCACTTAACGACAGAGTAAACATGGCGTATATGGGAACCGTCGTCGTCAAAGGTCGCGGAATGGGAATTACCGTTGCTACCGGCATGAAAACCGAGCTAGGAAAAGTCGCCACCCTCGTCCAAACAGTCGAAGAAGAAGAGACTCCACTTCAGAAAAGGTTAGGGGAACTCGGTAGGAAACTCGGCTTAATCGTTATAATGGCTTGTGGGATAATCTTTTTGGCAGGATTTCTGAGAGGAACGGAGGTGCTTGAGCTTTTCTTGGCATCTGTAAGCCTCGCGGTAGCTGTGGTTCCTGAAAGCTTACCGGCGATAGTTACGATCACCCTTGCGCTGGGAGTTCAGCGGATGGCGAAGAAGAACGCTATAGTTCGAAAGCTTCCTGCGGTGGAAACCCTCGGATGCGCGACGATTATATGCAGCGATAAGACTGGAACAATAACTAAGAATGAAATGGTTGTACGTGAAGTTTTCATTCCAGATAAGAGAATACCCCTTAAAAAAGGAGAAGTCGAAAAAACATCCGACACCGAGCTGCAGCATTTATCTTTTTTATTTAAAATTGCAACATTATGCAACGATGCTGAGGTAAAAAGCGAAGATGGAAACATGCTGATCATAGGAGATCCAACTGAAGGTGCATTACTCCTAGCAGCGTTAGATCTAGGAATAGACGTAAGGCGGTTAAGGGAGGAAAACCCCCGAATATACGAGTTTCCTTTTGAGCCCGAACGTAAGCGGATGGAAACCATCAACAAGTGGATGGATGAACGTGCCATTGTCTGCGTTAAAGGCGCACCTGAAGTGATCTTGGAATCTTCCTCATACTTCATGGAAAATGGTGAAATCAAACGGATGAGTGATGAGCGTAGGAACAAGATACTAGAAGAAAACCATGTGATGGCCGAAAAGGCATTGCGTGTCTTGGCAGTGGCATACAAAGAAGTTGAAATGCGGAGCAAGTACAGCATGGAGGAAGTTGAAGATGACTTAATATTTCTTGGATTGATTGGAATAATGGATCCTCCAAGGGAAGAGGCTAAACATTCAGTTGAGAAATGCAGGGATGCAGGAATAAAGGTCGTCATGATTACGGGAGACAATGTGTGGACGGCTGAGGCTATCGCCAGAGAGGTTGGAATATTTGAGGAAGGAAAGCAAGTGCTGACAGGAGTTGAACTAGAGGAGATGGATGTCAGCGAGCTTGAAGAGGTTGTTGATGACGTAGCAGTCTACGCCCGCGTTTCCCCCGAGCATAAGCTGAAAATAGTCTCTGCCCTTAAAAACAAGGGGCACGTGGTCGCGATGACAGGCGACGGGGCAAACGATGCTCCAGCACTGAAGAAGGCGGATATAGGCGTAGCAATGGGCATTACAGGAACAGACGTGTCCAAGGAAGCCGCGGACATGGTACTTAGCGATGATAACTTCGCTACGATAGTTACAGCAGTTGAGGAAGGACGAACAATATACGAAAACATCAGGAAATCAGTTTTTTACCTGCTTGCTACAAATGCAGGTGAGCTCTTAACAATATTCGTTGCGATGGTCCTCGGCTTCCCATTGCCTTTAACAGCAGCTCAAATCTTATGGATAAACTTGGTTACAGATAGTTTTCCAGCCCTTGCCTTATCCGTGGAGCCACCTGAGGCAGACATAATGAAACGGCCTCCCCGAAACCCGAAGACCCCCATGATAACTAAGGGGTCAGCTATGGAGCTCGCCGGCTGCGGCATTTTAATGGCCTGTGTAACATTGCTTGTTTACTCCACGAGGCTCTGGAATGAATTCGGCTTTAATTACGAAGAAGCCCGGGCCTTAGCATTTGTAACTTTAATAATGTTTCAACTGTTCAACGCTATAAACTACAGGTCAGAGAAAATCTCCATTTTTAAGTTGAATCCTTTCTCGAATAAGTATTTAGTACTAGCATTAATGGTTTCGTTCGTATTGCAGCTTCTTGTAATATACGTACCCAGCCTCCAGCCATTGTTTAAGACGTTCCCCCTATCGGTACGGGACTGGGTTACAGTGCTTTTAGCGGCATCGACTATAATCCTGCTCTATGAACTTAAGAAAGCGTATCAGAGGAAGATTTCGAAAGAAACGGCGGCTAAAGAAAGGTTAGTGAAACATTTTTCCCTTAAATCAAACCACTCAACTCCTCTAAATTTTTAAAAGGGTGTTAAAAACTAACTATGCTGGGGGACATGTACATTGACATCCCTTGATTTTTTCTTTAACCCTTCAGGTGTTGCCGTGATAGGTGCTTCTAGGACGAGAGGGAAAGTAGGTTACGAGGTCATAAGAAATGTTATAGAGTGCGGTTATCCTGGAAAAGTTTTCCCTGTGAATCCAAATGCTAAGCGGATATTTGGACTGACATGTTACCCCTCCGTAGAGGACATTGGGGAGACGGTTGATTTAGCAGTTATAACGGTGCCTGCTAGAATTGTTCCGGATGTGGTTGAGAAATGTGGGAAAGCCGGAGTTAAAGGAGTGGTCGTTATAAGTGCTGGATTTAAGGAGATCGGTTATGAGGGTGCTAAACTAGAAGAAAAACTGGTATCTATCGTAAAAGAGTATGGCATGAGGCTGCTTGGACCTAACGTTGTAGGCATTATAGACACGTTCACTCCCCTTAATGCTAGTTTCGCCGCTAAAACTCCCTTAAAAGGTAACATTGCTTTCGCATCTCAAAGTGGAGCAATGCTTACCTCGATTTTAGACTGGGCTCTCTCTGAGGGAATCGGATTCAGTAAAATTATCAGTTTAGGCAATAAAGCTGATTTGGATGAATCAGACGTGATAGAGGCGTTAGCCGAAGACAATAAGAGTAAAGTTATCCTCTTATACCTAGAAGACGTCCGGAGAGGGCAACGATTCTTTGACGTCGCTAAAAAGGTGGTTAAAAAGAAACCTGTAATCGTTCTTAAGTCGGGTAGAAGTGAGGCTGGCGCTCGGGCAGTATCGTCCCATACAGGCTCTCTAGCCGGCAGCGATAGAGCCTACAATACAGCCTTCGAGCAAATAGGTGTGCTTAGGATAGATGAAGTAGAAGACCTTTTCAACCTGGCTGTAGCTTTCTCTAAGCAACCAGTACCTGATGGCAAAGGTATAGCCATAGTTACGAATGCTGGTGGGCCAGGGATCATCGCTACCGATGCCTGCGAAAGAAGCGGTATGAAGCTGGCTCGTTTCAAAAGCGATACTATTGAAGCCCTCCGTTCCATTCTTCCCCCCGCTGCCGCCATATATAACCCAGTAGATGTCTTAGGGGACGCCGACGATGCACGCTACAAGGCTGCCCTGGAAGCTGTCCTTAACGATTCAAACGTTGCAGGTTGCCTTGTGATATTAACTCCTCAAGCGATGACAAAGGCGATGGAGACAGCAGTTGCTCTTGTTGAACTTGGAAAAATATATAGGAAGCCCATTTTAGCTTCCTTCATGGGTGGCGAAGAAGTTCTTGAAGCAAGCAAGCTTCTCGTAGAGAGCGGGATTCCCTGCTACCTGTTTCCTGAAAAAGCTGTTAAGGCCTTGTCAAGCATGTTTAGATATGCTAAGATCATCAAGAAGCATGAAGATGAGTACGTCACCTTCGAAGTAGATAAGGACCTAGTTAAGTCTGTTTTCAAGGCAGTGTACGGTGATAGGCGCGTCGCTCTATTAGCCCATGAAGCCTTCTCTGTGGTTAGAGCCTACGGCATCCCAGCTCCGCGAATAGCATTAGCTAGAAGCGCAGACGAAGCAGTGAGGATTGCAGAAAAAATCGGTTATCCTGTTGCTTTGAAGGTTGCCTCCCCACAAATACTTCATAAAACGGATATAGGCGGAGTAGTGTTAAACATAAGTAACGCCAAAGACGTCAGGAAGGAGTACTATAACATTCTTTCGAACACCCACAAGTACGCCCCTCAAGCTAACGTCTACGGCGTTTACGTCCAGAGGATGGTCGATCAGGGAAAGGAATTCATCGTAGGTATGAGCCGCGATTTAACATGGGGGCCTATGTTAATGTTCGGCCTAGGTGGAATTTATGTTAACCTCTTAGAAGACGTTTCCTTTAGGATTGCCCCCGTGTCGAGGCAGGAAGCTATACAGATGATCTCGGAAACTAGAGCTTATAGGCTCATTCAAGGTATTCGAGGAGAACCACCTTTAGACTTGGATGCAATAATAGATGTTGTCCTCAGGGTCTCGCAACTGGTAACAGACTTCCCTAACATAAATGAAATCGATATAAATCCTCTTTTCGCATACCAGAAGGGGTGCCTTGCTTTAGACGTAAAAATAACTCTTAAAAAAATGGAGGTTTAAGATTTTGAATGAAGCGAAACCCATTCTCGTTTCCGGGTTAATGTACAGTGGCAAAACCGCCTTATGCATGGCCTTATCCGTCATTTTTAGGGAGGAAGGGCTTAAGACAGGTTATTTCAAGCCTGTTGGATGGGCCGTCGGCTCAGATAGACAGGATGAAGACGCTGTTCTAATGAAGTCTGTCCTTGACATTAATTACCCTATTGAAATAATAGTTCCCATAATGCTTAACCCATACTACTTAACTGATTTCTCTAAAGGTAAAATGGGTGACGCCGCGGAAAGAATAGAAAAAGCCTATCATATTTTAAGTAGGGACTTGGATGTAATATTTATTGAAAGCGGGCATACTCCAGTAGCATTCTATACTGGAAACCTCTCCGCCTTCCACCTAGCTGAAAAGTTCAATGCTCAAGTTTTAATAACTGCTCCCTTTGGAAACGACCTGGTTCTAGATGATACCCTAGCACAGGCAGAAATGTTCAAATTAACAGGGTCAGAGGTCATGGGTGTAATCTTCAACAACGTCCCACTTATCCTCTTAGAAAAGGTTAAAGGAATAGTTAAACCCATAGCGGAAAACGTCAGTCTGAGAGTGTGGGGAATTATAGAAGAAGACAAGCGTTTAACCTCCCCTACAGTAGCTGAAATAAATAGCGTCCTCGAAGGCACCATACTGGAAGAAGGAGACATGACCAGAATCGTTGAGGACGTACTTGTAGGAGCTATGACCACAGAAAGCGCCTTAAAATACTTCAGAAGAAGCGTAAACAAGGCTGTCATAACAGGCGGCGATCGGAGTGATATCACCCTTCCAGCGCTTGAAACCGACACCGCAGTGCTAATCTTAACTGGAAACCTATACCCTGATATCAGGGTTCTATCAAAAGCTAGAGAAAAAGGGGTAACAGTTATACTGGTTCCATACGACACTTACACGACCATCCGTAAGTTAGAAAGCATAGGGGGGAGAATAAAGCCAGGAGACGATAAGAAAATCGAGCTGGCAATAAGTAAGGTTAAACGTGAAGTCGACTGGAAGGGAATCCTTAACGCCATAATGGAGGACTAAGAATGAAGGTTCTTTTAGAAACAATGACTTGGACGGAAATTGAAGAAGCAATCAAGAAAGCAGAGGGCATCATAGTTCCCTTTGGTTCAGTAGAAGAACATGGCCCACACCTCCCAGTTTCCACTGACACCATAATCACGTTAGAACTCGTAAGTAAAGCAGCAGAAGAGACGGGCTTCCTAGTTGCCCCAACCCTAAACTATGGAGTATGCAGGTCTACTCGCAGCTTTCCAGGAACCATTTCATTAAAGTTTGAAACGCTCAAGCAAGTTACAATAGATATTTTGTCTGAACTCGTAGAGTGCGGCTTCAAAAGAATAGTCCTGTTCAGCTTTCATGCCAGCAATGCCCACCTTACAGCAATAAAAGAAGCCGCTTATAGTTTCACGATTAGAAATAGGAGTGTGAAGGTATTCTTTGTTTCAAGCCTTGATTTTGCATCGGAAAACATCCCCAAAATACTGGAAACACTTCCTCAACATGCCTGCGAAGCTGAAACCTCCCTAATGCTCTTCCTAAAACCCGAGCTGGTGCACATGGATAAGGCAACAGATGAAGTACCTCAAAGCCCCCCGTTTCTCGTGACGCCTACCGGCCGGCCTTGGATGAAGACTGGCGTTATGGGATACCCAACAAAGGCAACAAAGGAAAAGGGAGAGCAGTTATTCACACTAATGGTGAACCGGTTAATAGAAATACTAAACATCATAAAAAACCAGTAGAACTTCTTTGCTTAGACTATTTTTCATTTTGTTTTTTTTAAAAAAGGTAAATTGTTTAGTGTAGTTGTTTCCCGCTACTTAAATTAAGACTTTGTTAAAAATCTTATTGGTATGTCTTGGTAGGTGCCGTCTGGGAGGCTTCGCCTTATTGTAATTGGCAGGATCCCTTTCTCTAGTTCAAGTTTAGCTATTGTTATGGGATCTTTGACGTCCTTTGGTATGTCTATTAAAATTGGCGCACCCAACGTTATTTGCAGTGCACGTGCGCTTAAGATTCTCGATTTCTCGTAACGTGTTAGCCAAGGCGGCCCTACTTTTATAACGAATGTTTCTGTAACAATAGTAGTAGCCTCCACTAAGTTTATGATGATTTAAAAGAAAAATTAGAGTTCCTTTTTAAGTTTTTGCAAACCTTAAAAAGAAGTTGTTATTTTTAGTCGAACTCACTTGAAGAACTGCTTTCCTCCTCTTCTGAGGAGGATTTCTCTCCACCTGGCGTTTCACTCTTCATCGCAGAGGCTGCAATGACATCATCGATTCTCAGAATGAGCGCTGCGGCCTCAGTTGCAGACTTTATTGCTTGCTTCTTTACCAGCGCTGGCTCCCACACATCCAACTCCGCCATGTCAGCGACCTTCCCGCTGAAGACGTCAATGCCATAAGTCACCCCGTCTTTCTCGTGTTTCGCTCGTAACTCCACTAGGATGTCTATCGGGTCAAGTCCTGCGTTTTCAGCTAGTGTTCTAGGTACGACTTCCATAGCCTCTGCAAACTGGTTTACAGCTAACTGCTCCCTTCCGCTTAGTGTTTCAGCGTACTCCCTCAGTTTCTTAGCTATTTCGATTTCTGGAGCTCCTCCTCCGGCAACTACCTTCCCGTCTTCCACCACCGTCTTCGATACGCACAATGCGTCATGGATGGAACGCTCTGCCTCGTCGACTACAAGCTCTGTTCCTCCCCTGACGAGGATGCTTACCGCCTTCGGATTCTTACATCCCTCTATGAACACCATTTCATCATCGCCAATCTTCTTCTCATAAACGACTGCTGCTTCACCCAGATCTTTTTCCGTTAAGTCTTCAAGGTTAGTAACTATGTTTCCACCGGTAGCCTTTGCAAGCTTCTCCATATCTGACTTCTTTATTCTACGGACAGCTAGTACACCTGCCTTCGCCAAGAAGTGCTGTGCCAGGTCATCTATGCCCTTCTGTGCCAGAACCACATTAGCCCCCGTCTTAACTATCTTGTCTACCATTTCCTCTATCATCCGTTGCTCCTCGTCTAAGAAGCTCTTCATCTGCTCTGGACTGGTTATCCGTATCTTCGCGTCAAACTCTGTTTTCTCTATTTCAAGCGGGCAAGAAAGGAGCGCTATCTTAGCATTTTCAACTCTCTTTGGCATTCCTGGATGAACTACCTCCTTATCAAGCACTATGCCCTCTATGAACATGGTGTCCTCAAGGCTTTCACCCTCTTTTTTCTCCACTTTTACGTTGTCAAGGTCTACTTTCCATTCCCCGTCGACCTGTTCAGCAACCTTTCTAACCGCTTTAACGGCTATGTCCGCCAAGTACTCTCTTGAGCCAGCAACCATTTTACTGCTCATAGCAGTCATAGCTACTTTCTTTAGCATCTCCTCATCGTCAGGGTTAACCTTCCTTGACATCTCGTCTATTACTTCAAGGGCTTTCTCCATTGCCTTCCTATAGCCGTCGACGATCACCGTTGGATGTATGTCTTGGTCTAAGAGAAACTCCGCATTCTTGAGTAGTTCACCAGTAAGGACGACTGCTGTTGTTGTCCCATCGCCCACTTCGTTGTCCTGAGTTTTGGCAACGTTCACCATCATTTTCGCTGCAGGGTGCTGCACGTCGATCTCCTTAAGTATTGTTGCGCCGTCGTTGGTGATCACCACATCACCGAAACTGTCAACAAGCATCTTGTCCATTCCTAGAGGCCCTAGAGACGTCCTGACCGCTTCAGCTATCACGCGTGCAGCCATTATATTTGTCCTTTGAGCGTCTCTACCAGCAGATCTCTTCGTCCCTTCTTTAAGTATGAGAACGGGAGTACCCCCTAACATGGCCATTGCTGCTATCCCTCCTCAAAAACTTGTCAGTTTTACTTCGTGTAAGGAGATGAAAATGCACTTCTATATAAATTTAACGCTTCTCTCGGCTGGAAAACATAGCATCTTTTCAACCAGAAAGAAAAATAAAAATTTATTAGCATCATTAGAATTACACCAACTAATCAAATACATTTGTTTGCTTAGCAAATTTAATGAAATCATTTATCTTAAAGCAACCTTTATTAACTTGTTCAGGTTGTTGAATAGAGAAAGCTTTTAAGCTGTTCTTAATCTCCTTTATCATAACAGAGCTAGCCGGGTGATCTAACTGGGTAAGCGCTTTAATGATGGCTTCCTATTCTTAGGGGGAATTTCCGAGTGGAAGTTCAGTTACGTGTTGAAGAAGCGCAGAAACGTGATGCTGGCCGATCAATAGTGCGTATTGATAGCGAAACAATGAAAATGTTAGGTATTCATACAGGTGACATAGTTGAAATTAGAGGTAAGCGGGTGACAGCAGCTATAGCATGGCCAGCATATCCCGAAGATGAAGGAAAAGACATCATAAGAATGGACGGTTACATAAGGAAAAATGCCAACGTGACGTTAGGAGAAAAAGTTACTGTACGGAAAGCTAAGGAGCAGTACGCTAAGTCGGTTACCTTAGCCCCCCCAAGTGTTCAGTTCCCTGTTGAAAGCCGATTTGAACGTTTTGTTAAAAGTAAGCTTGTTGGTCAGCCTGTAGTTGAAGGCGACACTATTCATGTAACTGTTTTAAGCCGTGCTATAATCTTTGTCGTGGTTAAGACTAATCCTAAAGGGATTGTTGTAGTAAAGCCTCAAACAGTCCTTCACATTTCTGAAAGGCCTGCCAGTGAAATTTCTATAGGGCTTTCACAGGTTACTTATGAGGATATTGGTGGTTTGCATGAGGAAATTCAAAAGGTTCGAGAGATGATAGAATTACCATTAAAGCACCCCGAGTTGTTTAAGCGTTTAGGTATTGAGCCGCCTAAAGGCGTTCTCCTTTATGGCCCTCCAGGGTGCGGTAAAACGTTAATAGCTAAAGCCGTCGCAAACGAGGCTGACGCGCACTTCATATCCATAAATGGCCCGGAGATTATGAGTAAATTTTATGGCGAGTCTGAGAAAAGGCTTCGAGAAGTTTTCCATGAAGCTGAGGAAAACGCTCCAAGCATAATTTTCTTAGATGAATTAGATAGCATTGCTCCTAAGAGGGAAGAAGTAACAGGGGAGGTTGAAAGACGGATAGTAGCGCAGCTGCTCGCTCTCATGGATGGGTTAAAATCAAGAGGCCGCGTCATAGTAATAGGCGCAACCAATAGGCCTAACGCCTTAGACCCTGCCCTCCGCCGTCCCGGCCGCTTCGACAGAGAAATTGAAATAAGCGTTCCAGATAAGCAAGGACGCTTTGAAATTCTCCAAATACATGCTAGAGGAATGCCGCTTGCTGACGACGTCGACCTTTACCAGTTAGCTGCTTCAACCCACGGCTTTGTGGGAGCTGACCTTGAAGCATTATGCAGAGAGGCCGCCATGAAAGCTCTGAGAAGATACCTTCCTCAAATAGATCTTGATGAAGAAACAATTCCTACTGAAATCCTTGAAAGTATGGTCGTAACACAGGACGACTTTCTCGAGGCTTTAAAGGAAATTCAGCCGTCCGCGATCCGCGAGGTCTTAGTTGAGGTTCCAAGTGTAAGATGGGAGGAAATAGGCGGGCTAGAAGAGGTGAAGCAGCAAGTTCGGGAGGCTGTCGAGTGGCCTCTGAAGTACCCTGAATCCTTTGAAAGGATGGGTGTTACACCTCCTAAAGGCGTTCTCCTCTATGGTCCTCCGGGTTGTGGTAAGACTTTGCTTGCCAAGGCCGTTGCCACCATGTCAGAAGCCAACTTCATAAGCGTCAAAGGCCCAGAACTACTAAGCAAATGGGTAGGAGAAAGCGAAAGAGCAATAAGAGAAGTATTCAGAAAAGCCAGAACAGCAGCTCCAAGTATCGTGTTCTTCGACGAGCTAGACTCTATTGCCCCAAGAAGAGGAAGCGGAATAGGGGACTCGCAGGTAACAGAACGTGTAATAAGCTCTTTACTTACAGAGATCGACGGGTTAGAATCGCTTCACGACGTTGTCGTAATGGCTGCCACTAACCGGCCAGACCTACTAGACCCCGCTTTATTGAGGCCTGGAAGATTTGATAGGTTAATACTAGTTCCTCCACCAGATGAACAGGCACGCTTAGAAATATTTAAGATTTACACTCGGAAGATGCCGCTTGCCGAAGACGTTGACTTACTTGAGCTTGCCCGTGTCACTAAAGGATACGTTGGAGCAGATATAGAGGCCATATGTAAAGAGGCTGCAATATTAGCGTTAAGAGAAGATCTCAATGCTGAAAAAGTTTATCATCGCCACTTTGAAGACGCATTGCAAAGGGTTCACCCAACAATAACGCCGGAAATGACTAGATGGTACGAACAAATGGAAAAGAAATTTAGACAGACAACCCCACCATTAGAACATGTCGTATAATATAACATATTTTGTTTCGTGACACCTGCGTTTTTCGCTTGAAATTTATATTATTCTTTAATAAAAAGTTGCATTTCATTGTAATTTTCAATCAACAGTGAGTTCACGGAAATAATCAAAAATACTGCCAAATAATTTATATTTAGCACTTTATTATTATTGATGATTGAGATATTAAACATCGAGATCGAGACTTCTTCCCTACTAAATACTCTTTAGAGGGTTTACCTAAAGTAGCATGGGGGTTTCTCTTTGATAGTTGAAAATATTGCAAATAGAAATGTGGTCTATGTAGCGGTGCCTGGCACACGTGATGAAGTTTTAGATGTTATGCGCCGCTACAATATCAGCGTCGTCCCGGTAGTTAAAAAGGGAACGAAAACCCTTGTAGGTATAATCACTCATCGTGATTTAATGGAGAAGCCAGATGAAACTCAACTGGCTCTCTTAATGAAGAGAGATCCAATGACTATCTCAAAAAACGCCACTTTAAAGGAACTTGTTGAGTTAATGCTGAAGAATAATATTTTCCATTTACCTGTAACTGAAAACGAAAAAACCTTGGTTGGTTTAGTTTCCCTCTCCGACATTGTCCGGAAAGCAATTACGGTTGAAAAGGAGACTGTTACAATAAGGCCATTTGTCCGTCATGTAATAATAGCGGTTTGGGAGGAAACCCCCTTGCCAGTTGCCTACATGATGATGAAGCTTGCCAAAGCCACCGTTTTACACGTTTTAGATGATAAAGGCAAGCTGGTCGGAGTGATAGACGAGTCAGACTTCCTGAAAGCCAGCGAAGTAATTTCAGAGGAAAAAATTTCTAGCATACCCTCAACTGGAGAAGGAACCGACTGGAGCTGGGATGTCAGCAGTATATTCTATATTATGACTAAGAGGCTCAACCTTCCCGAAAAGCCCGTTAAAGAAGTTATGACTAAAGATGTAATCACCGTAAGTGAGCATGCCACTCTTAGCGAATGCGCCCTTAAAATGATGAAATTCGACCTGGATCAGCTACCCGTTAAGAATGCTAAAGGAGAGCTGGTAGGAGTAATCAACGAACTAGACTTGGTTAGAGGATATTACGAAACAGTACTGTCAAAGAGAAACGGTTAGAAAAGGAGTTACTTCCTCTTTTTAAGTCTAAGCCTTTTAGATCTACATCGCCTACACCTTGTAGCGGATAAGGGATTTCTTGCATAACATTTCCTGCAAATTTTCATTTGTAAAAGGTGGTATGCAGCAATACGCCTCTTATCCGGGTCTCCTATAGGCATCACGTCACCACCATAAGCTGCTGCTATAACAATCTATTACTCCAAAAAAAGAAAAGGCATTTAAGTTTTCCGCAAACCTATCAGCCACTAAGTTAACTATTAACTATGCCGCCTTGCTCCCCCCTTTCCGAAGACTTAACCTAGGAAAAAATAAAGAATGGAGAATGAACATGTCTATTTGAATTTTGAAATTAGAATCTTTCTGGTTAAAATGTCCGATGGAGGCTGAGGTTTTGGATGTACGCTTTCCACATTATATACTCATTCCAGAGAAAGGTGAATATGTTAGAGGGAAAAGGCCAGATGTAGATTGCATCTTCTGTGCAATAGCGCGTGAAGACCCCAAGGTTCCCTCAAAACTCGTCTATAAAAACAAAGATTTCATGGTTCTTCTCAACATTTATCCCTACAATCCTGGACATTTAATGGTCGCTCCCGTCAAACACGTAGAAAACCTTGAAGAATTAAACGAAGAAGAAATTAAAGGACTCTTTGTTTTGGTTCAAAGAAGCATCAAGCTTCTTAGGGAAGTATATAACCCACACGGGTTTAACATTGGGATTAATCAGGGTAAAGCTGCAGGTGCAAGCATCAACCATCTTCATGTACACGTAGTGCCAAGATACCTTGGCGAGTTAGGTTTCATAGACCTCTCCGGCTCAAGAATAATCGTTGAAAACCTAGAGGTAACTCTCAGAAAACTAAAATCAAAAGTTGCCCTCTTAGAGGGGTAAGTAACTCCACTCTCCCTCTTACAACAAGATCAGCTTTTTTATGGTTCAAAAACAATTTACGGAAAAAGAGGGTTAATCCCTCCATTAGAAGCATCGCTGCGAGGTGATGTAGGTGATCCACGATTTTGAAAAGATAAAGGTTGACGCTGTGCTAAACATCGTTTATCAGATGGCTATTGCAGCTAAAACTGCTCCTAAAGCAAAGGGTGAAGACTCGGTTGAAATAGCGGTAGTGGATAATAAAGATAAAGATAAGGTAGCGAAGGTCATGCATGAGATCGGTGCAATAACAAAAGATGAAAGATGGCATAGGGATGCAGTAAACGTTGAACAAGCTGACTTTATCCTACTTCTAGGAATAAAGCGAAGTGATGTTTTAGGAGCAAACTGTGGAGCATGCGGTTTTCCTACATGCGAGAAAATGCTCTCAGCAAGAAGCAAGGATACCCCCTTTCCCGGGCCATTCTGCGCTTTTAAGCTTATCGACCTCGGAATCGCAGCTGGTAGTGCGGCGAAAACGGCATCCATACTTAACCTTGATAATCGCATAATGTTCCGAGTGGGGGTAGCGGCTAAACAACTTAACTTAATTAATGCTGATTATATTCTCGGAATACCCGTCTCAGCAACAGAGAAGAACCCGTTCTTCGACAGGACAAAAGAACTTTACGAACAACACCTCGATCAATCATAGTAAGAGTATTTATTTCTCATCTTTTTATTATTTCTAGCAATTTGCTTAATATCCTGGCCGATGCCCCCCATATCTTATGTTTATCGTAAAGGTAATATTTCCCAAACATATCTTGGTGTGCCTCTTCCATTAGATGAGAAAGTGGAGGGAGAATGACCTCCTCTACCTCCTTCGGGTTAACGTTGAACGTGAATCCCTCCGGCATCGATAAAAGTCCTACAACTGGTACGATGCTAAAATTTGTGATGTACGTTCGAATTGAAGGAAGAAAACCTAAAACCTCCACAAAATCCTTTTTTATCCCTAATTCCTCTTCAGCTTCCCTAAATGCCGTCTGAAGGGGGGTTTCATCGTTCTCCTTTACTCCTCCTGGAAAGCCATACTCCCCACCATGATACTTTAATTTTTTAGAACGCCTTATGAGTATGACATAGAGTTGACCATTAATCATCACGAGAGGTATTAGAACTGCGGCAGGCTTCCCGTCTTCTATGAACTTAGCGTCTTTGGATAGCGTTCTCCTTAAAAGTGTAATGATCTCTTCGCTACTTTTCTTAGTTATATTTCCAGCCGACTCGGTCAACAAATCCCCTCTTAAGAAACCATTAGTCTATTCCTCCACAGCTTCATATTTTTACATTATTCCCTTTAAAATTTTGATTTTTAGCTCCCCAAATTATAGTTTTGATCCATAATTCATATTGAAAATTTTGCATAAGCCATTAGGAAACTTTGTGCTTTGAAAAAAGCATTTTCCCGCCCTGAATGTTTTCCGCTCACGTTGCAACCTTCATATTCATGTTGCTCTCTTTAGTTTTCCACCCGTCTTTCCAATCCTCTCTAGTGTTTAACATTTTAAGGTGCGAAGGAAAAACGGTTATTTAAGTTTACCGAAATCTTTAAATATGTAAACGTTCGGGTTTCAAGCCGTACCTAATCTATATCTTTTATAAACTTTTCGGATGATGAAAAGATGGTGTCAGATTCTCTCCCTGAAAATGAGATATCCGATATACCTCGAACTTGCCCTGAATGTGGCTCTGCTTCTTTAATACAAGACGCGTCCCGTGGAGAAATAGTATGCGGTGAGTGCGGCCTTGTCATCGTCCATCACATCATAGATACTGGACCCGAGTGGAGGGCTTTTTGCAATGAGGAACGGCTGAAGAGAAGCCGAGTCGGGTCCCCTACCTCCCTTACAGTTCATGATAAAGGTTTAAGTACAGTGATTGATTGGCGGGATAGGGATGTTCACGGGAAAAAACTGGCTCCGAGGCGCCGCGCTCAGGTTTATAGGTTACGTAAGTGGCAGATCAGGACTAGGGTTCATTCAGCAACCGACCGAAACTTGGCTTACGCTATGAGCGAGCTCGAGCGGATTTCCAGCCAGATTGGGATTCCAAATCCTGTTAAGCAAACAGCAGCTAATTTGTACCGGAAAGTTATTAAGAAGAGTTTAATTAGAGGTCGCTCAATCGAGGCTATGGTCGCTGCTACAATCTATGGGGCGTGCAGAATCAGGCGGATTCCCAGAACACTAGAAGAAATTGCCAAGCACTCTCACGTAAGTAAAAAAGAGCTCGGTCGGTGTTATCGCTTAGTGCTAAGGGAGCTGGAAATGAGCATTCCCATATCTGATCCTCGTGATTTTATTCCTCGTTTCAGCGCTGAACTACAGCTTTCAGGGCGGGTTCAGAGTCAAGCTATGGAGATTCTGGAAAAAGCCAAAAAAGCAGGTATTACCGCTGGTAAGGACCCAACTGGTTTAGCAGCTGCTGCCCTTTATATCGCCGCTATTCTAGAGGATGAGCGAAGGACGCAAAGGGAAATCTCTGAGGTTGCGCATGTAACTGAAGTCACGGTGAGGAATCGTTACAAAGAGCTTGTAAAAAAATTAGGATTGGACGTAGAAATCTAATTGCACCTCTTTTTCTTTTGAATCCCTGTTAGGTTATGTCTATTTTCTCTGGAGAAAAACCGACTGAAACCAAGAAATCCCGCGCCTTATACCTGTGATCTCCTTGCAGCTCTATTCTCCCTTCCTTATAAGTTCCTCCACAAGCACAGTATGACTTCAATTTCGCTGCTAGCTCTTCTAGGTTGACGTCCTTACTGTCTATCCCTTCTATTATTGTTACTTCCCTGCCCCACTTTCTTTTCTCAACCCTAAGCTTAACTCTCTGCTCCTCTTTTCCGATTTCTTGGCAAACACACAAGTCTTTAGGTAACCCACATACGGGACATATTTGGTGCGCCATCAGTACACCATTCCATATTTTTATGAGAATCATCTATCCTTAACGGGTAGCGTGTATTATTTTAATGTTATGGTTGCCTAATTCTCTCTTGATAAAGACTAGCAAATATTTCTTTCATTCAATTAATTCAACTTTTTCTAAATTTAGGGTTAGCATTAATTTACGGTGCATTCAGAACATTTCCCTCTCTTTTCTATTTACTCTCATTAGTAAAATATATGACTATTGACTATAACCTGAATATGTGGACTTGATTATCACATTTTTTATCGCATTTATACGGTACTGGCCTCTCTCCATATTTTTTCTACTTCTCCCGGTGTCAGCTTTCTCAGTCTCTCTTTCTTTTCCTCTATTACTGCTATTTCTACTTGGTCAGGACTGAGCTTATCAGTTATTTTTATTAGCGTTTGCATTGCCAGCCTTATTGCCTCGTTAGTTGACATATCTCTCCTATATTTTTCTTTAAGGTATTCCGTCGCTTTATCTTCGTTTTCACCTATAGCTGTCGCCATATAACTTATAGCGGCACCACTTGTATCGATAAGCATAAGCTTGGCTCCCTCAGCATCTACACCGCCAAATATTAAGGCGCAGCCAAATGGCCTAGTTCCTCCAAACTGAGTGTACTGCTGCATTATGGATGAAAGCCTTCTTGCCAGAAATTCTAGTTTAATTTTCTCTCCATATGTTAACCTATACCTTTGGGCTATGTTCCTCGCTGCATCCATTAAAACTCTTGAGTCGGACATATATCCAGCTCCCACTGCTCCTATGTGCTCATCGATCATTACAATCTTGTCGTAATCCTCAAGGAGTCTATCATGCCTCCTTTTAACCCCTGCTAGGACAGCACCATCCTTAGCTCTTATACCTAATGCTGGTGCCCCTCTTCTGACAGCATTTTTAGAATATTCAACTTGGAATATTCTCCCTTCAGGAGAGAACATAGCTATTGTTTTATCATACTCTGCCGTTCTTGGAGGCTCCATTCTCTTCCCTCTTTCATGGTTGTTTTTCCTAGACGATCCTCATTTTCTCTTAACATAAAGTTTTCCTAACTTTTAGCTAGGTTTGGTGGAATATAACATCAGAGTAACACCAAATTATTTTTGGTCGTTGTCTCATGTTACCTTACCCTTTTTCTGAGAAGGTGAAGCTGCATTGAGACTTCTTAACGATCACGTGTGCCCTATATGCGGGAATGAAGAGGTGAGTTATTACTGCGAGTCATGTAGCTCTCTTTTTTGTACTTCATGCGTTAAGGTTCTAAAGACAAACTATGCAGTGTGTGATACTTGTGGAACCATTTACCATTTAGACCCTCCCTTGAATAAACCGTTTTTCTGCAAGTCGTGTAAGGGTACTGTCTTTAGGGTTGGTGTTAAGAGATCTCTTCTTTGTCCTCAATGCGGCTCAAATAATGTAGTGAGTGTGCTTAGAAAGAAAGAATTACAACTGAGTAGGGTTAAAGGCCTCGGAAGCGACTTCCTCGATGTTTCCCCGTTTATGATGAATGTCTTAAATGCTCTCTCAAAGATTAAGGCTCGTCTTCTGAAGCTTAGAAGAAACGGTTTTCTTCATCACCCTGACCTTGAAGAAGCAATTATAAACTCTTACGCCTCTTTTTCATCACTTAAACTTAAGGCTCTTTCTAGAGTAGAGCGAATAGTAAGTGGGTTAGCCTCCAGCATCATTAACCTCTTTAGGGAATGGTCTCCTCTGAAAATTAAGGAGATAGACGCTTACCTTGACCAAGTTAGTGGTGCCGTAGAGGAGTATAAAGGATTCGTGAAAGATGAATGCCAAAGCATCATAAGCAAAATACGTGAAGTAAGCGCAGTCATAGACTACCTGGAATTTCATCATAACTTCTTTGAACGTTTTAAGAGCATACTCGACTTAAAGGATCATGAAAGGCCCGTTTGCGTTATTCCTGAAGTCAAGTATACTGGCAGCGATTTTCTCTCTTCAGACAAAGGTGAAGGCTTATTATTCTTTACAAGTGAACGAGCCATATTCATAAGGCGGGAAGGGCTTCTTAAGAAGATGTTTAAAAGGCAGTTTAGTTTCCCATTAAACGATGTTGAACTTTTAGTTAAACGTGGTCTGCGGCGTGCTTTTATCCTTAAAACGGGCAAGGGGAAAGTCTGCTTTACGTCTTCAAGGCATGTTATAGAAAAAATTGAATCTTACTTTGAACTGGCAAAAAACTTTAAGTCTCTCTCTTTGGCAGATGATACATTAACAAAAAGGCTTGAATCCATGAGTGTAGGCTTAAATGACTTCAAAAGAAAAATAACGTCTCTAATGCATTCGCTTTTAAACCCAAAGAAAGCTGAATCTGAACACTCTCAACAAGTCCCTTCCCATCTTAACATTCCCTTTCCCCCTTCGCTCCCTCCCCCCCGCCCTTCTTGCTCAGTAATTCCACCTTACAGAAACGAGAATGACCGTAGAAAAGAGCTTCTCCTTCTAGAGAAGGAGAGGTTCGCGGTGGAGCAGAACCTCAAAAAACTCGAAGAGTTATGGGATAAAGGAGAAATTTCACTTGAAGACTACTTTAAACTTTCAAGGAAATTCAAGGGTGAACTTTACGAGCTTAACGCCAAAATTCAGGAATTGACGTGCCGCCTCTAGCATCCTCTTCCTAATTATCCCTTCTCCTCGGCTTTCTCCTTTTTCTCTCCTTCTTCAAGCTCCTTCCTTAAGCTTTCTAGGTCTTCTAGAAGTACTTCCTTGTCGGGTATTGGCGGCTCCGTTGGGACTTCCGGCTCTTTAACCCCCTCGAGAGCTATTTCCGCTTCAAGTTTGTCCAACTCGGCGCTTACGTCTATGCCCTCCCCCATGCTTACCGGCGATGACAGTAACTCTCCGCTCCTATCTATTTCCTCCATCATCTGTTCGTGCCTTATAGTCATCTCCATTATTTCATCCGAGCTGGCAAGCTTCATTGCGTCTTCCATGATCTTCCCAGCAGCAGCAACGCTTTCCTTAACCTGCACTATGTCATGGGCTTGCTCTATAGCGAAAAGCCGTGTTTCAAGGTTCTCTATAAACCCAGCATACCTGTTAAGGGCGTTTAGATAGAAGTGGTATCGCCTCAAAGCGAGTTCAGCACCTTTTCTATTACCCGCTCTAAGATACATTTTCGCGGTTTCTCTAGCCCTTCTCGCCTGTTGCTCATACCTCTTTGACTTAGCGATTAAATTGTTTATGGTAGCCCTTATCTCACTAATTATTTGATCTCTGCTCTTAGGTCTCTTACCAAACAGCTTGTCTTTTAAGCTCATTCGAACCATTTTCCCCCTTCATGTTCCAGTATAAATAGCACATAACTACTAATTAAATCTCTCTCTTAAGGCACGTAGCGGCTTATCCGCTTCCTAACATCCTCCTAAGCTCTTCTATCTTCTTGAACGCCTTCTTCCTAAGGAAGCTATACTCTTCCTCGGTCATCCTACCAAGCAAGTAATACTCGTGTAAACTTCGAAGATACTTCTGGATTCTTCCAATTTTCGAAATAATTTCCTCATCGCTCATCCCTTCTCTTGCAAGCTCCCTTCCTAATCGTGTTTCTCCTTCGGCACCCGCCTTAACCTCCACTTTCCCTCTTTCAGCACTTTCATCAACACTAGGCTTCTCCCTTACCATCATGCTTACCGCTTTCATTTCTTTCTCCTCTTTTCCTTTCCTCCTTTCCACCTTGACTTTTGGTGGCGGAATCCACCCTCCTTCTCTACTAATCTCTTGGAGAATGTTTTCTATCAATTCTTTGGCCGTCATTGCTTCCCCTTTGCTTGGCGCTGTGACCTCAAACGCTATTACCGATGCAGTGTTGGTCCAAGCCAAGCTAAATCCTATTCTAACGTTTCCTTTCTGTCCCAGAAAAACTAGGGCATCCCCCTCTAAGCAAGTGAGCTCCCAGCCTTGAAGCGTGAGCTTCTCTCTTAACGTAGAAAGCATCTTCTCAGGGTCTACTCTGAGAGCCTTCTGAAAGTTTACCCCTTGAATCTTGGAAGATGGGTAAAGGTACTCGTTAAACCTATACTTTATAAGCCTTGAAAGATAGTCCCCTGCCAAGTCATCCGAAACGTCTAATATCGGAATTCTCTCTTTAGCAACACCAACCCTCTCCTCACCACCAACCACCCCAACTCCACTTTCATCCATCTTAACTTCCACTTTCTCCCCTATTTTTTCTGAAATCAAAGATGTAACTTCTTCGCTTCTCCCCTCCTCCAAGAGAGAGGCCGATCCTGGCCTAGCTAATCCTGGTATAGCCTCCCTGCCAGCATGTTGGCTTTGCCTAGGCCTAATCTTAACCGCTAAAACCCGTCCTGTATCTATCGAAGCATCCGAGACCAAAGCCATACCTATAGGGATCCTACGTATAAAGTCTCTTGACATCTCTTGGGGGACCTTATTTGGCGATCTTCGCATGAACGCCTCTATATCCGCCTCAAATGTTAAATAATGTGTAATTATCATGTCAACTTGAGACAGGATTTGGTCGCTGGTTGCTGAGGGTTGCTGGGTGGCTAGAACTAAAGCGCACCCCGGCTTTCTTCCAAGCTTAGCATACTCTATTAACGGTCCAGAAGCAGCCGTCTCCCCCCTAGCAGGGGCAAGTATATGTGCCTCATCGACCATTAGCCAAGTGACAGGAATCTCTTCCTTAATAGCGCCCACGGAACCAAACTGTAATCCCTCCTCCCTCCTCGCCAGCTGCATCCTCTTCTCAAGTATCTTCCTTGCCAGTAACCCAACAACTAGCCCGCGCAGCCCCTCTGTTAAATAGCTTACATCAACTACAGTAACCATATTTGGAACGGCAATTTGGTCTAATGGAGTTCCTTCCCGGGAAAATATCCCCCATTCCTTTGCAGATAAAAGTCTAGAAATGACGGCCCTCCTAGTGTCGGTTCTGAAGCCTCTGTCTTTAGAAAGAAGTTCTAGAGACGTTTCAACACATTTGATCATGTCGTCTATGGTGTACTCGTCTCTCTTCCCCTCCACCCTAATTTTCTCGTCTCCTTCAACTGCTTCATACCCTTCTCTTACCTGTATTAGGGCACGTTCAAGCAGTAATCCCATAGCGCCAAATCTCTCCACTCCGAACGCATAGCACCAGTCATCTACTGTTAGGTCGGAAGGCTTTATAGAGAACGCCATATCCCTCGTAGCATCAGGCAGCTTATCGTAGACGCCTAAAGGCACGAGCACTCTGATGTTGGTAAACCCTCGAGGCTTAAGCCCCCATCTTCTAAGCTCTTCAACTTCCTTCTCCTCCCTGTTTGGATACTTCATACTCCAGAAAATCCCCACCGGATCTACTATTACAACTGCTAACCCTAAGCCTGACCTTGCAAGCTCCTCAGCTAAAACACCCATCGTGTAAGACTTACCTGACCCACGCTGACCACATATGAATATAACGTGTGGTTTAAGGGCATCCACTAGAACAGGTTTGCCAAGGAAATTATTTTCTTCCGCCCGCTCACATATACATCCAATGTACATAAGCCCCTTAGCACCGAAGGTTTGCAACTTATCCCTACTTCTACCAAGCACAACCCCTTCCCCTACCGGATCCTCAAGAACCCTAAGCTTCGAGGAAACCTCCAATGGTTCCTTTACGATTCTTCCTCTCTCCTCCTCTCTAACCTTTAATTCTCCTAGAAATGCAGAGAAGCGGCGCCACATCCCCTCGTCATAGAAGTTTAATGACTCAAATATCATATCCCTAGCTTTTTCATCCTTTGGATACACGTCTACTTCAAAGCCACATAACTCCCAGCATGATACGGCTACATCGCTCTCACTTAATCCCTTTCTACCCAGCTCCTCAACGGCTCTCTCAAAGTACTCGCTTTTTCTGGTAGCTCCGTAAAGTATCAGCAATCCCTTCGCTTTTTCTTCTTGAGGAAGTTGCTCAACCATTTCTCTCATCTTAGAAAGGATCTCCTCTTTTCCACTCCTTCGAAATTCTTCAAGGAGAACTCGGAGGATTTGTAAGTCCACAGGTTTCGTGCGAAACGCGTACTCAACCATTTTACTTAAGGCATTTTTAACATCGTCTAAGCCCTGCCCATCAACTTGGAGAATGAGTCTGAACGCGTGGGCAAGGGATGAAAGGTCATTTTCAAGTTCTCTTCCCTCTAAAATATTCTTTGCAAGCTTCACCGCTCCCTTCCTTGCCCTTTCAAGGTACTCATCCATTCCAGTAAGCCGGTAGGCGATCAACAACGCGTTAATGATGTCGCTACTAAGCTTCACGTCTTTAAGTGCTTCTAGGGAAACATATAGAAATTCGTAAATCGGTCTACCTCTTTCCAACTAATACGCCTCCCTTTCAGAGGAAAATTCTGAAAGAAGAAATGATGTTGCCGTTAAAGCTCTTCCTTAAGCTTCTTTATATCCTTCTCAAGCTCTGCGATTTTACCTGCAGGAACAGAAGGAAGCTTCACACCCGTTTCAACACCTATCTCTTGATCTATCTCTGAAAGGGTTTCAGCTACCTCCTTTGAGGTCACATCGGTTGAAACAGTCATCCTCTCAAATCCAGCTTCCGTCACATCTTGAGCTATATCAAACTCCTGCATTGAAGCATCGATCTCATCTACAAGCTGCGAAATGTCCGGGAGATTAACCGTGCTTTTTAACCCTTCCAATGCTGCCCTAATACCAGAGAGAGTGCTTGCGACCTCGTAAACGGACTGGCTCTGCCGTAGTTTAACAACCATCCCGTGAATTCTAAGCCTATAAGAATCAGTAGCTAAAGCCCATTTTTGATATCTCAGGTAATGCTCAGCATACATCTTCGCCGCCTCATTATTACCCATCATGCGGTAACGCTTCGCTTCCTCCCTGTTCTTCCTAGCCTCCCTTTCCAACTGTTTCTTATGGTATTCAAGTTTCCTCGTGAACACTTCAAGCTTGAAAATCACGTCTTTAAGTTTTGGGCCACCCTTAAGCCAGTTTATGAACTTCCTTAGCGACATAGAAACCACCAGCATGTCCTTCCATACAAAGATTGGAAAGCCTAGGTTATAACACTTTCCTAAAAGGCATCGAACAAGTTAGCATTTTTACATTTGGTTACTCATTTCACCTCTAACTACTTCTCCCCCTTTTCTATCCAATTCGTCATGAACCATAACAATACAGTGGCTTCCTAAATACCTCTTCGGCCCTAAACTTACCTTGAAGGCGCCTAGCTTCTCCAGCAACCTCTCGCTACGAGGAGGAAGCCCCAAGTGATCCCCAAGCACAAATAACACGTCCTTTCTATGAGGAAAATTAACCATCCTTATCGGTTTCCCACTCTCATGAAGATAGTATACCTCCGCTTTTCGCCTAACCTCAGACACCGCTTCAATGAAGCTTTTCCTTTCAATATTGAATCCCTTTATTTTTTCCCCTTTAAGTAGTTTTTTTAAAGTAAGTGCCAGCTGGAGCTCTGACCCTGAAATGTTATCGATTTCTGCGCCATCCACCTTTAACGTTAAGGGAGGGGCAGGAGGCCCCTCTAGAACAGCGTAAAATACGGTGTTCAACCGAACCCCCCCGCCAAACTTCAAAGCAGCTATTACGCATCTGCAAACAATATCAAGTCGCCCAGAGGTCCCTGGAAGGTCTTTAATGTTAAAGCTGTTCGAGGTACATGCTTTACGTGCTTCCATAATGAAAATGCGTCTCATACATTACCCCCAAACAGCCAAGTAGAACATATAGATTCCAATACAAACCATAAAAAACCCGAAAAGCCGTCGAAGACCCCGTGCAGTAAATTTCCCAGAAATCCTCGAGCCTACTTGGCCGCCTAACACTGCTCCTGCTCCCATGGCTAATGCGTAAACAGTGTTTACATGTCCAAGCATAGCATGCTCGGTAATTCCAACCAATGCGGTTAATAAGATCATGAAACAGGATGTCGCGACTGCAATATGAATTGGAACTCCTAAAAGGGTGAGAAGTGGAACCTTAAGTATTCCTCCTCCTATTCCGAGGAAACCTGACGCCATGCCAGCAATGAAACATCCTCCGAAAGCGATTGGAAGATTAATACTATATTTGAGAACTCTACCCTCGCCATCCTCTAGTTGCCTTCTCAAGTGGACGCTGTGTAGCCAGCTTATTCTAGCGGAAACTTCCCTCTTTACGCCTAAAATCATTCCTGTACCAACGATGATTAAGCCAGCAGCAAAGACCCCCTCTAACATAAAGGATTTTATTATGCCTGTTAGGTAGGCTCCTATAAATGCTCCTGGCATGGTGGCTCCTTCAAGTATCAACCCTAGCACCAAGTCAACTTTTCCCTGGCGGCAGTAGCTTAAAGTAGCCGAAGAGGCTGTGAATGCTATTACACATAGGCTTGTCCCAACAGCATTCTTCATGTTTACCCCCCCAATAAGATGGAGAACCGGAACGTTTAAGAATCCGCCTCCTACACCAAGAAGCGACGCTACAACACCTACCAGTAAGCCAATAATACTTAATACAATAACTAAAATCATGGTCGCTTCCACCCGTCCTTCTTTTTAGCAACTGAAAAGAGGTTATCATCCAGTAAGCAAAAACATAAATAACCCTTTCCTTCTTTAAGGAGGTATTGACCTTAATTGTGAAGAAGGTGTGTACATTGCCGAAAAAACGTAAAAGCAGGGGGAGAGCAAAAGGTTCTGCTGGAAGAAAAGAACTTATACCCTGTGCTTTCTGCGGTAAATTAATCCCCCGAGACAAAGCGAAAAAAGTGACAAGGTATACCACGTTGGTGGATCCAGTAATTGCCCGTGAACTGCGAAAACAGGGAGCGTACATTCCACGGGAAAAAGTCGTCCTTCACTACTGTATCTCTTGCGGCATTCATAGAGGCCTAATTAAAGTTCGCGCCGAAGCCGAGAGGAAAAGTAGACGCTAAGGGAGATCGGTTGGCGAGAAAATACGAGGTAACGATTATAGGACACGTATGTAACGACTCGATTATCACTCCAAGTGGCCTACGGCGTGCTAAAGGGGGACCCCCGCTTTATGGTGGACTAACTGCCTGTCGGTTGGGGGTTAGAGTTGCCGTAGTTTCAAAAGTAGGCTCAGCAAAAGATTTACGTGATTTCTCCTCTCTATTTAGAAGGTATGGCATCTCCCCCTATATCTTGCTAGGCAAGGGAAAAACCACTACCTTTGAAATAGCTTATAGTGATGAAGGACGTACGATAAAATTATCTTCCAACGCTGGTGAAATACTCTTCGAAGAAATACCCAAGGAAGCCCTTAACACGTCATCTGTCTTAATAAGCCCGGTTGCAAAAGAAATTAGCTATAACACTGTAAAAAGTTTTTTCCGATATTTGAAACGAAGGAGAGCCTTGCTCTCAGCTGACTTGCAAGGCTTCACTAGGTGCTTCCTTAGGGATGGTCGTCTCACTTTCAAACCCCCAAAAGGAGACCTTCTAAAGTTTTTTGATATTGTTAAGGGATCAGAAAGAGAGGTTAAAGCTGCTACAGGATGTGAAAACTTAGAGGAAGCATTAAGAAGACTCGTTGAGCAAGGCCCTAAAATCGCCATCGTCACGCTGGGTGAGCAAGGATGCATAGCTCGCTGTAGTAACTCAATTTTCTATGTTTCTCCATTAAAACCTAGATCAGTCATCGACCCGACAGGGGCCGGAGACGCGTTCATAGCGACTTTTTTAGCATACTACATTCAGTCTAAAAGCTTAGAAGAATGCTTGCGTCTTGCTTCTGCAGCAGCCACCTACATAGTTGAACGGCGCTTACCATTTGGCAACGTAACAAAAAATGAAATTGAAGAGCTTGCAAAGAACGTTAAAGTGAAAAGGAGAAACGTTGCCCCCCTTAAAAACAGTTCCCCAAACACTTCCTCGTAAATCTTCCCTTACTGAACTTCCTCACGTTTTATTATAACTTTTTAAATGAATAGCCTCATTATTTCCTCTTAAAGAACGGCAGGTGTCAAAGCTTTGATTTGTGTTGAAGAGTTTTACGTCGAAGGCAAACCCGTAATAGGGCTAAAAGTGAACCTGACCCCTGCACCCTTCCTTATGATTGTCTGTCAGAAGGGGGTTCTCTCATGCGGGCTCTTTAACGTGGAAGTTGCAAATAAACTTGGTACATCAGCAGCTATGGTTACAGGAGTCTCGTCTTTTAAAGACATGCTTAACGCAAAGGTGGTAAAGGCTACTGCTAAGGCAAGGGAACTTGGCGTTACTGAAGGAATCAGTGGAAGAGAGGCGGTTTTACGGCTAACATAGCAATTTTCCCAAAAGGTTGTTCGAAAGGTAAACCCGCAGGCGGCCACTCCACATGTTACACCATTCTTTTATCATGCCTTTAATGTGAGGTGATGGGATCCGAGAAACGCTTAAAAACAGCATTTTCCTACACGGTAGTGTCAAGCGTTCCTTATGTTCCACCCTTCTCACACTTTAGCAGGGAAAGACGAGGTGCCCTTAATGTCAAAGAAGGAGGAAGCCCCTCTCCCAGACAAGTATGATAACTTTAATGAATGGTACAATGAGATCCTACAGAAAGCCGAGCTTGTAGACCTAAGATATGGCGTTAAGGGATTCATAGTTTACAGGCCGAACTCCATGACCATAATAAGGCAGATCTACCGCCTTTTTGAGAATGAATTAGACAAGTGCGGGCATTCCCCTTGCCTTTTCCCTGTAGTGATTCCTCTTGAATTTTTCGAGAAGGAGGCACAGCACATTAAGGGCTTCCTCGAAGAAGTTTTCTGGGTAACCAAGGCAGGCGAGCACGAACTCAATAAGCCCCTAGTGTTGCGTCCCACGTCGGAGACAGCTATGTATCCTTTATACTCCCTCTGGATTCGCTCCTATAGAGACCTCCCCCTCAAATTATACCAGTCCAATGCCGTTTACAGGTATGAAACCAAGGCCACTAAACCCTTGCTTAGGGGGAGAGAGTTCCTATGGATTGAAGCTCATTGTGCCCACCGAACGAAGGAAGACGCCGAACGCCAAGTTTTAGAGGACATGGAAATCATGAGCAGAGTCCTCCACGACATCTTAGGAATCCCTTTTCTGTTATTAGAGAGGCCTCCATGGGACAGGTTTGCAGGGGCCAATAGAACATACGCTTTCGACGTCTTATTCCCAGATAACTCCATACTCCAAATAGCAACCACACATATTCTAGGTGAAAACTTCTCTAAGGCCTTCGAGATAATGTTTAAAGATGAGGATGGAAAGCTCAAATATGTTCAGCAAACATGTTTTGGGATAGGTATTTCAAGGATCCTAGCTACCCTGATTAGCGTCCATGGCGACGAGTACGGAATGGTCCTCCCATTTGATATCGCCCCATTTCAGGTGGTAATAGTCCCCATTCTGTTTAAGGAAAGCGGTGGGCTTGTCATGGACAAATGTAAGGAAATACGTAAGCGTCTTTGTGAGAGAGGTTATAGAGTCATACTTGACGATTCCGATGATCGTCCAGGTGCAAAATTTTACAAGTGGGAGCTCTTAGGGGTGCCTGTCAGGGTAGAGGTGGGGCCAAGAGACCTTGAAAAAGGGGTTGTCACCCTTTTTAGGCGTGATACACGTGAAAGGCTTATCGTTGAGGATGGAATGCTTGAAGGAAAGATCGAAGAGCTACGATCCGACATTTTAAGGGTTTTGAGGAGGCGAGGTGAAGCACGGTTAAAGAAGTGTCTGAAGGAGGTTAAGAATAGAAGCGAGCTTCTAGAGGTTGCGAGGAAACGAGAGGGGATAATAAGAATGGCATTTTGTGGAAGAGAGGAATGCGCTGACGAAATAAAAGCTGAAACTGGGGGTTTCGAGGTAAGAGGCATAAAGGTTGGCGAGGAAGCAGGGGAACTGGGTGTTTGTGCCGCTTGTGGGAGGTCTGCAACCCAGATTGTCTATGTAGCTAAACCTTACTAATTGGCATGCAAAATCTTTTTCTTGGTCTTCCTCACTCTTTTAAGAGAAAATGCTTATTTCTTATTTGTAGGAGGCTTAATCGTCCTTGTTGGAGGGTGAACGTTGCTTTTCTTCGCAGATTTACACATCCACAGCAAGTATAGTAGAGCTACTAGTTCAAGCATGGACTTGCCGATCTTGTACTCATTCGCCAAGGTAAAGGGGCTTAACCTACTCGGTACAGGAGACTTTTCTCATCCTAAATGGCTTAAAGAAGTTAAAGAGCAGCTGGAGCAGATAAACGATTCTGGCTTTTACGTATTAAAAGGAAAAGGAGACGTTTACTTCCTCTTAACGAACGAGGTCAGCACTAACTTCCAGTTCGAAAAGGAAACTAAAAAGATCCACCATTTACTCATAGTTGAAAGCTTCGACGTGGTAGATCAGGTGAACGAGGCTATTAGCAAGTACGGGGATTTAAAGTCCGATGGAAGACCTGTGTTAAACTGTACCCCCGCCGAACTCGTGGAAACCATTATGGAATTAGACCGTAACATTCTGATCGTCCCAGCCCACATCTGGACGAGTTGGTTTGGCGCCCTTGGAGACAAAGGTTTTAACAGCTTAGAGGAATGCTACGGGGATCAAGTGAAGCATATTCATGCCATTGAGACGGGGCTAAGCTCTGACCCGCCGATGAACTGGAGGCTGAGCAGACTTGACAAGTACGTCCTTATAAGCAACAGTGACGCCCATAGCCCTTGGTCTTGGAGGCTGGGCAGAGAAGCAAACGTTTTCCATCTTGATACCCTTTCATTTAGGGAACTCGTAAACGCAGTGAAGAGAAAAGATAGGCAGAAAATTCTTATGACTATTGAAGTCAGCCCGGAGTACGGAAACAATCCCCTTTAGAGGGGTAGCCGTAAAATACCACTATGACGGGCATAGAGGTGACCGACAAGGACATAACGGCATAGACGTGTGCATGCATCCTAGAGAAGCCATGAAGCACCATAACATTTGCCCTGTATGTGGGAAAAAGTTAACTATAGGAGTGCAGCATAGGGTAGAGGAACTGGCCGATAGGGAGGAGGGGTTTACCCCCAAAGATTTCATACCGTTTAAGAGGCTGATCCCATTAGCTGAACTAATAGCCGTGGCAACTGGAACAGACAACCTCCACGCACGAGCGGTCAGGTTAGAGTATGAACGCCTCATAAAGACGTTCGGGAACGAGTACAAGGTTCTTCTGGAAGCACCACAGCAAGAACTCGAAAAGGTAACACATCAGAGAATAGTGCAACTTATACTTCTTAATAGAGATGGAAAAATAAAGATAAAACCCGGATTCGATGGTGTTTACGGAAAAATAATATTAGAAGACACCGTCAAGGACGAACCAGAAAAACTTTCTTGGAAAACAGGTCAACAAAGTTTAGACAGTTATTTCTAAGTTTTGCTAGGCTGGAGAGCTTCGTCATTAAACTACATTATCAAAACGCTCTAACATACTCGTGGTATCGGCTCGCCATAGGGCTCTTCCACTATTCTCCGTCCACCTACTAGAGTTTCCATTATGACGTATCCTGGTCTCTCCTGCTTTACCTCTCCTATTATGCTTGCATCCCTCCCATACTTCGTTTCTTTCACCCTCTTAAGAACTTCCTCAGCCTTATCTGGTCTTACAGCTATGATAGCTTTTCCTTCACAAGTGACCTCTAGGGGATCCAATCCAAGCATCTCTGATGCTGCGGCAACCTCCTCCCTAATAGGAATGTCCTCTTCTCTGATCCATATGCTAACGTTACACTTCTTAGCCCATTCATTCAATGCTGAAGCCAGCCCGCCTCTTGTAGGGTCCTTCATTGCCGTTATCCCCCCAACGCTTAACGCTGCCTTAATCGTTTCATTTAAAGGTGCGACATCCGACTTAAGCTTTGTTTCAAAGTTTAGCCCTTCTCGAGTGGCGAGGAGAGCTATTCCATGGTCTCCCACCGTCCCTGTCACTATTATTTTGTCTCCAACTTGTAGTCCTCCGTCCTGCACCACTCCCCCCCTAACTACACCTATACCTGTCGTAGCAATAACCATTTTGTCGATGTGACCCTTAGGCATAACTTTTGTGTCTCCAGCTATCAACGCCACTTCAGCTTCTAAGCATGTTTCATTCATTGAGCGGATTATCCTTCTTAAGTCCTCTACTGGAAGTCCTTCCTCCAGTATCATCGCACAAGTGATGGCAAAAGGGTCAGCGCCCATCATTAAAAGATCGTTAACAGTACCTGCGACAGCTAACCTTCCTAGGTCACCTCCCGGGAAGAACAAGGGGTCAACCGTATGTCCATCAGTAGTCACCACAACCTGCACATCGCCTATAGGTATTGATGCGCCATCATCAAGCTCGTCTAAGCCGATCCCCCCAGCAAACCTGCGTTTTTCGATGAGTGGCAGGATTACTTCCCTGAGAAGCCTTCCCATGGCTGTCCCACCGCCTCCATGGGATAACTCTATTACCTCCACTTTCACCCACCATTCTTCACTTTTCTACTCCACGGATCGTACGTTTCCTTAAAAACTTTTAAAGCTAGAAAAAGCGTGTTTTATCGATGGATTTATATTTCTTCCCAACCTTCTCTGAGTTCAAGGCTTACATTCCATGGAGGGTAAGCTGTGGGCGTATGGCATGGTAGGTCTAAACGTAAGCCTAGCGGTGGAAAACTTAGGGTTGCTAGGGGAAAACGGAAGTATGAAATGGGCCGTGAACCCGTTAAAACTACTATTGGAGAGGAAAGAAGAAAGGTAGTCCGGGTTAGAGGCGGAAACCTAAAAGTTAAACTAAGAGCCGCGATGTACGCTAATGTTACAGATCCGTCCTCAGGGAAAACAATGAAGGCAAAAATACTTGACGTGGAACGTAACCCTGCAAACGTTGACTATTCCCGCCGGAAAATAATAACTAAGGGCGCCATTATAGAAACCGAGCTAGGCCTCGCTAGGGTAACCAGTAGACCCGGGCAGGACGGTGTCGTCAACGCCGTTCTGATAAGAAAGTCATGAAGAATTATGCCTTTATTTGTATGTTTTTTATGTTACATTCCCGTCCACCTATCACCTCGGTCATGTTGCTTCCGCATCTAGGACATTTTAGCGATAACGATAAAAGGGCGGACACGTGGGGGATATCTTCAATTCCTTCTTTTTTGGTTTCCCCTTCGTAACCGCACTCTAAGCATCGGATAACCCCTGCCTTAACCGTTATGTTAACCTTAGCACCTTCAATTATTGTTCCTTCAGATGCTACTTCTATGCCGTACTTTAAGTACTCTGGGTTTAGAAGCGTAAGTTCCCCTATTTCTAAGTTTATCTCTGTGACTTGGACTGCGTTGTTCTCCATAGCGACTTTGAGTACGGTCTGTACAACTGATTGTGCGATGGAGAACTCGTGCATGATTGCTCCCTGTGAGGCTTTACGGCTAAAGGTTTAAAAGTTTTTTCTGAAACTAAAGGTAGGGGATAACGTTGAGAAGTAGGAACGTATTCATCATATATCCTGAATATTTTGATGCAAAATTGAGTAGACGTGAAGGGCGAAGGGTTCCATTAAGCTTGGCCGTTTCAAACCCTCGCGTTGAGGAGCTTGCCCTTGTAGCTCACAGGCTGGGTTGGAAGATAAACGTTGAACCTGATGCGGCTTACCCTAGATGTTGGTGGAATAGGAGAGGCAGAATTTTGGTTGAGAAAGATAATATGAAGAAAACTAAAGCTATTGTTACCTTAGCGAGGATCCTAAAGAAAGCACGTGAGGCGAAAGCCGCTAAAAGTTAAATCAAGTTAAAGAGGTTTTCTAAGTGAAGCGATTGGGGAAAGTTCTCCACGTCTCCTCAACGGGAAACATTGTTTTACGTGCTGTGAGGGTGCCTGAAATAGGTACTAAAGTAGTAGATGAAAGAATGAAGGAGATAGGCGCCGTCTACGATATTATCGGTCCTGTCGGCAGTCCCTATGTCCTTGTGAAACCTAGCAAGGATATTAACCCGGAATTGCTCCATGGAAAGCCATTGTACATTCTTAAACTGGATGAAAGAAAGCATACTCGGAGGAGGAAAAAAGCCAAAAAACAATCTAAAACCTAAAAATCGTCAAAGTATGTAACTCGTAATCCTTAACCTACATTTTTCAACTTATCAGTCTTTCTCTAGGGCAAGCTCCCTCAACGTGTCCAGTATTATTCCGGATGAAGCGTTTGTTTTAATGGAGACCCTACTAAAATGTGTTCTGTAAACGGCGAATCCCTTCTCCATTAACCTGCGAATTACATTCTCTATTGGAGGACATGAAACGCCTGCAATAGAGCTTAACTTGTGCATGTTATAGTAGGTAGGAGGAGCATCAGCTTCCTCTAAAATCTGTCTCAAAACCTTAGAAGCCTCCCTGTTCCCTTCTTTTTCAGCTATTTTCGCTACGCGCCTTACAAACTCCTTGTTCTGTATTGGGCCGCACCATAATGGTCCTGCCACTTCAAGCCGTCTTCCACAGTTAGGACACTCTTCATGGGCGAATACTGTAGGGTAGCCTTGAACTAGCTTTCTAAATGAGCAGCTGAAGCAGTGAAGTAAGTATCCAATCATCCTCATTTTCTCATCGGCAGCCCTAGCCCCCAGCCTGCATTTAAAGTATATTCTAACGTAATGTTCTGCGTAATGTGAAAGAACAGGCTCTAATGCAAGATCGTACTTTGCAGCTATGGATAAAGAGTGGAACGTAAGGATCCTAACGGCGACCTCATGGCAGTACTCCACCCTCAATGGTTTACTTCCATACTTCCTTAAGCATGCCCGAGGGTGGGTGCCGCAGAGAGGTGCAAGATCCGTTGCCGTGATACACAAGAGTGCTCCTTTAGGATTTAAGGCGCGTATAGCCGAATCCGTAAACGGTGCTGGAGATCCAAATGGATCCAAGTCTATTAAGTCAAATCTTTCCCTCTTCGACGCGTACTTGGATAGGAGTGCATTCGCGTCTTCGCAGGAAACAGTGATGTTCCCTTTAACCTTGTTAAACTCAAGGTTTTTTCTAATTAACTCCACTGCTCTCGGATTTATGTCGTTTATAACGATGCTTTTAACTCCCACAGTTTCCATTACGAATCTTATGGCTCTAACTCCGCAGCCAGCCATGGGGGTGCAAACCATTAAGCCTCTCTTTTTCTCATCGGCATAGGCCTGAAGAGAATACACTGCAATGTCTCTGTTAAGCATCATTTTGGGATTATAGAAGACAGGAGTCCTACCTGGTATGTAGCTTCCTCTTTCAAAGTAAAGTTTAGTGTCAGGAGCGTAGAACTTTACCTTTCCCTCCTCGTAAAGGCGTATTGGAAACTCGGCCATCGAACCCCTCCACTTAAACAGTTCTCTTCCAGGGGGAGTCGCTTAGAGACATTTTTATTTTTTCCATTCTCAATAAGGTTTAAAGGGAGAGATTTTGCTCGTGGCAGGAGTTGACGAAGCTGGAAGAGGACCAGTAATAGGGCCAATGATTGTAGCAGGGATACTCGTTCGGAACCGGGATGTTAAGGAATTGAAGCAGATAGGCGTAGTGGACTCTAAAAAGCTATCTCCACTACGCAGGAAAGAGTTGCTTCCTAAAATTCTCAGTATAGCTAAGGGCGTCTCCATAGTTGAGGTTTCCCCTAAAGAGATAGATGAAGCCGTCCAGTTTGGTGGCGGACTCAACGAGCTTGAAGCTAAAAACATAGCTAAAGTCCTAGACAATCTACGTCCTAACGTGGCATACATAGACGCCGCTGACACTTGTCCAGCGCGGTTCGAAGAACGGATCAGGAAGTACCTTACATGTGACGCTAAACTAGTGGTTGAGCACAAAGCTGACTCAAACTATACGGTGGTTGGAGCTGCATCAATAATAGCTAAAGTTACTCGTGACATTAAGGTCTGGGAGCTAAGGAGTTACGGGGATGTCGGCTCTGGATACCCTCAAGACCAGAAGACCCTTAATTTCTTAAGAAAGTGGGTGCAAGAGAACGGGTGTCTCCCTCCTTTCACGAGATGCAGCTGGAAAACAGCAAAGAAAATTCTCGAAGAAGCACGTCAGAGGAAGCTCACTTAATTAGTTTACCGCCTGAATTTTCTTCAATAAGTCTTCTGGTTCCTCCATAGATTCTATTTCCTCCTTGCTTAAGACGGGGACGCGTGCTTCCCTAACGTCCCTCTCCTTGTCTAAGACGAACATCGCCCATTTCCTTACCACCCTCGACACTCGCTCGAGCGTTTTTATCCTTCTTTCAACGGTTTTCTCATGTGCTCTTCCAACTCCCGTTACAACAATATACTCCTCTTTCTGATCCGCTGTCAACGCGTTAAACGGTGCTTTCTTAGCAATTATAACCTTAAAACCCAGCTCGGATAACGCCTTGCAGATTTCCCCCTCTAATTCGTCCTCACATTCCTGTAGTGTAGGCAATTTTTCCTCCTCGAATCCGTATATGCTCTCCCAGGATGTGAAGTCTATTGGCATGATTACATCTGCATCAAGCTCCTCCTCTATTCTCACGGCCGTCTCCAAGGTTACATCCATCATGTTTCTTTCATATTCATAGATGGCTTTCCTGGAAACTCCCACCCTCTCGGCTAGGTTTCCAAGCGAAAACCCTCTCTCTTCCCTTGCCCGCCTGAGGGCCTCTCCATTAATTTTTAAATATAGCCCTCCACGTTTGGCTAAGACCACAGGGTAAACGTCCTCAAAGATAAACCTCTTAAGCGTTGAAACGTTGATCGTTGGTATTCCACAACGCCCATAGACAACACCGTCAAGTATTTCGCTTTTCCTCGTCCTTTCCCCTACTATTAGTGGAGTTGCGGACAATAGCTTAGCTAGTAACCTTAACTCCCTGCCTTGCTCGTCCTTCACACCGTCAACATTGGCTAAAACTTTAAGTAGTAAGAGGCTTTCCTCCTTCCTAGCTGCAATATCGAAGCAGCTTCTCGGAGCTAGATGATTAGCTACCTCGTACCCTGCTTTCTGCAGCATCCTCCCGATTTTCTCGATGAAAAGGTTGGAAGGCACGGTGCCACCGCCACGACAACCTTTCTCTTCCGTCGATAAAGCCCCTTTCCAAGAATTAAAAGAAACAAGTGCACATATAAAACTTTTAACTTTTTTGAAGGGTTTCGATTATTAATAGCCGTTCTTTCAACATCAGCTAATCGGTTGAGATAAGCGTCATGCTTTTAGTCACCCCTTCTGTCTTTCTTATCTTAGTAACGAGCTTATCAAGCTCCTCGTCCACCTTACCTATTTCCACTCTGACCACCACATCCCACTCCCCGTAAGTAACCTTGGCTTCAGTTACATGTTCTAGCATTGAAATCTTCTCTGCCACATCGTGTTCTGAACCAGCTTCGGTTACGAGCATGACATAGACCACCACCATACCCAACCACCAGTTTAAATTACTCATCCTCCCCCTATAATCTGAACATAATGCAATGTGAATGTTTCGGCGGTGATTCCATGGATTCAACTCCCTTCGCGTCCCACATCAAAAAACCGCTTCTTAGCGGTGAAGTCCACTATTTCCGCTTACATCCTTCGGAGTGGCGTGTCCGTCTCGCTAAGGCGAAGGAAGCCGGGCTTGACGCGGTTTCAACATACATTCCGTGGAACTGGCATGAAGCCGAGCCCGGAGTATTCGACTTCTCAGGAGACTCTCACCCACAGAGGAACATAGAACTCTTTTTAGAGCTGGCTGAAGAGGAAAACGTGTACGTCATAGCAAAACCCGGACCGTACATTTGCGCTGAGTGGATATATGGAGGTATTCCTCGATGGCTCTTACAAGCCCACCCTGAGATCCTTGCACGTAATTCTTCAGGGAGGCCGACGCGCTGGTTTTCTAAAAAGGCTCCTGCCATAACATACCTTCACCCTTTATATCTCGCATACGCTAAGCGATGGATGAAAGCTGCTTCTCAAATAATTAAGAAGCATCAAATGCCCAATGGAGGATGCATAATTGCAGTTCAAATAGATAATGAGTCATCATACGGATTCCATTTTCTTCCATTCGAAACAGACTATAACCCGGTGGTCATAGGAAGTGGTGAAAATGAGGGCTTATATCATGAATGGCTCAGATCAAATTTCGATTCAATCAACCAGTTGAATGAAGCTTATGGAACATGCTACACCGATTTTTCAGAGGTGACCCCACCTAGAAGATTTAAAGGTCGAAGGGATCTACCCGCTATGATCGGGTGGCTCTCCTTTAAGGAGGACATGATATCAGAGTTTCTTCGTCAGATAGCAGGTGTGGTGCGAGGGGAAGGCGTATCCACCCTACTATTAACCAACGAGTTCTTTAACCCTTTCCTTTATCCTCCGGTTCAAACCAAAAGTAAGCTTCTAGTTGACGCCGTAAACTTGTACCCTCACTACTTAGACGAAGCAAGCTTCCTAGCGGTGGTGAATTACTTGGACTTCTTTAGGTTAAGTCAACCCGCCGCCCCCCTACTCGTGTCGGAGCTGCAGTCAGGCTGGTTTAGTTCTAAGGTTTCAGACAACACTCTCCACATCCTTGAAAGGATAGCGTATGTTAAAGGGGCTGAAGGAATAAATTTCTACATGTTTTCAGGAGGAATTAACCCTTCAAATTTCGGGACAACCGGGAGAAAATACTTCCAAGACGCTCCTTTAAATGTTAACGGAGAAGAAACCGGAAAGTATCATGTAATTAAAGGCTTCGCCTCAATGGTTAAACTTCTAGGCGTTTTATCTCCGCTTCTAGATTTACACGTAGGGTACTACCATCCCTATAGTTTAGCCGAGCTGTCAGGAGGCTACGATGCATTCGGCCGGAAATACAGAGGGATCACCACCGCATTCAGAAACCTCCTCCTCCACCTTTTAAAAAGTGGTCTAGGTTGTGCCCCTCTCCCGCTGAAACTAGCAGTCAGCAATAGCTCCATACCCTTAATCTTTTGCGCCTTTGACTTTCTTGGGAAAAGTGAGGCGGCATCTCTGCTCGACTACGTCAAGAGGGGAGGATCACTTATTCTCATGCCTCAAACTCCAATGCTAGACGAGTTTCTTCATGAAAACAGCATTTTAGTGGATGCGATAAAAATTAAAGGTCAATCGGTCAAAAGCGGGGTGCTTTCATTTGGACAGCATATAATCAAGGGTAGGCGTGTTACTGTTTTTGAGGTAGACGAGGCAGAGCCATTAGCCGTCCTCAAAACAGGTGAGATATGTGGTTTCAAGCTGCACATCGGTAAAGGAGTCCTTATTCAGTTAGGCTTCATCCCTCATGGGAAAGCAGCTATTAACCTTGTCAAGCTTATCCCGAAAAAGCCCGTTTGTGAAGCGGAAAACATGCTTGCCCTTCCGTCTAAAGGAGAAAACGGTTTTTACCTTCTCGCATGTAACCTGAGAAGAAGCTGGGCCAAGGGAAACGTACAGTTGAACCTGCCAGAATGCGTAGTGTCCCTCAGAGATATCCCTCTACCTGCAAGAAGTGCATGCATATGGCCAATTAAGCGTAAAGTGGATGATGCTGAACTACTATATGCTACGGCCGAACTGATCCGGGAGGATCATAACGTGTTAACCTTCCGGTCTTATGAAGGGCTAACGGGGCAAATCGCAATTAAACTTCCCGAGGAACCTGAACTTCTCCCTGAAAGGTCTCGCTGGGATCCTAAAACAAGAATTTTAATCCTAAACTATGGTCCAGTATCTGAAGGTGAAAACATTGTTTTAGAAGAACCATTAAGGATAAGCGTGATTGGTGTTAGAAGGCCTAGTCTGGAAACAATAAAAGAGAGGTTTCCCTATCAGGTAAGAAGATGGTTTTTCAGGAAAATACTAGGTTACTAATTTTCCACCCTCCTTTTCTTGGTAGCCTTCCTTCTGCCTCCACTCTTCTTAACGATATCCTTTGCTTCATCAATCCAGGAAGCAACCCTCTCCTTTTTGATTCCTAAGGCCTCCGAGAGAAGTTCGGCGTCCTCCTCCGCCAGTTCTTCAACGCTTTCTATTCCCACCTCTGCAAACTTCTGTGCTGTCTTTGCCCCAAGCCCCTTCAAAATGGTGAGCGGCGTCTTTCCCGGCTTTACCTCTCCCTCAACCATAACCTTTTTCTCGGTTCCCTCGACCTCCTCTACCTTCTCTATTGCCTTTTTAACCTCTTTTTCTTTTACCGCCTTTCTCCTGGCAGCTTTCCCCTTCACCAGTTTTTTCATAAAATCCTTAAGTGCTTTCACGTTCTCCATGTGAACTGTTTTCCGCCTTACGTCAACTCTTATCCCTACCTGCTTTGCATCGTGCAGCGTTAACCCTGCCTCCTTAAGTTCAGCAATGCTAAACCCTCGTCCCTCCCTTAACCTCTGAGGTTGTCTGGGGGGGCGAACCATAGCCTTTAACTCACTCATGATTATCTCCTCCTTCGAGAGTCACTAAACTGAAAAGAATGTTTTTATTTTTTCTTGTTGAATCCCCATAGGGAATCTGGCAGCCTCATCACCGTCCCCCTTTTATTTCAACATTATTTCTTGTAGTGTTGCCCTTCGGGCATCGTCCCTCCAAAATGATTAGTTTACTGCTATCCTGTTTTTACGGCGACGTGTTCCAAATTCCATTTCAGAGTGCCCCTTCAACCCTTCTTCAAATGTTTTTTAAATAACATTGTCATCGTGATGGTGAAGGGAGCCTGTAGGTGTTCAAATATGGCAAACATCCCAATACCCTTCATAGAGAAGGAAGACGAGGTTTACCTTGCAAGTCTACGATGTTTTCGGTGTGGTCTATGCCGCACTGGATGTCCCGTTTTCGAGGTTCAACGGTCAGAAGACTGGAACACGCGTGGGCGCATTGCTCTTATCCGAGGATTAGCTCTAGGCGAGGTGCCTCCCTCTCCCTCCCTCGTTGACAGGATTTTTTCATGTACCCTCTGCAGAAGATGCGAAGTCCTATGTCCTTCTAAGGTAAACGTCAGCGGTTTAATCCATGAAGCACGGGTTAGACTGGTAAAAGCTGGCGTCGCCCCCCCTACCCAGCAAGCCATCCAGAGGGATAACATAGTTAAGTGGGGTGTGATTCTAGATAGGCAGCCTGCCCAAACTGCGTCCTTAATAGGCGACGTGGTTAAGAGGCTGGATCAGGAGAGCTCTATGGTGTTTCATGTAGGGTGCGTGGCAGCGTACTCCTACCCCTTGATAGCGAGGGCGTGCATTGAAACGCTCAGACACTATGTCTCGTTTAGGGTTAGAAACGTTGAGAAGTGCTGTGGCGGCGTGCTTTCAATGCTGGGCTACGACGATGACTTCAGGAAAATTGCCGAGGAAAACGTGCGACTGTTTGGAGAGGAGAAAGTGGATGAAGTGTTTGCCTTATGTCCAATGTGTTACACTGCTTTCAAGGAGGAATACCCGTGGAGTATAACGGTCATGCATACTTCCCAGCTTTACGCTGAACTGCTAGATGCCGGGAAAATGTCCTTCTCTAAACGTGTCGACGCGGTAGTGGCGTACCATGACCCTTGCCACTTAGGGCGCTACGCGGGAGTGTACGAACCTCCACGTAAGACACTAGAAAGCATTCCTGGAGTAAAGCTTGTAGAACTTGAGGACAGCCGGGAGCTTTCACCTTGCTGCGGTGGTCCAGTGAGGATTCCATATTCTTGGATAAGAGACGAGCTTTCGTCTAAGATAATTCGGCTAGCCGCTGAGGTGGGCGCAGAATACGTGGCAACGGCATGCCCCACCTGTTTCCATAATCTTTACTCTGCATCCATGCTTTCAGAATACAATGTTAAGGCTGTAATGGTCGACGAGTTAGTTAGCTTTGCTGCCGGAGTAACAAGTAAGATCCCCTTATATGAGCCTTAATATGCGCCTTAACATGGAGAGACGTTGGCGAAAGTGGTGTTGCAATGATGCCGCTTAATTAACGCTACGCTTATATATTCCCTGAGTTTGGAGAGTCCTGCCAATGCTTCCCGAAAAACTTTGAGTGAAGGTGTGCATATGGGAAAGACGCTCGCTGAAAAAATACTTAGCCTCGCCTCCAACAGCGACGTGTATAAAGGAGACATAGTGGTAGTCGAAGTAGACTTCGCTATGGCACAGGATGGAACGGCTCCCCTAACTATTGAAGCGCTTGAAAGGATGGGCGTTGAAAAGGTTTGGAACCCAGAAAAGATAGTGTTGGTTATAGACCATAACGCTCCAAGCCCAAATGAAGGCGTGTCAAGGATCCATAAGTTAATGAGGGAGTGGGCTGTCAGCCAGGGTGTAACGCTTTACGACGTTGGCGAAGGCGTTTGCCATCAATTAATGGTTGAACGTGGACATGTAAAGCCAGGAAGTGTTGTGCTTGGGGCAGACAGCCATACATGCACGTACGGTGCACTAGGAGCTCTCGCAACAGGCATCGGCTCGACCGAGATGGCCGCAGTGTTTGCATGTGGACAGCTTTGGCTGCGGGTTCCGGAATCGCTTCTTATAAGCGTTGATGGAAAGCTTCCAAAAAGCGTATACGCAAAGGACCTTGCCTTAACAGTCATCGGCAAGATCGGAGCTGATGGAGCAACTTACATGGCTGTGGAGTACACTGGGGAAGCCATAAGCGAGCTAAGCGTGGAAGGAAGATTAACCCTTTGCAATATGGCGGTGGAGATGGGAGGTAAAACGGGGTTAATCGCTCCCGACGAGAAAGTTGTAGCTTTCCTTAACGAGTGTGGAGTACCTCAGAACTATCCCCTATTAAAAAGCGATGAAGACGCCGAGTTTAGCGCTAAGCTCGAATTGGATGCCAGCGACGTGGTGCCCGTCGTTGCGTGCCCTCACTCCGTCGATAACGTTAAGCCGGTATCAGACGTGGCGGGGGTGCCCGTGGATCAAGTTTTCATCGGAACCTGCACGAATGGGAGGATAGAGGACTTAAGAGTGGCTGGAAGAGTGATGAAGGGTAGAAAGGTTAGGGCGAGAACGATAATTGTTCCCGCCTCCAGGAACGTGTATCTTAAGGCTTTAAGGGAAGGCTTAATCGAAATATTTACCGAGGCAGGTGCAACCGTCTGCAACCCTGGATGCGGGCCGTGCGTCGGAACCCATCAGGGGATCCCCTCACCAGGAGATGTTGTGGTCTCAACAGCTAACAGAAACTTTAAAGGAAGAATGGGGTGTGATGAAGCTGAAATATACCTTGCTTCGCCTCACACGGCAGCTCTCGCCGCAGTGACCGGCGAGATAAGAGATCCGCGGGAGGATGCATCATGATCAAAGGTAGGGTTTGGAAGTTCCCCGACAACGTGAACACTGACTATATAATACCCGGCATGTGACCGCTCTAGGCGGCGCCCGGAAAGTATAAGTTTAAGACGTTGAACATGGACGAGTTAGCTAAACATGCCATGGAAGGCATCGACCCGGATTTTTCCAAGAAAGTCCAGAAAGGTGATATAATCGTCGCTGGGAAAAACTTTGGCTGCGGGTCGAGCAGGGAGCAAGCCCCCCTAGTTCTTAAGCATGCAGGAGTCTCCTTGGTCATTGCGGAAAGCTTTGCACGTATATTTTATCGTAACGCCTTCAACATAGGCCTCCCCCTTTTAATATGTAAAGAAGCCGTTGAGAATGTAGATGGAGGGGACATTTTAGAAGTCGACCTAACCACGGGGCGCATCACCAACTTAAGCAAGGGTAAAGAGTTTTATGCAAACCCGATCCCCGACTTCTTAATGGAGATCGTTAAGGAAGGCGGCCTCTCAGAATACTACAAAAAGCATGGGCGGTTTCCATGGCAAAAGTAGGCTATATTGAAGGCGACGGAATAGGACATGAAATCGTACCAGCAGCTATAAGAATTCTTAAAGAGGTAGCTCCACAGATAGAATTTATCCCGATCGAGGCCGGCTACGACTACATGAAAAGAACCGGCGCAAATGTTCTCATACCTCCAGACTCGATCGAGGTTGCCGCATCATGCGACGCATTACTTAAAGGACCGACTACTACGCCGCCAGGACCAGGAATTCCGAAGGGCGTCGCCGTCGTTTTAAGGCAAGCATTAGACCTGTACGTGAACTTACGTCCCTTTCAGTACCCTAATAGGATGGACTTGATAATCGTAAGGGAAAACACTGAAGGTCTCTATAAGGGGATTGAGCACAGACTTACACCCAATGTTGCAATAGGTGTCAGGGTGATCACTAAGTTCAACTCTCAAAGGATCGCAGAGTATGCATACCGGATGGCAAGCCAGAAGAAAAGGAAAAAGATAACGATAGTTCACAAGGCAAACGTTATGAAGGAAACCTGTGGCCTCTTTAGGGAAACGTGCCTAAGCGTTGCGTCAAAATACCCTAAACTGGAAACTGAGGAGATGCATGTGGACGCCGCAGCCATGAACCTCGTCCTAAACCCCAAACGCTTCGATGTAATACTTACAACCAATATGTTCGGGGACATACTCTCAGACCTATGCGCTGGAATCGTTGGAAGCATAGGGCTCTGCCCGTCAGCCAACATAGGCGATAAACATGCAATGTTTGAAGCCATTCACGGTAGTGCACCAGACATTGCAGGAAAAGGAATAGCGAATCCTACTGGGATAATCCTCGCCGCAGCCCTTATGTTAGATTATTTAGGTTACGTGAACGAGGCGGAAATGCTACGTAAGGCAACTCTGAATGTAGTAAATGAAGGTGTAAAGGTCACGCCAGACCTAGGCGGAACCGCGTCAACAGAAGAAATGACGGGAGAAATACTGAAGAAATTACGTGAAATCCTTTCGCAACGATAAAGATGCAGTTAATAATGAATGATGTTGGTGCGGCCGCCGGGATGTTCGCCAGCTCAAACCTCGCTGGCTTCGAACCCGGGTCTCAGGCTTGGAGGGCCTGGATCCTATTCCAGCCTAGAACTGGCGTCCAGACTAGACTACGGCCGCCGCACCTTTAAGCCGTCATCATTTTCTCAACACTTATTTTTATTGTTTTTGCTTTGCCTCCCCTCGAAGGGGGCTTGAACTAGAAAAGCATTACACGCTGCTCGAGGATCAGCTTCGTTATGTTTGTCACATTCAATATTTCTTCCTCAGCTATCGCTCTTGCTTCTTCTCTTATGTTGTTCCATGATGCTGTTCCGTCAACTACCAGCTGGAGGTTAACTAATGGAGGGTCATCTATTCTTCTTCCTATTTGGCCTAAAACGTAAACGTAGGCCTCCTGCACATAATCGACTTCTACTGCTATTCTGTTTGCTATTGCGTTAGCTAACACGTTATATATTTTCCCGATGTGGCTGTGCGGGTTTTTACCGGCGGTTGCCTCCATACTCATGGGTCTGTTAGGCGTTATTAAGCCATTACATCTATTTCCTCTCCCAACCTGTCCGTCGTCTCCGCTTTCCGCCGATGTTCCTGTTAACGTAAGATAGTAAATGCCTTTCTCGTAGTTGTCTCCCACGTTGACTTTCACCTCTACGTCCTTACTTGTAAGGGTTAACGCCAAGTCGCATAGTTCATCCTCTAACTGTTCCTTGACGCTTACGTAATGTTCCTTGTCCGGTGTGAGAGATGCCACTATAGCAGCTGCAACGGTGAGAGTGATCTTATTCCTCTCTCTAAATCCCATTATTTTTACATCCTCACCGACTTCTGGTAGCTTCCTCTTAAACGCGTCTGAATTGAGAAGCTTCTCTCCTTCTAAAACAAGTCTCTCAGTTTCTGTGAGCGGGGCAAACCCGACGCCTAGGCTAGTATCATTTGAAAGAGGAACCACCCCGTTTTTCGTTTTTCCCTCCTCGTCGACTATTCTCCGTAAGTCTGTGGATCCTAAGCGCAACACGGGCTTGATAACTAAGTGCTTGTTTACGTCTAGGAATCTAAGACGGCGGTTAAATTCTTCCTTAACAGTTTCTATAGCGATCTCCTCAGCCGGTATCCTTCTTACACCTTCCCTCGCAGACACTTCGGTTGTCACCCTTCCTGCAATAAAAAACATTATTGGTTCCAGTATTTCTCCTCCACCAAAGTCAACCTTCGCCCTCCCACCAACTAGAAGCGCTTTGTCTACGTTATAGTGGAGTATTCTGCCAAATTCTTCTTGGTAGTACTTTGCAAGCTTCACACTTACTGCTTCAGCAGCATAATCACATAAGCTATCAGGATGCCCGACTCCCTTCCTTTCGACTATTTCTACCTCCAACCCTTCAACAGGCTGATTATAGAGCCTACTAACTTTAATGTTTACCATTGTATTTTTCCTCTCCGTCAACTCTCACTAAAAACATGTTTTCCCTCAAGTAGTTCTAGATCAAAATCTTCTAGTTGGAATTTAACTTTAACTTTTGATGTCTCTTAGGCGAGTCTCGGCCTCTCTCGATAAATGTACACTTCTTTCCTTTAATTTACAAGGAAATATAAAACACGTTGCCTGTGCGAATAGTAATTTTTAAATATAGTTGTCGTTCGTTTAATGTATCGCTTTCCGACATATTCGTTGAGATGATATTATGGCCTTTAAGCACTATGTGAAGGCAATAGTTATTGCTGTAATTTTTCCCTTAATCGTTTACTTGTGTGCTTTTCATAGCAGTCCTGTTTATGCTCAGCCTGTAAGACATACTTATTGCTTTCCTGATGCTGATGGGAGTAGGGTCGACTTTAATGTAACACTAGACACTGGCATTCTCATTGAAGGGGGTATTAGTTTTTGGTCCTTAACCATAACTGCTTCTACTAACGATTTTACTATGGTTAAAGGCATTATTCTGAGGGGGGTTGAAAACGGAACAAAGATTTCTAGGGGGGTGCTTCTCCCCGTTTCTAACGCTTTTTCATCAGACGTTCTCTTTAACATTACCCCTTTAGGTATAATGCCTCTTTATCTTTCCGAAACGTTGATTATCTGGCAAGATGTCGCTGGATTTCCTAATTCTTTCTCATTCGACTTAGTTGTAACGGTTGAATACGTGAATGGAACTATGAAGGATGTTCATCTTAAGTCGGATAGTGCGGTGCTAACTTTTATTTTGCCCAACCCCAGTAAGAGCCCCCCAGAAGCCATTAACTTCATGGCTACCTGCTACCTTTCCGCCTTTCTGCTTCCCTTAACCGTTGCCGTTATTAACATGCTTGTTAAGAGAAGCTTCAGGAGGGTAAAAGTTGGGTAGTGCCAGCGGGAGACTCAAGACAGTGCTGGGACTCATTGTGGTTTTAACTACTGTGACTTCTCTCTGCATGTGGGTTTACCTTTCACCCCAATCCCCCCCTACCTTCCCCAACACTCCTTTCATACTTTCATATTTAAAGGAGCAATATACTGTTTGCGATAATGGAACTGCCAAGCTTAGCTCGACTTCACTCGTAACAGTATGGTTTGCCTCTTACAGGAACGCTAGCTCCGTCGTCCTCCTCGTAAGAGACGGGTTAAGTGTTCCTCAACGAGTTGAGGTGAACCTGTTTACAAGGGAAACGAACGTTTCTAAGGGTGGTTTAAAGTGGTGGATCTATCCATCACCTCCTCTAGGATCCATGGTTGATATTGATGGAAACCCTCACGTGGCGGCCAGTAAGAGTGAGGAATCAGTTCAACAACTTGTAAGGGACACCGTTATCTTCCTTCACATTGATGAAGAGAACATTTCAGTTGCGAAGTATGATGGTAAAAGTGGCTTCTTAGTTGACTTAAAGGTCAGGCATGGAGATTCCATCTGTATTTACCGTTTACAATCGGTTCTCGGAGCCCAGCTAAGCATTTCGAGAAGCTACTATCTCAGGGCTGTTTTGCTATGTAGTTTAATTCCGTCCCTCGTCGTGTTCCTTTTTTCGATACCAAGAATTAGGAGGAAGGCGGCTTGAATGCTGTGGCTATACGTGGTCTCAGAAAGGTTTTCGGTCGCTTCGTCGCTTTGCACGAGGTAAACCTTGAAGTCCCTGAGGGAGTATGCTTTGGTTTTTTAGGTCCTAACGGATCAGGGAAGACTACTACGATAAAAATCATACTTGGACTGTTAGAACCTGATGGTGGCGAAGTCTACGTGTTTGGTAGAAAAGCTGGTAGCTACGAAGTTAGGAGGAGGATAGGTTACCTGCCTGAAAGAATAGAGTACCACAATCATGTTTTATGTGTAGACTTCTTAAAGTATGTTGGAATTCTCAACCATATGAAACCATCTAAAGCTGAAAGAACTGCCAGAGACATCCTTGTATGGGTCGGCCTTGAAGGGTGGGAAGACCAGCCGATAGGGACGCTAAGCGCTGGCATGAAGCAGAGGCTTGGCCTCGCTCAGGCGTTAATGGGCGACCCTGACCTGATAATTCTCGATGAGCCCACATCAAATTTGGATCCAATAGGGAGAAAAGAAATTTTAGATAAAGTTAAGGAGCTTGCCAGCGAAGGAAAGACTATTTTCTTTTCGAGCCACATCCTTTCAGAGGTTGAAACTGTAAGCGACTATGTCGGAATAATATTTCATGGTAGGACCATTAAGCAAGGCCGCCTCCACGATATAAAGCGAGAGTTGATTCGCAGGAAGGCGGAAAAGTACGAGCTGGTGGTTGACAAGACAAGTGAGGTGCTTTCCATTCTAACCGAAAAAGGCGTGGAAGCACACGTTGAGGGCGACCGTATAATAATGTTCGCATCGAATCCTGGGTTTCTTGAAAGGCTTATCCCTAAAGTTTTAGTTGACGCTGATGCTCAGCTAATGAGGTTTACCCCTGTCGGTGACACCCTCCAAGAAGTCTTCCTACAGTTAGTTTCAGAAGTTTCTTTGGAGGAGGGGGAAAGTGGTTGAAGAAACCTTGGTAAAAAGGGTTAGCACGGTCCTTTCACAGAGCTTCTATATGATCGTGGAAGAAATCAAGTCTATTTACAAAACTAAAACTTTCGTAGTATTTGCAGTACTGATGTTTCTCCCTGTCCAATTGATTTTGGTATCTTATGCAACCAGCCAGTACCCCCAGCTCCTCTTTGAGGTAGAGAAAGCTTTTTTCTTGAACGGTATACTCGAGGAAGGAGTAATAGACGCATTCAGCGACGCTTTCGCCTCAGCCATGGGTATTCTGATAATACGTAGAGGGTTCATCCAAGCTAGCCTAGGGGCTACAACATACTACATTAATATACCCATAATAGCTATAGTTACCCTCCTTACATGCGGCCTTGTTGCAGCTGAAAGGGAGAAGGGAACCCTTCCTGTTTACGTGTCAAAGCCTGTTTACAGGACACAGCTCGTCCTAACCAAGTTTGCAGCCTTCGCCCTGGTGAGCTTTGCCCTCACGGCTTTAGCATACTCAACAGTTTACTTTACATATGCCTTAACTCTTTTAGGACCCTTAGGCATGCTCTTTACAGGACTACCAGAAACCATAAGCATGCTGCTCGTTTTGATCTTCTTTACTTGGATTTTTATCCTCGACATAGGCGCGATAACCTCTCTCTTTTCCTCAATAATAGATAGATCCATCCTTGCCGGTGTAACCTCGCTGATAATCCTACTCCTACTATCAATCCTACCCAACATGCTCGTGATATTCGCTGGGGTAGGAATCGCATCATTCACGAAATATTTCAACATTCCGGACCTAATCAATCAACTCATAGACTTTTACTCACTTGGGTTCGTAGAGTACTACCAGAATATGTGGCTCATAATAAAGCAGACTGGCTTCTTCTCGCAAATAATCATCTCAAGAATGATTGACCCCGGAACCGCCCTAATCATCGTAATTCTCTTAATAGTTATACCTCTAATATCGGCATGTTTAATAACAGAGAAAAGAGAAGTAAAGTGAAAAAAGCCTTCTCCCCTAAAAACAATGGGCTTCCTTCCCAGCTTAGGAGGAACCAATTGGTGAAGGCTGATTGGGCTTTAGAGGGGCAGCTAAATGAAATAGCTTCAGAGGTGAGACGCTTCGAGAAAGGAAGAGCAATGCTAGTAAATTTCTTCAAAAAAATTAAGGAGTATGACTTTTTCGATAATAAAATAAGATCCGCCTTCAGCGACATAATAGAAAGTAAACTGTCTTATCCTGTACTGCCAGTAGACCTAACGGGACTGAAGGTGACGGGCGTTGATGGAGGAATGTTAAGCAGAAGCCTCCAAATACTCGACATCGTCCTAGTTAGGGCTGTAGCGGTAGTTTTTAAGTATGAGGTTGGTGGAAAAGTTAAAGCGTACTATTACCCTAAGGAGTATCCTCCCCCTAAGGTGGTCTTTAACCTGAACCCTCTTTCCCAAGCTGATTTTGAAGTTTCAGCCAGCCTTGAGCGTCTTTCTTCCGAGCTGGAAGTAGCAATAAAGGTTCAAAGGGAGTATGATATAGACCTCCTCCTCCTAGATGGCTCATTAATCCCCCAAGTCGCTGACAAACCCTTAAACCCCAGCTTGGAGTCAAAATATCTTAGAGTGGTGGGCTTATTCGAGAAACTTTACAAGACGTGTTCAGAGAATGACGTAGCCTTAGCAGGCATAATCAAAGATAGCCGTAGCACCCGCTTCGTTCAAACGGTTTCTAAAGTCACACCGTTGGTTGCTCAGAGAAACAACATAGTTAAAGAAGTGTTATCGTTCGACTACCGTTTCTTCATCCAGAAAATGCTTGACCTAGACTTCCTGTTTAGATTGTTAGATAAGGGTGAAAGGAGCACAATCCTAAAATACTCGGAAAACCCTGAACTACATCCAACCCTGAAGGACATTAGCGGAGATTGGCGTGATAAAATATACGTCACATATGTTAAACCCGCAGAGTTCGACATGCCTTTAAGAGTGGAGTTTTTAGCCCTAGGCGACCCAATAACCTCCGCTAGGAAGATCACGTCAGCTGTCATGTCCCTCTCAAGTCATCATCCTGAGTACGCGCTTCCATCCGTTCAACTAGAAGCTCACGCTCAAGTAAAACTGGCTGAAAAAGAAATGAACTTCATATGCGATCAACTTATACACAAAATAGGGCTTCCCCCACATCTGTTCAAGCTTAGAAATAAGTCTTTCCCCCCTTTCTGAGGTGAAAGAATGGATGCCGTCGGAACTGTGATATGCACCGACGACGGGCCTACAACTTCTAAGTTCAGTTTTGTCGTGACTTCCTCGGGAGAAAGGCTTATTAGAAAAGGACAGTTTATACAGCTTGAAACGGAAGAGGGCTTACTGATAGCCGTCATACAGGAGATACTAAAGACCAACCGCTTTTATTATCATGCCGAAGCAGTTAAAGAACTCGAAAAAGGCGGTGTCAGCTTTCAATCTGTTTTTCCATGCGATAGGTGGGATATGCTTATAGCGTCAGCCAAGCCCTTAGGCGTTCTCAGGGATGAAGGTTTTGACAGGGTAATGTTTCCTCCTTCCCCAGGAGAAAGAGTTTACCTAGCTGATAGCAAGGTTCTTTCAAAGTTCTTTGGGTTAGATGAAGAAAAAGGGCTGGAAATCGGCTTTATGCGGCATAATAACGTACCAGTTAAGATCAACATGACACGTCTTCTTCAGAAGCACCTGGCGATCCTTGCTATGAGCGGCTCGGGGAAGTCCTATCTCGCGACGGTTCTCTTAGAAGAACTTCTTTCAAGGCGTAGAGAGGATGGAAGGCTTTTTGCTCTAGTAGTTGACGTCCATGGGGAATATGGGGCTTTAGCTGAAAGCGGTGAAGCGTATAAATCACGCGTCTCACTTCTTAAGGGTTCTTACGTGCAGCTCGCTACACCCATCCTCACCGAGAGACAGTTAGCCATGTTTCAGCCCGAAATGACTCCTGTTCAGGTTAGGGAGTTAGGGCGTATTCTTTCAGAAGTGAGGTCATCTAGTAACGGCATGTATTCCCTTTCAGACGTAATATCTTTTATCGAAACAGACGAGAAGATTAATCCCAGGACTAAAGATGCTCTCCTAGGGTGGCTTTATGATCTGGAGGACACTAAATTGTTTGGAGTTAATGAAAACCCTGACCTTGCAAGTTTAGCTAAACCTGGCCACCTTTCAATTCTAGATTTAAGTGAAATACTAAGTCTTAGGATTAAACAGATGATCGTCGGTTATATTGTTCAACGTTTCTTCGAGCTAAGACGTCGCGGCAGAATCCCTCCTACCCTGATAGTTTTGGAGGAAGCTCATCAGTTCTGTCCAGAGGCTAAGCAGGAACTTGCTATCTCCAAGAGCGTGATCGAGACTGTGGCGAGGGAGGGCCGGAAATTCCACATGGCCCTCTGCCTAATATCGCAGCGACCTGTGAGGCTTGCAACAACAGTTCTTAGCCAAGCTAACACACACATCATTCTCCGTGTAACAAACCCGAACGACCTTAAAGCGATAGAGTTCTCCTCAGAAATGATTACACGAGAAATACTGGGCATGATAGCCGACCTGCCTGTAGGGGAAGCATTAATAGTTGGTAGCGCGGTTAACGCCCCACTTTTCGTTAAAATAAGAAAGAAAAGAACGAAAGAGTCTATGTATGAAGAAACCATAGAAAACGCTGCTAAGCGATTCGAACTAACCTATGACCTCCAATAAAAATTAGCCTCGGTTAAACTGGTTAACCTCCTACTCTGAGAGGACTATTACTATTCTCTTCACCGCTGGCTCACATATTTTCTTAACTCCGTGCTGCCCTGGAGCATAATGGCTTCTTATCAATCCTGCCTTCTCTAATATTTTAATTTGAGCTGAAATGTTGGCTTCAGTTTGCTTAAGGGTTTCAGCTATTCTACTTACATCCATCTTCTTATTACGAAGGAGCTTCAATATCTCCCATCTTGTCTCAGAAGATAGTGCCTTCGCTATTCTCGTCACCTTTTTGTCGTTTACCATTAACTCTTCTTCACTGCTCATCCACTTCTCACCGTGGCTTTTTATTTTTGAAATCCTTTTTTCAAAGCATAATTAACTGTAATAACTTATAAATTTTATCTATATGTTTTTACGAGAGAAAACTAAAAATTTGAATTTTCCTTCTTTAAATAACAAAATTTATCCAATATGGAAAATCATTCTTCAGATATTTACAACCGAGAAGAATAAAAGCCCTCCCTATCTTAGTTGCTACTAGGTGAAATGGTAAATGAGGCAATTAGCGAAAAATCTTTGCAGGCTAAATTTCGATGATTACGTAATTCTTTCAATACTTGAAAGAGGAATGGAATCATATAATTTTGTCCCAATAGAGTTCATAATGGAAACGGCGCCTTTTAGCGAAGAGAAGGCTTTACGTCATTTAAAGAAGCTTCACGAGTTCAAGCTTGTTGTAAGGTGGATAGGGGATTACGTGGGATACAGGTTAACGGTTCACGGATATGACGCTTTAGCTTTAAACTCGCTTGTAAATTCGGGTGTGCTTGAGTCATTTGGTATAGCGTTAGGTGTAGGAAAGGAATCTGACGTTTACGATGCTGTCACGCCCTCGGGTAGGAGAGTGGTTGTTAAAGCACACAGGATAGGTAGGCCTAGTTTTATACACGCTAAAAGGGTTAGAGGGTACGTTAACACCTCGTCTCTTCAAAGGGAATGGTTTCACGCATCCCGTAAATCAGCTAAAAGAGAATTTTCCGTACTAAAGCTTTTAAGTGCTGAAGGTGTAGCCGTCCCAGAGCCAATATCATGCAATAGACATATCGTAGTCATGGACTTTGTAGAAGGAGATGAACTTGTTAAATGTAAATTTATACCTAAGCCATATCGTGTTCTCGAGGAAATAATAGAAAACGTACGTTTAGCATACCGGTGCGGCATTATTCACGGTGACCTAAGCGAGTACAATGTTATTTTAAAACCCGATTTGCATATTGCTTTAATTGACTGGCCTCAGTATACAGATCTTAACCATCCCTCTTCACAGTACTTGCTCGAAAGAGATATACGCAATGTGCTGTCCTTTTTTAAACGAAAATTTAACGTAACGTTAGATCTAACCGAGGTTCTAAATTACGTCACCAAGTAATTTCTAGGTTAATTAATAGGCTACTAAATTTCATTATTCAAGCTGGTGATTCGAGTTGGAGGGGACGTTTAAGAAAGTGCTTGGAGTGGACATTCTTCCTATGAGTTCCCCCTCCTCTAAAATGCCTCCAAAGTATGCTGCCTTCCTTTTAGATGATGGAAAAGGTAGACCATACGATTGTCTCGATAAGAGAAGTCTACTATCCCTTATAAACAACGTTAAGCCGGATATTATAGCACTAGATAATGTTTTCGAACTGGCCTCAGACCAGAAGGGAATAATTTCCTTCATGACAAGATGCCCCCCTTCTACCAGGCTGGTGCAAGTAACCGGGTCGCCGGTAGACGGGATGGTGCCTCTTTCAGTTTTAGCCTCCCAAAATGGTTTCCCCGTTGGAAGTTTAACCCCCCTTAAGGCTGCTGAAATATGTGCTAGGCTTGCCGCCAAGGGTATAGGTTACATTGTGAGGGCATTTGAAGATGAAACGAAAATAGTGATTTCAAGAGGGCGTTGTCCAGGTCATGGCGGATGGAGTTCAGAACGCTTCAAGAGACGCATGTACAACTTAATTCTTCAAACCACCAAGGAAGTTCAAAGACGCCTAAACGAATACGGATTGGAGTATGACCTTTACACCGAAGACGTTGAAGGGGGAATAAAGCATAGCCACTTCATTGTTTACGCCAACAGGAGTAAAGTCGAGCAAGTTGTTAAACCCTACAGGGGCGACGTAATAATCACCGTCCAACCGATCCTGCTAGAACGACTGGAGTGGATCCCTCTCCTACCCAGCCCTGGCGTTTCAACATTAAAAAGAGGCCTAATTGTAGGTATCGATCCTGGCATCACCTGCGGCGTTGCAGTACTAGACCTTAACGGTAATCTCCTATTTCTACATAGTGAGAAAGAGCTCTCGAGGAAGGAGCTTGTTAGAAAACTTACAAGCTTCGGCATCCCTGTTTTGCTTGCCTCAGACGTTTCTCCACCACCAACCTTACTGGAGAAACTAGCTGGAATACTGAATTCACGGGTTTTCTATCCTCCAAGGTCTCTCACAGTATCTGAAAAAAGAGAGATCGTACAAAGATATTTAGAGGAGAATCACGTGAAAATCCAAGATTCACATCAACGGGACGCTTTAGCATCCGCCTTAAAGGCCTTCTATACATTTAAGAATAAGTTCGAGAAGGCTGAAGTACGTGTTAAATCTTTGGGTCTCCACGTTCCAATCGACCAGCTGAAGATGATGATCTTAAAGGGTGTTTCCATCTCTGAGGCGATAAACCTTCTTTCAAGCCCTAAAGTTGAAGAGGAAAGGAAACCCGTACCTTTCCGGCAGCCCAATCTTGACGACTTGCTCAGGAAGCTAAAAGCGTATAGGACTAAGATTAAGGATCTAAGACGTAGCCTCATCAGAGTTAAAGAGCAAAACCTCCGTTTAGCCTCCGAAGTGAAACGGTTGGAAGAGGAAAACCGCTCCCTAAAGGAAGCGTTAGAGTCCGCCCGTTTCGAACGTACACCTGAAGAAATCAAGAGGATCATGGAGCGCTACAGAGAGGAAAACAGGTTCCTCCGAAGAGAAATCTTCCAGCTAAAGGATGAACTCTCAAAGGTGAGACAAGAGCTTGCTAGCATGAAAAGAATGCGAATGATGGAGATAAGAGGTCTCGTGTACCCCCTTAAAGTTATAAAATCCTTCACTCGAAGTGAAATACATAAAACAGACGAGAAAGTAGGGATAAAAGAAGGAGACATCGTATACTTTTTAGACGGTAGCGGCGGAGGGAAAGCCACAGCATCCATCCTGATAGACCGAAAAGTAAAAGCTATTATTTCGAAGACGAAAATGTCCCACATGGCACTCGAAGCCTTTTCAGAAGCCAATATCCCCGTCATATCATCAGGCAAAATTAACATTAAACAACTTGATGAGTTTGCAGTCGTCGACAAAAAAGAGTTCGATACGATCTTACTGAAGTATTTCGAAGAAAAAGAGAAAACCGAGCAAAGAAGAAGAGAACTACAACTGGAAGAACTACTGGAAGATTACAGGCGGGAAAGGCAACGTGAACTCAATGGCAAATAACCATTACAATGCTGCTGAAACGAAATTAAAACAAACTATTTACTTTCCGAGGACTTCACTTCCTTTCAGCTGGATATTCCTCCGTAAGATCCGGTTTAATAAACAGGATATTGTTTCCTCTAATAAATACTTCTCCATACCTTGCAATCGGCCCGTCCTCGTCAAGCTCCTCTGCATTCGTGAGGCATAGGTTCATGTAAGAGTCTATGTGGGCTAATCGCCCTTGAATCATTCTGCCATCTTTTAACTTTACAAGAATGAGGTTGTTAACTGCTTTCTGTAGTACGGCGAGAGGTTGGCTTCCCGACATTAGGTTTTCCTCCATTTGTTTTCTGTCTTTTGTTATCCGAAAAGAATGCTTATCTTTCATTTAAAAAATTTACTCTTTCCTTTTATACTGTACTTTTCGTGGTTAGTATTATGTTACGCTATGTTGCTTTCACGATTTACTGTTCGTCCTGTTTGTTTTCTGTAGCTGTTGGTCTTAAACTTGAAGGTTTGTTCTTCTTAAAGGAGGTTAAAAGTTAACCTTTTATAACCTCTATGATGAAGTATCTCTAGCAAGGATGTTCTTTGTTTCGGAGGCGTTGATTTGACAACGAGGATGGAATTAGCTCGTCGTTCGACTTTGACCGATGAAGTAAAGTCTGTTGCGGAGGAGGAGGATGTCCTTCCTGAAAGGTTGATGCGGTTACTTGGTAGAGGAGAAGTCGTCATAGTTAGGAATGTGCTGCGTGAGATAAAGCCATTAGGTTTAGGGAAGGGGTTAAGAACTAAAATTAACGCTAACATTGGTTCCTCACCTAATATTCATGATATTGATTTGGAGCTTAGAAAAGCGGAGATTGCTATTAATTATGGTGCAGATACCATAATGGATCTTAGCACGGGAGGAAGCATAGATGCCATAAGGAGGGCGATACTGAAAAACGTCAGGGTTCCAGTTGGTACTGTTCCAATATATCAAGCAGGCATAGAGGCTGCTAAGAGGAAAGGTGCCATAGTGGATATGGATGAAGATGATATGTTTAATGCTGTTGAACGTCATGCTAAGGATGGTGTCGACTTCGTAACCGTTCATGCAGGGGTGACGAAGAGCAGCTTGAAGCGTCTATTAGAAAGTAAAAGGATAATTCCAATGGTGAGTAGAGGTGGAACCTTTCATGCTGCTTGGATCCTTCATCACGACAAGGAAAATCCATTCTATGCAAATTACGATTACTTGCTTGAAATAGCAAAGGAGTATGATTTAACGTTAAGTTTAGGGGACGGTCTTAGACCTGGATGCATACATGACGCAACAGATCCAGCTCAAATCGAGGAATTACTGGTTATAAGTCAGCTGGTTGAAAGGGCTAGGGAGAAGGGTGTTCAGGCAATAGTGGAAGGACCCGGCCATGTCCCGATACATGAGGTAGCTGCAAATGTTCGTCTTCAAAAATCCCTATGTAAAGATGCCCCATTCTACGTTTTAGGTCCTTTAGTTACGGATATAGCTCCAGGATATGACCATATAGTTGGAGCAATAGGAGGCGCCATAGCTGCCCTAGAAGGCGCAGACTTCTTGTGTTACGTAACCCCAGCGGAACATCTAAGCCTTCCCAGCGAGGAAGATGTTAAGTTAGGTGTTATCGCCGCGAAAATAGCCGCTCACGTCGCCGACATAGCTAAGCTTGGTGACCGTGCGGCGAAGCGAGACCGTGAAATGGCTGAGGCAAGAATAAAGCTTAACTGGGAGAAGCAGTTTTCCCTTGCTTTAGACCAGGAAAAAGCAAAATCATACCGTAAGCGCTTTCCAGTCAGCGAGAGATCATGTACCATGTGCGGTGAGTACTGTGCCATGAAGCTGATATCTGAGGCTTTAGGCAGGAAAGACTTCTCTCGCTTAACCTGTTAACCTCCATAGTTTCGCATTTTAACTTTTCTTAATTAAGAGAGCTATCGGTAAGCTGGCTCTCTGCCAGGCCGAGTATTTCCCTTCATATGTTATATTTACAGGTTCACGGCCATAGGTTCCTATTATCACCATTAAAGTATTCGGCTTCGCCTGTCTGTAAAGCACTTTGAGCCAACTGTCTGTTCTTGATATAAGCTTTTGAGCGACTTCTTTTGGTGGTTGAAAGCTATATTGCTTGTAAAGCTCTTCGAAGTCTAGGAAGTGAACCCATAAAAAGTCTGCCTTATTAAGCACCTTAACGGTTTCCACGTAACTTTTATTATCTGAGTTGCTGGCTCTAATCTCACCTTCACCGTCTATCACGTTAAGGTCTTCCTTTCTGCCTATCATCACCGCTCTCTTCCCAAGACTTGATATAAAACTGAAAAGGTTAAAATCAGCTTTATTCCCGCCATTAACCATTTCTCTAAGGACGTGCGGCGTGTAAGGGTTCTCAGATTCTAATGTTATTATTACCTCGGAACTACCTATAATGAACTTAGGCTTATAGTATGTGCACTCAAGTAACCCAAAGTTATCGATCACCACCGTCACAATACGACTGGAAACAAATCTACTCGGCACTTCTACCTTGGGTGGAATGTTCCTAGGCGGCTCTATACCCATTAAGCTTAGGAGCGTCGCAGCCATCTGTCTCATTGAACCTTGAAGAGGAATTAAATCGCCCATTCTAATAGACCACCCTCAAGGTGTCTTCCCTTAAGAAATGCCATTTTAAACAACAACCACTTAATAATATGAAAAAAGACATAAAAAACTTTAAAATCAATATTAGTAGGGGCGACGGGAAATTTAGCTTTTTCCTTTCCTCATTTTTGAGTCATTGAAACTCAATAACGTTAAGGTGATTTAAATGTCTGAGAAATGCGATGATAACACGTTTCAAACGGATGAGCAGGTGAAAGGGCAGGAAATGGGGGCGGCAGCCACCCTATTCTTCCTATGCTTTGTATGTATTATCGGTTATATCTTAGAGGCATTATGGGCTGGATTATATCCATTCACTATAGTTTATTATAGTGAAACTGTGATTCTACTTTCTCCCCTAGCCCTTTTAGGGCTTTGCAGTTTAGCGTTGCTCTTTCTAGCCCTAGGAATGTTGAAGGCAGGTTATCCTCGTTCAACGGTGCTTATCATCGCCCTTACAGGGATAAGTCTCATAATACTTTTATGGCTTCTCTTGTAGTTAGGGGTTCACGCTTGATAGGTTTTTATGGGTAATGTGGTTTTGGTCTATCAGGTGTTTCCCCGTCATCGAGGCATGCGCTTCTAATGGGGCTTTCGGGGTAACCCCGGAGCCCCACATCCGAAGACTCCACCCCATAGGCCACCCCGTGGCCAAACCAGCACCCACAAACACTCACCAAATATTTAACTGCTTCGCAAGGCATCTCGTGTCCCTTTCTCCTCTCTTCTCTTTATTTTTTATTCATTATTGAAAAATTTAAACCTCACTTCTTCCCGGAAACGGTTTAAAAACGAAAAACGAATACGAGGTTGAAGGTGTGACCTGCGTTAATAGACATTGCTTCGTCGTGAAGTTTTAATAGAACACCAAAAATCTTACAGTAAACTATTAAACTCTTCTTTTAACTGTTGTTTAAATCATATGAACCTGATATGTCTTTTTTCTCGTCTCCTAAAAATCATAGGAACCAAGCTATTGTCGGTAATTTAAATAAATTAATTTTTAAGGGTAAATGGTCTCTCCGGAAGGTCTAGAAATATTCTTAAGTACTCTTTTCTTTTTCTTTTCCTAGTTTTCTTAAGCTGGTGGTGTTGTAGGTGACATTAATTGATCTCATAGAAGACCGGCAAGTATCCTTCCTACTGTTTGGTGGCAAAGGTGGCGTTGGTAAGACTAGCTGTTCAGCCGCTTCAGCGGTATGGGCTGCTGAGCATGGCAGAGAAACCCTCATAATAAGCACCGATCCAGCTCATAGTTTAAGTGACAGCTTTAACCAGCAAATTGGAGGCGAAATAAGGGAAATTAAGGGTGTGAAAGGCCTCTTTGCCCTAGAACTCGACCCAAGAAAGGCTTTTGAAGAGTACCAGAAGAAACTTTCAGACACGGAGGACTTTGGTGAACAAGCGGAAATGGTTCTTCAAGAGATAGGTGCCTTCTCAACCGTTACTCCCCCAGGAGCCGACGAAGCCCTCGCATTCGCAAAGGTGCTAGAATTTATTGAAAACCCAGAGTATGACTTAGTGATCTTTGACACGGCTCCAACCGGGCATACACTCCGCCTCTTAAGTTTACCCGACATTCTGAATAGCTGGGTTGTAAGCCTGATAAAAATGCGGATTTACATAAGCAAACTGGCCGGCCTTTTTAAGCGTTTAATTGGACGTGCCTCTGAAGAAGATAAGACCCTCGAAGCCTTAGAGAAGCTGAGAAACACTATAGGAGTCGCGAGAGACATACTTAAAGACCCTCATGAAACAGCGTTCGTTATAGTCATGATTCCGGAAGCTATGGCTATTTATGAAACTGAACGCTTGCTTTCATCCTTAATAGAGTATGAGATCCCATGTGACCACATAGTGGTTAACATGGTTTACCCAGAAATCCCTAACTGCCCTTTCTGCCGTGCAAGACGTCAAATGCAGCAGGAAAACTTAAAGGAAATAAGAGAGATATATGACGACTTTAACATAACAGAGGTTCCCCTTTTCAACACAGAAATAAGAGGGATTGAAAAACTCAAGGAGCTGTCTAACATTCTTTTTGAAGCTACTTAATGCTCATCGCGACAAGCTCTATTAAATCGTAAACTTCAATTTCTCCCTCAGCAACCTTCTCAAATTGCACCTTGCAGAATGGGCATGCGGTAACAAGAATGCTGGCTCCCGTAGCTATAGCTTCATTAACTCTATCTCTCCCTATCCTTTCCGACAGTTCGGGAAAGTTCACTTGAAGCCCCCCGCCACTGCCACAACACTTAGAGTTAGCTCTGCTCCACTCCATTTCAACCAACTGTACTCCTGGAATGCTTCTTAGGATCTCTCTCGGTTCATCGTACACTCCACAATGTCTCCCTAGGTGGCAAGGGTCATGGTACGTCACCTTAACGTCTTTCCCGCCGAACGGGTTTCCCAGCTTAATTTTTCCCTCATCGATACGCCTCCGAACATATTGGGTTACGTGTAAAACTTCAACGTTTAAGGATGCGTTCAAGTTGGGATACTCCTTCGATAGTGCCATGTAACACCCTGCGCACGACGTAACCAAAACGCTACAGTCTAAGGCTTCTATAGCTTCTTTGTTATGTTTTGCGTGTTCCTCGGCTAGCTTTTTATATCCCACTGCGGCAAGAGGGGCGCCACAGCACCATTCATCGCCTACAAGCGTGTACCCGTCACCCGCCGTCTTAAGAATCTTCACGGTTGACTCTGCTATGCTAGGCTGCCTGTACGCCGTGGTACAGCCAACAAAGTAGGCAACCTCCCCCTTCCCGGCTCTTCTCTCTTTAATCGAGGAGAACCTGTTTCTATGTGGCTCACCGTATGGGTTCCTCTCCTTTACGGTTTTCTCGGCCATTTCAACGGTTGACTTAGGAGCTAACCCCTGCTCAACTAATGTGGCACGTACCTCCTTCATTATTTCTGGCACGTCAACCCGCGGCAAACACCATTCCTTACATAAACCGCAAGTTGCACACTGATACATTACGTCTCCGATTCTCTCTCCTTCTTCTATGCATCCTTCACGCATATAATATGCTAAGAGGCATTTCCCGTAGGGTGTTACCGTTTCAAGCTTAAGCTGGTTTGCGACTACGCAGACGAAACGGCACATCTTCATGCAGTCTATTCCGCATAGAACAATAGGATCAGCTTTTACCTCCATAAACACACACCATCTGCACGTTTATAATCCTAATTTTCCCGGATTCATTATGTTATTCGGGTCAAGTACACGTTTAATCTTCTTTAGCACGTTAAACGCCTCGCCGTGCTCTTTATGCATCCATCCCGCCCTCACGATCCCGATCCCATGGTGATGGCTTATTGAGCCACCAGCCTTAAGGCATGCGTCAAGTGCATCTCTCCAAGCAGAACTGTAAACCTCTAAGGCTTTCTCAGGATCCTGCTGCTGGGCGAAGAAAATCATGTAGATGGAGCCTCCATCCTCGTAGAAATGGGAGAAGTGCGCCATCATGGTCACTCCTGGATTTTTCCTCTCTACAGCCTCCTTGACCGTCCAGTAAAGCTTCTCCAGCCTGTCGTATGGAGCGGCCACATCTACCGTGTCAGCGATTATCCCGTAAGCTGACCTGAACGGGTCAGGGTAATACATGTCATACCTATGATTCCACCAGTGCTCCGCCAGCTCTTTTTCAACTTCGACGCCGCCCTCCTCCAAGCATACTTGGGTCGCTACTTTCTCCTCTACTTCCACCATTTCCTTCATCCCGTCAAATGCCAGTATGAGGTAGGATCCTCCTTCTGGAAGCTCGGCCCTACCCTTAAGAGTGAACTGTGCATCAAGGTAGTCATAAAGTCTTATGACGCATGGTCTTAACCCTTTACGGAAAAGTTTGATAACTGCTTCTATTCCTGAATGAAGATCCTTGAATATGAACGCCCTAAACCTCCTCTCCTCAGGGAGAGGCTTTATCTTCAACGTCACCTCAGTTATTATTCCAAGTGTTCCCTCGGATCCTATAAAAAGCTGCTTCAAATCCGGGCCTGTTGCTGATCGAGGCACGGGCTTAGTTCTTATAATCTCTCCTGTTGGCAAGACGACTTCAAGCGCTACCACCATATCCTCTATTTTTCCATACTTTGACGAGAGGGACCCGGCAGACCGGCAGGCAACAAATCCGCCTATCGTTGAACAGTAGAGGGAGGCTGGATAATGCGGTAAGGTGTAACCCTGCTTGTTCAGCTCTCTCTCTAGCACTTCACCTATTATCCCTGGCTGGACCGTTACTAAAAGAGACTTATGATCTATACTGACAATTTTATCCATTTTTTTGAGGTCTATTATTATTCCACCGTTAACAGGTATGGTTCCTCCGCAGACGCCGGCTCCTCCACCAAACGGTATTAATGGTATCTTAAGCATATTCGCAAGTTTAACTATCTCTGAGACTTGCTCGGCGTTTTCCGGGTGAACTATAAAATCTGGCTCAGGAAGAAACTCCTTCTTTTTTATCCAGATAGCAGTCAACGGCCAAACATCTCTAGAATAACATACTATGTCTGCAACATCAGCGTAGACGTTTCCCTCCCCCACAATTCTAACCAGTTCATTATAAACCATCTCTCTCCAGAAACTATTCCGGCCAGGCATGTTTCGCTTCACACATACACCTCCTTAACCTGCATAGAGTCTCCTCGCTAAGAAAACTGTTAAGTCGTCTACACTTATCCCGATCTTCCTCCTAGTTACTCCCTCAGAGATGTTAACTACGCAAAGGGGACAAGGCGTCACAACGAAGTCCACCTCTGCCTCTAAGATCTTCTCCAACTTCTCACTTCTAATTTTACCTGCAATGGAAGGAAAGTGGAACTTGAGGAGTCCCCCTGCACCACAACACTCATCCGCACTCTCCATGCCTACGTACTCGACGTTAGGTAATGCTTTAAGGATCTCTTCAGCGTACTCTATCACATAACGCCCTACATGTCTGCTTAGATGGCATGGTTCATGCAGAGTTACTCTTACCTTACCTCCATGGGTTGCTTTCTCCCTTATAGCTTCAATTCCTACTTCCTCAAAGAGGTACTCTACCAAGTGTCTCACCGTAATCTGCTGTCTTAGCCGTTTCGCTGCATTCTTCAACTCCGAGGCGCAACCTGCACATGTAACCACGATCTCGCTTACACCAGCGTCTTTCATGCCCCTAAAAAATTCTTTCTGTAACGTATCTGCCGTTGCACCGTCTCCGATCAGCCTAACGGGAAGACCGCAACACTTCCACCCTTCAGGTATTCCGTAATCCACATTGAACTTAGCTAGGACGAGCTTCCCTGCTTCCTTGACCTCTAGAAGCCTCGTCTCAGCCTGGCATCCTGGAAAATACGCAACCTTCCCCTTAGAGCCATCAAGAGGCGCGTCTTCAATGTACGGTAAACCAAGCCTTTCCAGCCGACCTCTAACGCTTTCCACCCTCTCTTCTCTATCCATCGGCTCAAAAATGTATCCATACCTTGAAATGTTATCTAATAGTTTCCTAAGCTGTTCAGGAACTAAGTTCTGTCTTTGAACGAAGATCTTCGCTCTGATCAGTTTCACCGCTTCTGGCACTGGAACATTCTTAGGGCACACCTCTTGGCATCGGCCACATAACGTGCACATGTAAACTACATCTTTTGTCTGCCAGAACTCCCTCACGTTTCTTGATAGCTCATCCGCTATTCCCCGAGGACCAGGGTAGAACTGGCTGGTAGCCTTAAAAACCGGGCAGTAAGTGATGCAAAGGGAGCAGTTTTGGCAGTTTTCTATTTGACTGAAAACTTCGGCTTCGTACGATGTAAAAACCGAGATATCCTCCTCAGCGAGGATCTTACTTATATGCTCCATTTCCCTTCTCCCCAAAGTAAGCCACCTCACCTCTTCAAACAATACGCTGCGTTCAAACCTGCAAAATAACCTGTGGCAGCTGCTACGCCAATTCCGCTCCTCTCCTTCACGTAGTCGTACCCTGAAATTATCGATCCAGCAGCAAAGAGGTTTTCATAGGGTTTTCCCCTCAGGGTTAGCGGCTTCATTTGGGGGTTAACTTTGACTCCGCACGCGATTAAGGGCTGCTGTGAGAATGGATCCCTAACTAAAAGCTTAGGTATTTTCCGCTCATCTAAAGGCTGCCCTCTTCCATCGTACACGGGAAGACCGAAAACCGCCTCTTTCACCATGTCCTCTTCCTCGGTCAGTCCTCCTCCAATGAACTTTCCTGTTGCCAAAATGCAGGCACCCACTCTGACAGGGATCTTTTTCTCTCCAGACTCGAGTATGATTTCTTTAACTCTCATGTTTTCTTCTCTGAAGCCAGCCGCTTTGTACCCCCGAATAACTCTCACTTTTCTTTTTCTCACGCACTCCTCAAGGATCTTAACCATCCTCTGCCCCGGGATCGATGGAGGCGGAGATATTAACTCGAAAACCTTAACATCTGCTTCCTCTTCTATCACTTTCATGTTTTCTTCAGGTGATTCGAAACCCAACGTGGGGAGCGCTATGTGAGTAGCTTCCCTTTCAGCCACTGCCTTCCGTAGAGCTTCTCCTAGCTCCTTTCTGAATTCATCATCATCCATCATCCTAGCCAACTCTATAAATGTAAGATTGAATTTCCTTAAGCGGGGATGACTCAGCCAAGTATACATGGCCTCTTTAAGGTTCACGTTGAATTTTGAGGCAATATACTCTGCACCCGACGCGCAGAAAGCTGGATTAAAGCCCAGTAACCCCCTGAAACCTGCTATAAGGAGTGAAGCATCCGATAAATCATCTACTTTCCCGTTAAAGATTGTATGCGGGGCTAGGCAAGTGACTTTAAAGCTTCCGATAGTATTCATGAGAATGACGTTCCTTTCAATGTCGCCCTCAAGCCTTATCCCTGACGAGGTGAGGTCAATAAAGTATTCGACCGCCTCCTTAACCCTTCTAACGCTCTCTTCTTCATTACCTCTCCCGATGATAGCGTAGGGGTGGGTTGGCGCCGTCTTAACCGTTACTTCTACACCCTTTAGCGGATTCAAGAAGAGCCCTTGACTTGGCGGATAGGCCATCACATCCACTACTCCAGCAGACTGGTAAGTTGCACCTGAACCCTTATCAACGACTAACACTTCTAATCCTTCATCTGCGGCTCTTGCTGCCGCCACTAGCCCTGCTATCCCTCCACCTATGACGAGCACTTCAGCCTCAAGCATTTTCAGTCCTCCAAAGGTGTTACATCATCCATTGAACCAACACAGTTGTAAGCTGCCTGAGTCATCTCCCACTCACTAAGCTGGCTTCCTCTTAATACAATACTATGTCCTTTACACCTCTCCGTTAGGAATGCTTTTAGCTCTCTAAAGGCTTCGCTTGCGCTCATTCCTCTTTCCTCGGCGAGTATTGCCGCCGCTTTGTATGCACACGAGAATCCTTGGCAGGGACCCATACCCATCCGCGTCCTCCTTCTTAAGTCTTCTAGAGTTTTCCCCCACTCGCCTCTTATTGCATGCCGTAGCTCAGCCTCCGTAACAGACTCGCAGAGGCAGACACTCGTTAAAGCAGATGGGTCGCTTTCTGCACACGCCAAGATATTCTGGCTTAGAGCCCCCTGCCTTGAAGCCAGCCTGCTGACGGTATGGGGAGAAACATTATACTTTAAACTTAACTTGTTTAGGTCTACTTCCCCCTCTGCTCCTGGAAGAGGCTCCAAATGCGTCCTGCATGCCGCCTCCCGTCCAAGCTTCTCGCAAACTAAATCTGTTATCTTTTCAGCCATTGCCCGGCATACCACCAGTTTACCTCCCTCAACGCTTATTAAGCCCTTAACGCCGTCTCTTTCCTCATGATCGATGACTTTGAAGTTTCTGGTTACGTCTCCCTCCGGGATCCACCACTGAGCGATGAGCGGTCTAACCCCGCACATAACCCTAACTATGCGTGCCTCCCTTATGGATGGAACAGCCATTTCCATGCTTGAAATCAAATACTCAACTTCATCATATGTTGCCTCGGCATCGTCGGGGTCCGTGAATATGTCGATGGCTGTTGTTCCGAGGATAGCCCCTGTCTCGTGTGGGAAAAGATATACGGATCTGCCATCAAGTGCACGGCAAATTATTCCAAAACCCGTGATCCTCCTGTCGAAAACAACATGTGTGCCCTTGTTGAGCCTTAACGTCTGGCTTACGCCGGCCATTCTTGAAATCTTGGGAACCCACGCTCCAGCCGCGTTAACCACGATCTTACCGTAAACCTCTTCTTCTTTACCTGTAAGCCTATCTCTCACTTTAACCCCGTACACTTCACCGTTCCTTTTTAGTATGTCAACAACTTCCGTGTATGTTCTTATCTCCGCGCCATGCTGCTTTGCTGATAGAGCCGTGAGAACTGCTAGTCTAAACGGGTCAATGAACATCTCATCGAAGTACGCTGCTAAAATAATGTTTGGGCTCAGTTTTGGCTCCAGTTTTCTGGCTTCTCTGGGTGATAAGATCAAGATGGGGCTAGCCTGACGCTTCCGGGTTAAAGTCCCGTAGGTGTCAACAAATTTTTCCCTAAGCTTTAACTCTTCCTCTGTGAGGATCGCTGTTAAGATGGGCGTCCTGAAAACTATGTGTTTAGCTATGCGTGACAGGTAAACTACCTCTCTAGTACACATTTCAGCAAAATCCGGTTCCTGAAGCGCATACTTTACCCCTCCCGAGATCATTCCTGCGCAAGCACCAGTAGCCCCTGACGCTAAGTCTTTCCTTTCAAAGAGAATCGTTTTTAATCCACGCATAGCGCAGTCTCTTGCTATGCTTGTACCAGTGGATCCGCCTCCAATAACTATAACATCATAAGCGTTCATTTTACGAATCACCTTCCACATATTCACCCTTAAGGGGCCTTTTACGGAAGATAAAAATTAAGAGCCCTTCAAAAGTTTCCGAGTGGTTACGATTGTGAAACTTCAGCATAGCTTGACAGTAGAATGCTCATAAATTTAGGGTGCATTTCATCGTAAATTTTCTTGTTTTCTTGGTTTGGATTTCTTACTTCTAGAATTTTAACCATGTTTTCCACGGCCTTCTCCACTGTTGGAAATATCTTAACGCCTATGCATGCTAGAATGGCGGCGCCTAAACCTCCTGCCTCCTCTACCTGTGGAACAACAACCCTTTTTCCTGTTATGTCCGCTTGGATCTGTCTCCAGAGCTTAGACCTCGCTCCTCCCCCGTCTATCCTCAGTTCTTCTACGGGAATTCCCATCCCTGAAATCATTTCCAGAAGCCCTCTTATTCCAAACCCATTACACTCCATGATGGCCCTAACTAGGTGTCCTCGCGTGTGGGCAAATGAAAGGTTATGCATCGACCCTTTACCAAAGTTGAAAAGAGGTATTATGACTAATCCGTCAGCTCCTGGTTTAACCATTTCAGCTTCATCCTCAAGAATATTGTATGCATCCACCCCGACGGTTTCGGCAACATCCTTTTCTAGCTGTCCGAAGTTATCGCGGAACCATTTTAAGATCGCCCCTGTTCCTGGAATGACTCCTTCCAACACCCATTTTTTCTCTAAGACATGAGGCAATGTGAAAAGTATGCCTAATGGATCGTAGACCGGTTTGTCTAAGAGGGCATCCACAAAGGTCCCGGTCCCAGTGGTTGCTTTAACTATCCCGTGGGCGACCGCCCCAACACCTACGCATGCACACTGCTGGTCTCCTCCACCAACGACAACGGGCGTTCCTCTTTTGAGTCCGGTTTCCTCCGCAGCTTCTCTCGTTACTTCTCCAATTACGGTTCCTGACTGGTATAGGTCCACCCACTTATCCACTGTTACTCCAACTTCCTCGGCTAACTCTTCTTTCCATGCTAGTTTTTCCACATCAAATGGACCGTAAAACGCGTTTGAATAGTCTGAACCCAGAACCCCAGCAAGTTTAAGGTAAAAGTATGAGTCCACAAAGATAAACTTATACGTTTGCTCAAAGACCGAGGGCAAGTTCTCCTTTATCCATAATGCTTTATTTACGCTTTCTCTCTGTCCTATCTCTTTCTTTAATTTTTGAGCTGAAGGGGGAACTCTAGTGTCCATCCATGTTATCGCCCTGTAGATGGGGGTGCCTTCTTTATCTATCGGTGTCAAGGTCGCCCTCTGGGTGCAAACGCTAACTGCTAATATGTTTGATGGTGAGACACGTGAAAGCTTTATGGCCCTTTGCATGGTGGTTGCTGCAGCTCTCCACCAGTCATCAGGGTTTTGCTCGGATTGTCCTGGAACCTCGGAAATAGTAGGGTACTCTTCATAACTTCTTCCGACAATGGATCCTTGGGTGTCAAATATAATTGCTCGAACACCCGTCGTACCAGCATCAAAAACTGCCACGAAACTTCTCTCTACATTTTTCATTCATGCTCCCTCCATTATGTATTGAAAACTCGCCCTTATATTTTATTTTTTCACAGTCTCCTTTTTCAATATAATAATTTTTTAATGTATTCCGGTATTTTTGCTTTAGGCACGCTGTCCAGTTCTGGTATATATGGCTTTACGTCAAGAATAGGGCTTCCATCTAATGCGTCTAGCCCTCTAACCTTCAGAACGTTCCTTTTCCGCTCTAAAAGTTCCACGACAGTTAAGCCAATGCAGTTTGGCCTTAATGGTGATCTTGTACTTAGCACTCCAACTAAAGGTAATCTATTATTTCCTCTAGGGTGAACCTTCATTGGCACTTTCTTATCGGCTACCTTATGCATATAATAAATTACGAAAACATGTGAAAACCCCTCTATTCCATCTAATGCTTCCTGTAACTCGTTGTTAATGACGACTTCCGCCTCTTCTTCATTTATTACTTTAACCTGCCCTATTGGTTCAAATACTACTTTGGCCATCATTCATTCCCCCTCGGATTTTCATTTAACATCTTCACATTCTTCACATTTGGTTTGCGTCTTCCACTGGCCTTCTAAAAATAATACTTAAAAGTTCTAAGTGGTTGAAGCTGTATGGGAGGTTAGAAAATGAGTATCCTACAGCTTATCGAACGCCTCCTTTCCATCCCCAGTATTTCAGGTTTTGAAGATGAATTCTCGGAACTAGTAGCCTCCCTTATAGAGGAGAAGGTTGATGAGTTGGAGGTTGACCGAATAGGGAATGTTATAGCAAAAATTGAAGGCGAAGGATACGAACGTGTCCTAGTGGATGCCCACATGGACGAGGTTGGATTCATTGTTAAAGCAATAGATGAAAACGGCTTCCTTCGCTTTACCAACCTTGGAGGAGTAGACAGGCGCATTTTGCCTGCTCAAAGAGTTATAATACACTCTTCTAAAGGGAAAATTAAAGGAGTCATCGGAGCTGTTCCACCCCACTTTACATCCGAGGAGGAACGCAGGAAGGTACCCGACATAGAGGATCTTTTCATAGACATTGGTGCCTCAAGCAGAGAGGATGTTGTCGAAGCCGGTGTTCAGGTTTCAGATCCTATCTCGTTTGATAGAGGTCTAGATGCGCTTATTGGAAAAAGAATTTGTGGTAGGGGCTTTGATAATAAGCTTGGATGCGCGGTAGCTATAGAAACAATCTTTAACATTGAAAGAAGCAAGTTGCATGCTGACGTTTACTTCTCCTTTACCGTTGAAGAGGAAAGAGGCCTAAGAGGGGTGAGGCCAGTCGCTTTCAAAGTGAACCCGACGATAGCCATCCCGTTGGACACCACAGGGGCAGCAGACTACCCTAAAGTGAAACCATATATTTCATCAGTTTCCCTGGGGAAAGGTCCTGTTATAAGAGCCGCTGACAGAAAATTCGTCGCCGATCAGTCAGTTAAACAATTCCTAATGAATGTAGCAGAAAAAAATGGAATACCGTATCAAATAGGCGTTGTTATGGGTACGACGAATGCTACAGCCGTGCAGCTAGCTAGGGAGGGAGTAGCAACCTGTCCCTTATGTATCCCTCTGCGTTACGCACACTCACCAGTAGAAGTAGCGGATCTTGATGACATAGAGAATACTGTGAGGCTTCTTGTCCATGCGCTAATATCAATTAAATCGTTTAATCAGTTAAGCAAGAAATTTTAACTTCTTCTCTCTTCTATAAGACTGGTTTGATGCTGCCTTTCAACTCCCCTCCCAGCTTCTTAAAGGTAGACTGCGCAATCTTTAATAGCATCTGCTTTTTGGAGTGATAAATTTAAAAAATAAGGAGAGGAAATGTTATGTAAAAGGCTTTCGGAAGAAAAATTCGCTTCTCTCATTTCGGTAAGCTGTGATCTTTAAAAAACTTCTTTGCAGGTGGCAGGGTTGAGTCAGGCGAAATATATATTCAAGATCGTGGTTTTAGGAGACGGCGCCGTCGGCAAGACCAGCTTAATTAAACGTTATACGGAGGAAAAATTTCAGTCGGATTATATTCTAACAATTGGCGCTAACTTTGCCGTTAAAAATATTGAGGTAGACGGCGTAGTAGTTAAACTTCAAATATGGGATTTAGCCGGGCAGCCTCAATTCAAGGAGGTCCGTGGCTCGTTTTATAGAGGTGCAGTCGGTGCGATGTATGTTTATGACGTATGCCGGGTAGAGAGCTATAATAACCTTTTAAACTGGAAGGCTGAACTGACAAAGATATGCGGTGAGATACCTGGTGTCCTTCTTGCGAATAAAATCGACTTAGTCGATTATCGCAAAGTAACTCCTGAAATGGGGGCTGAACTTGCAGAGCGGCTCGGCGGCGTCCCTTACTTTGAGACCAGTGCTGCAACCGGTGTTGGAGTGGCAGAAGCTTTCCAGAAGATAGCAGAACTTGTTTATAAGGCGGCAACGCAAAAGTAGTTTTACGCTCTTTTAGTTCCTTACTTTTTACATACGAGTTTTCTGACGATCTCTTGTAATTCCTTTAAAAATTGGGTAGCATGTTTTCTTTTAACGTGGGGCATTACCACTATTCGTAGAAACGTTGGGAATTTTCCCAGCGCCCACCCTTTCCTTCTAAGTTCCAAGTCAAGCTGGCATATATCTATCATCTCCGACGATATTCCAACTATGTTCATTAATGGTTTAACGGGTGTTCTGAGCCCCTCTATTTCCTCGATGCCCCTTTCAATAATATGCGTTACTTGCATACATTTCCTAACTATTTTGATATAGCCCTCTATCCCTAAGTGTTTAAGTAGTGCCCACGTTGCGATAACGGTGGCTCCCGAACGCGTACCTAAAATTATCGGGTGCTCGTATTTTCCTCCCGCTAAATATGGTATTTCAAAGCTATTATCTTTAAACATTTTCACGTCTCTAAGTAATATTCCCCCTGCAGGTATAGGGGCCATTCCCATCTTATGAGGATCTACCGTTATGGAGGATACTCCCTCAACTCTAAAATCAAACCTTGGAATTTCAATACCCATCCTCTCTAAGAAAGGAAGAACGAAGCCTCCAAAGGCCGCGTCAACGTGCAAATATAAATTCTTGTCTTCTGAAATGTCTGAAAGCGCTTCTATCGGGTCTACTGTTCCTAAAGCCGTGGTTCCGGCGACTCCCACTATCGCAATGGTATTCTTGCTAATCTTGCTCTGAACGTCATCAACGTTAACCCTGTACTCCTCGTCGAGTTTGGCCTTCACCAGTTTTAAGTCTAGAATGTCTGCTGCTTTATCGAAGGACGCATGGGCTGATTCTGGCACTATGACTTCTCTCCCGTTCCTCCCGAGTCTTCTAGACATATTTCTCGCAATTCGCATCGCTGTTATGTTAGCCTCCGTTCCTCCGCTAACTATTATCCCTGACGCTTCTGGATTCCCAAACAGACTTCCTAGCATCTTTATAACTTCTCTTTCTATCTGGAATGTCTGAGGGAAAAGTCCTGGATCCCCCAAGTTTTTCTCTAAATACTTAGAGACTATCTTCCTAGCGAGCGGATGAGGAATTGTGCACATGCTCCCAAGTATTCTTCCTGAACGATAATCCATATCTAGGGATAGCCTACTTTCAAGTTCCTCTAGAACCTTCTCGACTTCAACTCCTTTCTCCTCCATTTCCGTTCACGCCTCTCTGCTTCGCTGCCTCTCCTCCAAAGCCTTAATTATAGCAGTTACAGTGAGGTTTGCAGGCGTATCCACCCCAACCATTGCACCATATCTGACTATTGCGCCATTAATGTAATCTATTTCGGTTCTCTTCCCTTTTTCTAGGTCCTGAAGCATAGAGTTTTTGTTTTCAGCAGTCATTTTAGCGACATGAATAGTCTTATTCACAGGGTTCTCCGTAAAGCTTATTTTGCATTTATTTGCGACTTGCACCCCTTCCTTTACCAGAACCTTCATAGCTTCTACTAACTGTGGATGTTTAAGTATCTCCCCATTTTTTAGCCTTGTAATTGCTCCAATGGGGTTTATCCCCGCATTAACTAAAACCTTTGTCCAAACATCCCCTTCGATAAAATCAGATGTTCTCGTATCAAACCCGGCCTCATTAAAAAGCTCTACGATTTCTTCCACTTTTGAAGGTAGAGAAGTGAATGGAGCTCCAATTATAGTTTCTCCTCTTCCAGTATGATATACTATTCCTGGAGCTGCAAGCAAGGCTCCCTCAGAAGTCACTCCTCTCAATATCCTGCTTTTTCCAAGAATCTCCGCTGCCTCGCCCTCTGTACCTAACCCATTTTGGAGGCATAGCACTAAAGTATCTCTTTTCATTAACGGTTTGGCATCTAAGGCCGCCGCTTTAGTGTCGTATGCCTTAACTGTTAAAAGTAATATGTCTGCTTTACCTGCATCCAACGGGTTAGATGTTGCTTTTACATCGACCACTAACTCCTTTTCATCCTTTAACCTTAGCCCCCTTTCCCTTATGGCCCTTACATGCCTTTCTCTGCCAATGAGAACTACGTTAACACCCAATCGCGCAAGCATCCCTCCGAAAAGGCTTCCTATAGACCCTGCGCCTAAAACAACGATCTTCATTTTCATCCCTTCAGAAGGCGGAAACGCATCCCTTGCTGCCTTCTCTTTTTGTTTTTCTAAATATTTTTAGTGAGAGACAGGTTCTTTTTTCAAATTGTTATCTAAAAATTTCAGGTTAGTTTTTGTAGAAAACATAACCACTATTTCCCTGCCTCTCACCTTCATGGAAAGAGATGTTTTAATTTTCTGGAAGCATAGATGGGTTTACTTTGAAATTTCATCTTGGCAGACCTCAAGGTAAACTTCTGAAATTTCAGGTATGATCCCTCCTGCCTCTGCTATCTGAGTTAATCTATCCCTTATTATTTTCAGCGTCTCTGACAGTACCTCCCTGTTATCATATTCCTTTAGTATTTTTACAAGTTCTTTTTCAGGTTTTTTCTTGAGTTTTCGTGTTTCCTTTACTAAGAGAGGCATGCACCGAACGATGTTATCGACTATGGTTATGCTTGCAAGCTGAGCTGTTCTGCTGAGCGGGTTTAGGTCTATCGCGATGACCGTTTTCCCCATTTTTCTGAGGGCTTGTGTTCTGTCTCCATCTTCGATTGGCACAAGGACGGTGTCTGCAATTAATATCCCTCTTCTATCCACAACCCTTCTAACACTTGAAATCTCCGGGATCTCCCCATTCGCCGTCTCTCCTACTCCTAAAATTTCTTTCGCCCCTGCTTCTTCCAAAACCCTTTTTATTGCTTCGAGCCGTTCGGGTCTCCTATAAAACAGGTTTATTTCTATTTTGGCTCCTACTTCTTCTGCGAGCTCAACAGTCTCCTTTGGTGACAATGCTGCCAAGTTCCCATTAACACTTATTACAGGGTACCTGGCAAGTAAAAGCGCTGCTGCTGCTGCGCGAATTGCTTTCTTAGCCGGCTCCTGCGTTCTTTCACCGAGTAAGTAATCGAAAGCTTCTCCTCTGCCATGAGCGATAAGTCCTGCTTTTGCAACGATGTCATGTTCCATTCCATGTATGATCTTATGCCGTATTCTAAGTGATTCTGCCCTAGGATGCCCTGGCGGGATCTCACTCATATTTGTTTTTCCTCCTTGGGATTTCTATAGGAGTCTGGCGCCTTTGAAGTCTATTTTACATATCTTAATGAATCCTCCGGGCATACAACTTTTAATAATCTTATATGCCTTTTTGGCTTTGTTAGATGGTGTAATGCAGAAAACGCTTTCTCCCAGCATTACCATGCTACAGTCTTTGAATCCTTCTTTTTCGAGTTTTAAAAGCGTCTTTTTAACTTTCTCAGAAGCTAATTTAACCTTATGCATAAATTCTCTTGAAAGTTTCATCATTTTTTCAATATGTGCGTCTCTTAGAATCTCATTGATAAGTTGCTCTCCTGCCAAGTTTATTCTCGCCCTTTTTTCCTTATCTGAGAGAACATTCTTCGTTTTTAAAACTCCTTCTGATCCGCAGACTACAACATAGTTCTCTGGAACTGGTATGGTGTCTACTACTCCATACCCTGGAGCTCCCTCTTTTACCCTGATCTCTACACCTCCAACGCTTTGAGATATTACATCACCTAGTCCTGTAAGGTTTTCCACCTCAATTAAATGTGCTATTTGGCCTACCTTATTCTTCGTTAAACCCAGTTTTAACGCCTCATTTATGGCTAAAGCGGTACTAAATGCAGCTGCTCCGCTAGCTCCGAATCCTGCATAAACCGGAATTTGCATTTCTTGCCTTATAGTTAAACTATACTTCTCTGAGTATTTCTCATTAGCAATTTTCAGCATTTTTTCAGCCGTATCCTTAGTTACCTTTACATTGTCAACCTTCATGTTAACAAAAATCTTGATCTCATTCTCTTTTGCAGGTTTTGCTTCAACCGTAGTTATTATTCCTCTATTTAAGCATACTCCGGCGCCGCGAGATCCTATCTTCAAAGGATCTCTCTCTTCGTTGCACACCCGAAAAAAACCCGTTATGTGTGCTGGACAAAACGCCCTTGAGTAAGCCAACTTTAGTCCATCCTTCCAACGCGATCGCTTGTTTTCTTGTCTTCAAGTCTCTTGCTAACTTACTAAGATATAAGGTTTTTCTGTCTTAAGTATATAGTATCGGTTATTTCTTGTTATTTTTTAAATTTTTTAATAAAAAAATCGTTAGCTATCTCACTGAACCATCTATTTGTCTCGATAAAAACTCCCTCTTGTTTTTATGTTACTCCTTGTTAATTACCATTCTTCGTTTTGAGCTCTCCTTTCCTTTTTTCCGTTAAAAAGACATTTCTTTTCTGCTAAATAGTCCTTCTTTTCCTTTTAATCTTTCATTTTATCCTAGAAAATCATTAATTTAGAAGGGCTACCTCTCCTAAGGGTGTTGAAATGGAATCTTTGAAATGTCCAGATTGTAAAGTGCGTGTAATTATTCATGCGGGAGAATATGTATGCCCAAATTGCGGCCTCGTAATTGGATATAATATGACTTCTCCTCTCTACAGAATATCTTCAGAGGAGCCTATCAGGGGAATGTGGGTGAACCCTGAACCCCAGTCAGGAAGCTATATTGGCTATGAGCACTCATTTATTTTCAAGGACTCAAAGGGCAATCTCATTCCACCCAATAGGCAAGTAATTTATAAGCGTCTAAAGGTTAAAGCCTTTCGAGAAAGGTTAAAAGCGCTCAACAGCGCTCACCACCGTGCCATTTCAGCTCTTAGAAGAGTCTGCGATAACCTTGAACTCCAACCCTTCGTCAGAGAACGTGCAATATACTTATACAAATACATAGTTCGTCATCGGAAAGTAAGTAATAACATTTTACTTGTAGCAGCCTGCCTCCTTTATGCCATTAGAGAACAGAAAATACGTGCCCCAGTAACGTTAACAGAACTTTCTAACGCCTTTAAAATGCTAGGATATAATGTCACTCCAAAAAGACTAACCAAAATGTTCTTCTTGATTCGCAGAATTACAGGGGAACATCATGAACTACGTAAAAGTGAAGAGTATATTCCAAGAGCAATCAACACCCTCTTAGAATCCGAAGAAGTTATTGTAAGGATCGAGGAGAGAGGCATAAACCTAGAAGAATACAAAAACGAGTTATTATCAAAATGTATGGCGATTCTCTCTGAAATAAGTCTTAAAGAGCGAGGTGGTCGCAGACCATTCACGCTAGCTGCAGCCGTCATCTACTGTGCAGATAAATTGATATCACTAAGGAAAGGTACATCACCTGTTTTAACACAGAGACTCGTATCCCACATTCTAGGTGTAGCAGCATATAGTCTAAGAGATCACTACAGTACTTTACTTAAATCGAAGTACATTAAAACCATCCCACGACGATTCAAACAAGCCATGCCATTCTAATTCCCTTTCTGAATATTCATAGTTTTTATTTTCATTCATATTATATGTTCATGCTTGAACAAACTAACTAAAATACTTATTCTTCTTTTTTTGCGTTTAAAAGCTTAAATAGTTTCACCACCTATAGGTGAAATAGAGTAGTCCTTAATTGTAGATAACAGCATTCTCTGAGGTAGTTGCTTTGCCTGCTGAGCACACCTCAAAACAAATTATTGGGACAAAAAGTCAGATCCTTAGAGGGAAAAAGATCGCCCTCTGTATAACAGGCAGTGTAGCCGCAATAGAATGCCCGATAATAGCTAGGGAGCTAATGAGGCATGGAGCGGAAGTTTATGCTGTAATGTCTCCTGCGGCCATGAAGTTAATTTCACCTGCTCTCATGGAATGGGCGACAGGTAACCCTGTCATAACAAAGCTTACTGGGAAAGTTGAACATATTACTCTTGCTGGAGATCACCCTGATGCTGTTTCTTTAGTTTTGGTTGCACCAGCCACAGCCAATACTATAAGTAAGATAGCTTATGGCATAGACGACACTCCTGTAACAACAGTTGTCACTACTGCTATCGGTGCCGGAATTCCAATAGTTGTTGTGCCTGCTATGCACGAGTCAATGTATCGTCACCCAATTATACTTGAAAATCTGAAAAGGTTAGAGAAATATGGAATAGAGATCGTTGGCCCTCGCTTTGAAGAAGGGAAAGCTAAGATTGCCCACATCAACACGGTAGTTGCAAAAGTAATAGAACGCCTTTCGAAGAAAAAGGATATGGAAGGACTAAAGGTTCTTGTTACTGGTGGGCCAACAAGGGAATACATAGATGCTATAAGATACATAAGCAATCCGAGTAGTGGCCGCATGGGTGTCGCCCTAGCAGAAGAAAGTGCTCTCCGCGGCGCAGAAGTAACACTAATTTACGGTGCCGGTACCGTTGAACCCCCCTTTAATGTCCAGTTAATTAAGGTTGAAACCACAAGAGAAATGTTAGACGTTGCATTATCTGAGGTAAGTAAAAACTGCTACGACATAATAATATGTGCCGCCGCTGTTGCTGATTACGCTCCAAAAACAAGGGTAAATGAAAAAATTTCATCTGGAAAAGAAAACCTAACGATAACTCTCACACCATTACCTAAGGTTATTGATGCAATAAGAATCGCCGCACCAAAAGCTTTTCTGGTAGGATTTAAAGCAGAGTACAATGTTTCCAAGGAGGAGTTAATTGCCCGTGCAATAGAGAAGCTTAAAAATGCAAACCTCGACATGGTCGTCGCTAACGACGTGTCTAGGCATGATTCAGGCTTTGCCGCAGAGACGAATGAGGTCTACATTGTTGACAAGCAAGAAAATGTTTATCACGCACCATTAGCCCCTAAGAAAGTTGTCGCATCAAAGATCCTCGATCTAATCCTCGAAAAACTTCTAGAAGAAAAGGAGAAACTAGCTGAAGAACAAATAATAAGTCATACGGGTGAAGCATAAAAGATGTCTTCAACTTCCTCTCCCAGCAGCGTCTAATATAACTTTAACGATTGCATCTTCATCTATTCCAAGAAGTGTAATCTTCCTATCCTTTATAAACTCTAAAATAGTACTTCTCACCTCCTCAATGGTTCGTCCCGCTAGTACCCTCTCCAACTTCTCCAGCTCCTCTTCTGGATAAAAATAAAAGTCACCAGTTATCTTAACATAACTAATCAATTCTTTTTCTAATTCTATCTCCGCCTCTATCATTTTCCCTCCAGGAACCTTTAGCCTCGCGCTTCCCCGCATCATTCCTCCCTTCCCTTCACCTCTAAATTAACTTCTTCACCTACTCTAAAGTTGGGCTCCCCCCTCTTTAAAGGTATTATCTTTATTAAGCATTTACCTAGACTTATAAATGCGGAGACGCCTCTTATCCTTTCCCCCTTGCACATAATGCTAAGGGGGCACACTCTGAAGGTGACGCCACTACCCACTTTCCCACAAACTTTACCCATCATTACGCCTTTAAACATGATGGGGGTACCCTGCTCTACCTCAACGCCCTCCTTAAGGATCACTCCCCCCCTATTATAATGGGGGAGTCCACAGTCAAGAATACCAAAGTGCCTCCCTACTCTTACACCCACCCCCCTAAATAATCCAACCTTCATGATGTACTCACTGGGAACGCTTGCCAATGCATAATCTTCGCATGCAAAAACAACCTCACACGGTAATACCTCTCCCTCAACTTCTTCCCTCCAAAAGGGCTTACTAACCCTACTTAAACCTTCCAACTTTATTGGAAACGACTTCTTAGCTCTGAGTGCGTCCTCAGGACGTTTCACCTCTAAATGTACATGAAGGCTTGTCCATGGATCAAAAAACCCGCTTCTCAAAGGTCGCCCTACACCATTTCCTAACTCTATCTCGTCTCCAACCTGCACAGAGGGTCTAACATGCATCATCCTAACTATCAAATCAGGCCTTTCTACAGCTTTCACCATGATCAAGTAGTCATACTCTTCATGAGGAAATTTCCTAGACGGCGTACGAACCCTTCTAATATCGACAACCCTGCCAGGAGTTAAGCACGGTACCTCCTCACCCCCCCAAAGAAAGTATACATCCATCGCTCCTCCATAAGTATGCGCATGATACGGGCTGTTAAACAAGGAAAAATAGTCGACGCCTCTTACTCTACGTATTGATATCCTCTCACAAATACCTATTACGGCCATCATCAACCCTCTAACCGGATAGTTTTTATCCTATTCCAAACATCCTTAGAATGTAAAAATATCCAACGGTGGCAAAATGTCCTCTAACTTTGAAAGAGCCTTGGAAGAATGCCTAAAACCTTTAAAAATATTCGATAACTATGAAGCTTGGCTCGCTTGGTTTAAGGGCGCAGAAGCTAGAGCAAACCTTTACTTATCAAAAATTAAAATGTTCACCAAGAACTTGTCTGGTCTAAGAGCTCTTGATGTAGGCTGTGGAGTTGGTGGAGTATGCTCTGCCTTAGCAAAGCTCTCTAATCATATGGTTGGAGTCGAAATAAATGAAGTTCTGCTTCCATTAGCAAAACTTAACGTTGAAAATTCACTTCATGAATCAAGTAGCGTAGACTTTGTTTTAGCTAGTGGATTAAACCTGCCTTTTAGAGAAAACAGTTTCGACTTGGTCCTCTGTAATGACGTTCTAGAGCATGTAAGCGATAAAGAGAAGCTTATCAAAGAAATCTTTTCGGTTCTTAGGAAAGATGGCCACCTCTTCCTTACAACACCTAACAGACTATATCCCATAGAACCGCATACTGGTATGATAGGTGTAACCTTAATACCTAGAAGACTAGCTAACAAATTAGCCTCGTATAAGTTTGGCTTTAAAATGGATCTACCGGATCTTGTAACATATAAACACTTGGTAGCTTTAATTAAATCAAACGGCTTTAAGTTCATCATAAACCATCCTAAGTGGCTAACTTATGACAACGTAAAAATAATAAATCATGGCATCATGAAACGTCTTCTAAAATCTAGAGCATTTACATGGATGCTTGCCCTATTCTCTCCCCTCTTCACCGCATTATGTAAAAAGCCGACCGATAAATAAAAGAGAAAAAAGTAAAGTTGAAAAGTAATCTGAGAACAAGCAATCGTTTCTAGCTAATCCGTTATTTTTGACATAAATTGTTCCTTCAAGTAGCTGAAAATTTCCTTCTCCCTCACCGGAGGTCTCTCAGGGAAACGGATGTTCCTGAAAGGATGCTCCTGAAATAACCATCACATCTCCCGAGCTAGAGGCAGCTTCCCATCCAAACTTGAACACCTACATATCGAAGACTGCCTTATCAGGCAATTATAACACAAAAGCTACTCTTAAAAAGGAAGGTTTTTTTATCAGAAACCCGCTTGTTCCTTTTTATGAGAAGCTCCGCTTTCTTTCTATATTTCTCCAACAAATGCCGGTGTTTCTGCAAGGTAAATTATTGGTATAAATCTCGCTTTTGGATCAACTTCCACTGCCTTAACGAATTCTATTTTTTCCTCCTGATGACCAATGTAACGTATAAAATTGCCTTTCGGAGGCTCATCATCCACTACGTATACGAAGAATGGCAACCCTCTAAGCTCGTAATATCCAGGAAAACTTCCTATTAGTGCACCGTAAACGTGTTTTCCCTCTTTCTCAAAGTAAAACATGTATGTTCCCCTTTCTCTACCCCAAGCGATGAGCAGCCTGATCAAATCCGTCAGGCTTCTAAGACGTAACGAAACTGCAGGTCTTATTTTCCTCTCAATAATTCCTTCTTCCAAGCATCTCCCCCTTCCCCTTCCCCTCTTTAGCGTTACCTCTTTAGCGTTACGGTTTTCACGCATGTTGAATCTGGTGTTGGCGGTTTAACCAGTTTAACATCCACGTTTGGACTCACTTCAAGAGCCATGGCTTTAACCATTGGGAAACAAATTGTCGAACAGGGGTTGTCCTTTCCTTTGAAAGCCTCGTAGAGTGGGCAGTATATGTGAATAAACCTGTACGTGTTCTCCCCCTCAGCTTCACACCTCATTTTCATTCCTGTTAAATTCCCTGCTATTCTCCATGCTTCAGCAACGTCCTTTAAACCGTCGCCGACGCCTAGCCGTTCACGCAATACCCTTGCCTGCTCTTTCCCTTGCCTCTCGAAAACGGCAACTAAAGCCTTCCTTCCCTCTTCCCCAAACCTATCAATTACCTCGTTCGTTAAATCAGCGATAGCATTCATTAAACTTTCTTGGACGAGCTTCAGCTTCACCCCCCCAGGTAATAAATTGAAGAGTGCCAGCATCTTAGCTACTTTCATCCTTCTCTCCCCCAGAGCAGATACAAGTCATAGTCTCCATAACTCCCTCCATCTGCCTAATAACCCCAAAAACGAAATCGTCAAGTTCCTCCACGTTCTTCACACTTACCTTAAGAATTATATCATAAATTCCATATACAAGGTCCGCACAGTCCACGTTGTTAAGCTCCCTCAACTTTGAAAGGACTGGCTTTTCGTGTCCAGATGCCACTTTAATCAACACATACGCATTCAACACCACCTTATCTCCCTCCAAGTACCAATGAAAAGACGGCAATGGTTAGAGGTGCTCCATAAACCATATAAATCTTTTTCAACAGCTCTTCTACCCACCCAATAAAACAGTCAATCAAATATCTAAAAATCTCCTTTCCTTCATCTTTTCCTTTTTCTTATTAAAGGAAGCTGTTAAGATGCTAACTTCACAATCGGAATACCTTTCCGCCCCTCTATTTTCTCTTTCTTTTCTTCTTTTTCATGCCCTTTATGTTCCTTCAATTGTTCTTCTTCGATCACCTCTTCACCATCTCCTTTTTTAACCCTGCAATCATTAATATTACATATTTTTTCCGTTCCCTCCTCTTCCTCGTTTTTTAGTATCTTAAATCCATAAGTCTCTTGGATCAGTACACTAATTTGTTCCTCCACTCTCTTAAGCCTTCGATCTATGTTCGAGATCTCCTCAATCAAAAGTTTTATAACACCTCCATCCACCTTGCTTCGCCCTAATTTTACCATGTGCAGCCCTCCTCAAAGGTGGCTTAGACATGGTTGAAAGATAAAAATTTATGTGATACCTGTATTCCACATTCTCATGTCTCTCCGTCCCGCCCTAGCAAAACAGTATGTAAAAGTAAGAATCCAGAGTATTGCCGTTACCACCACAGCTAGGCTACTGTAAATTGTTAATTCTTTTATTTGCTTTATTAGGTAGACAGCTAAAGCAAAAGCTGCTTTCATCCCCGTTCCCCAGTACACGCACAACATCACTCTAGGAAGCTCATAGTAAGGTATGTATACGTTCAATATGTAACCAATGTTAGCCATGGTAAATATTAAAGACGGCTTGCTCGCTAGAAATCCCAGAACTACTGGTGTAAGAATTTTAGGTAGTATTGCAAGCGTCCTCAACTGTCCCCCTGTAACCATGTCAACTCCTAAAAACCCTCCAGCGATTAGAAGTCCTATAAGCGACGGGTTAACCCCCCTCCCCCTCCTAACCCCCCTCACCATACATATCAATGTAACCAGCGAAATTATTCCTAGACAGACGTAATTAACATAATCGTAGAGAAACCGTGGGTTGCTACCCCAGACGACGTAGTATGGCGGCCAACCGGGAATGTAAATGTATGGCAACCCTACATATGCGAGGAGTAGGAAGGCGGCTGCTTCAAAGAGGGCTATGGCCCTATAGGGAGGCTTTGTTATAGCTACCCCGAACGTTTTAGCTTCAAACTCCGCTGCTCCCGCAAAGATCAGCCATATGACCGATCCTAAAGCCAACGCGTCCACTATGCACATGGAAAGCGTGTACGTAACGACCATATTGTTTACCCATGAATCCCAGAGCCAATTTGCGAAAAAAACGTGGATCCCCTCTAAATAGTAAAGGGCAGCAAGGTAAACTGGTATTCCACATATTAACGTAAAGACGGTTAATGCGGTAATCCCCCGAACAACTCGCCCCTGCCTCCAAAACCATCTACTAGTATTAAGCGCCCTCCCAGCTAGAATAACCCCCGCCAGAATGCTCAAAACTGGAGATAGAGTTGGAAGCACGAAGAAGCAAAATAAGAGCAACGTGTTAAATCCATAAAATATCCTATAACGTAAAGGCACTATAGTCGTAGTATTATCTAGTACTTCAAACGTTTTAAGCAGCCTTTCACGGCTTAAAACAATAAACAGAAACCAAGGGAGCGAAAAGAATAAAGGTATAAGAAAATAATTAACGGTTACCATCCAAGGATTTTCAGCTTCAAAACTCTGCAGGAAAACGTGGAGAACAGGATAATTAAAAATAACAATGTCGCTAAAGGGATATGGCAGCAACTTTACCGGTGATAAGATAAAAAGAAGTAAAAAGTATAGCGGGACGAAGACAACTAGTAAAAATAGGAGTAATCGTGAAAGGAGGACGCCACCAATCCTGAAACTCAATGACATACCCCCTTAATCAAAACATCATCGTTAACTTTCTCTCCTTTTTTATCACACTTCGTTTTAATGTACTTATCTTTCTCTTACATTTTTCTCCTTTCTATTACCTTTAACTTACTTAAAGTCAAAGGGAACGCGCTCACACGCTAAATTTAGTAAGAAAAGTCGACTCTGATAACCCACAAGGATGACTCATGTTACTTAACTATTCATCTTTCGGCTACAAAAACAAAGAAATAAAAGGAGACAAGGTAAATAGTCCTAAAGGGGAGGGTACGTGTTGAATGAATTGAAGGAACAAGTAAGACGTTATTTGAATCTTTGCAAGGAATACATAAAAATGGTTACCATGAAAGAACCTGAAATAAAGAATTGGAAAGGCGATCTTATCGACGGATACAATGCACTCTGGGATACGATCCTGTCCTACCTAGATGATTTAAGAGAATACATAGAAGCACGTAAAAAGGTGATAAGTGAATTTGAGGCTCATCTCTTCTGGATGAAGCAGCTTCTTGAAACAAACAATGTAGGTGACGCTTCCTTTTATCTTAAGCAGGCAATGGAAGACTTAGTTGACATGAAAAGCGCCGCTATTATAGAGAAGGAGGTTGCAGAGAGGATCGAAGAACAAACTCAATTCATACTGAAGTTGATGGAGGGCGTCAAGGCTACTAAGAGGCGCGTAGAGCTATTTGAAAAATATTATCCGCAACTTGAAAAGATGCTTGAAAAAATGATATGCATGCTTAAAGGGTAAATAGCTCATACTCTCCGAAGTGCTTCATTAACTTCCCGCCTAATACGTTCAGCGGCTTTCCTCGGATCCCTCGCCTCATAAATCATCCTGCCAACGATCGCGTAATCCGCTCCTGACCTGAACACACGGGCAATTCTCCCTCCCTGAACACCTATTCCCGGGCTGAAGATTAGCTGGTTTCCTCGTAAAACTTCCCTAACTCTCTCTATTACTTCAGGATTAGTTGCGCCGACGATGACTCCATCGGCCCCCCACTCAACAGCTTTCCTAGCGAAGAGAAAATATTGTGGAACAGCCTCTTTCTCATTTACAATCACCATCCGTCCATACCCTTCCTTAGCGCCTAAATGTGACATGTATACTAAAAGAATAACTCCTCTCCCTCTTTTTTGAGCCTCATCGAAAACCCCTTCTAGAGCCCCCTCCCATCCGACGAACGGGTTAACTATAACCGCATCGAATCCCCCATCAAAGAAGTGTCGAGCCGCCCACTTATTAGTATGTTCAACATCGTTCAGCTTACAATCCATAATTGTCACCAATCCATGTTCCTCAGCATCCTCGATTACCAGTTGTAAAAGGTCAAATAGCCCTAAAGGAAGAAGCAACTGGTAATTAACCTTCAATGCGGCTATAAAATCTGCAACTTCACGTAAAATGAACCGGGCATTGTTAAGAATTCTTAACCTGTCCTTTTGCTCTCTAACCTGAACTGAATGGTCCAAGGCAAGCACTATACGGCTATCCTTTTCTTCCGAGGTCCTTTTTAGCTTCTCTAGAAATTTCACGCTCAACCCCTCCCAACCCACACATTAAGATCTTTAGCTAGTAAATTAGCTCGAGTATCTTCTCAATAACTTTAGGGAGTGCGGCCTCAACTTCCCTCGAAAGCGAAGTACTCATTTTATTGTACTCCTTCGGTTCGACACCTACTACAATTACTTCAGGCAAAATGTTTAGCTCCTTCGCCACCTCCATTAACGTGTAAAGGTTCATCTCATGTAGAGAAGCTAAAACCCGTACTTCTTCTCTCTCAAGCTGGCCAGGGTTAATAACGTAAACATCACCCGGTTCCCCTCCCCCCAAAGCAGCGTCAACCACAATAACTCTATCTGCCTTCTCAAAAAATTCCAGAAGCGCCACTCCACCTGTTCCTCCATCAATCACTTCAACGTCCTCCGGGAGCTTAAGCTCCATTAACTTCTTCACGACATGTACACCTACCCCCTCATCTCCAAAAAGATAGTTTCCAACTCCTATTACGAAGGTCTTACCCAAGCTTCTCTCTCCTCCAACATACTTAACTCCTATTAGTTCCCTACCTTATTAAATTTTAAAAGCTTATTTTTAGAAGTAATAGCTCCATTTACATTCATTTCAGACTTTAAAAAATAAAAATTCCTCATTATTTTCTTTCTCTATGCTTGTATTCTACTTCCTCTGACCCTACCTAGTCTTCTATAGTTTTCCTAAGGAACAGAGCATGGATCCTCGTATCCTCTGCGAGCTCGGGATGGAACGATGTAGCTATGACCTTTCCCTGACGTGCCCCTACAATGTTTCCCTTCCAGCTGCATAGGATCTCCGCTTCTCCATCCACTTCTAGGATCACAGGTGCCCTGATGAAAACTCCTTTAAACGTACCCCCTATTAACGGTATTTCAATCTCTGCTTCAAACGACTCTCTTTGCCTTCCAAAGAAGTTCCTTTCTACAACTGCATTCAGAATTCCCACTCTGGGCTGTTGAACTTCTCCCAACACTCTATCCCTTATTTTTTTGGCTAGCACAATTAAGCCTGCACACGTCCCGAGGATAGCTATACTCCTCCATGCCTTCCTTAGAAAACGTGAAATCCCCGTTCTCTCCATCATACTACCTATTACAGTACTTTCCCCTCCGGGAATTATGAGCCCATTAACCTCTTCCAATTCTTCCTCTTTCTTGACGATGACCACCTCGCCTCTAATTCCTTCTTTGCTCATAGCCTCCCTTACGACGTGGACATGTTCCTCAATTGCCCCTTGGAACCCTAACACTCCTATGGTAGCCTTCCTCAAGCTCTAGCCCCTCTCTCCTGCATTCTAAGCTCTAAGGTTTTAATGTCCATTCCAACCATAGACTTTTTCTCGTCAATCATTTTCTGTGCCTCCGCTACCGTCTCAGGGTCATCCCAGAAGGTAGTAGCCAAAACGATAGCCCTAGCTCTCTCCATAGGGTCTTCTGACTTAAATATCCCTGACCCTACAAATATGCCATCGCATCCGAGAGACATCATGAACGCGGCATCTGCGGGAGTAGCTATCCCCCCAGCGGCAAAGTTGACAACCGGAAGCCTTCCAAGCCTTCCAACTTCGGAGACCAGCTCATAGGACACTTTAAGCTCACGGCTTATCCGGATAATCTCCTGCCAATCTTCCTCTTCAACTATAGCTTTCAACCGTCTCATTTCAGCCGTCATAAGCCTCATGTGTCTTACCGCCTCAGCAACGTTCCCGGTTCCAGCCTCCCCCTTAGTCCTTATCATTGACGCTCCCTCTTCGATCCTTCGTAAAGCCTCTCCAAGATTCCTTGCTCCATTAACAAATGGAACTTTAAAATCCCACTTCCAAATATGTCTCTCCTCGTCGGCCGGCGTCAATACTTCTGACTCGTCTATAGCATCAACACCTATCGCCTCTAAGATTTTAGCCTCATAAACATGTCCTATCCTACACTTAGCCATAACCGGAATCGAAACATGATCCATTATTTCCTCTATAACCTTCAAACTTGCAGTTCTAGCGACTCCTCCAGCCTTCCTTACATCGTAAGGCAACTTGTCAAGTGCCATTACCGCTACAGCTCCCGCCTCCTCTGCGATCTGAGCCTGCTCAACATTAGTAACATCCATAATGACCCCGTGCTTCTGCATTTGCATAAATCCCCTCTTAACGCGAACCGTCCCTTCAACAAATTCCCCTTCCAAAAATTCCACCTCCAACTCGTGTTAAACCTTACTCAAGATTTAACTTGAATATATTTATGTTTTTCCATGGGCATGTACCTTTTCTCTTTAAACGCTAAAGCCTTTTAAGCAATCAGCAAATTTTATTCTTGTAAAGGAGCTGCCGGGAGAGGGTATACTTGATATCCTCATGTGAGAAACTTTTTGAACCCCTAACTGTAAAAGGGATGACCCTACGTAACAGAGTTGTTATGCCCGCAGTACAACTTGGGTACTGTGAAAACGGCTTTGTCACCCAGAAGCTAATAGATTTTTATGTTGAACGGGCAAAAAATCAGGTAGCCCTCATAATAGTCGGAGGATGCTACATAAACCAAGTCGCTATGGGCGTACCGACAATGGTAGGGATTTCCGATGATAAGTTCATTCCCGGGCTTAAAAAACTTACAAGTGCAGTTAAAGCTCATGGTGCAAAGATCGCCGCCCAGCTCTACCACTCCGGAAGGTATGCCTTCTCAATGGTGATAGGGACGAGGGCGCTTGCCCCGTCATCAATAAGGTCAAGGCTAACCAAGGAAATCCCAAAAAACATGACTCTCGAAGAAATAGAGAAAACCATAGACGACTATGGAGAAGCCGCTAGACGAGCCAAGGAAGCAGGATTTGACGCAGTTGAAATATTGTCTTCAGCCGGCTACTTAATTGGGCAGTTCCTCTCCCCCCTAACAAACAGAAGACGAGACAAGTACGGTGGAACCCTCAGGCGACGCATGAACTTCGCGCTTGAAGTCGTGGAACGAGTAAGAGAAGCCGTCGGCCCAAACTTCCCCATTCTCTTCAGGTTAAGCGGCGACGACTTCATGAAGGGGAGCAACGACTTCCACGAAGCAAAAGTGGTAGCTGCAAAGCTTGAAGACGCAGGCGTAGACATATTAAATGTTACAGGCGGATGGCATGAAACAATGATCCCACAGTTAACAATGAACGTTCCCAGAGGTGCATACGTATACTTAGCTGAAAACGTGAAAGACGCTGTGGACATCCCTGTAATCGCATGTAACAGAATTAACGACCCACTATTAGCAGAGAGGATCCTAAGGCGGAAGAGGGCCGATCTCGTTGGAATAGCTCGTGGCCTTATAGCAGACCCTGAATTCGTGGTGAAAGCAGCTGAGGGGCGCTTCGACGAGATAAGACGGTGCATAGCATGTAACCAAGGATGCTTTGATAGCGTGTTCATGCTGCGCCCGGTAACATGCCTTGTAAACCCGGCTGCTGGAAGAGAGAAAGAACTTGAACTTAAACCCGCCGAAAAACCGAAGAACATTTTAATAGCTGGAGGTGGGCCTGCCGGAATGCAAGCAGCTATCATCCTCAAAAAGCGAGGCCATAACGTTACAATATACGAGAAAACTGATAAGCTAGGAGGACAGCTTATACTGGCTGGAGTTCCGAAAGAAAGAAGGGAATTCAGAACATTTGTAGAATACCTCCGCAGGCAAGTCGAACTACTGGGCATAAAGGTCGTGTTCAATACGGAAGTAACACCGGAACTCGTAGAGCAAGTAAAACCAGATGTGGTGATCGTGGCTACTGGGGCCAGGCCGTTAAGGCCGAACATACCTGGAATTAACAAGAAAAACGTCGTCTATGCCCATGACGTCCTCGCCGGGAAGGTGGATGTGGGAGAAAAAGTGGTGATAGTTGGCGGAGGCGGCGTCGGCTGCGAGACAGCGTTGTACCTCACCGAGGAAGGCGTAATAGACGTAGACACGATGATATTCCTCCTTGAAAGAGGCGCGATCTCCTGTGATAGGGCGCTGAAACTTCTAAAAAAGGGCAGGGATGTAGTGCTTATTGAAATGATGGAGAAGATAGGGCGAGACATAGGTTTAACGTCCCGATGGGTTATAAATCAAAGCCTTAATATCCACGGCGTCCGAATAATAACGAATGCTAGGGTTGACGAGATAACAGATGACGGGGTTGTAGTTAACAACGGTGAACAATTTTTCGAAGCTGACACCGTAGTCATAGCTGTTGGTGCAGAACCTAACAATGAGCTGATAAAACAACTTGAAGGGAAAGTTCCTGAAGTCTACGCAATAGGAGACTGCGTAAATCCCAGAAAAGCCCTTGAAGCAGTTCATGAAGCAACGGAGCTGGCGGTAAAAATTTAAAAAATTTTCCTTTATTTTTGCTTTTTAGCTTGTTTTAAGGAACTTTCTTTTTAAGTTATAGATTTAATATTTTGGCGGGTTTGAATTTTCGGTGATTCTGTGAGAAATTCTTCTTTTGCCTTTATCGATTAAGGAGGGAAAAATTTTATTAGATGATTCTGTGAAATTATTAGTGCAGGTTTTTCTGTTTCCCACAGTTTTTCATTTAAAACAGGTCTTTTACCAGAGTATAACTTCTAAACAAAGAGCTTTCTTGAAGGAGGTGGTATAGTGGGGAGAATCAAAGTGGCTATTGCAGGCCTTGGCAACTGCGCGTCCGCACTCATTCAAGGAGTATATTATTATAAAAATGCTAAGGAGGGCGACCAGATCCCAGGGTTAATGCACGTAAACTTTGGAGGGTATTACCCACGTGACCTAGAATTTGTGTGTGCATTCGATGTTAACAGGAATAAGATAGGACGCGACATAAGTGAAGCTATATTCGCCGAGCCAAACTGCGTCCCAAAGTTTGCGGATGTTCCAAAGCTAGGTGTCGAGGTGCTGCCAGGGCCGATCTCAGACGGCGTAGCCCCTCACATGGTGGAGCCATTCTACACGTATGACCGGAGCAGGATGGAGGCTGTCGACGTGGCGTCAGCACTCCAAGATTCTGGAGCAGAGATCCTAGTAAACTTTATTCCAGTTGGCAGCTACGAGGCGACTAGAATCTACGCGCAAGCAGCCTTAGACGCTGGTTGCGCCTTCGTCAATTGCATTCCAGAGTTCATAGCGTCAGATCCGGAATGGGCCAAAAAATTTGAGCAAGCAAACGTTCCAATCGCTGGAGATGACATAAAGAGCCAGATAGGCGCCACGATCCTTCACAGGACCATAGTAGATCTCCTGATAAGCAGGGGTGTAAAAATCGAAAGCACATACCAGTTGAACATAGGTGGCAACACGGACTTCCTTAACATGACCGTGGAGGAACGATTAAAAACGAAAAGGATAAGTAAGACTGAAGCCGTAACAAGCCTCGCACCATACGAATTTCCTGTCAGAATAGGGCCATCCGACTACGTCCCATTCCTAGGCGATAAGAAGGTCTGCTACATAAGAGTTGAAGGCAAGAAGTTTGGAGATCGACCAGTAACGATCGATGTAAAACTTGTGGTCGACGATTCCCCTAACAGTGCAGGAGTCGTAATAGACGTTGTAAGGGCGGTAAAGCTCGCCTTAGACAGAGGCGTGTCAGGACCCCTAACGAGCATATCCGCATACGCATTTAAGCATCCACCAGTACAAGTACCAGACCATGTAGCCCGCCGGTGGGTTGAAGAATTCATAGAGGGCAAAAGAGAACGCTAAACCCCCATTCCACCGCATTTTTTATTATATTCGTCTATTTTAGAGTAAACTTCCACAACTACCTTCTTTGCCCTTCTAATGCATTCTTCAAGCTTTAAACATGCAAGCTGAACACTGCAGATAGGCTCCCCTTCCTCAACTAGGCTTCTAGGCTGCGTGATATCGAATAGAAATGGTATTCCATGTAAGTCCGGTATAACACAATTTTCTTTCGCAAAAACGATGTTCTTAACCGCGAATCCCTTCACGCTTATTTTACTTGGCACCCTCCCTTGGCAAGCGTTAATGTGTTCCCTTACAATGTTCATCCCAGTCACCATTGAGACGCACTCTAGCGTACCCTGAAACCTAGGGTTAACCTCCATGAAGACCGGCTGTCCGCCTCTAACTACAAAGTCCACCCCGTTGCATCCTAGAACACTTAAACTTCTGCAAATTTTCTCGGCTGCCTCGCTCACTCTCCTTCGGATCTCCTCTTTTTCATGCGGCACTATGTTTCCGCAGTAAACGAACTCTCTTCCTCCAAGCCATGAAACCCCTATAAGTTGCCTATTTACGGTAACCGTAACAGCCTTCTTACCGGTGCAAAGCACTGATGCGCTAACATCATCACCGGCAATGTACTCTTGAACCAACACTCTACCTTTCCCTTTAAGTTGGCTGAATTTCTGTTCAACTTCTCTTTCATTATGAGCCAAATGTATTCCAAGTCCTCCCCCTCCAGCTTCCCTCCTCACGATAACCGGAAACCCTATTTCCCGCGAGGCCCTAACAGCTTCCTTACGGCTCTCCACGAGAAACGTTTCAGGCACCATAATACCTTCTCTCTTAACCTTCTCATAGACCTCGAGCTTTGACCTAACCTCCCTCACTTTAGATGGCTTGTTACCTATAATTGGTGCCACTCTCTCAAGCCTGCTTAAACATTCCCACCGATCATCTAATCCGCTCCCAACTAAAACGCCGTCAACACCATGCTTACGAGCCATCTGCTCGGAAAACTTAACGGTTAACTCTGCTAAGTCGCTCCCGGCTTTAACGTAGTCCTTCAAGACAACTATGTCGTCAACCCATCCATAAATGTCAACGTCACCCCAGTAGTCAACAGCGAAAACCTTAAAGCCGCACTTCTTCGCTTGAACAGCTATCGGCCTAGCATTAAAGCCGATAACTAAAACCCTCTCCAAAGGTCACGTCTCCCCTTTCACCTTGGCTACAACCTCTCTGACCTTCAAAAGGTACTCACTTATACTACCCTTCTTATCAACAGCAATAGCTAAGATCCTCTCTCGGGGAAGCTTATGTAAAACCACAAGGAACTCTTCACCACCTATAACAGAGTATTCGCTTCCATCCCTACTTATCCTATCACATACCGTGATTACGGCACTTAGCATACCAGAAGTCGTAACATAGTCTAGTGACGGGTAAGCGTCAAGAGGCATACCTTCAGCTGTCAAGACAGCTACCATAATAGCTTCAGGCATCACCTTCTTAACCACCGGTATAATTCCTTTCTCAGCATAACTTTTAGCTTCATCAACAGCAGCTATTTGGATAGCTGCCGCTTTAACCCGGGAAACGACCTTGTCTATTCCTTCCAACTCCACAAGGTCCCTTTCAAGGAGAACCGCTAGGTTCATCCGCGGCTTAACCGGCACACTAACCACAAAGTTCTCCCCAGAACGTGTAATAACATAATCCAACTCTTTCTTAGCTAAACCCTGAAGCACTTGGGACGAAATAGACGTTAAAGATGCTATTAAGGGTGCAGCCCCCTCCTCCATTTCCCCAATAATCACCCTAGAAAAGCCTTCCCTAGTCGCCAAAATAACTCCCTTAACTCCTGGAGTCTCGCTTAAATCCTTAAGCAGCATCTTAACTTCCCTTTCAACATCCATGCCTCTACCTCCCTCATACATCGCTTTTTAACGCACATTCTCCGAGAAACCGTTAAAGCTCTCTCCCTTTATAACTTAACGGGTGAAATCTAAAATGAAGATCACATTTCTCGGGACGGCTGCAAGCATACCAACTCCAACCAGAGGGTTACCAGCAATCCTCTTCGACGAAGACTTACTAGTTGACTGTGGAGAAGGAACATCTCAAAAACTTTTAATGACTGATTCTCTGGAAAACATAAAGCAAGTGGTAATAACCCACAGTCACCTAGATCACTCAGCCGGGATAGGAAGTCTAATTTGGTCTATGTGGCTCCATGGGCGAGAAGAAAACCTTCTAGTAAGCGGACCACCTTACATTGAGGACTTCATTATGTCTTTATTAAACTTGGTGAAAACTCCCTTAAAACAATTAACATTTAAGATAGAGTATGTGGCTACCCTTAAAAACATAGAATTTGCACTTACAGAACATCATCCCGAAACGTACGCTTTAAAAATTGAACGGAACGGCGTCTCTGTTTGCTACTCAAGCGATACTGCTCCCTGCCCATCAGTCATCCACTTGGCACGTGGTTGCGACGTACTAATACATGAAGCCACGTTTCCAGAAGAAGAGGCAAAGCTCGCCCACGCTCTTAGACATAGCACCCCGAGAGATGCGGGACTAACAGCCTCCCAGGCTAAAGTCAAAAAACTAGTACTATTCCATTGGTCTTGGCACATGGAGGGAAAGGAAAAATCCCTAATCCGTCAAGCCGAACAATATTTCGACGGTGAAGTAATCTTGGCCTATGATATGCAATCACTTTCACTATGACTTCTTACTTTAGGCACCTACCAGCGATTTTCTTATAAAAAATTTTAAATATTCTTCCTTATTTTTCTTTCTTTTAGAAAAATTAAACAACTTTATGATATATGTAACATTATATGGAGGTGATTCTGCAAAATTATTGCAAATTAACCAAAAACAAAGATAAATTTTTAAGAATATTACAATTATAAGGATGCTTTTGCCAGAAAAAATTTTAATAAAAAATTAACAAGTGATGTAAAAAATCAAGTAAGCAGTCCAAAATTTAAGATGACTTTTATATAAGTGAAGGGGGAACAAGCGAAATTTGAGAAGAAATAGATTGAAGCTTGATGTTTTAGATAAGCAAATTCTTGAATCGATATGTAAAGATGCCCGTAAGCCGTTAAGGAAGGTAGCCGAGGAACTCGGCGTTTCTGAACCTACTCTCTACAGTAGGGTTAGAAGCCTTCAACGGAGAGGAATTATAAAACGTTTTACTGTAAAGCTTGACATGGAACTTTTAGGTTACATGACGAAGGGCTTCGTGCTGATGAATGTTAACCCCGCAAAAGAAGAAAAGATTGTCAGCGTCTTAAGTGAAATCCCTGAAGTAGTTGAAATTCACAGGCTCTTAGGAGACAACGACTTAATGGTTAAAGTTATTTGCAGGGATGTGGCCGAAATGCGTAGGCTTGTTCTCGAAAAAATTAGAGATCTTGAAGGCGTCGAACTTGTTAAAGGGTTTCTAACAATAAAAACAGATAAAGATTCCTATGAAAATCTGATTTCAAAACTTAAAAGCGAATGAATAATAATATTTTACCTCTGCGTGAATGGCGTTCGGTTACCAATGTTGAAAAGCTAAGTTTATATTACTAAATTAAATCTTGAGTATCGCTGAAACTTTAAGTGTTGAATAAAAGTTGGGTGGAGGTTGCTGCATGTCTTTTTCTAAGGATGAAATGCTGGAGGCTCTGAAAGCTTTTACTCTAGATCTCATCGTTAAAACATATGACTTCCTTAAAAATGTGGGTAAGGAAGAGGAGTATGCAGAACTGCTGGGAAGAGAACTAGCAGTCCGTGTTCAAAGAGCCTTTGGGAAGGACAAGAAGCATGCAATAACATACCTAAACTTGATTTTAACGTCCCTTGAGCTTCCCCAGTTTCATCAAGAAGGCAAGAAGTACGTGTTTGAATGCAACTCTGATGAATGTTCCCTCATGAGAACGTCGATCGTGACGAAAACAGATTTTAGTCACGTCTTCTGCGAAAAATTCCTTGGAAGATTCCTTAAGGAATCGGGTTTTTCCACAAAGATCCAGCTTCCATTAGAAGGGAGAAACGGAAGGATAGAAGCAAAATAACTGAACTGCTTGAAGTATGGGCGTCTGCCACCTAAAAGTAAGAGTTCTGTTCGAAACATTTTAAGCTCCTCCGCCAACTATTTTTCTTAAAAATGAAAGACTTTTTATTTCTGACTTTTCATTTCTCTTGTGGCACCTATTTATGTTATCTTTCTGTCTCGCTTTTGGGTGGTGTTTATGGCTAAAAGTAGCGTTTTCAACTATTTGCTGAAGGTTCGCTCTGAGGACGGGGTGGTACACTTAACTTTAATAGATCCTGACCCCCTTAAACAGACACCTGAAGTCGCCGGGCAAATGGCTAAGTACGCTTATGAAGCTGGCACAGATGCCATAATGGTGGGTGGCTCAACAGCCTTCGGAATACTGGATGAAACCGTAAAGAACATAAAGGATGCAACAGGTCTTCCTGTAATCCTCTTCCCGGGGAACGTTTCAGGGATTTCTAAACATGCCGACGCGGTCTTCTTCATGAGCGTCCTCAACTCAAGGAATCCCTATTTCATCTCGAAAGCCCAAGCTTTAAGTTCGTTTGCAGTTAAACTCTATGGGTTAGAGCCGATAGGGATGGCCTACCTCATAGTGGAGCCAGGTGGAACAGCAGGTTACATCGGAGAAGCAGCCCTCCTTCCTCGGAGTAAGCCTGCAGTAGCCGCCGCGTATGCGCTTGCCGCCCAGTACATGGGCTTCAAACTAGTATACCTTGAAGCCGGCTCTGGTGCGGACAAACACGTTCCCAGCGAAATGATCTCTCTCGTCTCGGATGTCCTCGATATTCCATTAATAGTTGGCGGCGGAATTAGAACCGAGGAAGACGCTGTAAACGTGGTGAGTGCGGGAGCCGACATGATAGTTCAGGGGACAATGATTGAAAAAACCATCCTGAAAGATAAGGGTGGCTATCTCTCTAAGGTGATTAAGGCAGCAAAGAATGTAGGGAAAGAAAGAAAAACGAAAAATGCATAAACTTTCTGTTCCCTTCTTCCGCATCTTCTGCCGCCCGTTTGTCAAGCGTTCCTCCTCGGAAAGGTTTAAAACACACCTTTCTCCTAACTCGTGTTCGAGGCTTCCACGGGGGAAGGCAATGTCTAATGAAAAACTTCTGAGAGAACTCAGAAGTAAAGTAGACGAGCTCGACAGAGAGCTCATCGGGATACTCGCTGAAAGGTTCAAAATCATCAAAGAGATAGCCAAAGTCAAGTCTCAGCTTAAACTTAGCGTGAAGGATCTGCAAAGGAAAGCCGAAGTAATGTATAACGTCGAAAAAGCCGCTAAGGAAAAAGGAGTTGACTGGAACTTCGCCCACGAATTATTCCTAAGCGTAATCAGGAAGGAGTGGGAAATTGAAAAGGAAGCCAGAGGTGAACTTTTAAAGGTTGCGTATCTTGGACCGAGAGGGACTTTTGCGGAGGAAGCCGCTAGGACGTACTTTAGCGAGGTAGAAGCTGAGTTAATACCGGTAACGACCATTTCGGGGATAATTTCGATGGTTGAAAAGGGACATGCAGACATGGGGGTTCTACCCATTGAGAACTCGGTTGAAGGCTCTGTAACCACAACACTCGACCTACTTGCAAGAAGCAACGTTAAGATATGCGGCGAAGTGATCCTCCCTGTAAACCACAGCTTAATAGCGAAGACTAAAGTTGATTTTAATGAAATAACAGCCGTTTACTCACACCCTCAAGCCATAGCACAATGTAGAGGTTTCCTATCTAAGAACCTCCCCCATGCACGGCTTTACGAAACCAGCAGCACAGCCGAAGCGGTTAAGCGTGTCGCCGTCGAAGACGCACATGACGTAGCTGCAATAGGCAGCCCTGCAGCAGCAGAACTCTACGGGTTAATCGTCCTCGCAGATGGGATACAGGACGAGCAAACAAACGAAACACGATTCGCAGTCATAGGAACAGATATTATGCCGTTTACGGGCGACGATAAGACCTCAATAGCCATTTTCCTCCTTCAAGACAGGCCAGGAGCCCTATGTGAAGTGCTTGAGGAATTTAAGGTTCGGAACATTAACTTGACGAGGATCGAGTCGAGACCCAGTAAGAAAACGCTGGGAGACTACATCTTCTTTATAGACCTAGAAGGACATGTAAATCAGCTGGAAGTTAAGGAGGCAATTGAAAGAATAGGTGCGAAGGCAGGCTACGTAAAACTCTTAGGCTCCTTCCCTAAGGCTAGGAGGCGAGGGAGCGTTGGGGAAGTGTGAGGTAGTGTGGCTAAGTGGACTTTACCGTTTAGCAGATGCAATTAGAGAAAGGTTTTTTGGTGAAACCGTAACCTTCTCAAAAAACGTTTTTATCCCTCTCGTAAATCTCTGCCGAAACAGGTGTGCTTACTGCGGCTTCAGAAAGAACCCATGGGATAACGATGCAAAGCTTCTTCTCCCTGAGGAGGTTAAATTATTACTGAGGAAGGGAAAGGATGCAGGTTGCTCGGAAGCCCTCTTCACGTTCGGGGAAAGACCGGAGGAAAAATATCCTTCAATACGGGACAAACTAAACCGTTTAGGTTACGAGTCAACCCTAGATTACCTGTACGATATGTGCTCCGAAGCGTTAAAGCTCGGGCTTCTCCCCCACAGCAACCCCGGCGTCCTTCATAAAAAAGAGGTTAAAATGCTTAAAGAGGTAAACGCCAGTATGGGGCTAATGCTGGAAAACGTAAGTGATCGTCTCTGCATGGATGGTGGACCACACGCGTGCAGTCCCGGCAAGAAACCCGAGCTACGCCTCAAAACTTTAGCTTACGCGGGGGAGTGTAAGGTTCCGTTCACAACGGGAATCCTAGTCGGGATAGGAGAGACTTTAGATGAAATTGTTGCAAGCCTCTACGCTATAAAGCAGATACATGAAAAGTATGGCCACATACAAGAGGTTATTATTCAAAATTTCGTTCCGAAACCTGGTACACCCATGGAGAACCATCCACCACCAACCTTAAATTACTACTCAACGGTAGTTGCTTTAGCTAGGGTGATCCTTCCGGGGGATGTGAGCGTGCAGGTTCCACCAAACCTTAACTTGGGAAACATAGGGTTCCTGCTCAGCATCGGTGCCAACGATCTAGGCGGAATTTCCCCCATAACACCTGATTACATTAATCCTTCTGAGGCGTGGCCTGAAATTGAAGAAGTTAAATGTCTTGTTAGCGAGATGGGTAGGTTCTTAAGGGAGAGATTGCCCGTTTATCCGAAATATCTTAAAGAGGACGATTTTCTATCAGAAAAAGTGGCTGAGGTTGCCAGAATACTCTCAGATGAAAACGGTTTTAGGAGGTCCACTTCTTGATACTGGACTCCGTTGACGGCGAGGTGGCGTATGTACTTGACCGTGCCCTTGACGGGCACCCCCCCACGGTCAATGAAGCCGAGAAACTATTTAAGGTAAAAGGAAGAGAGTTTCTCGCACTGATCTGCGTCGCTGACGAGCTAAGAAGACGCATAGTTGGAGACATAGTAACCTATGTCATCAATAGAAACATAAATTTTACAAATATATGCGTTAACAAATGCTTGTTTTGCGCTTTCAGCAGGCCAATGAGGTCTCCTGAAGGCTACATGATTTCCAAAGACGAGTTAAAGAGAAAGGTGGCAGAAGCAGTCAAGGCCGGGGCAACGGAGGTCTGCATCCAGGGAGGTCTGCATCCCTACGCTGACTTAGAAACCTACATGGAAATATTAAGGTCTGTCAGGGAGGTTTCCCCTGAGATACATATTCACGCTTTCAGCCCTATGGAAGTTAAGCACATATCGGTTAACTCTAACATGTCTGTAAGGGAAGTTCTGCGTGCTCTTAAAGAGGAAGGGTTAAATTCTATGCCCGGAACCGCCGCAGAGATCTTAGTAGACGAAGTTAGAAGGATTATTTGTCCCGACAAGGTGAAGACCGCAGAGTGGGTGCAGATCATCAAAGAAGCTCATAAACTCGGGATACCAACCTCCAGCACTATGATGTATGGACATGTCGAAAGCGAAAGGGACAGAGCAATTCACATAGATATACTTAGAAGGATTCAGATGGAGACTGGCGGCTTCACCGAGTTTGTACCATTAAGCTTCGTCCACGAAAAAACCCCACTATACAGGATGGGTTTAACACGTCCCGGTGCAACGGGAATGGACGACGTTAAAGTTTATGCGGTTTCTAGGCTTATGCTTGGCGGACTAATAAGGAACATACAAGTGTCATGGGTCAAGCTCGGAGTTAAGTTCGCCCAGTTCTGCTTAAATGCGGGTGCCAACGACTTTGGCGGAACGTTAATGGAAGAGAACATTTCAAGGATCGCCGGCTCAACGAGCGGCGAGTTTCTCCCCCCATCCGAAATAGAGAGAGTGATAAGGGATTGCGGGCGGATTCCAGCGCAGAGGACGACAACATATGAAATAATAAAAATCAGTAGTTAAGCCCTTTTCATCTCGCTAAAAAGCTCTATAGCATTAGCTTTAACACTGGAAAAATCCTTCTTTGAAATATAATTGTTCTTTAAGAGGAAGCTCAGCCCATCATATAGCTTTAACTCCACCTCTTTCTGACTCAAAATGTTCATCATATCCAAAATATCTCTTATGCCCTTAGCGAACTCCGGATTTTTCAGGTGTTCTTCGAACCGTTCCTTTAAAAAGCTGGCTACCGGCGTAATGTTAATCGGTAATGCCCCCCTCTTTAAACCCAAACTAGGCTTAGGCTCACCTCTTCTAGAGAGTACCATAGGTGGAATGACGATTATACGTGACTTGCCATCCTCCGCCATCTCAGCAATGTAAATGCTCAAGTACACCGGCTGCACCTCTTCAACATCAAAAATCCTAACCATCAACTTCACCAGTTTTGCCTCGTCCTCCTCCTGAACCTTCAAAAGCCTCTCCAAATACTCGTAAAGTGTCCTCAGCTTTTTACGGTACGTTTCCTTAACCCTCTCCACTTCCAATATGCGCCTTCTCATTTCCCTCTCCACGACACTTACCCTCTCCTGTTCTTTCAACATTAATTCCCGAAACGTCTTCTCCATCAGTTGCCTCTCTCTCCGCACCTCCTTCAGCACATTCTCCACTCTCTTCTTAGCATCCCTCAACATACTCTGAGATAACTCCATGTACTTCCTCAGTCCATCAATGCGTTCCACAGCCTGCCTTAAAAGGCCTATACTTTCCTCCAGCATTACCTCCTTACAAGCCTCCCCCCCAATGTTAGACGTGAATTTTAAGAATCCATTTAATAATGAAGTAAGTGAACCAATTTTCTCCTCAACGTCTAAAAATGCCTTCCTTGCTTCTTCATGAAGCCAAGCATTTAGCTCCTTAACCTTCTGAAACTTTTCGCCCTCAAGCCTTACCTTGTTATCTTCAACTTCCCTCCTAACCTTCTCAAGCTTCTCTGAGTACTCCCTCTCAACGTTCTCCCTTTCCCTCTTCAACATTTCAAAGTACGCCTCTGCAACCCCTACAACCCCCCCACTCAGCCTTTTCAGCCTCTCAGCGTTCTCCCTTACATCCTCCAGTATTCTCATAAAATCTCCTCTTATCCTTTCAAGCGCCTCCCTCCTTAAAGTCGGCCTCAAAACAGCCGCACCCTTAACCCTAACCATCCGCGCACTACTAAGTAACGACGCCAGCTCCTCAGCATACTCATAACCTACAAGGCTGTTAATCGAGAAAGATTTCCTCTCCCCTCCTTTCCTAAGAAACGACATAATCCTCTCTATAACTTCGAGAGGATCTCCCTCCTTATCTAGGCTTGCCTCAATATGCTCAAAACTTGGAGGTGAAAAAAAGTCTATAGTCATCGGGTCCTCAAATATTCCATCTACAATCAAATTTCCTCCCTCTCCACACGGGACAATCCAGAAAGGCCAGAGAAAATTAGCTACAGCAGTAATACGCATTTCCTTCCTCCGCAACAGCTTCAATCCCTGAGACCTAGTAGCCTCCAAAAACAAGAACACCCCAGCAAGCTCAACATCAAAAGAGGCAGCTTCACCACCCTCCACAGTCAAAAAGGGAGTAGAGAAAACCTCCTTAACCATCAAACGAGAATTATACTCCTTAACCAGCGAGTCCAAAACGCTGTTAAAAAAGTCTGAAGGAAGGGGCTTAACATGTTCTCCACCAATCTCCCCCTCAAACTCCCTAAAAAATTCCTCTGCAACCTGAGCAAGAAAACCCCTAGCGACCTCTTCATCGTCTCCCACATCAACAGCGACAGCGAAAATAAGATCTCCCGATATCTTATACACGAAAACGGTATCCTCCATAGCCATAGTTTGAATCCCGCCATGCCCTATCTCCTTCGCGAAGGAGAAAACTGCCGCGAGAAAACCCGAAAGAAGAGCCTCGTCAACCTCACCACCCCCATAACTCCTATGGAAAACAGGACTACCCGACCTCTGAAAAACATAAAATTCCCGGATCATACTCCCCACCAGAAACCAAATCAGCCATTAACTCCCAGCTAAAACACCCTCTTAAGAAAAACCTCCACTAAACACAGAAACTTAATCATCCCTCCTAACTCCTTCAACCTTAGATCAAATATAAAAACGTCATAGCTCTCAAATATGAGTTTTACGTGTTCCCTATCTTCAACTCCTCCCTCCCCCTTTAGAATTCAAAGCAGAAACGTTAACGGAACAACCTCCCTAAAAAAAGAAAATTCTACTGAAAGTAGTCTACTGAAAACCCTTAAGCTATAAACCGCTTTTAAATGTTTAAAGGTTTAAACCCATTAAACGATTAACCTTTTCGATCAAACCACCCGAAAACTTTTTATTTACAATAGAATTATATCCAACAACCAAACCACCAAAGAAGCTAATCTCAACATGCCAGGAGGATGGAAAATGTCCGAAGAAAACAGCATATACGTAGGTTCAAAGCCAGTCATGAACTATGTCCTAGCCTGCATTACCCTATTCCACAATGGAAAGGACGAGGTTACTATTAAGGCAAGAGGCAGATCTATCAGTAGGGCGGTGGATGTAGCTGAAATAGTTAGGAACCGTTTCATGAGCGATGTTTACCCGAAGGAGATCAGAATCGGCACTGAGACGATAAACACGGAGACCGGTAACCCTATCAACGTTTCAACTATTGAAATAGTGCTTGCCAAGAAGTAAATTCTATAGAAGGCCTTTCTTAAGGAACCTTTTCTCTTTTTCTTACTTAAATCCTTTACAGGAATTTTTCAGTAAAAATTAATTTTGCCTGAAAGTAATACTCCTTTCGGTGTTAGCATATTAAAATGAAATCTAATATGGCTGGATTGATGTGAAGTATTGGTGATGGCTTTGAGCGTTCATCCGTGTGAATACAGGTATTATACTCCTGAGATGAAGGAGATATTTACCGAGGAAAGTAAGCTTCAGAAGTGGTTGGAGGTTGAGGCTGCGCTTGCAAGAGCTCATGCAAGGCTGGGTAGGATTCCCGTTGAGGCGGCGGAGGAAATTTCGCGGAAGGCCTCGGTTAAGTACGTTCGGCTCGAACGCGTTAAGGAGATCGAGAGGGAGATAAGCCATGACGTGATGGCTATGGTTAGGGCTCTCTCGGAGGTTTGTGAGGGCGACGCGGGAAAGTACGTTCACTTGGGAGCTACGAGCTACGATATAGTTGATACGGCATGGGCCTTAATCCTTAAAGATGCCATCTCTATTGTGGAAGGGCGGCTTGAGGAGTTGAAGGACACTCTCTTAGATTTGGCTCTAGAGCATAAGGAGACTGTTTGTGTGGGGCGTACCCATGGACAGCATGCCTTACCTTTCACTTACGGCATGAAGTTCGCCATATGGGCTAGTGAGGTGAACAGGCACATAGAACGTCTCAGGGAATGCGCTAGAAGGGTTATAGTTGGGAAGATGAGCGGTGCCGTTGGGACGATGGCCAGTTTCGGCAAGGATGGCTTTGAAATTCAAAGGCTGGTTATGGAGGAGCTGGGGATAGGTGAGGTGGAAATAGCAAATCAGATAGTTCCCCGGGACGGTTATGCAGAACTGATCCTTTTAAATGCCCTTATAGCTGCAACCCTAACCAGGATTGCCAAAGAAATTAGGAACCTCCAAAGGACGGAGATTGGGGAGGTTTTCGAGCCCTTTGGAGCCAAGCAGGTTGGCTCCTCAACGATGAGCCATAAGAGGAACCCTCACAAATCCGAGAGGGTGTGCGGCATTTCGAGGGTGATAATGTCTCACGTTTTCCCCGCCTTAGAGAATGCCGCTCTCCTAGAACATGAGCGAGACCTGACAAATTCGTCTGCTGAGCGCATAATCCTCCCTGAATCCTTCATCCTTTTGGACTACGTTCTAACCCAACTGATCCAGATACTTAGGGGTCTAGAGTTCAACTATGAAAACATAGAGCGAAACCTGAACTTGACCGGCGGCCTCTTGATGAGCGAGAATGTAATGCTAAACTTGGTTAGGAAGGGAATGGGAAGGCAGGAGGCACACGAAATACTTAGGGAGATAGCGGTTAAATGTGTTAGGGAGAAGGTACCCTTTAAAAAGGCGATTTTAAGCCACGAGGTTCTCGGGAAAATGGTCACCGAGGAGGAGCTCGACGAATGGCTTAACCCTCGAAACTACATAGGTACAGCGGTTGAGCAGGTTGAAAAGCTGGCTAAACAGCTTAGAAGCTAAACAGCAGAAAACTCCTTAAGAGTTTTCTGCTTTAAAAGGACGTCTAGTAGTTTGCTCTTACTCTCCCAATACTTCCATTCAACCTTAAGGTTCGACTTAACGAAGCTAAGTGCTTCACTCAACGTTTCGAAAACGAATGGCTTCCTCCTTAGAGCATTCCTAACGGTTTCCCTTATCACCCAAACCCCTAAGGGCATGATGTAGCCTGGCCTAACCTCACGAAAAACGATGGTTAAAGCCTGCCTTCTAACCCTAGCCAGATACTCTGCTACAGCTAATCGTGCCGCATAGTATGCTCCGGCGACGTTACTTGCATACCTCTTACGGCCCCTGTGATCCTCATAATCCCCAACGACGACAGGTGCGGCATCTCTCATAAGCCAAGCCGTGCCAGGGTACCATGCCTCAAGCTGTTCAAACCCCCAGGAATGGGGCACCATAACTATTAGGAAGTGATTGTCAAGGTATGATTCTCTGAAAACAAGTATCTTATCTATCTCTGGGTAAAGCTTGACCTTGGCTATTATTCTACGTGAAATAACGTCGTCCGTAGCGGTTATCGCCCACCTAGTTGGAACAAGCCTCCTACCTCTACCAGTTCCAAGTAAAGCTGCCGAAAGTAAACGTGAAACATAGCTTACGGGAATCCCTTCAAAGTACAGGTAAGCTATCGCCTCTTCCGCTTTAAGATCCTCATCATAAATGGCCTTGTCGACTTGCCGTGGAACCAGCGGCTCCTCGGCAATCTTAAACTCCCTTAAGGGTGCCATGGGACCCATAGGCTGCGAGTGGCTGTCAAACTCCACCTTAAAACGAGGCGTTCTCTCCAGTGAAACCTCGACATCGACAGGCCTAGCACTCATAGCCGCCTCCCGTGCCTCTGAAAGAATCCTCCCACCACCCCGTTCTCCCTTTACGTCAACTTTAACGGAAGCCCTTATAAGAACACTCCTATACCTTAGAATCTCATCTATACTCTTACCAAACCAGTCTTCAACCTTGTCAAAAACCTCGACGTTTCTCCCAGTAATCGGTGGAACCATGGGTCCCGCCGAAACCATTGGATAACCGTAATGCCCCACGAAAAAGGATGGAGGTGATGAGCCGAAAAACTCCCGCTTTAAAGTGACCTTTTTAACCGGCATGAAGGATGCCACTTTCACGAGGATCGGGCAACGAGGCTTACCACATAGCAACCTTGAACCCTTACATACAACACATATATCCCGTGGGAGTCGCGGTTTAACCATGGTAATCCTACCAGAAGGCCTCTAAATTCCTCAGCACTAATTTATGAAAAAAGGAAAAACAATGCAAAAATCTTTCTCTAAATTTAGGCTGTTATACGTGCACCTTTATTCAACCTGCTGAAAGGCTGGGTATGGAAGCTGTAGGCAAAACCTAGCAAAAAACAGGAAAGATTTGTAATAAAAATTTGTAATAAAAAAGTGTTTTTGTGTTAACTCTGTTTTCCTGTTTATGCGAAGGCGCCTTCTACTAGGATTGCTACAGCTGCACCGATTATCGCAATGATGCCGCCAAGGACTGCTAGGAGTGCCATGCCTAAAGTACCCATTGTCGCTGCTCCAAGGATCAACTCTATGATTCCTAAGATCAACACAATAGCAGTGCTTGCCTTAAGTAGCTTCTCTGCGGCCAACACTAGACCAAAGATTAGCACTATCAGGCTGACGATTGCAAGCACCCATCCCATTGCCCCTGCTCCTCCAGTTAAAGTCGCCTGTAACGTGCTTCCTAGGAAAGGCGCTATTAGCCCTAGTATACCCCCTATGAACCCAATTATGCCACCTATCTTCATTTTTCATCTCTCCACTTTTCTTTTTTCAGTCAGGAGCTGGAGAGCCTACCCCTCTTTTTAAACCTTTTTATGCCTCTCATCGAGGTTTACGTTAAACGTCGAACGAACAGAGTCTTTTTTTTAAAAAAGAATACGACTAAAGTACGTCTACGGGGGACAAAATAAGGTGAAATATTAAAAAACACCGTTACTTAACTTGACTGGGAGTCGAAATATTTAAGGGAGCCTTCATGAGGTGTGCCTAGATTGATCGATCCGCATGTTCACTCTGTTTTCAGGTCGTTCGAAGACTTCACAGCACTAGGTATTTCAGGAGTTACAGGTATTATTTCAGTGGCGTTCTACCCTGTTACTCCATCGAGCCCTATGACGCTTATAGACCATTTTAGGCATATTCTCGAAGCTGAGCCGTCAAGATTTAAAAGCTCATACATTTCCTTTTATCCTTCCATAGGCGTTCATCCAAGATGCATTCCCCCAAACGTAGAAGTTGCATTCAACTACTTAGAAGAGCATGCTGGAGAGTACGTAGCTATTGGAGAGGTAGGGCTTGAAGCGGCTTCCGAGAAGGAGGTTGACGTGCTTAAAGCCCAGCTTACTATCGCTAAGAAAATGGATGTTCCTGCAATAATTCACACCCCAAGACGGGGGAAAGAGGCGACTACGAAAAAGATCCTTAACCTACTGGATGAAGTCGGCTACTATAACGTTGTAGTAGACCATGTAAACATTGAAAACATAGGTCTTCTTGAAAACGTTGAAGTGTACGTGGGATTGACTGTTCAGCATGGAAAGCTGGACTTAAACTCTTTACTCAGAATAGTCGAAATGTACGTGTCTCATAACCCTGAAAAATTCCTCCTTGACACCGACCTTGGAAGGGACGCCTCTGACCTATTCTCTCTTCCAAAAGCCGTCCAGCACCTGCGCGTAAACGACGTAGACCCCCAAGTAATTGACTTGTTATCCAGAGAGAACGCAGCAAGACTCTTTAAAATTTAAGAGAAAAATTATTTATGGGGGTTAGCATTGGACATCGTAAACTGCAAAATCAGGGAGTTAGGCTCCCATGTTGGCGAGCAAGTAACCGTTAAAGGCTGGATCCACTTGAAGAGACAGCACGGCAAAAAACTTGTTTTCTTAACTTTAAGGGATGGAACTGGATTTACTCAGGTGGTTGTGAGAAGCAACGCATCCGGTTACGGTGAGCTTCTGAACGCTTACAGGGAGGCAGCCGTACGTGTAGTTGGAACGGTGACTAGAGATGAAAGATCACCCTACGGGTACGAGATCAGGGCTGAAAGTGTGGATGTTATATCTCCCTCAAGCCCAACTATAGAGGAAGAATATCAGCCTGACTCGTCTCCTGACGTTCTCCTCAGTAAAAGACATCTAGTTATTAGGGGCGAGAAAACCTCGGCCATCCTAAAATATACTGCGAAGCTACTAAAGTACTTCAGGGAGTTCTGTGAGGAAAGAGGGCTGGTTGAGGTGCTTCCACCACTGATAACACGTGCCGCCTGTGAAGGGGGTGCAACCCTCTTTCCCATAAAGTACTTCGACGAGGTAGCCTACTTAACTCAGTCATCCCAGCTCTACTTAGAAGCGGCGCTACCTGCTCTGGGGGACGTTTACTGCATTCAAAAATCGTTTAGGGCGGAGAAGTCTAGGACAAGGCGCCACTTAACAGAGTACACGCACGCAGAAGTGGAGCTCACCTTCATAGACTTCGACGACCTCGTCTCCTTCACCGAGGATCTCATAGTGCATATTGTGGAGAGGACGCTGGAGGAGGACGAGCCCATCCTTAAGACGTTGAATGTGGACGACCTTAAAGCCCCCAAGAAACCATTTAAGCGCCTCACGTATAGGGAAGCGGTTAGAGAGCTGAAAAAGAGGGGTGTAGAAATCGGTGAAGGCGGCGAAATAGAAGAGGCGATGGAAAGGATGCTGGTCGACCAGCTAGGCGAACCACTCTTCCTAACCGAGTTCCCTGCAAGCCAGAAAGCATTTTATTTTAAGAGGAAGGAGGGCGAGGAGGAGATTACCCTCTCAATGGACTTGCTCGTGCCAGGTGTAGGCGAAATAATAGGCGGAGGGATGAGGGAAGACGACTACGAGACGCTCCTTACAAGACTGAAAGAGATCAAAGCAAACCTTGACGACTACAAGTGGTACCTCGACCTAAGAAGGTATGGCTCGATCCCACACGGCGGCTTCGGGTTAGGAGTAGAACGCACGGTAGAATGGATCCTAAAGCTTCCTCATATAAGAGAAGCCTGCTTATTCCCCCGGCTAATAAACAGGCTAACTCCATAAGTTAAGAGGGTTACTTCTAATAGCCTCTGGGCGATCCTCTTTCAATGAGGACTCCTTCGTAGGATGGGCGAAGTCAACCCCTTTCTTTAAAGTTAAAATCTTAAGGGTTTAAGTATCATGTTATAGCATGTTAGCGAATTTTAAGTAACATGTTCCTGTTTTTCCTGTTTAGCTCACCTTTCCTTTACCATTTTAAAGTAGCATCCTGTTCCTTCCACACTGTCTGGAATAAGCATGAAGTCTATTTTCGCCATGGGGAAGAGGAAGGGGAACAGCAAGTAATCTGGAACCTTATACCTTCTAAGAACCTCCCTTACCTCCTCGGCGAACTCACTGAAAACCTGATTGTAATACCCGATTTTTTCAAGTTTCATCCCTGCCTCCCTAGCTAAGCGCATTATCATCCTCCGGTTGTATCTCCTATGGTGGCCAAGCTCTACATCATCCCTAGTCATCCTACTCTCCCCCTCTCCCCTCAGGAAGAACCGCCTTCCCTCAGAGGTTGGAACGGTACCAACCAGAACCCCTTTCCTAGTTAGAACGCGTTTAGCCTCCTTAACCGTCTTTAAGTCATCTGGTATGTGCTCGAAGACATCCAACCCTAGAATCAAGTCAAAACATTCCTCTCTGAAGGGAAGGCTTTGCCCATCGCCTAAGACGAAATCCACCGGGATCTTATTTATCCTTGCAGACTTGCAAGCCTCCCAGAAGTCCTCGTTTGGCAAGTCGAGGGCGACCATCCTCACCCCATCAGCCATTAGGGCTACACTCCACACAGCCCATCCGCAGCCCACGTCTAAAGCGGTTATCCCTGGCTTCACCTCCAAGTGCGGTAAAACCCTAGCAGCCCTCACAGCGTCAAGAAGGTAAGGGTGCCCAAGGATCCTATAAAAAACCTCCCTAAACTTAACTATCCAAGGACTAGGTCTCTCATGCCTATGATAAGACAGGTATCGCCCAATTACTGGCTTCTTAAACATAAAAACCCCCTTCATCTAAATCCTGCATCATCCTTCTTAGATGTTTCCCAGAGAAAATTAAAGTAACCACTAGCTATCATCGCTAAACCTATATGATCAGACCATATCCCCATGGAAAACCTAAATCCTCCCTCAGCTTGGTCTAGAAGGACGATCATCGCTTCCCTTCCATCGACTATGACTCCTCCACCATACATGATATCCCTAGCGGTGACGTTCTCCTTTCCCACCATCCTAGAAAGCCTCTCTAATACCTTTTCATCCAGAACACTAGCCATAATTTTCACGGTGACGTTGCCTGAACGCAGCCTTCTAAGAATCTCCTCAACAGGCTCGATAACACCCTCAACAACGACGGGCAAAGCTATGAGAACTTCCCTCCTAGCCTTTTCAATCATCTCCTTAAACTTAGACAAAATATTCTGCTCTCCATGAATTATCCAAATATTCGGCTGCTCAGCCCCCTCCGTCCTTTCATAAATCGGTTGCAAGATCTCTACAATTTTCCTCTCGTTCTCCTCGATATCCCTCTGAAACCTGAGCTTAACCACACGCATAGCCTCCCTTGGAGGCATAGCAGCGTAAAGTTTCGGCCTACCGCCATGAACCTGAATCCAACCTTTCTCTTCGAGCCGCTCCAAAACATCATAGATCCTAGAGTATGGAACCCCGCTTCTTCTGCTTACCTCCCTAGCAGTTAGAGCTCCTCCCTCCACCAAGGTAAGGTAAACCTCAGCCTCATAACCCGTCAAACCCACCCTTTCAAGTGCCCGCCTAACATCACCCCCCCTATGAAGCATAGCGATCAAACCTCCCCGTAGAATTTCCTTCCATCTGCCAAGGCATCTACACGTTCCTACACTCCTCTCCTAAATTTTTCCTATTATCTTTTTGTTCCTTTAGTTAAAGCATTGCTTTAGAAGTATCCCGTATTTTTCAGTTTTAATCTGTTGCACAAATTATACCTTCTTCTCATTAATTTCATAATTATTTAGTAAATTTTTGCAATTAACTTTAAAGATATCTCCCTTCCCTCCCAATTTTTCTTGGTTTTTAAATGTAAAAGGAAAAATTTATATCCCCCTACGCCTTCATCCTTCCCCTGAAGGAATATACCCCCAGGTTGCAGGTTGGGGGATCCGTGATACTAGACGTCTACGTAATGGATAAGAGTGGGATCTGCCTATGCCGACGGACATATAAAAAAATTGGTGATATAGAAGGTATGGACAGTCTTCTTCTCACAGGCTTCATGAGTGCGGTTATGTCCTTCACCGAAAATTTGGCAAGCGCAAAACTCGAAGTGATACGAACCGACAAATATGTTCTTCTTTGCAACTTAAGCGATCCGCTTGCAACAATAATTTTAGCAGACAAGGAAGACGAAGATATCCTGAAGGAGGTGGCAGAAGAGATACTAAAGCGATTCAAAGAGAAATATCGTAATAAGCTAGAAAACTGGGATAAGAATGTTGACCACTTCCAGCAATTCTGCAAAGAAATAGATCAAATAGTCCAGTCTAAAGCTAAATACCCCGAAAAAGTAAGAGAGCTAATATTAAGCGGGAAATTAAATGCAAAAGAAGCCGCAGACCTCATCCTCGCAGAAATCAATCAAATGGTTAAAGAAATAATGAAAAAAGATAAAGGTGTAAACGTTCATAGCGACTTCACGTCACAACCAGCTTCTTTCAAGATCTCCTTCCTAATACTTGGAAACTCTTCCCTTATAATACGAATTATCCTTTCAACGTGCTTCCTTTCACCTGGCCGAAGAAGAATAAACATGTAACCCCACTCGGGGAACAACGTTGCCACACAGATAAACCTATCATCATACCTAACATAATACTCGTAGTAATGTCTCCTAATTTTGTACCCTTCCCTTTCAAGTTTTAGCATGATCCTATTAAGCTTATTAGCAAGAATCAACATCCACATCCATCCCCTCAAAAAATAAGAATGTTAGGTTGGAAAACTTTATTTATCGACGAGCTTACTTTGCTTCTTTATCTTGAAACTGCATCGGTCAGCCCCTTCGCTCTTCAAGCTTTCAGCTTCCACTTTAACTTCTTCTCCGAAAGCCCTGCGTGCTGCCTCCTCTATTAAACCATGAGTGTACGTACAGTAAAACTTGGTTGTAATGTCTAAGTCCAACTTTTCAAAAGGACACGCAGTAAATGTTATTCTTGCCTCCTCCTCGTTTCCCTCGTAAGAAACACATCTGTCACCGACGACAGGAGCGATAACGTCTTTGGCTACAAGCTCGGCGAACTTTTCAGGGTTCCAAGATGCTACATTGTACTTCTCCCTCAATCTCTTCTCAACACGCTCACCTACAGTTTCTCCAACTAGCCTAAACACAGCCCTTATAGTGTCTCTACCAGCTACGGCATCAAGTCGATTCATCAGCAAGACAAACACGCGAGTGATAAACCTGTGCAACCTTTCTAAGTTCTCGGACAAACCGTCCACCTCCCAAACTAGTAAAGAACTTTTTTGACCTCCTCTACCGTTTTAAGCATCTCCCAGAATACAAGTCCTAAATTCGCGTCGTGCCTCACCAAGACTGTTAGAAGATGCGCATCACCTATACTCATAATAACAGTCTGCCCATCCTTGCCTGTTATGAGAACCCGTTGAAGCTCACCCTGCCCCAGCTCAGCTACAGTCCTTTTGCCAATCCCCAGAGCCGCTACGGACATTGCTGCTACGAGCCTAGGATCAGCAATGTCTGAAGGGAGAACAGAGGCGACAAGCATACCCTCATTAGTCACAACAGTACTACCCAAAACGTCAGGAACCCTTCTCTCCAAGTCCTTCAAAACATCAACAAGTTTCCTCTTAACATCCTTCTCTACCATCCTAATCACCCTTCAAACTTTAGGTGAAAAATTAGAAATTAACATGGCACCTTCGCTTGCAACCAAAAAATAAAATTTATGATCAAAATACTCACAAACATAAAACTGGCAAAACTATATGTCGTATTCTTCAAAGTAGGAACGAATTGAAGAAATAGTTGGTGGGCCCGGCGAGATTTGAATTCGCGCTTTCTATAGCCTCGCGACCTTCCGGTTATCAGCTTCGCCCCACATTCGTGGTCGGACGCTCTAACCAGGCTGAGCCACGGGCCCACATCCTCCGTTTAAACCATTTTTAACACGTCTTTTTTATGGTTTTCGGATCCAAAACCAACCCAAAGAAAATGGAGGCGCATTCCTCACGTATAAAACGGATTAGGTCAAGTGGATCCGTGCGCTTAGGAAAAACCCGAGTTTCTAACGGTCTGCTTCGTGGACACCCCCCTCTCAGCTGTGCTAAGGCCAAAACTTAGACCGTCAATGCCAAGTGAATGCCACTTAAATTTTCCTTTGTCCATCCTCCAAGTTCCCGTCCGGGCTTCCCACCATTTACGGAAGACCACCCATCCAATTTAACCAGCCTGTCATATGACATGCACCGAGCCCTCTGTTATTCAAGCAGGAGGAAAACTTATGGTAGTATAAGTAGGTGGGCTCTCACCCTTCAAGAGAACGAAAAGGAAACACCCGTGTTGTAATAGGAGGGCATGAAGGATAAATTTTATAACGCTATATACTTCATAAGTTCGTTGTCCTAGAACGGGTTAAAAGAAAAATGGAGGGTTTTTATGGATACTTTTCCCTGGTGGACTGATGAGCAGAAGGCATACCAAGATGAGCTATGTGAGTATGTGAATAAACTTATGCCTAGGGCTGAGGAGGCATACTGGGAACGCCGCTTCCCATGGGACATCGTGAAGGAGGTCGGTGAGAAAGGCTACTTCGGCGCCGGCGTCCCCAAGGAGTATGGCGGAATGGGTCTCGGCGTCACCGGGTGCTGCATAACGGCTGAGCAATTAGGCAGACTCTACTGCATAGGACACATATTCGTGGTTTCCCATATAGGAGGATACCACCAGATCTTACATCACGGAACGGAGGAACAAAAGAAGAAATGGCTTTCACAACTCGCTAAGGGCGTCATAGGAGCCGTCTGCATAACTGAACCGTATTATGGCTCGGACGCTGCCGGGATCGAGACCGTGGCTGTGCGCGACGGAGACGAGTACATTTTAAATGGTAAGAAAAGGTTTATTACGGGAGGCGGCGTCGCCGATAGATACATAGTGTACGCTAGAACGAGCGATGATCCCGAGGATAGAAGGCGATACAGGCATCTCTCAGCCTTCGTCGTCGAGAAGGGCATGGACGGCTTCACCCTTGAAAAAATAAACGAACTCATAGGCTTCGCGAACGTCCCTAACGCCTACCTAGACTTTGACAATGTGCGCATTCCAGTGGAGAACAGGATAGGCAATGAAGGAGACGGCTGGGCGATCATGATGGGCGGCTTAAACTTCGAGAGGACAATAACAGCCGCCGTCACCTTAGGAGGGATGATTGAAGGTTTAAGATGCGTCTACAACTACGTTCAGAGAAGAGTTCAGTTCAGGATGAGGACAACAGACTTCGTAAATAACCAGTTTGCCATAGCAGACATGATCGCCGACTACAAGCTAGCTCGGCTAATGACCTACTACGCGGCTTATGCCATGGACATCGGAATGAACATACCGGTTGAAGCATCGATAGCGAAAATGTTTGCAACGGATGCCTCCCTCAGGATGGGGGTAAACGGCGTCCAGATAGTCGGTGGAGACGGGCTAACCAAGTTTTACCCGATTGAAAGAATGGTAAGGGAATCAAAAATAGGGCAAATAGTCGCTGGCACGAACGAGATAATGAAGGTAATCATCTACAGAATGGGGCCACTAGCAATGTACGAGGACCTGAAGTATCCATGGCGCTACACTCTGCACCCACGCCTCCAGGTACCAATGCCAACCTTTGAGAAATCCGAGTTCGCCGGGAAAGAACCAAACGAGGAAAACATGCTCAAGCTCTTCGCGCTAAACTACAGGATCAACCCAGGACTCCACATGACAATAGAAGACATCGCAAACGAGTTCGAAGCACCACAAGAAAAAGTGCTGGAAACGCTTCAAGCCATGGAAAGCAAGGGCCTCGCCTCCCTTTACAGAGACAGGAAAGGTAGAATACTCCTAGCAAGACCAACCTATGAAGGGTTAAAGCAGGCAGCACCCAAGGAATACTACAAATGGTTCCCCTCATGGTACAGAGATGAAGATAAGTTCTAAGCCCCCTTACTCTTTATTTTAACTTTTAACTATTCCTTCAACCTGAAAAGGACTTGTTGATGCTTCCTTCCAAGATTATCCGCTTCACAAATTCCTTTGTAAACTCATATCCTTCTATCCGTCACACCGTAACTACGTGGAGAAGCCCATTAATCGGCTTTGCTAGTGCAAGCGATCCCCTCTTTGAAAGGCTACCATACGTAGTAAAGGGTCATCTTCACCCATCAGACCTCATCGACGACGCTGAAACAGTAATTGCTTTCTTCATACCCTTTACATATAAGACTGTTTACTCTAACGTTAATGGGCGCTACGCATCAAAACTATGGGCTATAGCTTATGTTGAGACAAACAAGCTTCTCACGGACTTAGCAGCTGGAATAGTAGACCTCCTTAGAAGTGAAGGGTTCAGAGCTGAGGCTCCACCCCCAACTCACGTTTTCAACGAGGAAACCTTAACCAGTAACTGGTCTCATAAGCATGTAGCCTACATTGCTGGACTAGGAACGTTCGGAGTCCACCACATGATAATTACAGAGAAAGGGTGCTGTGGACGGCTGACAAGCATCGTAACAAACGCAAAAATAAAGCCAACTCCAAGGCCGGAAAACGAATTTTGCCTCCATAAGTCAGGAGTGAAGTGCCTAAAATGCGTAGAGAAATGCATCTTTAAAGCGTTAACAGAAAACAAACTTAACAAGCATAAGTGCTACAAAGTATGTCTTGAAAACGCGAAGCACTATGAGGAGCTAGGAGTCGCTGACGTGTGCGGAAAATGCGTAGCAGCAACACCATGCAGCCTAGAAAACCCGGTTAAAAACCGAAATAAACCCTTCCCTCGTAAACGTGTAAGCATAAAAAGTTAAAGCTTTCAGCTTGAAAAGTATCTTTAAAATCAGAAAGGCGGCGGAAAAATTGCTGAAATTTATAGACGCCCACATACACCTTCTTCCTAAGAAAATGCTCAGCAACCAAGTTTTAACACTCATGAAAAGTTTCTTCCAAGTTGACCCCAACTTTTACCTTCAAATCTCTCAAAGCCCCGACAACCTGATAAAATACTTAGATCAACACAACGTAGAGGCTGTAGCAATAATGTCGTATCCAGCCCCAGACGTCATGGGGTGGGGAGACGAGCTAGTCGACTCAGTGGCAGAATACACGAAGCACCACCCAGACAGGCTCTTATTCTTCTGCTCGGTGCACCCCCGCCTCGAAGAAAAACCGGTGGAAAGGCTGGAACACCTCTACAGCAAGTACGAGGTAAAAGGGATAAAGCTCCACCCAGTACACCAGCTGTTCAAGCCAAACGCTTACCGCCCAGAAGAGCAAAACATGAAAACACTAGACCAAATATACCAGTTCGCAGTCGACCACAACCTCCCAGTGCTTTTCCACACAGGAACAAGCATATTCCCAAAAGCACGAAACAAGTACGGAGACCCACTCTTCCTAGACGACGTAGCAACAGACTACCCAAAAATGAAGATAATCATGAGCCATGGAGGACGCCCCATCTGGATGAAAACAGCAACATTCCTCCTAAGAAGACACCCAAACATAATCCTAGACATCTCAAGCATACCACCCCAAAAAATAACACACTACTTCCCCAACATAGAAAAACTAGCCGACAAAGCAATATTCGGCTCAGACTGGCCCGGACCAGGAGTATCCACAATACACGGCAACATACAACAACTCCTAAACACCAACCTCACCCAACCAGCAAAAAAGAAGATACTCTACGAAAACGCAGCAAAACTCCTCCTAAAAACCTAAGAGAAAACATCCTCAAAAACTCAGCACACACCCCTCAACACCAGCAACCTCCAGCCTAATCATCCCATTCAACCAAAACATCCCATCAAAACACAATAAGCAGCCAAAGAAAACAAACGAAAACCCAACCAAGAAACCACCAAGTTGGTAAGATTTTTAAATGTTTATCTTCCCGTTGCTTGCAAGACCCCTTCCGAAAGGGAGGGGATACGCAAGGGGAGGTGGGCGGGTAGTTAAGTTTAAATACTCTGCCAGATAGGCTGTATCTTGTAGCCCCCTCCTTAACTGGAGGAGGGGGTGCGGGGCTTGTGGCCGCCCCGAAGGGTGCATGAGCTTGAGGCGTAAAGCCTCAGGTGAACGCCGACCTCGCAAGCTTCCACGCCGGAAGCCCCTTGCGTAAGCGAGGGAAGGAGGTTACTCCAAATGGTGAACCTGAAGCTTAACCCTGCCACATACTAAGTGAGCGTAGCGGGGTGGGGTAGTCAGGAGATCCCGCGGGGCTCATAACCCCGAGATCGGTGGTTCAAATCCACCCCCCGCTACCAATAGCTCTTTCTCCTGCAAAGAGAGCCCGGACATGGGATTGAAAGAGTAAAAGTAGAGCCACTGGCGGGCTTCGAACCCGCAACCAGCGGGTTACATCTGCGGTGCATCACGCATCCGCTGCTCCACCAGCTAAGCTATGGCGGCATTTTAACGTTTTAAATGTTTCAGCTACGTCCTCCTCCGCCAATGATAACTAATTTTCAGCGACCATAACAGTATTTGTATTATTGCGTCCTAGGCCGGCCCGTTACCTCTCCTTTTCGTCCCGCCCTTTTCGTCCCCCCAGACACTCCGCCCCTGAGTGTGTCTCAAGAGCTTTAGGGGGCTGCTAGGTGCTGTCTCACCAACCATTTTCACGGCTTCCAAATTCGGAAAGATTGGTGCGGGGGGTGGATTTGAACCACCGATCCACCCATCCCAACAAATGATTACACGCAAATCTTACCAACCCCTCCACGTCCTGGAAGCCGCGAAAAAGGTTGGTAAGACGTGGCAGCCCTCCCTCTGCAGGCGGCTCCGAGGCTCCTGCTACAGCCCCTGAGGAGCCCTGAGGCTCCGTGCTTCCCGGCGGTCAGCGTTTCCTCCTCTTGCAGCCCGTGGATGCGGCTGCCTCCCGGCTGCTGCCTGCAGAAGCAGCGTCCGCGGACGCCGCAGGGCCAGCCAGCCCCCCCTCCCTGACCAGCTCAACCAGCTCCCCCAACCTCCTATCCAAACGCTCCAGCACTTCTAGGGCCTCCAGCTTCCGGTCCATGCTGTCCAGCTTCCCCAGCTTCTCCAGCTGTTTTAGCTGTTTGTCCATTTTTTCTAGTTGCTGGGTCATTCTGGCCGTGTGTCTTGCTGTGGCTACTTCTGCTCCTGCCTCTATTGCTCCTGCTGCGGCGTCCACCCCTGCCGCCGCGGCCCCCAGGGGGCTGGGGGATGACGCACCCTTCAGGAGGCCTCCGGCAGCCCTGAGCAGGCCTGCGGCGGCCCCCAGGACACCCGGCCTGCCAAGAAGCCCACCCCTACCTTTACCCCTCTTCCTGCTTTCAGCCTTCCTCCTGCTTCCGGGCTTCTTCCTGGATTTTGGCAACGTGGACACCGTTTAACACTTTGCAGCCGCGGAATATAACTGTACTGTTTGTTGTGGTTGAGGTTGATGGTTTAAACTATTTGTGTTACTGATAGCTTTTTCTTATCTTCTTAGGGGCTGGGATCAGATTGAGGGTTATGGTGTTAAACTGGGTTGTTTCTTTGCTTGTATTAGGGGTGTTGTGTTTGGCTTTCTGGGTGTGGGGGTCGTCATTGTTAATGTTTTTGTTTGGGTTTGAGAGGTTTTGTTGGTTTTCATCTGTTTGTTTTGTCGTTGTGTTTCTCCGTTGTTGTCGTTAAGTTTATTTTTTTGTCTTTTTGATTGGTTGTGGGGGTGTCTGCTTGTTTAAGGAGCGTATTGGTTATTATGGTATTCTCTTGTTTGGTCTTGTTAGTCTTTTTGCGGATGTTGTGTATGAGGGTGCGAGGAGTGTTATTCCTGACTTTTTGAAGGTTCTTGGTGCTTCGGCTACGGTTGTGGGTTTTGTTATTGGTTTGGGGGAGTTTGTCGGGTATGTTGTTAGGCTTCCTAGTGGCTTCTTGGCTGATGCGAGTGGTAAGTACTGGCGTTTCATTTTCTTCGGGTATTGCTTGACGCTTTTTTCTGTTCCGGCTCTTGCCTTGGTTGGACGCTGGGAGCTTGCCGCGTTGCTAATCTTTGTTGAGCGGTTTGGGAAAGCCTTTAGAACTCCCTCTAGGGATGCGGCTCTGTCGATTGTTACGCGTGATGTTGGTGCTGGTAAAGCCTTTGGCCTCCATGAGCTTATGGATCAGGTGGGGGCGGTTGCAGGGCCCTTAATTGTCTCTATGGCGCTGGTTTTCTCGCTTGGCAGCATGCACTTTTCCTTCTCCGTTCTTATACTGCCTGCTCTAGCTTCTCTGGCCTTCCTCTACCTGGCGTATGTTAAGCTTCGCGGTTACGTTGGTGGTGAGCCACGGCCGAGAAAAGCTAGGATATCGGTTAAGAATCTTGATAGGCGATTTTGGATTTATAATGTTGCAGCCGTGTTGAGCGTAACCGGGTTCCTGCACTATAGCCTTATAGCCTACAGGATGGCTGGCTTAACTCCTTCATGGGTTATACCCGTTGTCTTCGCTGCGGCTATGGGTGTGGATGCGGTGGCTGCCGTGGCGCTGGGCTTCGCCTACGACCGCTTCGGATTAAAGGTTTTCTGGTTCATTCTGGCCGTCTCGGCGCTACCTGCCATTTTAGCGATTAAAGCAGATGTTCTTCTCCTGTCGGTTGCCATCCTGCTTTTCGGCGTTGGTATGGGGGCTCAGGAGTCTGTTTATAGGTCTGCGGTAGCCGACCTGTCTCCGCTGGAAATGCGTGGGACAGCCTATGGCTTCTTTAACACGTTCTATGGTTTAGCTTGGCTGATAGGCGGCTTCACCATGGGGTTCATGTACGACTTGAGTGCGGCTGTCGGCCCTCTCTTTGTGGCAGCCTTTTCAATCGTATGCCAGCTGTCGGCAGCCATCCTGTTGGCACTCCTCTTAGTATCTTTAAGAAGAAGCGGCGGAGCGGAGGCGATGAAGAGCGGTGCCTCCCCCTCAGCCTAAGAAATTTTTTCAGGGAGGTACTTCTCAGTGACATAGGAGAGCCCGTGGGCGCTTAACGCCTGCTGCTCCGCTTTCCTTCCGGTTTCCTCGAATTTTCTAAGTTGCTCCCTCCAGAAAGGTGACTGGTATCGTGGATCCGCCGTCAGCTCTCCCAGTCGCTTCCAGTCCTTCTCGTTAAACTTTTCTGAGGGAAGCCTGTACTCTTCTATGTCTGCAGGTAGTATCCCTATCCACCTGGCGCCGGGTATGGCGACATCGTCTATGTGGGCTGCGTTGGCTGAGCCGCTGATCACCACCATAGCAATGTGTGCCCCCCACGGGTCTCCATCAGTGAAAATGTACACTGGAAGGTTTAGCTCCCTGTTTAGCCTGTAAGCGAATTGCCTAGCTGAGCGGGGAGCCTGCCCGGCGGTGTGTATTAGTATCGCCTTAAACTTCTCGTGTGCCTTCTCCTCGATTAGCCGCGTAAACATTCCCCCACTCTCCACCATGACCACCTTCTCAGCCCCGCAGTCTTCGAAGGTGGCATTTGTCAGGGCTGGCCCTATCGCCACGCCGTCGGGGCTGGCTGTTAGCTTCAGCGTGTGCTCCTCGTATCCAGGCATGTTATACCTTATGGTTAGATCCCCGTACACGGTAGCCCTTTCCTCGGGAAATATTCCGAGTTTCTCTCTTGGAACCCCGAGTAGTGCTTCGAGGTCTGCGACTATGCTGTCCGACTCCTGCTGATCCTTAAATTTAACCTTGTAAGACTCGGCTAGGTAGTATATGTCCCTAAGTGTGGCTGTTTTTCCTTCTTCTACTAGGCGCTTAGCAATCCATGCCACCCAGACGGTTTGGGTGAACGAGCGTAGATGTTTCAAGTTGGAGGTGCTCCTTCTAATCTTCGCTTCTCCAAGAGTAAACCTTCCCCTCTCGGGGTCGTAAACGATGTTGTTGGTGGTTCTGCTTGGCAGATCGAGGAAGGGGTACTCACCCCTTTCTATCTGAGTGCAGATCTCCTCCCCTAACCTCTTCAGCTTCTCAACTACCTCCATGCCCCTCCCTCCTCTATCAGGTCAGCTACGCTTGGAGGTTTATCCCTTCCAGCCAACTCCGCAGCTAACCTTGCTATTTCGGGAAGATACCTCCTGTAGGCTTTCATCCTCCTCCCGTATTCTTCAACCTCAATCTTGCCTGTGAGGAACGTTTTAAGCCTTCGGCAGCACTCCCTTAGCCCCATTTCTATCTCTCTTTCAACCTCTGGAGGGTCTGCGACGCACTCCTTGCCAGCCGTCTTAAACGGAACCCTAGTTGAGCATATGTGAGTGAAAACAGCTATTGCAGCTGGGCGGCTTACGTAGCTGCTCCAGTTAAACCTCTTCACCACCTTCATCGAAACGTCGCTATATGCGTCGTAAACCAGTGGTATCTTGTTGGCGAACCTGTAAAGCGACACCCCGTTCCCTGCTTCAACATTCTTGCATCCGTAAGCGACTGCTACCTCAACTATGAAGGGATGCCCACGGTAAACCGACGGCGGCCTCTGGCAGACGTAGAGAAAGTCGGGATCAAACATCTTCCTGATAGCAGCCTCTAGGGCATCCCTCCCTATGGGTGAAAGGCACTTTGCGTCCGGCGGAGGAAACTTGTAATTTCTCATTGCGTCTAGGAGGTCTAGGATGTCCCTGTCAGAAAGGCTTGAAACAGGCTGGTAAGGGCTAAACCCTGCTTCCTCTAGGAACCTTTTCGCTGTGGCCAATCCAACCCTCTGAAAACTCTTAACCATGAAGGAAAGCAGGCTTTTCGACCCATGCCTCCTAACCAGCCTCCTAAGCATTTCCACGTCTAACCCGTGAGGGTGGGGAAGAACTTCGACCGGAGGGCTAGGAGCCTCCTCCACGCTTCTCCCGAACACGCGCTGTCGACCTGCCGGGTCTATGAACTCCACCTCTGCGTGGGGTGATGCTATAACGGTCTGCTGAAGGTACTGGATTATCTTCCCCTCAGCCTTTGGATAGTCCCCTTTAAAGAACATTTCAACGAATGTTCCATGCCACCCGTTAACGTTCTTCCTCCTCTTCCTCCCCTCAACCAATGGCTCATTCCTTTCAACGTCTATTCTAAGTTTGAACTCGAATATGTCCCCTCCATCGCTTACGGCTACCCTAGCAGGCATGCCAGAAGTCACCTGACCGTAAAGCAAGGCCATAGCCCCTCCGAGACCGAAAACCCCTCTGCTCTGCTTAAGGCGAAACTTTGACCCGTAAAGAAACTTCCCGAAAGCGTAGGGGACCTCCTCCACAGGAACCCCGAAGCCGTTATCCTTAACGGTAAGCCGGTAAACTTTGCCCTCAACCGTGCTTAGGGAAACCTTAACGTTTGGAAGCACTCCAGCCTCCTCGCAAGCATCTAAACTGTTCTCTAAAACCTCACGGATAACCATGTATGTTGCCCGGGAAGGGCTAGAGAAGCCAGCTAACTCCCTGTTCCTATAGAAGAAGTCGGAGACGCTTATCTCTTCAAAAATGGCTTGCATGCCCTAAAACAATCCTCCCTCATTTTTAACGTCTAGTAATATCACGAAATTACCGTCGCCAGCCATCTGATGCCTCACCGGATACTTAACGGTTAAACGTTCACTGCAGGGTTAGTAACGGCACACCCGGCACTATTCCTCCTAAGCGACCCCTTAGCTTGCTAGCGTTAACCCTCATCCCCTTCTGGACGCATCGATCAGGCTTTAGATGCCATAATAAAATTGCATTAGAGCCACCGCGTTTTTCCTAGGTGGAAATCCTCCACTAAACGCTTCAAATTACAGTTCAAGTTTGACTTTTGTCCGTCTTAGCTGGAGCAGGAGGGCTTCTTGCCGAGGTCTTGAAGCCTTGTAGCCTTCTACTATTCAAAAGAAACTTATAAGGTTGTTTTCTGAAACGTTTAGGGGGTTCCCTCACGTGGTTTAAGGAGGATAAAGAATGGGTAAGCTGGCTAGAGGTGTAGCGATTATAGGTGCCGGGATGAGCAAGTTTGGAGCCTTTAAGGATAAGACGACGAGGGAGCTTTTCGTAGAGGCCTTCCTAGAAGCCAAAAGCAGCGTGGACAATGGGATAGATGTTAAGGACATTGAAGCCTTATTCCTCGGAAACTTCTCGAATGACATATTCGAGGGCCAAGTCCACACTGGACCACTAATGGCAAACATGGTAGGAATAACGCCTGCTCCGGCAATGAAGATAGAGGATGCATGTGCAAGCAGCGGGGTCGCACTGCGCCTCGGCATACTAGCGATCGCCTCGGGGGTGCATGACATAGTATGTGTTGGCGGAGTGGAGAAGATGACCAACCTCGAAACAGCCAGGGTAACCGACGTCCTCGCATCCGCAGCCGACGCGTTCTACGAGTTCCCAGCAGGGGCAACCTTTCCTGGGCTATACGCGGAAATGGCCAACGCACACATGAAAAGATATGGTACGACCATTGAGCAGTTAAGGCTGGTGGGAATTAAAAATCATGAAAATGGCGCTTTAAACCCTAAAGCCCAGTTTCAAGCGTCCATAAGAGACATCATGAAGTCGAGGATGGAGAAAGCTAAGGCTAAAGGCTTGCCTGTGCCGACGTGGAAGGACGAAATGGAGTTCCTAGAGGATCCTGCGGCAAACCCCATCATAGCGTGGCCCCTCAGGCTGTTTGATTGTAGCCCGATAACAGACGGAGCGGCAGTGGTGATTTTGGCAGCGGAAGAAATTGCGAGAAAGTTCACCGACACGCCGATATATGTGGCTGGAACGGGTCAGGGCAGCGACGCCCTCGCCCTCCATGATAGAGAAGATTTAACCTCCCTCAGGGCTGCTAGGGTCGCGGCGAGGGAGGCGTACCGCATGGCTGGTGTAGAACCAAAGGACATTCAGCTAGCGGAGGTGCACGACTGCTTCACGATAGCTGAAATAGTCGCGACAGAAGACCTTGGCTTCTTCAAGCCTGGGGAAGGCGGGAAGGCGGTTGAGGAAGGCGTTACTAAAAGAGACGGCGAGAAGCCGATAAATACTTCAGGAGGGCTAAAGGCTAAAGGGCATCCCGTAGGAGCAAGCGGGGCGGCGCAGGTCGTTGAAATATGGCATCAGCTAAGGGGCTCAGCAGGACCAAGGCAAGTTTCCGGAGTCGAACTTGCTCTAACCCATAACGTTGGAGGGTCAGGGGCTAGCTGCGCCGTCCACATCTTCAGGAGGTGAAAATCTATGAGTTCCTCCGGCTTCACCGTTAAAGCGTTTAAAGATTTCCTGAAAGAGAGGAAACTTATGGGTGCTAAGTGCAGGAGCTGCGGGATGGTTAATTTCCCTCCTCGCCCATTATGTAAGAGTTGTCATGGAAGCGAGCTCGAATGGGTGGAACTGGAAGGCAAAGGCACATTGGTAACGTTCTCGGTTGTATATGTGGCTCCAACACCACTAGTTGCCGAGGGATACGGGCGAGATAACCCTTACGTGTTCGGCGTAGTGGACCTTGGACAGGGGGCGAAGGTAACAGCGCGGATAGTTGAAGTAGACGCCAAGAAGCCGGAAACTATAAAGATAGGAATGAACATGGAAGCCGTTTTCATAGAAAGGAACGGGGAAACCGTTCTGGCTTTTAAACCAGCCTAACGCCACCCTTCTTTCCTTATTTATTATTTACTGCCTTACAGCTCCTCCATCGAAAAGAAAAAGGAGAGTTGGTTAGTAGAGGACGCGGTCGGCTACGAGAAGAGCTGCCTCTCCCTCGACGCACACTTCCCCCCTCTGATTCTTGATTTCATATTTGAACCTGACAACTCCTCCTGGATATTTTGACGTTGGCTTTTTCTCGACTACCTCTCCCTCCGTGTGAATAGTATCCCCTACTTTTACGGGTGCTAAAAACTTGTATCTCGCCTCTAGGAATGCTATAGCCGTGCCTGCAACAAGCATTCCCATAAACCCTGACATGAGCGTTATGGTTAGAAGTCCATGCGCTATTCTTGCTCCGAAGGGTGTTTTCTTCGCGAATTCGTCGTTTACGTGGAGTGGGTTGAAGTCTCCTGAGAGCCCTGCAAAAAGCGTGATGTGTGCGTCTGTCACCGTTATCGCTGGCGAGACGAACTTTTCCCCTACTTCAAACTCGTTGAATGTTTTAGGCATTCTCTCTCCTCCACACTTATCTGCTTCTTACCTGTTTATTTATTTACCATTTATTTTATGTATGTATATGTTTACATATGTTTATACATGTTTTTTGGGTTTTACATATAGTGAACATATGTACACTTGTTTTTTATGTAAAAAATTCTTATTTTATTCAATAATCATTTATACATAAATTCCGTGGGTGATGCTTATGGCCGTAGCAACCCAAATGGTCAAATTCCAAGAAGAAGTTAAAGGCGAGGAACTACCCCCCTCAGCGCTAGAGGTCGTAAACATCCTGAGAAAGGAGGGTCCTCTAACGCCAAAGGAACTTTTCGAGAAAACCACATTCGCCCCTAGAACGGTCAGGTACGCCTTAAAGATCCTGCTAGACAGGAAGCTGGTGAAAAAAGTTCCAAACCTCAATGACCTGCGTCAGAACAAGTACGTAGCGCTAGGGTAAACGTTGAGTGTTCTCCATGAAATACGCTAGTGCTTTCAAGAAGTCTTGGAGGAAACACTCACCTCTAAAGGGAAGCTGGGTTTTTAAGAGGAACTAGGGCTTCACAAGGGGGCTCAATGGTTGAAGCTGGTTGCTTCTCTTGAAGGTGTGCATGGATGCGGGAAAACAACGGTGTTCACCTACCTTCGCTCAAAAAGGCCTGAGTGGGTGTTTTTTCCAGAGTTCCTTGAAGAACCAATGTACCCCTTCGGCTCCAAGGATAAGCAGGTTGCTTTCAGAGCTGAACTGTGGGTTTTCCAGCAAATGCTAAAAAGAAACGAGTTGATAAGTCGCATTAAGGAAGGAGTCATAGTTTGCGATAGGAGTCCGATCTGTGTCATAGCATATTCGCATGCCTTATGTTCTAGGGACGACTACATCCTGCTAGAGAATCTTTATAGATCCGTTAACTGGCGTGAAGACCTAATTTTTTACTTTGATGAAAGCTTGGAGGACGCCCTTTTTAAAATAAAGAAAAGGAGAGGGCGGCCGGAAGAATGGAACGAGGATGATCCAGAATACGTTGCGAAGGTGCTTGAAGGATACGAGAAAGCCTTCAGGAACTTCACCCTTAACGTCGTCAAGGTGAGAAACAGCGACATTGAAAAGCTGGGCGCAAAAATACTAAGTAAAATCGAAGAATACCTTGAACACTAAAGAGGAACGCTGACATCCTCAAGTTTAACTAAAGGGTGCCTCCCCCTTCTTCACGCTATTTTCCATTACATGTAGAACTGTTTGGAGCATTACGTTGGTTTGAACGTCCTCCTCTACCGGCATGTTTAGGTGGAATCGTTAATGTTGGAACGCCTTCTGCCTAGGTGTGAATCATGGCTCCTTCCGGCCCGAAAATCGGGTTTTGGGCGTTTGCTCCTCTTAGATAACTGTTTTTAAGTTTTCCTGATTTTTTCTTAATGGAGGGGGTTAAGTTAAAGGTTGCAGAGTATGTTATGCAATGTGCCATTCTCGCCATACTGCTCGAGGTTAGCGGCTACCCTAAGCCGGGTAACGTCCACCGTGTCCGCGACAGCCCCGAAACAAGGTTTGAGCACTTCTTGGCCGGCGCCGTCGCCATCGGACCCGCTATGGGCAAACTTGCCGAAAACGGCTTCAAGGCAGAAACGGGGGAAATAAGTTTAAGGGATATTTCGGTGGGCCGCTTCATCCTCGAAGCAGTGGACGCTACTGCTAAATGGCAGAGGGGGGGTAACACGAACCTTGGAACAGTTCTCCTGTTCTCACCCTTGTCTGCCGCCGCTGGTATGTGCATCGCCTCCTCTGGCGGCGTGTCCGTTGACGAGCTTAGAGGAAACGTTGTGAAGGTTATAGATGGCACTACGGTTGACGATGCCGTAAAGGTTTATGATGCCATTCAGCTCGCTAAACCAGGAGGAATGGGGAAGGTAAGCATGCTTGACGTGAACGACCCGGAGTCGAAGAGGAAGATCGCCTCGGCCGGCCTCACCTTAAAGGACGTCTTCGCCGTCAGCGCAGGGTGGGATGGGATCAGTGAGGAATGGGTTAACGGTATGAGGACTGTTTTTACCATAGGATACCCTGCATTCAAGAAGCATTATGCCGCCACCGGAGACGTGAACGTGGCTACGGTGAACACTTTCCTGACGATTCTCTCAGAAAAGCCGGATACGTTAATAGCTAGGAAGGCTGGAGCCGATGCGGCACGTTACGTAAGCTCCAAGGCGGAGGCTATTTTGAATGCAGGAGGAATCGAGACACCTGGCGGAAGAAGGCTTTGCTGGATGCTAGACGAAGAACTTCATAAAGCGAAGGGAAAGCTCAATCCGGGAACCACCGCAGACCTGACGGCTGCATCGATCTTCGTCTGCCTGCTGGAGGGCCTCCGGTACTAGCGTTACACCCCTACCAAGGCTTATTCTATTCCTCGTTGAAGCAGAAAACTTTTCAACTGTCGCTTACGCTTTTTTATATAAGTAGCGTCTAAGGATGATAATGATGCCCCTAGGTGTTTTTGTAATCCGCTTCTCCGCTAACGCTGTTTCCTTGGAAAGCTCCTTCCTCCACGACTCCGCGCTGTCAGAAGACGTCCTCGTCTCCTTCTTCTCTAACTACGATCTCAGAGTGGGAAAGGTTGAACGCGTCGAGGTGGACCATGAAGAAGTTCTTTTCGGTGTTGTGGGTAAGGGTGAAAGCCTTCTTCTGCTAGGGGTGATCTTAGAGAGCGAGTTAGAGGAGGCCTTCTTTAAACGTTACGTGTTGGATGAGGCAGCGTTCTTACTGGAACAGTCAGGCGGAAACCTTTTCCTACTTCTAGCTGAAAGCTATAGTAACATGTTAACTAGGGTTTCCCACGACGTGGAACGGCATTTGTCGGAGGCTAAGAACCGTGAGCTTTCCATAGGCGACCAGCAGAAAAAAATCGAGTCCGTGCTGGAGTCAAAGTACGATGAGGAGTTAAAAGTTGCAGAAGAGCTGGAGGTGCTAAAGGAAGGCGAAGACCCTGAGAGCCTCTTCAGGAGGCTTGAAAGCCTTTTCGGCGAAGAAAAAGAGTTGGAGGAAAAGCTGAAGAACATAGTGGAAGAAAAGGAGCGAGCCCATGAAGAAGCCTCCTCGCTGCAAGCTACACTTAACAAGCTGGGTGAAGTGCTCTCCCAGCTTCAAACAGTACTCCTCCAAGCTAGAGCTGCTATGGTAGAGGCCAAACAAGAGGAAAAGGTTGAAGAGGAGTTTTACACGGTGTTTGACGTGCTTAAGAGCAAGTATGGGGAAGAGAATGCGGTCATATTGGAGTACTTGTACATTATAAGAACTCCTCAGAGCCTTGACGAAATAGTTAACCATCTTAACATGGATCCTAACACGTTAAGGGAAAAGTTAAAGGAGCTTGTAGCAAGAGGGTACGTGTGCACACTTAGAAAGAAAAAAGCTGAAGATCTTTTCTACACTGTTTGCCCTTCATGCCCCCTTAACACTAAGTGCATGAAGGAGAGGAAGATGAACTGGGCTGAAATTCTTTCGATGGTGAAAGTTGAAGGCTGAAGCAGGATGGGGTCGTTTGTCGAAGGTTCTCAGGAGAAGAGCCCTCTGCCTAGGCTTGGTTAAAGAGCTGACTTTAAGGCAAGGCACGTTCACCATCCAGGACGTGGTGAACGAAACAGGTCTCCCTAGGACCACGGTGCAGGACTGGATTCACCGCCTCGTAGATGAAGGGTTCATTAGAATAATCGAGGAATCTGTTGGACGTAAACCCGCCAGGTACGCTTACGTTAGAGACGAAGCATTCCCCTACTTGGCATGTAAACGTATTTTTACGGCGGTAGACTTAGACGCAGGCATAGCGGAAATCTACCATGAATGTAGCAGTGAAGGCGCAGTTATATTCTGCGCGTTCGAGCACTTTAAGGCTAAAGGGGCGATAATAGAAGCTAGGTATGAGGGGAAATTCCTTAGAGAGCTAACCATCCTTGGAAGAGAGAGAGAAGTTGCTTCAGGGGCTTCGATGGCTGTAGAGCGGGTGGACGTGGTAGGCGACAAGGTTATTCAAAAGATTAGGGCTGTTGGCGGACCTGCACACTCACTGACCGAAACCATGAGGTTCGCTCGAGGGCTGAGGGAGCTTAAAGTTAAGCCCATGCAGGGGTATGTTGAGGGCATCGTTGTCACGGACATGCTCGAGCACGTCACTATAGGCGTAGATGACACCGACAGTCCCGACTCAGGGGCAACTTGGGCGTTAACCTTAGCTTTGCTTAACAGCCTTAAGGGGCTAGTCGAGGAGATAAGCCATAAGGTTGTCCACTTGAACCCCAATGTGAAGTATAAAACCGTTGGTAACGCTGCAAGCTTCATAGAGGTTGCGGTAGCACCCAACAAGCTTAATGCATTAATCAGCCACTCGGTGAACTTTCTAGAGAAAGAAACCTACTCGGATAACACGGCTGTAGCGTTTCTGAAGGGCTTAACGATTCCTGATCCGCTCAAGTCCTTCGCTAACAGGGCGCGACGCATGGAAGTCACGGTGAGCGAGGCTGAAAGGGTGGCTAAGAAGGCTGGTGTCAGCGTTTACGAGGTTACTGGAAGAAGAGGGATGATAGGGGCTGTAGCTAGCCTAGCCTTCTTTAGAGCTCCTCCCGAAGTCCTTGTGAACTCGGAAGCCCTCCTAGCCTAAAACTAGCTTCTTTCAACCCTCCTTGCCCTCCTCCGCTTATACTTCGTTCTCAGCTTTTTCTCTTTCTCTTTAATTAGTGCTGGGCTTACAGCTCTCTTCTTCTCCATTTTCAGGTATTCTCTCAGCCATTCCACGTCCGGGTAGTCTGGAGGCTTCTCCGGCAAGGTTTTCCCGCAGTTGGGACACACGGTATTGCCAAAGAGAACTTTTCCGCAGTTCGGACAGAAGCCATGCCTCAACAGGTTCTGCCTCGTCTTACGGGTTCCAAGTACGTCTATCACCGCGAAAGCTACGAACCCGCCCATCGCCGCGAAGGCCATGTAAACCATTTCTATCGGCGTTCTCCCCTGAGTGTACCATTGATAGAATATGAAGAATGAAAGGTTTGGCGCCATGACCATCTGAAGAATGGGAGGGTACTGCGTCTGAAGCCCATTCATAACTATCGCGACGCTTGCCGCAAAGCCTGCTATGTAAAGGGCTAGCATCCTCTTTATACCCGTCCTCTTAGAGAGCTCTTCATGGGTTAGACATTCTATACATCGTTCCCCGACGAGGTCCTTCACTTTTTCAAGGCATATGTTGCAAAAGGGCCGTCTGCACTTTACACATCTACCGGTTGCAGCGTACATCGGATGGAACGTACAACTCTGCACCTGCTTCTTTTCCGGCATGCTCGCTCCTCCTTTCCAGCTCTTACAACCTGTTAAAAGTTGTTTTTGCCATTTAAAAAGACTTTTTAGCAGTCTACCTCTAATCTCTCCTAAGAGAAAATTGGAGGTACAGAATTAATGTGCGAGTTTAGGGTGAAGGTTACGGGTTTAAGCGGCGAGAGGCAGGTTGCAGACGAAATAGTTTATGTTAAAGTAGGAGGAGACGGGGTAGTCCTAAGGGATATTCTCGGATCAGCCGTGCAGGTAAACTCTGCCATTGTAAGCTACGTTAGCGTGACATCAGAAGAAATACATTTAGTGGAGCATCCCCTAGTAGGGGCATTCTTAACCTTACTCTCTAAGCTGGAGAATTCGAAAAACAAGGAAGATGTGAAGGCTGCATGGGAATCATTCGTCAAGGAAGGTGACAAAATAATTTCAGAGTGCTAAAAGCCAGCACCCTTAAACCTATTAGACATAGAACTTCTCTCACGTCGCATCTTCTAAATGTATGTAGTCTCTCGCATTAGCTTCCTGTGACCCGACCACCACCCGGTAATATTCTTCTCCCCTTCCTTTTACTCTTTCTAGTTTGCCATGCACCCTTACACGCTCCCCCTCCTCGGCTATGTCGCAGAAGAGCCCTTCATAGGAGACCACCTCTTTTATCTCTCCAGGACAGTCCCCTTCCAGAATTGTTACGTCTTCGACCTCGTATTTGCATGGTAGGAAGATCGCGTCCTTACTTGATGAAATTGTTGCTTTGATAGTGCACATACCTACCTTTCGGAAAACCCTGTCTCCGTATTTCTCATCTATTTCTTCGTCGATCCTTACAGGATGTATTGAAAACCTCGTTCCCCTATAGAAACCTATGTTCCATTTCCTTTCAAGAATTTTCCGTGCCTGCTTCTTGGAAAGCTGGAACACTCCCTCCTTCTTTCTAACCCACTCTTCAGCCGCCCTTCCCGTGAACGTCTTAACATCCCTTCCTCTAAGGGAAAGGATAGCCTCCTTAACCCTTACCGCGTACCTTCTTCCATAAACTGTTAAGTCAACGTCGGAGAACGAGGGATTATGGATGTCTATTAGAATGGACCCGGTCACTCCGAACCTCCGCAGGGGGACCCCGCTTTCACGTGAGAGAAGTGAAATTAGGGATAAAGCCTTCTCCTGAAGCGGGTCAACTCTCTTCTCCTCTAAAAGCTTCGCAACTTTCACCTCAGGGTAGTATCGGGACTCGATCTCGCTTCCGGGAACCGCCGAGAAAACTATCCCGTAAACATCCGAGTAGTACAAGTACTTCGGGTATTTTCTCAGGAATTTGAAGGTGTCTGCTACTGCGGCGGCATCATATCTTGAGAGTATCCTGTGAAACTTTCCTCTTTTCCCCCACCGGCCAGCACTGCTTGGAACATATTTCAAGTAAGCCAAGACTCTCCCTGGTGGGTGAGCGTAACCCACAACACAGAAGAAAAAGTTTTCACGTGTTCTCAGAAAGTCCCTGTCACGTTCCATTCTAACCAAGGTGAACCACCTAAATCACCACTTAACTATTAAGAAATCCTCCCGTCTCCCCCCCACAACAAGCCTAAACCACTCTTCACCCTCAGACTTCACCCTTTCAACCTTCCCCCTTGCCATAACTTTTTCCCCCTCCCTTGCTTGGTCGCTGAAGCGCCCCCTGAAAGAGACAACCTCCCTTACAGGAAACCTCGCTCCCTCCAGAACCTTCACGTCATCCAAAATGTAACTGCAAGGCGTGAAAATTGCATCTGAGGCATCCGCCACCACCCCTTCAACTAGAGCATAGCCTACATGCCTGTACAATCTCTCCCCGTAAACTTCACCGTACTCGTCAGGGTACTTCACAAAGCGAAGAAAGAAGTCGCAGCTTTTAACCACCCCTGACATATACTTCCTCCTCTCACACCTGGCAAAGTCCTCGTACCCTATCAAAGTATCCTTAGACCTGAACTCGTAGAGCCTTCTCAATTCCTCCTCACCATAAACTCGTATGTCTCCTTCACTGCAAACCAGGTTCTTCATCGCCTCGTAGGCCCTCCAACAGTTTCTCTTTCCAAAGACGACGATGTCCACGTCTGAACTCGGCCTCTCCATGCTTACAAGCAGAGATCCCGAGACTCCAATGCTGCCTATAGGAACCCCCGCCTCCTCCGCTATCCTCGTGGACAAGAAGGCCGCCGCCTCCTCCAGCCTGCTCCTCTCCCCTCTCACGAGAAGCCGTGAAAGCCTTTCACGTGGATCGTAGACCTTAGCTATGTCGCCCTTCGGGACACCCTCAACCTCCATTCCGAAGACGTGGTCAAAGTACAGGTAGTCCGGCTTCCTATCCCTAAGTATTCTTTCCCTTTCCTCGAGAGAATACACCTTGCGGAACCTCACCCCCCCTCTCTCACGTTCACCCCTAGGATCCGGAAAATACCGCAGGTACGCTATAACCCTGTCTGGAGGGTGAACAACCCCCTTCACGTCAAATATGAATCCTTCAATGGTCTCTAGGAAGAATCCCTCTATTATCAACTAATCACCGCTGGATGCAAGCTCTCTCTTCAACTCCTTCACGGTAGCTTTCCTATATGCCACCGTGTTGTAGGAGTGAACTGACTCCATGCTTTCCACCCTGACCTCCACTACGGATTCGTCTGGAAGCCACTTCAGCCTTCGCAGAGTATTAAAAATTATCAGTCGTGCAACATCCTCGACAAAAAGGGGGTTTAAATGTGCTAGGCGGACAAGTCGCGCCTCCTCATGCCTCTTAAGAACATCCTGTATACTTCCACTCATCGAACTTTCTACAACCTCAACCAGATCCGTTAAGTCTATGCCTCCATTCCCAACCTCGACTATTAAGGTGCCCCGGCAGCGCTGACTATGAGAGGCAAGTGGAACCACGTCAAGTATTTTACCTATGACCTCCCTGCTAAGTGAAAGCTCCTCAGCTCTCTTGGCGAGTATTGCCTCAGCGTAGCTTCTCACCATTTCCTGAGCACATGGGCAAGCCGTCATGCCATCCACGCTAACACCTACGAAAACTCTAGCTTCAACTTCTTCGCCCCTCTTGGCTTCGCCTCTAACGTGTAGCCTACACGCCTTCTGTCTTTTAACCTCCTCTTCCCCCGCTCTAACATCCAATACCAGCGGACTTTCAAATACGACGACAGCCCTATCAGAGTATTCATGTTTTTCAAGAAGACGCTCCAGCAGCTTTCTGCAGAGCTCCTCGACGCCCTCAACAGGCTTATACGCCACGTCCTCTACAATGCTCTCTATCGTTTCGCTGCTCCTTGACATGTGCACCCCCCTCTGCTCCCTAGGCAAGTTTATGTACGCGGAAAACTCGGGTATGAGCGTCATCTCCTTTCCATCCCTAACTACTTTAACCTTCTTGACGAGTCCTGAAACTCCGACCATGTCAAGTGCTACAGGTATCTGGGCGCGCTCACCTTGAACGTCTGGGAGGTCACTCATAGTCACCACCAAACACGTCTGCATCCTGAACATAGCTTTTACCTAGCTTAAGGCAGCATTCAGCTTTCCCAAGCTCCCTGCCAAGGTAAACGGCATGTTCAAGGGACCCAACTAACCCCTCTGAGAGAATAGTTTTCCCTAAGTGTTCAGCGTTTCCCCCGACGAAAAGCCTTTCGCCCCCACCTCCCCTATGCAGAACGAAAATTCTACCAGTGTCATGGTTAACCCATATGGTGAAGTAGCCTAATGGGTCGGGCGTGTACTCCTTCCTTTCTCTCTCAAACACGGCTTCGACTTCCTCGACGTTTGGCGCCTCGAAGAACTCCCTCTTACTCTTCGCCCTAAGCAAACTTACTCCTAAATCCTTTGGAGGAGAGGAAAGGGCCTTGGCTATCGCAGCCATCCTCCTCGCAGTAGCAACCTCCCTTACGCTCCCCCTGGTCTTAACGCTGTTCTCCGTTGTAAGAATTAATGGAGCACCAACCTCCTGGGCAATGATCGCCAACATTGCGTTAATGCCAACGCTGTCAGCGTCTACAAACTCGGATACGTTCCCGGCTCCAAACATGAGAGGGGTCTCCCTGTCCAAGTCTCTGAAGATGAGGTAAGACCTGAGAGACCTCGTGAACCCGGGATTTATCGGCGGCTCGAGCAGTAGGTCAGCTATGATCCTCCTAAACCCCTTCCCCCTAGCTCTCTCAACGATCCTAAACGCTTTCTCCGCTCTTCCCTCAGGGTCTCCAGGCAAGTCTCCCGTCCTAACGTTGGTTGGTAGGAGAACTACAGCCACGTCCATGGGGATTTTCACCTCGTCTATGTTCCCGTAGTCCAAGCTGAGAACCATGTCCGCTCCGGCCTCCACAGCGGCCTCGATCTCCGACGGGTTTAAGCTGTCAACGCTGACAGGAACCTTAAACCTTTCGCGGACCTCGTAAACTAGCTCAGCTATTCTTTGAGCGTTGTCTTCTCCCACCACCGCTCCAATATCGATCATGTCCGCACCCGATTTCAAATAGTATTCCGCTCTGGACAGAACCCTGTCCGTAGGCAACGTCGGGGCATCCACCACCTCAGCCAGAATCCTCACTACGCCGTCCAGTCCAACGTAAACTCCTTTCACACCATCCCTACCAACGGTAAAGCCAACCCTTGCTTCCTTCCCCTCCTCATATCCCTCGATCTCCCTCCACAGCATAGCCCTCTCCCTTGCAACAATCACGTCAAGCGGCTCCTCCTTAGATAACTCCTCCAGTTTTTCAAAGACTAATGGAATGTCACATGCATACCTTGAACCCTTGAAGACAGGCACTCCCAAGGCCTTCTCTATAGGCTTGGTGCTCCCTCTCATCAATCCTGGTACGATTATCATGTCATACTTCTTTCTCGCGACAGCTCCTCTGAGCCCCTCAACCACCATTTGCGGCGTGATGAGGGCTGCAACGGAGACAGGGAGGCATGCCACGTCAACTTCAGCCTTCACATCGCCAGCGTACTTTCTGACTAATGGCTCGGCAAGCCTCCCTGTAACCAGCAGAACCCTCAAATGCTGAGAACCTCCTTCATGCAAGGTATTATTTCCTCAGGCCTTTTTAAAACACGGACTCCTTCGAAACCCGCAAGCCTCCTCACGTTTTCAGCGTCCACCCTCCTCACAATAGCCTTAACCTTCCTCCCGAACGTTACCGCTCCATAAGGACACTCTCTCACGCAAACCTTACACCCATTACACCTGAGAAGGTTCACCGAAGGTTTCCCGTCAACTCTCACAATCGCGTTCTCAGGACATCTCTCCTCCGGGGGGCAAGGCGTGCATCCCAAGCACATTTCCCTATCAACAACTATGGGTAGCGTAGTCACGACTTCCCCCTCACTATAATCCGTTGGAACAATTAGGACTGGAACCCTGCTTTTCACCGCCTGGGCAAAGGCAGCAGTTACCAGCGTGTCACATATTCCAAGGGCCATCTTTGCCACCGTATTTGAGGAAGCGGGTGATATTATGAAAACGCTATATCTGCCTGACGCGAACCTTCCAGCCTTAGGGAAGCTAAATCCCTCCTCCCTCTCGAGAAATATTTCTTGGTAGTATCCTCCAGGGGCAACCTTCCTCAGCCTTCTGAAGACACCATACATTTTAGCTACCTCCTCCCCAGCTCTTGAAAGGTACACCGTGACGGCTACGTCTAACTCCTTTTTCATCCTCAAGAAAACCTCTAGAGTCTCCTCCATGAAGTGTCCTGCACCGGTTATCCCCCATGCAACATTAAACACCGAGATTCCTCCTCAATTCCCTGATTCTCTCAAAGAAAATGTAGTCGAGAACCGTCCCCTTGGCCTCCTTTATCCTAAGGCTTTCCACAAGTGCCTCGCAGCTTCCACCAGCCAGCCCGTTTGCTATGAGGGCGGCTCCTTGGGCTGCCTCCTTAGCTATCCTTGTGAACCCCTTCACCCTACGGGTTTGAGCGAAGAACGAAAGTCTCCTCTCTAGCTCTTTCCATATGCTTTCAACCCGTGCCAATCTGCCTGAAAGAAGAATGCAGTCTACACCGTCTAAGGAAACCATCACCGATGCTACATCTTTAACAGTTCCTTCCATGAGAGCGTCCCATGCGATCCTAAACCTCTCATCCCGACCAGTCATAAGAGAAAATTCGCTGGGGGTTATATCCTCATACCCTGCAATGTAGGTTGCCCCACCAGTGTATATGAGCCTCTTATCGAACTCACCGAGCAAGTATGCCACCTCAGCATCTAATCCTCCACAAGCCATGAATCCAATGCATCCCTCAGCCCCTCCTATAGCGTCCACTATTTCTCCCTTCTGAACTCCTAGAACAGCCGTGAATCCGCCCCCCATCTCCACTAGTATGAACGACACGTCACCGTACCCTACGTTTCTTTCCCGTGCGGTCTCCCAGAGGGCCAACGCCACACTACATAGCTTATCAGCGGTTCCCATGTCAACCTTGTTAACTTTCCTATGGGGTGGTATGGATGGAAGATGCTTAACACCCGGGATGACGTAACCTTCAACCCCCTCCTCCCTCAGCAGGGTAACCACCTGCTCGAGCCCTATTACTTGAGCCTCCTTTTCCCTTTTTAACGTTAAAAGGAAAAGCTGGCTTTCATCCAGCTCGTCAAGCCTCACTAAGGGTAGCCCATACCCGCTTGGAGCCACAACCAAGTCAAGGTCGCCCATAGACTTAACAATGTTAACTATCCGTGACGGCTTCTCAACAACTTCTCTCGTAGGTATGGAAGTATCTAAGACAACCTTTTCGTCATCTAATCCTACAATGTCCCATGAACCAGTTCCCGGATCTATACCGCAGACTCTAACCAAAGAGGCCCCTCCAAGAGGGTTCACGAACTCCTCTAACTTTCAAGGGATACAATGGACTCCTTGAGAACCTGAGCACCTGAATTATTAACCTTAGCGATAAACGCCTCTCCCCTACCCGAAAGGAACGCCTCAACATTTGATAGGAGCGAAGAAGCACTCCTCCACCCGTCGATAACCCCGAATACCGCCGGGCCGAATGAGCTCATACCAGCTCCAGCAGCCCCGCACTTCAACATTAAATCCATCAACTCTTTAACGTCCGGCGGCTGAAGCGAAACCTCAATCCTCTTGAATCCGACATTCTGGATTTCCGTTAATCCCTCTCCAAAGGACGATATGTCACCCTCCACCACAGCTGGGATGATCTTCATGAGAATAATGTGGCATAACCTCTCAACTTCCCTTCTAGGAATAGGACAGTATTCCTCGAAAATGCGCACCTCCCCCGGACCGTGGGCTCCTCTCCCAATATCCGGTATGCCAACAACAAAAAACCAGTTACTTGGAAGCTCGTGTCTGAAAAGCAATGGTGCAGGCGGGGCAGGAGATGCTGAAGATGGCAGGAAATGCTCTTTGTCCTTTCCCACTCCGAAGCTATGTCCCCCATCAAGTATAAATCCTCCAACCTCGAAGGCCGCCACCCCAATCCCTGAGGTCCCTCCCCGCCTAGTTATCCTCGCAAGTCTTCTTGTGTCAATGTCCACCCCAAGAACAGATGAAGCAGCCGTAGCCACCGCCAGCGAAAGCTGTGTTTTAGAACCTAAACCCACATGTTCGGGAATTGTTTCTAGCACCTCTAACTTAACGCCTGCTCCTCCTATCTCACCAATAACCTTCCTTAGTATTTCCTCGGCGACACTCCTCATTTTTCCACGTACTTCTATCGTATCTGAAAGTGTAGCTTTCACGATCACATTAGGCCTATCCAATGCTACCCCTATTCCTCCATCTACCCTGCCAATTTCCCCGTTTAAGTCTATTAGCGTGAAGTGGAGTCGGGATGGTGTCTTAACTGATACTGTATACATTTCCTCACCTTCAAGTGTAATAAATTACACCACACTGTTAAAAATTACATATTAATAGTCCAGATCAAAGAGAAACTTCAACCTATATAAAGCTTCCCTTAAAGAAGAGCGAACCAGATCAGAAACGAGAAGCACCACTACACCCAAGAAAACAAAAGTATCAGTAATACCTAGCTGAAATAGCCCTTACCACCGTGATTCACCTAAAGGTGTACATTACTCATCGATGCTAAAACCCAGCGGTTAACCGGTTTCGATTAAAACGAAACTTTTGAAGTCTCGATTGAACCCGATCTTTTCTGGCCGTGTAATGCTACTTTTTCGTTTAATACTGCAGGTAAAAAGGAAGTCCGGTGGTTCATATGTACCAGCTTTTTTGGGGTGGTGCGGCCGCCGGGATACTCACCAGCTGGAAAACCCAAACTGGATTTGAACCCGGGTCACAGGCTAATCCCGCATACGTTATGTATGCTTGGGGGGCCTGGGTCCTAGACCAGACTAGACCACGGCCGCACCTGTTAAGGAGTAGTGGTTGCACGTCCTTTAAAAATTTTCGATAGACTCTGCCCTGCTTTCACTTTACTCTCAAAATGTGATGTTTTCGCCCTCAACTCTAAAATGAAAGGAAAAGAGAAATATTTCCATTTGTTAAAATGTTGTTAACAGGTGGGTATTATGAACGGGTCGAATGATGATCTTCCTGAAAAGGCCTTTAAGCTTGGGCGAGAGTACGAGAAAAAATATACTGGATGCGCGCAAACGGTTATTGCAGCGATATTTGACACGTTAGGCATCAAGAATGACGACGTGTTTAAGGCTGCAAGCGGGCTGGCTGACGGGTTAGGGCTAACTGGTGACGGCTCCTGCGGAGCCCTTGTAGGTTCGTCGATGGTTATAAGCTACTTGTATGGACGGGAGAGAAAGGATTTTCATGACATTTGGAAACCTATGAAGTCGTACATTCTAGTCAAGAGGTTGCATGACCAGTTTGTTGAAGAATTCGGCTCATGCAGGTGCTATGATATTCAGAAAAGGCTTATGGGGCGGACATTTAACCTCTACGATCCTAAAGAGTTGGAAGAAGCGATAAATCATAGGATGTTTGACTATTGCTCTAGAGTCGTCGGGACGGCGGCTAAGCTTGCAACACGCATCATACTGGAGGAGGGGCTCCCGGACTCTAAGAAGACTTAACCTGTCACCTCCGCGCCAGCACCATCATTGAACGCTACGTCGCCCCCTAATATTCGCTAACGTTGCTAATGGAATTGCGGGTTGAGGAAGTGTTATGCTCCCAATAGGTAAAGTTCCTAATGATATTCTAGAGAGAGTCGTCTTTAAGCGTACTGGTGCTAAGCTAGATAGGGTTGTTTTAGGGCCTGCAATAGGGGAGGATGCGGCAGTAGTAGATATGGGTGACAGGTACGTTGTGATTGCATCCGATCCTATAACGGGGGCGAGCAGCGGCATAGGATGGTACGCTGTCCATGTTAATGCTAATGATGTAGCTGTAAGAGGAGCCACCCCCCTTTTCCTTACGTTGACTATTCTCCTTCCCAAGGACGTTAGTGTTGGGCTGCTGGACGAGGTTGTTAACGACGCCCACTCTGCGGCGATGGAACTGGGCGTATCCATAGTTGGAGGACATACGGAGGTTGTCTCGTTTCTAAGCCACCCCGTGGTTTGTGGAACGATGATCGGCGAAGTCGAAAAAGGAAAGCTTGTTACCACTGGCGGGGCTAAGCCCGGAGATGTAATACTTATTACCAAACACGCAGGTTTAGAGGGTGCTTCGATAATCGCGTCGGAGCGGTATAATGAGCTGGTTGAGGTGGTTGGACGGGGCGTTCTTGAAAGAGCTAAGAGCTTCTCTAGGATGTTAAGCGTCGTCAAAGAGGCTCTCGCTCTCAATGAAGGCTGCAAGGTAACCGCCATGCATGATCCAACTGAGGGCGGCGTCATAGGGGGGTTAATAGAGCTCTCTATAGCTTCAAACGTGGGGTTTAGGGTTGACGGGGCGAAGATACCTGTTGCCGAGGAGACGAGAAGGATATGTGAAGTACTGGGGGTTAACCCGTTAAGACTCATTTCAAGCGGTGTTTTACTTGCCACCGTGGATGAGGAAGCCGTCGATGATGCGGTTAAAGCTTTAAAGGATGCTGGAGTGAAATTTAGCATTATAGGTGAAGTTGTTGATGAAGGAAGAATTATAGAAGGACCGGAGGGAAAAGTGTATTTAGGAGATGAAATAGTGGAAGAGCTGTGGGTGGCGCTCGAGAGGGAAATCGATTAGACATCCTTTTCACTCTTAATCGGACGCCACCAGCTAAACTAGAGATCATACACCGCATTTCCATAATTATGAACGGAGTATTTTTATTTTCTCTTTATCTAATGAGAAACTAACTTATGTCTGCTTTAAGGGGTTTCAGAATGGGGAGAGTTAAAGTTAGCGAAAGAACCTTAGAGCTGTGGGACGAGTTCGTATCTCCCTTCCTACCTAAGGATAACTTCCTTTACAAGCCGTACACAGATTACACCTTTAAGGGTGTTGATCGAGGGAAGGAAATAGTTGACTTATTCGGACACATTAAAATCCCCGTTAAAGGGAAAATAGTTCTCGATCTTGGACTGGGAGCTGGCGGAATATCCATAGCGTTCTCGATGAGCGGGTCAAGAGTCGTTGGAATAGATATCGAGAAGTACTATCCACGCATAGCCCAGTCATGGGCACGAGACAATAAGGTTGAGGTGGATCCCCTCCTAGCCAGCGGCACCCACCTGCCATTCAGAGACTCATCCTTCCACATAGTGGTCTGTAACGATGTGATAGAACATGTAAACAATGCTGAAAAATGCTCGGAAGAAATAAGTAGGGTACTTAAAAACAGGGGGAAACTATACATAACGTGCCCTAACAGGATCGCCCCCCTCATAGTGGCGAGAGATGGACATTATGGCCTCCCCCTCCAGTCTCTAATGCCAAAGAAGCTGGCTGACGCCTATGTTAGAGCCGCAAGAAGAGCAGTGCACGACAACGTACCCTACCAGCCAACCTTCACCGGTCTAGTTGAACGCTTCAGGAAGCTTGGAATAACCCTGTACTCCGTAGAGTTAAGCTTAAAACTAAAATCCTTCTTTGACAGCAAGGACAACGGTGTGCTTTCTAAGGTTAAGAGAGCAATAGCTAAAGTCTTCCCTGGACTCGTCGAAATATACTCTCGGCACTTCTTCCTAAAGTGGTTCACTCCCTTATGGAGGTTCATAGGAGTGAAAACCAGAGAAGGATGAGTAAGAGTCAAACTAAAGTGGATGGTGGACCCCGCGGGACTTGTCCACCCTTCAGGTTTTGAATTCGCGACCCATCCAAGGGTTCCCGCGGCCTCCCGGGTGCAAACCGGGTGCTCTCAGCGCCACAAGCTCTACCAAGCTGAGCTAGGGGCCCCGATCCTATGAAACGAATAGACCTTATTTAAGGTTTATGATAGCCTCCCACATACCTTAACCACCAACGAGTAATTGTAAAGGTTGGTGGCGGCGTCGGCAAGCTGTGTGGAGACGGATCTGCCAATAGTAAAATTTATATAGAAGTGCTGTTTCACCTGTTTGTTGACGGGAAACGTCCTGTCACTCTCTTCTTACCTTTTTGTTGGGGGAGAACTAAATCTAATAGGAGGTTAAAACATGAGCTTCTGGGAGCGAAGGAGACGAAGGCGCTTTCCCTTTGACGAGTTCACCGACTGGTTTGAAGAGTTCGAGGAGATGATTGAAGAATTCTTCCGTACATCACCTTTCAGGGATCTAGACAAAATGCTTAAAGACCTGCCGAAAACACGGTTATCAGATGGGACAGAGGTTACTGGCCCTATAGTGTGGGGGTGGAGCATAAAGATCGGGCCTGACGGGAAACCTGAGGTCCGCGAATTTGGTAACGTCCCACGTTACACGGGTGAGCCGTCTCCATCCCTAATAAGGGAGGTTAGGGAGCCCCTCGTAGACGTAGTTGAAGGTGACAAGGAGATAATAGTTGTTGCGGAGACGCCTGGAGTTGATAAGGAAGAAATATCGCTGAATTGTACTGAAGATGAGCTTGAGATAAAAGCGGGAGATAAGTATTATAAGCGTGTTAAGCTTCCAGCACCTGTTAAGCCTGATGAGGCTAAAGCAAGCTACAAGAATGGGATTTTAGAAGTGAAGATACCCAGGCTGGAAAAGAAAGGACACGGGATAAAAGTAGAGTGATCTGGATGCTCGTAAGTGGAGGTGTCAGAAGATGAGTATGGGTGGAATACCCGTCCTAATATTGAAAGAAGGATCTGAAAGGACACGTGGACGCGACGCCCAGAGATCCAACATAATGGCTGCACGCGTGATAGCTGAAGCGGTCAGGACCACTCTTGGACCTAGGGGAATGGACAAGATGCTCGTGGACTCGCTTGGAGATATTACCATCACGAACGATGGGGCAGCGATCCTAGACGAGATAGACGTGCAGCACCCCGCCGCCAAGATGATGGTTGAGGTGGCTAAGGCGCAGGACGACGAGGTCGGTGACGGAACCACGACAGCAGTAATCGTCGCCGGTGAGCTACTTAAAAAGGCGGAGGAGTTACTAGATCAGAAGATCCATCCGACGGTCATAGTGGGAGGTTTCAAGAAAGCGGCTGATAAGGCTGAGGAAGTCCTAAAGAGCATGGCTACGGACGTTAAACCAGAGGATAAAGAGACGCTGTTTAAGATTGCTGCCACGGCAATGAACAGTAAGGCTGTAGCCGGCGCTAGGGAGCACCTTGCCAGGATAGCCGTGGACGCCATACTTCAAGTTGCTGAGGAGGTTGACGGGAAGCTTGAAGCCGACAGGGACATGGTCAACCTTCTTAAGAAGCAAGGTAAGAGCCTACTTGAGACCGAACTAGTTAGGGGCATGGTCATCGACAAAGAGGTAGTGCATCCAGCGATGCCGAAGAGAGTTAAAGATGCAAAGATAGCGCTCCTAGACGCGCCGCTCGAAGTCGAGAAGACGGAGTTCGATGCGGAGATCAGGATAACAGACCCATCCCAGATGAAGATGTTCCTCGAAGAGGAGCAAAGGATCCTTAAAGATATGGTTGAAAAGATAAAGGCGTGCGGTGCCACGGTCCTCTTCTGCCAGAAGGGTATCGACGACCTAGCCCAGCACTACCTGGCGAAGGCAGGAATAATGGCTGTTAGACGTGTGAAGAAGTCTGACATGGAGAAGCTATCTAAGGCTACGGGAGCAAGAATAGTGACGAACCTCGACGACTTGACATCTGAATCCTTAGGTGAAGCTGGACTGGTTGAGGAAGTTAAAATAGGCGAGGATAAAGTGGTGTACGTCAGGGACTGCAAGAATCCTAAGGCGGTAACGATAGTTATACGTGGCGGAACCGAGCACGTAGTCGACGAGGCTGAAAGAGCACTTAACGATGCTCTTTGCGTTGTACGAGACGTGATAGAGGATCAGAAGATCGTCCCGGGCGGAGGCGCCGCAGAGGTGGAAGTTGCAAGGCAGCTAAGGAAGTACGCTGAGTCTATAGGAGGCAGGGAGCAGCTGGCGATTGAAGCCTTCGCAGACGCGATAGAAGTAGTCCCTAGGACCTTAGCCGAGAACTCAGGTCATGACCCGCTCGACGTGATAGTGTCCTTAAGGGCGAAGCACGACAAGGATGGCACAGCAATAGGTTTAAACATTCAAACCGGCGAGCCTGACGACATGGTTAAGCTTGGAGTCCTTGAGCCACTCAGAGTTAAAATGCACGCCATAAAAACAGCAAGCGAAGCCGCATCGATGATCCTCAGGATAGACGACGTGATTGCATCGAAGCCTCACAAGGAGGAGAAGGAGAAGGGTAAGGGCGGACCAGAAAGCATGCCTGGAATGGGCGGTGAATTCTAAAATCATCTTTTTCTCTCTTTCCTTAATTATTCCCGGTTCTATTCCGATTTCTAAGGGTTCCCTAAATGCTTGAAATTATATCTTAAACCAGGGATAAACCCCCACCCGTCTTCGCTGGTAGTTTATGACCTTACAGGAACCCTCTACCCTGTTTTGTCATGAAGAGGTTCTTGCTGGAACCTTACCGGATTCTCCTTCCGCTTCATTTCTCAACTTGCATCTGAGTTTATCCAACAAGTGTTGATAGGTTTCGATTGGCAGTATGTCCTTCTTAATCGGTACTTCCATTCTCATCTTTCTCATGGCTTCCAAGTTTATGATTCCAACCTTGAAATCCTCCTCTCCAACTTTGCACTCAACAGTCACCCTACCTAGCGGGTCTATCACCCTACTATGGCCAAAGAATGAAACACCTCTTTGCTCCCCTGCAACGTTAACATAAACGAGGTATGCTGCGTTCTCGAATGCTCTTACTGGAAGTACCATGTCGAAGAGGCGCTTTGAAGTTACTGGGGCAGCAGAGATATTTATTATTATATCAACGTCACAGTATCCGTATATTCTTGACGCCTCGGGAAAGGCGAAGTCGCGGCAAACTTGCAAGCCTATCCTCCCCAGCCGTGTATCGCAAACTTTCATTTCCTCCCCTGGCCTGCAGTACAAATGCTCGAAGAACACTCCCCTACCATACCTTCCAGTCGGTAGGTGAACCTTGTTGTAAACGTTAACTTTCCCGTCCGGCTCTAGGAGGATCGCACTGTTGTAAACCACCCCCCTCTGTTTTGACGGCTCTGTTGGAGCGCCGAAAACGATGTGTAGACCTGTTTTAGAAGCTAAAGATGAAAGTTTCCTTATCGACTCCCCGTCAAGTCGCTGGACACACCTGTAAAACGTTTCAAAATCCTTCCCGTCCATGACCATGTAACCGCAAAGGCACATTTCCGGGAAAACTATCATTTCCGCCTCTAAACCTGCTGCCCTCTCAATGAGAGAACACATTCTCTTAAGGTTTCCGTCAACGTCTCCACACACGCTATTGATCTGCGCTAAGGCGACCTTAAACTCCATAAATACACCTCCAAACGGCTCAGCTGAAAGAGAAGTTATAGCTGAAAGAATATATAACGTTATAAGTCCCCTCCCCCCTTCCGGCGCCAAACCTTTTTATCTCCTCCTTGCTCAGTAAGAGAAGGAAGCCCTTTAAGAACCAGCTGAACCGGGGATGCGCCTTGACTCCCCTCGAAGCCGTCGTTTGGCCATGTACATTAAGGTGTAATGGTACCTGTGTTCACTGCTATGTTAGAGGCCGCTTTCACAGAGAGCTGGGGGTAGGCGACGGGAAGCGTATCGTGGCTGAAGCGGCGAGGGCGGGAGCTAAAATGATCTCCTTCGTCGGCGGGGAGCCTCTTCTGAGGGAAGACTTGCCATCCCTCATGAAATACGCTGCAGACCTTGGAATGAAGGTTGAAGTGGTGACGAACGGCTTTCTTATGGACAGTAGGGTGGCAAGCGTCCTCGCCCGCCTCGAAGCAAAGGTGTTGTTAAGCGTTGATGGAGCATCTAAGGTAACATGTGAGTCCATAAGGGGGCAAGGAGCATGGAAAAAAATAATGACCGCTGTGGATGTTATGAACTCGGCGGGTCTAGAGTTTATCCCCGTAATGGTTATAACAGGTCTTAACGCTCATGAAGCCGGAGATTTCGTCTCTTTTTCATGCGACATTGGGGGGAAGCTGGCATCCTTCCTAACGCTAATTCCCTCTGGAGCAGCAAAGGACAACAGGCTTCTAGACTTAAGCCCTGAGCAGTTAAAGCAGTCGCTGCTCAGCATAGATGAATCAGCAGACCGTCTTTCCTACTCGGCAGAGGTCCGCTGCACCCCCTTCGCAGAAAGAATCATCACGTCAAAACATGTTAAGGTGTGGGGCTGTTACTATAACGTCATGGACCTTAATCCAGTCGGCGACGTGCTTCTCTGCGACGTTTTAGATGTTAAGCTCGGCAACATACTGGAAGATGGTGGTCCGGAAAGCTGGAAAAAGCTTTACAGCAGGAGAGTGGACATGGGCTTACTGGACTGGGAGAACTTGGAGGGTAAATGCTTAACCTGTCCTGTTAGGGGTTTCTGCCTTGGAGGATGTAGGGCGAGAGCCTACCTGGCAACTGGCTCCTTCTTTAAACCCGATCCCTTATGTCCCTTCTGAAAGCCGGCCACGAGCATTAAGCAATTTTTAGTGTAAGCTGTATTTCTCTCCCAATTGAGGTATCGTGACGCTTGTCCCAACCCCTTTAATGAACTTTGCGAATACCTCCGGGTGCTCACAGTGAATGGGGAAGACTTGCTTCGGCTTTATTCTGCTTACAACATTCTTCAGCTCGATTGGCATTATGTGGCCTGAAACATGCACACGGTACTGGGGTAGCCCGTAGTGCCTCAGCCAGTTAAGCATCTTATTGAAGTCTATCTCCATTTCTTCGTTGAACGGCTCTGAGGAGGAATACACGTAGCAGCTTCCAGGTACAGGTTTAATATCGATTAGCTCTTCGAAATCGTAGAGGGACGCAACCAGTATTACCTCTCTTTGCCTTTTTGAGACTTCATAGGCGTCAACGACGGTCTCTCCTTCTAAAACCTCCCTCTCCCACTTCTTGTATGATTTCTTCTTTTTCTTGAAGATTAGGATGTGCTCGTCTTTCACGTCTGGGATGTTGAGATGTGGGTCTTCTTTCAGCCTGCTCAGGAGGTAGGCTTGTCTCGCTGATACAATTAGCTTCCTCCCGCTTTCTTTAGCGACCTCGTAAAAAGTTCTCAGCCTGTCAATGTCTGTGCTGGCAAAGTAGGTGACTATTAACCCGTCGGTGTTACCCACTATATAGCTAAGTTTATTCTTGACCTCTACTTCGGATGAGACGTGTGCAGCCGATATGTTTGTGGCCTCCGTTACCAAAACGTCGACGTCCTCCGATGCAGCTTCATCTATGAAGTCCTCGGTTAACTCCTTCTTGGCTCCATGCATCCTGAAGTCTCCTGTGTAAACTATAGTTCCTTCCGAGGTGTGGATGATGAACCCGTATGACCCGGGGACCGAGTGGTCTACGTGAACTGGTTTAACTTCGACGCCACCCACCTCAATTTTCCTCCCAGTCCTGAACGTTTGAAGCCTTTCTCTTCCAACGCCTCCCCCAACAATCCATTTTCCCATGTTGGTAAATACATCCATCATCGTTGCCGCTGTCTCACCGCAGAAAACAGAGATCTCATCCTTAACTATGGGGACATAGCCAGCGTGGTCCATGTGAACATGGGATACTATAACCGCGTCGACTGCAGCTTCCTCCCTGTCGAACCGGTAGACGCCTCTAAGCGGTGGTATCATCCCAAGATCTATCAGTCCTTCCTCCCTTCTAGGTGATAGGAAGGGTGTAGCGTAGAACTTCCCCATTTGAGCAAATGAAACGCCGAAATCCAGGAAAATCTGTACATCCCCATCCTCAAGTAAAACCTTATTCCCTCCAACCTCCCTCAATCCACCATAGAACGTTAGACTGACCAAAGGCAACCTTCCTCCTCAGCGAGCTTAAAGCACTCCGAAACTTCCCTATCAACTTTTCTTCTCTTTCTCGGCCACCTTCAAGGTTTTAACGTCGCTTTCTATGTCATGGTATATTCTCAGCTCTAAATCCCCTTCAGGAATGGCGACGATTTTCCCGTGTACCATTTTAACCATGCAACTGGTGATCTCCGCCTCACTCACCACTTCTTCAGCAACAGTCCTTTCCTCCCGCTTTCCTCCTCTATCGATAACTAAGATCACGGTTACCCTCCAAGCCTTCCCCTCAGGAGCGACCTCAAGCTTCTGGAAGCCATCATACACGACCATTTTTTTAACCATGATCCCCCTCTCGAACTCGTTCACGCTAAAAATGCTTTCAGTCAAAACTCACGTTTTCTCCTCTAAAAAGGTTAGCTGTAAACCTCTTTAAGCTAGATCCCCTACGATAGGAAAACGTAAATCTTGCCTCGAAGAATTCTCCAGTGGAGAACCTGTTCAAAGTAGAGAGCATAGCTGGAGCTTGATACGTTGCTCCTCCTTAACGATAAGGATGAGGGAAAAACCATAGGATTCTTCGTGGTCGACGTCCATACGCACCTAGGTAAAGAGGAAGTAATGGACGGCAGAGGAGTAGCCTACCGGTCTAACACCCCTAGACAGACAATTGACTTCTACCATCGCCTCCAGTTTGAAATAAGGTCTTCCATAGACTCCTCCCCTGATAAGTATCGTTTCACACCTGCTTCCCCCCTAACTATGCCACCCCCTCCATTAAAACCATTCTACGATGCCATTGGAAGGTCATGGGGGTGGACTGTAGACCAGTTCGTGGCTTTCCCATTTAACGATTTTAGAGCCTACTCTACTAAGCCAAGCTTCCAGAAGCCTAACAACCTGATTCTAAAGCGCTCGTTGACCCTCCCATTTTCACCACGTCTTTTGGGATTCATTAGGGTTGACCCGCATGACGGTGAAGACGCCGTTAAGGAAGTTGAAAGATGTGCTGAGATCGGCGCAAGAGGATTGAAACTTCACCCGATCTCTCAGAACTTTCTAGACGAAATACTCTCGAAGAACGTGAAGAACGTCACCTTAGCCGCAGTCAACAATGGACTGCCCGTCCTGTTCGACTGTCGCTACTACGCCACAGCAGAGGACATATACCAGCTTACACAGGAAGTACGTGGAGAAGCAAAAAGAGGGGACTTCGCAATCATACTCGGCCATTCATGTATGGAATACGCGAAGGACGGACTCTACGAAATACTCGGCGACCCGAACATTTACGGTGACACGTCAGGAGTGCGAGGGGACGACATCCCCCTTTTCTTCAGGAAGCTCAAATCCCACCTTGAAGACAGCTGGTCAAGCAAAATACTCTTCGGAACAGACTACAACTACTTTACAATCCCTCAAGCCTTAGACTTTATAACCTACCTTTTAACGTGGGAATTCCATGAAGAAACGGATGCGTCTTGGATGGACATCCAGAGAATACTTGGAGCAAACGCCCTATCACTCATAAAACCATACATCCACCGTTCACGTGGTGAAATATTTTTCGCGACACTTAAAGGAACCGCACAGGACGCATTCCTAAGCTCCCTACAACGCAGGTTGAGTGAAAAAGCACGTAGGAAGGAAGTGAACAGTTTAACCTACGACCCCCTCGTCACCGGAAGAGGGAGAATAGACCCCTCAAGCTTCATTTCATCGTTTGGCAAGATGGATGGAGGGCAAATGAGAGCCATCCTTTTTAAAAAGTCCCTTCTACATCCCGAACAAGCCATGATAATATCTATCCCAATCAAACCACCATTCCTTCCAAACCTGAGAATAAGAAGCCATAACTCAAGCCAGTACTTCGAAATCGTACGGTTCTCCCTCACCAGAAAGCCGGTGGAAGCATCCTCCAGTATCGACGCCGAAAAACTGACGGAAAAAATCTGCCGTCTGTAGTTTGTTCATCCATCTTCTTTCCTCCATGCACTTATAGTTTCGTGTAAAACACTGTGAATGCGCATTTTCCTCCATTACGGGTTTTCCAGAAACTTTTTAACATTTACACCTACTAAAAGGTGTAAGCGGGGGGATGTTTTTATGTCTGTCAAACTTGAGGTCGTCAACGCAGGAGCCGCCGATGGACGTGCATTCATGAACAAGAACGACATGAACCAGCTTGGCGTCGACGACTTCGACGTGGTGGTTTTCATTAACGAGTACGAGGACTGGGGGGCCGTGCAGGTCATGTCAAGAGAAGACTGCCCTGAAGGATACATCATGATCGACGAGGACGTCCTAGACTCCGCAAACGTCTCCGAGGGAGACACCGTCACCGTCAAGAAGAAGAAAGTCACAGGTGGAATAAAATTCGTTCAGCTCGGCGTTGAACCAATGGAAGGCCAGTCGACGGAGGACGTGGTCGTGTGGGTCGCAGATCATGTAGGCGAACTAGCACGAATACTCAAAAAGAGACCCATATACAGGAACCTTGAGTTGAGCTGGCGAGACGCCGAGTGCGGCCACATCAAGCTCAGAGTCCAATCCACCAAACCTGAACTCTACGGTGAAGATGTCGGAATAGTCGACCCGACCGGGCACGAGGTAACCTTCGAGATAGTCCCCGCCTTAGACATGACGTTTAACGCCATCCTCATGATCGATGTTTCGGGCTCCATGCAAAAGAAGGACATGAAAGTTAAGAACGTTGACGGCGCAATAGAGGGACTTAGAAAAGGCATGAGAGAGACGCCTCGCCTCCAAGAATTCCTAATAGGAATGGAGGAAGGCGGCATGGTCAGCAGGATAAAGGCCGCCGCCTTAGCGACGCTGCTCTACCTCTCCCTCAAGATCGGGAGAGGATGGGGTGAAAACGTTCAAGTGATAACGTTCGCCGACCAAGTAGAACCGTTAACGATAACAGATCAGGATGGCAACACAACCACAGTAATTAAGTGTACTGGCGAGAGCAGGGCGCTCGGCCTCGAAGTTATAGGCGAGTACATATTAGAGAGGTGTCAAGAGGGAAGCGGGTTAACGTTCATGAGCGGCGCCCTAAAAACAGCAGCCGAACTCGCTGAAAGGTTCCCGCCAAACCCAAAAACAGGAAAGCCAAACCCGGTGATGTTCGTGCTCCTCTCGGATGGCTACCCTAACACTGGCGATGAGGCGGCTGGGATACCTGTTAATCCAATACCGGTGGTAAGGAACTACTTCTCCGGAAGGCCGGAGTGGGTCCTCTACACTATTGGGATAGGCGAGGCGGACGTAGAGCTCATGCGTAGGTTAGCCGAGATCGGTAGGGGTGAGTTCTTCAAGGCAGACGACTTCGGCGACCTAACACGTTGGTACGATCTCCTAGCACAGCGTTTTGCCATATCCGTTAGGACCACACCTTCGCAGTTCGCCGAGGCAAGCGAACTCTAACTTCCCGCAACCTTAGAACGTGGAAAGAAGGAATCATCATTTCCTCCTTTTTACTATGATAACCTTCTTGCTGAAGGCGTCTATTATGTTAGGTGGAAGCTCTCGCTTATTAATGTCAACCTTAGCCTTCAGGTCAAACTCCATTCTGTAGGGAACGCTGGGGGCAATCCATTCTATTGGTCCGATGTCTTTCTTTTCGTCTTTGATCTTTCCACTCCAGATTTCCTTAACGCCTAGGGGGCTCTCAGCCACTAGGCGTATCCTAACTGTTTCCTTAATTCTCTTTTCCACGAGCAAGTTAACTTTTATCTTGTCTCCTTCTCTTGTCAGCGTGGGTATAGCGGCATCCCTAACCTTGACCTTTACTAGTGGTCTTAACGGAGGGGTAACATCTACCGTTTGCGTAGCCCTCTGTTGCACGTAATTAGCCTCTTTTCCCTTGTAGCTTAAGGTGGCCAGCAGGTAGATTTTCTCCTCTACGAGCCATGGTGGAACCTCGATTTCACCATAGACATCCTCTCTTCCTTTAGGCTCTATGACCATACTAAACCCCTCCTTTCCTCCTTCCCCCGTCAGGGAGCATACCCGAACTTCTCCTCTCACCCTAACTCTTCCATCCCCGACGTTGCGCAGTCTTAAGTGGTATTTCACGTTCTCTCCCGCCTGCACGGAAGCTTTCTGGATTGTTAATCCATGAACGTTTACGGGGGGCTCGGGTAAAACTGGGATCGTAAGCTTCCTCTCGTAAACCTTAACGTTCTCCACTTTAACTTTCAGGTTCACGGCGGCCTCCTCGCCTTTAACGCCCTCCGTGCCTATGCTAATGGGGAGAACGTACCTCCCATTCGTTAACGAATACTCCTGAACGCTGGAGCTTTTAGACGTGGCTGCAGTCAGGGAAACCCTAACAGGAGTGATTACCCCTCTAACTTCAACTCTAACCTTAAACACCGCAGCATCTACGGGTACGATCGCCTTGGGGGCTTCTACTCCTAGAACCTTAACAGTCTTCCTTGCCGACAGCGGCGCCACCTCTATGATCCGCGTCTGCCCTTGGGCGACGACCACCCCGTCATAAAGTATTTCACATCTAACCCTAAACTTGCCGGCTTTGACGTCTCGGCCGGCTTTAACTTTATACGTTAATCTCCTCGAGTCGTGAACAACGATTTCCCTGTGATCCAACTGTTTAACTTCGGAGTCGACCACTAGGACCCGGACCCAGAACGGGCCAGGCAAGTCTGGGTTCAAGTTCCTTACGTTAAAAACAACCCTGCATGTTTCCCCCCACTGCACCCTGCTCTTAGATACTTTCTCGTCTAGTGCTACCTTGGGTTTAAGGGCTACATGGGAGACGTCAAGTGCACGTGAAACACGCACCCTCCCCTTACTCTTGACTCTAAAGGGTGGAACAGCCTGTGCGGGTTCTGGAACGGTCAATAAGCGCCTTTCCTCCACCCTCCCCTGCCTTCTTTTAACAGTAGCTCGTGCCTCCTTCCCCGCTCCTCTAACCCGGGCGGGTTCCTCCCTCCTCACCGTCACTTGAGGCTTCGCTTTCTCCACCTCCCGCCGCTCTTCCCTCTCCTTCACAGGTACAACTACCCTAATCAGCCGGGCTTCCTCCTTGGCGACAGGAACCCCTCTCCTTTCAATTTTAGCTTTCCTCTCCGTTTTTTCTTCCTGAACAATTATGGGTGATGACTCGTACTCCGCCACCAGTTTCTCCCTGTAGAAGACCTGTACTTTAACTGTATATTCCCCTGCTCTAGCCGCTGGGAGAGATAGTGTTAAAGTTGTTGGGAAAGACACGTGCTTCGCCGCCAAGAGCTTAGCCTTATCCCCCTCCCTCAAGTATGCCCTAACCTGATACCTCCCCTTAAACTCCGCCGTCTGCGCCTCCACTCTCAACTTTATCTCTCCCCTCCTCCTCTCCACGATTTTCTTGGGGATGCTGACCGGGAGGATCCTGATGATGGGGGTGGCGATGGCGGTGAACGTCTTGGTTTCTACCTCACAAAGCTCGTTTCTCACTTCGTCCTTCAAGATGAACTTTAAACGGCACCTTCTCTTACCTTGAAACGCGGCGAATGGCACCTCTAGGGGGAGCTGCCCCCCCGTCACCTTGAGAACACCGTTCCCAGGGATTTCCACCCTCTTCACAGCCGTTCTAAGAACGGCTCCCCCCTCTAAAACAACCTTGGCTATCAGCGTCCCCTTCACGGGGGCACTACCGGTCACCTCCAGCGTGAATGGGATCCGCTCTCCTGCAACTACCCGCGTAGCGGTGACGCTTGCCATAGCCTTCACGTTAACTGCCGCCTTCCTCCTTTCAGCCACCTCGAACTCTTCCGCTTCTCCGAAGGCTGCGACTAGCGGGTCTCCATCCCCTATACAGTACTTTCTCGTCATCTCCATAAGGTGCGAAATAGTCCTGTCAATCCTAGACGCTGAGGCATCGTAAAGGTAGAGAAGGAAGTCGGCTGGCGCACAGGGCGGCTCAACCCTGCTGGATCCGTAAACAGACACCAAGACGGGTTTTAGGTAGTCCCAGTATCCAAGTTCATTTATTTCTTCTCTGATGAACTCTATCATTCCTTGGGCTGCCTCGAAGAGCTTGGAATTCGGCTTTCCAGCCGGGTTTATGTTATACTTCTCCGCAAATCCTCGGTCATGCTTCTCAAGCCCCCTGTCGGGGAAAAACTTGCCCAGCAAACCGTAAAGTACTGCTTTCTCCCTGTTCTCCACTAGGGTAGCTGAGGACACGTTCGGGATCTTTCCGCCTTTCCTCACGATTTTTACTGCTTTGAGGGCTAACGCCTGTAAGAGTGCTGCTACGGCGAGCCGCCTAGCTACGCTGAACTGTGCGTCGAAAACACGAACTTCTATTGTCCCGTACTCTGTAAAGGGGAAGACGTCAACGTACCTGTCGTCAGGCGGCTCCCTCATGACTGTTTCATCAAAGGTCTTCCTGTTCAGTACTTCAAGGTAGGGGACATAGTGATCCTTGTCTGCCGGCCCCGTCTGTCCAGTGTTGTACTTAAGCCTTAAGTCGCGTACACAGTCCCTCCCTATGATGCTTGTTCTCCCCCTTCTTCGAACCCTAACCACTCCGGTGGGCTTCCCGTTCATGAATGGTGAGTTTACCGTTAAAGCTATCAGATGGGGTATGAAGGCTCGAATCATGTTGTATACGGCGGCCTTCTCCTTTCCGTCATTAACGCCTATATGGTAGTGGTCGCCGAACGTTACCCCGCTCCTGTACTCCTCCTCAAGAGGGTTAAACCCTATGGATATCAAGTTGTAGCCTCGCGGAAGAGCGGCGAAAGCCACCTTGTAAAGCGTCTTTATCCACCATGAAAGCTCTTCCATCGACTCACATGGGGGGGTTACAAGCTCTAGGATCCACGTTATCTGACTCACGTTCGGGTCAGGACCGAAGACGTCAACCTCGATCCTACCCTTATCCGTCTTATAGGAAACAACCACGTAAGGAAGTCTCCTCCCCCTCCTTTCCTTTTCCTTAAGCGTAACCCCTAAAATTTTACTTGTAAAATCCAGCCCCTTCTCCCTTGACACGGTTTTCTGAAGGATGTTAGCGGCATTTTTCATGAGGTGGTCCCAGACACGTACGAGCCTTCCTCCTTGGAGGAGACGTCCCTTCTCGTCGACGACCTGGACCTCCATTTCTACTCCTTGGGTGAAGGGAAGCTTCGCCATTTCCAATCACGCCTTTAAGAAAGAAACAGTCCCCTTAAAGGTTAAAGGATCCTAGAGGCGATAAACCTTTCTCCATCCCCCACTAACCCACGGAGCTGTTCCCCGCTTAGAAGGCAGGCTTCAAGAAGCGGTCATAAAATGTTCTAATAGCCTTCTCCTCTCTTTCCCTTACAAGGTTCTTTTTTGAGAGCAGCTCTAAACCCCTAGAGAACAGCTCCGCCACCTTCGGATTTAACAAGTAATTAAACCTTTTCATGCCAGTCGAGATGAACTGTAGGCTTTTCCTTCTTTCCAGACTTCCTCTCACCGTCTTCTCTAGGTTTCTTGAGGCCTGAATTCCTCCTGCCTCATCTATGGTTAAAGGTGGAATAACTATAACCTCCTCCCTCCTATCCCTGCGAACCTTCGCAGCAAAAAACGGGACGTAAACGGTTACCGGAGCATCCACCTGGACAGTACTGGAAGAGAGAAGGAACCGCCTGTTCTCCTCAACCCCTCTCTTAGCACGAGGCAACCACTTCTGGAAGGATGCTACATACTCCTCTCTTAGCGTCATAGCCTTAAAAAGGAGCTCCTTAACCCTTTCAACGTCCAAGTCCATCCTCGCCACCTCCCTCTCAAACTCGTTAAGAATCCTCTTCCTCCTTTTCTGAAACCTTTTTTCCTCTCTCCTCTTCCTTCTCTCCTTTTCCGCTTCAAACCTCTCCTTCTGCTTAAGGTAGTTTTCGCACTTCCTCTCTAGGGAAACCAGCTTCTCCAAGATTTCCTCTAAAAACTCTATGGCATCCCCAAGCTTATCCAGCATGTCTTCAGGCTCGCTTACAGAGGATAAACCCGTAAGCTTACCCTCTACCCTCTTAGCGTACCGTGAAAGCACCGTGATCCTAGGAGGAACCCCGCCAAACTTCTCCCTATCTATTCTTTTAATTTCATCCTCCATCTCCTGGCTAGCCCTGCTTATCTCCCTCTCAGCTTTCTCCCTCAGCCTTCTCCTCTCTCTTTCCACATCCGCCTCAACCTCCTCCACCTTCCTCCTAAAGAAATCAAGTCTTTCCTCTAGGAAAGCAGTAAACCTCCTATACTCCCCAGAAGCGTCATCCACCTTCTCGTCTGTAAGAAACTGGGTGATTGCTGAATTTCTGCAAACGACGTCTAGAGTTACTTCTGCAGGGACAACCTCGTCAGGATTAACCCTCCACTCTTCTAAGAAGGAAAGCCGCTCCTTTAACTCCGATAGCACCCCCCCAAACAGTATCCCTTTCAATTCTATCTTCGACAGCTTGAGACCGTCCTTCACCAGTGAAACATATCTCTCTAAGCCAGCGACGAAATCCTGCAACTCGTTCGATTTAAGCTGATCATATGGTGGAGGCGGCACCCCTAAGCTACACTTAACACCCTCAGACCATGAAGCCGAGGAATTAATAGCCACCATGTTGCCTCCATCTACCTGAACTAAGTGTACCGCCGAGAAGAATCTTGAAACTTCAGCCAGCTCGTAATCTTTAGGGGCTCTTCTCCATATTTCTCGAAGCGCCAGGGCTATCTCAACGTATTCCCCCTCACTAGGACGGTATACTTTCCCTCTTTGAAGCACGAACGGGATAGATAAAATAGACACCGGCATACCGCTCCCCTCAGCCTCTCTCTAAGAGATTTCCAAACTACTACTTAACTCTTCCCTCCTTTGATTTTGGGGGTTTAAAGGGGAAAGTGACGTCCTTTCTTTGGAAAAAAGGGAGGAGGACGCTTTGAAGCTTAAGGTCAAAGCTAGCTGCAACGTGTGCGGGGACGTATACCACGAAGTAGACCTTAAAGGCGAGCGCCTATCATGGTTCAACGACCAGCTTAAGAAGAGCGGCGTAGCCCCTGTAAGCTGGGATCACGGAGACCACATACTCGTCGTATACGTGGATAAGCGCGGGTCAGCTAGAGCCTCCTACACCTATCCAGTCGTGAAGACGCGGCTGGCAAAGCAAAACTGGAGAAGGGTGAAGGCGAAAGCCCTAGTCGACTCGAACGTGAACATGCTCTTCGCGAACTGGAACAACAAACTATACTGTGACTCATATTGGCGCTTGGCAACCGAGCCCGAGGAAGTTCTTCCTCACGCCGACACAGCCAGGATTGCCTCACTGGACGGCCGCGAATTCTGGATTCTTTCATCGGGTGCTAACAGAATGATCATCGCAAGGATGCTCGGGTGGCATAGAGACTTCTTCCAAGCCATGCAGGAGCTTCTCACCCAAGCTACGCTAGCTGAACCAGACATAGTTGGAAATCCTGTAGTTCAAGCTGTTTTAGCCTCAATAGCCTCGACTCCCTTCTTCTACACTTCAAACTCCGCCAGCGTGTTCTCAGACCTAAACAAGCGAGTGAAGGCTACTAGAGCCGCCCTTCTAGCAAAGCACAGCTTAAACGGTGAGCTTGCACTCCTCATAGACTCCCTTAACAGCCACGACACGTTGAAGGACGCCCTCCTCTCAGCGACACCCCGTCAGATCTCCCTTCTCGTGAAGTACTATAGGACGTTGAAGAATACGGGCGTTTTAAAAGCGGTCTAGGAGGGTGAAAAATTGCTTATGGTAAGAAAGTTCAGGTGCGCTATGAAACTTCTAAGAAATGTTAACTCACTTTTAAGCGTCTCAAGGCTTGGAAGAATGGTTAATGCCTTAGCTTTAGTCATAGGCCTCGACAAACTCGGCCTCTTAGCCCTCCTAGAGTCTCCAAGAAGCATCGAGGAGATCGCCGCCTTCATAGGGGACGTTAAACGCCAAGCCTTCCTAGAGGAATTACTGAAGGCGCTGGTCAACGAAGGGGTCCTAGATGGGTCAAACGGGCTATTCAGGGTAAACAAAGCAACAGTCAAAAAATTGTACAGTATGAGGGGCAGCCACCCCTTCTTTAAAGGCGCTGAATACCTCCTAGCCGGATTTGAAGAGTTCATGTATGAAATACTAGTTGAGGTTCTCAGAGGAGCCTCCTTCGACTTCGTCTCCCCAGAGGTAGCCACCCTATTCTACCTTCAAAATAGCAGTCCCGCCTACAAGATTGGAAGAGAAATCCTCCTAGAGCTTGGAGGCGGAAAAAATCTTAAAGGCAAGTGCATCCTCGACTTGGGCTGCGGCTTCGGAGTCGAACCACTAACCATTCTGGAATATTTGGACTTCGACTGCCACCTCATCTGCGCCGACTTCTTCTCGAACGTGGTCGACGAGTGCATGCACACTATGGTTGAAGGTGAAAGCACACCTCTTCCCGCACCTAAACCCCTCAAGGACCTCGACAACGTAGAGTTCGTGGTGCTAGACCCCTCCATGAACACGCCTTTCCCCCTCCCCGACGAGTCGGTTGACTCGGTCTTCTCCTTCCAGCTCCTCCACTGGAGCAGCTACCCTCAAAGGATAATCAACGAGTGCGCAAGGGTTCTAAGGAAAGGCGGAACCCTCATGATCGCAACACCACTCAAGGACGATAACGAGACCACCACGATAGACGTGGTGGTGAAGGCATCTGGCGGAAACAGGATCTACACTGAAAGTGAGCTGTCAGCGTTCATGGAGGAGGCAGGGCTAGAAGTGTATTGTTCATTCCTTTCAAACTTTATGGTGGCAAGGAAACCTAACAACAGCCGGAAGTGATGCCTATGCTACGTGAACTCCTCATAATAAACGTTGACGGAGTGTGCGCTGTATCGGTCTCCCCCGACGGCGTCGGGGTAGACTCCCAGCTCATGGCGGGGGTGATCGCTGCGATTCAAAGGTTCTGGGCTGAGGTAACCGGTGAGGTCCCCACAACCATAACCCTTGAAAGCAGCGAAATAGCGATCAAACGCTTTACGACGGGGAAAAGGGACTGGTTTCTAGTCTTAATAATGGACCCTGAGGGTAAGAGCTCCATTCCAAGCGTTGAAAACGCGGTGTTGAGCGTTGTAAGCAAGTGGAAAACTTTCTTTGAAGAATTTAACGGAGAGCTTTCAGCCATTAACAAACTGAAAAAGGAGTTCGTAATGGCTCTTTCAAAGATCCCCTGTCCTAGGATGAATAAATGCGTTTTCAGGGGTAAATTTTGGAAGCCTGAAGCATGCAGCGTCATAGCACCATGTCCTTACATAGACAAGAAGAAATGGGCGAGGAGAATAGAGTTTTACAGTGCGGTGATAATGCCGAACGCGTACAAAATATTAACGGTAAGCAAGGAAGGCACCCCGCTCAGGCCGGGGATGACCGTCGCCGAAGCACTGGAAAAGCTTAAAGGAAACGAGGAAGAACTCCTCGTCATGATCGAGAAAGGACTAGTTAAACTTGTGAAAAACGTGGATGGAATGCAGCTTGCAACATCTAAAATGTGAAAGGAAAAACGTTGCCGCATTAGCAGAACAATTTAAATCTCCCTCCTACACCGTTTAACCGATGAAGCCTCAAGCCACAAGAAGGATCTTTGAAGTGTCAGAGGGAATTCCCCTGATAGGATGCATAGCTTTCGGGGTAATAGATAGAGGGACAAACCTGATCCAAGTTAGGCCAACTTCCATGTGCCCCCTCTCCTGCGTCTTCTGCTCCACCGACTCGGGTCCAAAGTCCAAAAACAGGCTTTCAGAATACTTGGTTCCATTAGACTACCTCGTTGAGGAATTTGAAAGGCTAGCTCGCGTTAAGGGCAGAGGCGTCGAAGCCCACATAGACACTGTTGGAGACCCGCTAACATATCCTAAGCTGGTGGAGCTCGTACACGAGCTCAGCAACGTGGAGAACGTGACCGTAGTATCCATGCAAACCCATGGCTCCCTCCTAACAGAGAAGGTCCTAGACAGGCTGTCGTCAGCAGGTTTGTCAAGGATAAATCTCTCCATAGACTCCATGGATGTGGAGATGGCCAGGAAGCTCTCCGGCACTGAATGGTATAATGTTGAACGCGTGGCCAAGATGGCAAAATACATCGTAGACAACACTGCAATAGACCTTTTAGTAGCTCCGGTCTGGGTTCCAGGCATGAACGATCAGGAAATACCGAAGATAATCGAGTTCGCCATCAGGGTTGGCGCTGGGAAAAGATGGCCTCCCCTCGGGATACAAAAGTACGAGGCACATAAACATGGCAGAAAACCTAAGGGAGTGCGCCCGATTCCGTGGCGTGCCTTCTATGGCAAGCTGAAAGAATGGGAGAGAAGGTTCAATGTTAAGTTAAAACTCGCCCCTTCGGACTTCTCTATAAGGAAAACTGCAACCATCCCAACTCCTTACAAGCTCTTCGAGAAAGTAAAGGTTAAAGTCGTGGCTTTGGGGTGGCTGAAACATGAAAAGTTAGCTGTCACGGTGAGGGGGGACAGGACGGTGACCTTAATCAGGGCGGATCACGTACCCATAGGTGCAAAGGTGAAAGCAAGGGTGATCTCAAACAAGCATAATATATACGTAGCTGAACCAATACTATAACAGATGATTCCGGAATCCACATTTAACCCCTTGTAAGAAGGTGATCGCATGTACGAGATCTTGTTTCTCGTCGATAACAGCGAGCTTGTGGAAGGAGTTAAGTCAACTTGGGGCTTATCGATCTTGGTTAAGTCACCCTCGGAAAAGCTTCTCTTCGACGTCGGCCCCTCATTTAGCCTCCTCACCGCAAACGCCAGCAAGCTTGGTGAAGACCTCAGCGACGTAAATACCGTGGTCATATCGCACATGCACTCTGACCATGCAGGCGCCCTTAAAGCCTTCATCGACTTTAATCCTGCCGTCCGCATATTCCTGCCTGCAAGCCCACTTTCACCCCATTACTTCCATGCAAACTTAACCTACGTTAAAGGTTGGCTTGCCCTTTCTGAAGGCATCCACGTTACAGGTCCTTTCCCGTCATTTCCAGAGCAAGCCTTAGCTATACTAAGCAGACGCGGCCCCTTCATCTTGGTTGGCTGCTCCCACCCTGGACTGACTAGTATACTGAAAAAGGTCGTTGAAGAAACAGGCGTAAGCGGGATTCTAGGTGTCGCAGGGGGATTCCACGTCTCAGTCTCTAAGGAACTCCTAATAGCTGCAGAGTACTTGAAGACACTTTCCCCATCCATAGTAGTTCCCTCACACTGCACTTCTCAAGGAGCCATCGACTATCTTAAGTCGGAACTAGGTGAATGCGTTGTGAAGGGAGGTGTTGGGTTAAGACTAACCATTTAACCTTTATCAACCTCTTTAAATATTTCATCGAGCTCTTTCTTTAGGGCTCTCACGTTAACTTTCCCTATAACCGTTACTGGAATTTTTTCCTTAATCACGAAGAGCTCTGGAACCTTATGTAGGGGGAGGTTGGCCCTACACCACGCCCTTAACTCCTCCTCCACCCCCTCCTTCCTCCTGTACTTTTCCTCCAGTTCTATGAAGGCTGCAACGACTTCGCCATAATCTGGATGGCTATGTTTGATCACTTTAGCTATTTTAACGGCAGGATGCTTGGCTATTACCTCCTCCACCTCTGCTGGGTAGAACGGCGTTTCCATTTTACCTTCCTCAATTCTGCCCATATAATAAATGAAGCCGTCTTCATCGTACATTCCAATGTCTCCTGTTCGCATCCATCCGTCGATCAACGGTAAAGGTGCCCCCTTAGGCTTGCTAAAATAGCTTTTAGCTATCGCCGGGGACTTAAGCATGATCTCCCCTACTTCACCCGGCGGGAGGATTTTTCCCGTTTCCGGATCAACTATCTTAATGAACGTTTTTGGTGAGGGTATCCCGCAGAACACCCCGTTGTACCTCTCTGATCTTTCAACGTCAAGGTTTTCAATGAAAAATGCATTAGCTATGGTGTCGTACGTGTGGCTCTCAGCTAACCCGTAGCTTACCTCACAGAGGACAACTCCTGTCAGGTCAAACCACCTCATCCTTAAACTCTTAGTTAAACGTGTTGTGATGCTCGTCCCAATGCAGCTCCTTAAACTTTTAAGATTGTACCTTCCAACCTTAGGATGCCTTAGGATCTCATCGTAAAGGGAGAATTCAAGGTAGGTAATGGTTACCTTGTACCTTTCGATGGCTTGCATGGCGGATACGGGATCCCACTTCTCCATTAAAACTACGGTTTTACCCCCAAAGATGGGGCCGTCCACGCAGCATAGCTTCCCCGCAATCCAGAAGCTTGGCATAGCACCCAAAATAACGTCGTCTTCGAACTCCTTCTCCAGCACCTCAAACTTAACGCTTTGCTTCCTGTACTTTTTGACTATGGGGGCGGCGTTAATGTAAGTGTAGGTGAGAGCTGCTTTAAAGAGCACGTTCCAGTGCGTGTGCAGGCAAGGCTTTGGAAGCTTATAGGTTCCACCTGTAAAAACTATTGTTGCTGGGTCATCGAGTTTAACGTCAACTTTCCCCGTATCCGCCTCTGCTTCCTTTAAAACCTTCACCAGATCCCAGCCTTCTCCAATGTCCTTCTTAGGCTCCTTAACCTCAGGCGGCGTCTCTATCTCAGCTTTCTCCATAAAGTCTGACAAACATGTTGCTACAATGCCCTCTACTCCCCCAGCCTTCCTGGCGACATCGGACATCATAGGGTAATTCCTGTCAAGGCACACCACAACCCTCGGCTCGATCTCCCCCAGCAAGTACTCGATTTCATATCTTTTCGCCCTAGGATTCATTAACGCCGCAATGCACCCTGCCTTGAGGCTGCCAAAATACGTTATAAGGAGTTGAGGGCAGTTAGGGAGATGAAGCGCCACAACGTCCCCTTTCCTAACCCCTAACTCCTTAAGGAAGCATGCAAACCTATCACTCAACTCGTTTAGCTCATTGTAAGTAATCCTCGAACCATAAAATATCACAGCATCCCTCTCGGGATGATCCCTAGCCCACCTCCTTAAGTACTCAGAGATCGGTACCTTACCATGGGGGTAGACCTCCTCCACGGGTAACGGGAGAGGCCAATTCTCCCTCCATTTCTCTAAAAGAATTTTAAGGTACCTCTCTTCTTCAGCCTCTTTCACCACAATATCAGCCACAACCACCTTTTAAGCAAGCGTAAAAACTGTGAACCACCAGCTGAATAAAGTTTTTGTCCTCCTCCCTCAGCCTTCTAAACCCTTACCTCCTCACCCCCAAAGACGCCGCCTTGCGAAGCAGTTAAATATTTTGTATGTGTTTGGGGTGCTGGCTTGGCCACGGGGTGGCCTATGGGTGGAGTCTTCGGACGCGTGGCTCCGGGGTTCCCCCGAAAGCCCCATCAGAGGCGCATGCCTCGATGACGGGGAAACGCCTGACAGACCAAAACCCACACTACCCATAAAAACCTATCAAGCGTGACCCCAACGTTTATCTCTTTTTTACTTCTTCCAGAATGCTTGGTGTCCCCCTCCGTGCTTTGTTCTTCTAGGCCTGATGTCGACTAGGATCGGCATTCTGGTCGCCATACCAGTGACCATCGCTGTCCCCGTGGGCAGAAGAGGTATTCTTTCAGCATCATCAGCGCTGGCATAGTCTAAGATAGGCTTTAAGTATTCTATGTCGTAGGCTCCTTCTATACGCAAGATGATCTTCGTGCCGCACTGCGTTAGGATGTCCTTATCGAGTCCTGCAACCCTCTGGCTGGTCAGGCAGAGGGTTACGCCGAACTTCCTCCCTTCCCGTGCTATCCTTCTCAGCACAGACCCGCAATAACCTCCTGCACCCTGCGGGGCAAACCTGTGGCTCTCTTCGACGACGATGGTTAAGGGGGGGATTTCCCCTCTTCTTCTAGCGGTGAAGATCTTCTCTAAGACCACTCCAACTATCGTCCTCCTAACTCTCTCATCCACGTTTCCGCTTAGGTCCAGAACCGAGAGTCGTCCCGGCTTGACGAGCCCTCCTACGTCAACGTTTCCTCCGAAGAAGACAAACTCGTTTAAAGCCTGTATCTTTCTAAGGGTAGCCATCAAAGTGTTCCTTTGAAACCCCCACTCCTCGGCTGCAGCCTTAACAGCGCTGACTAGCTCCTCTAACCCGTAACCTTCACCGTCAACCTTCTTGAAGGCCAAGTAAAGAAGGTCTGATTGGGCTCCGCTCAGGTCGCAAACCTCGGCTAAGGCGTAAGGGTTCAAGTCGCTTATCCCTATAGACAGCTTTCTGCCCTCATCCTCTCCTAAAGAGTATACAGTGGTTGGAAACCCCTTCAACGTCAAACCAATCCTCTTTGCCCTCTCAACGTCCTCGGGGTTATCGTTCTCCCGGGAAAACCACTTGTATTCCCCATGTGGGTCTACGGCGACTACAGGCATCCCTCTCTCTAAAAGCTCTTCAACTATCACCCCAACAGCGTAGGACTTTCCGCTGCCAGTAGCTCCGAGAACCGCCACGTGGTATGGGAGAAGCATTTCCGGGTTCAAGAGGACTTTAACGTCGTTGTTCCCCCTCATAAACCCTATGAAGATCCCATCCGACCGGAAGTTCAGGAAGCTCTCTAAAAGCTCAGGCTTAGCCCTGTAAACGGTGTCCCCCGGCTCAGGCGGCGTCTCGGGAGGTAACAGCTTATCCCCCCGAATCACCCCTACCACTCTAACCCTTGCCACCCTCCACCTTCCCACCCGTGTTGGGAAACGGGCGTGAACAGGGATTCCTGCGTCAAGGTGGTACTGGAGAAACTCGGGGCTTGAAAAGTACTCGTTATATGAGTGGATGGAGTAGACGCGTCCAACTATGACACTTAACCCTAATGGAACCTCAACGTACTCTCCAACTTTAACATCCACGTCCTTAGCCACTTGGAATGAGAAGGAGAGGTGGTTAGGGGTCTGCCCTTCACATATGATCGTACCTAGCTCAAATGCCTTTCCACTCACACCATCACTCCCCAAAGGCGGCCTTCGCCCTGTCAGCGTCCCTAGCCTTCTGAACTCTCTCCAGCATGCTCAGGAACCCTGCTTTAAGCCCAGCCTCAACGGACATCACAAGGTTCGTCAGATTATTCGCTGCCTCCTGCCTTGCGACAGACACCACGCTTGGCCCGGTCTCCACGCGCTCCCTTAAGGGAGCAGCCGTCAGCGTGTAAGCTACGTTCGCCACCCTCTTATGGTCCTTTAAGGGATCCTTCGATATGAACTCGTACTTTGTCACGAACCCTCTCCGCATGAGGTAAAACTCGTAGACGTCTCTCACCGGAGGTTTACCCTTCTCCTCTCCTCTCTCTATTAAGCAGGTAGAATCTCCGTCCTTTAACACCATAGAAAGGAAGTTGAGGTCGTTGGTTTTCCCCGCGCCCTCCCCTAACACAGGCCTGCACGCCCTGAAAAATATGTTGTCCATTGATATTGGGCTTACGCCTACTAGGGTGATGTCCCTCTCATTAGCCACCTTAACCATTTCGTAGAACAGCCTATTGCACTCGTCCTTAAGTTTCACTAAGCTCTTAGACGCGACCAGGAACCCGTGGGGCACCAGCGCTCCAAGCCTAAAGTAAACGTCAAACCTGTCACCGTACTCCTTGAGGAGGGCTATGCTCATCCTGTAATGCTGGATCTCCCTAAGGTATCTTGCAGCGATGCTTCTCCCCGCCTGAAGCAGCTCTGGAAAGTCTGTTGAAAGCTCAAAGAAGGGGTCCCCCTCCTCGAAGGGCTCCATTCCCTTGAAGGAGTGCAGCTCTGGGATCCTCCTCCTAACGGATTTATCAGGGTTAAGGATCCCTCTCTCAAAAAACCCTATAAACCCTCCAACGCTTAGGCATACTATCGTTAGTATGGTGAAGTCGTATAGGGCGAAGTTGCGAACCATGTGGGCTGGAGCCGAACCAGCCACATAAACATTATCCAGTAGAACTTCCTCGGCGAACTTTGGGAGGACAAGCGTCTCCCCTAAAAGCCTAACAGGGAAAACGTGGCCCTCAACCCTAGTGTTAACCAGCCTGCCCCTTACCTCCTCCCCAGAGATTAGGGGGAAGTCGAGCTTCCTCAGGACACGCTGAACCTTCCTTGAGACCGGCTCAGCAGCCAGCAGGTGAGCCTGCCTTCCCTCAAAATCCTCAATGAAGATTGTAGACCTAGGCTCAAAAAGGAGCTCGTCGGCAACCTCCCCCACAAACCTCTCATTAAGCTTGTACCTACCTGCCCCCTCATAGGACAAAACGTTCAAGCTTAAAAGGTCGTCAAGGTAGTCCTTCACCGCCCTCTCAGTCAAGTCAACCTTACCTGCGAGCTTGGCCACATTCACCTCTCCATCCTCGGCGTGGAGCTCCATGCAAGCATGAAGGATCATTGTTAGCCTCGCCCTGTAAGTTGACCCTGTCCTTCCCAACATTCGCACCCTCAAAAATCTAGAAATAAATTTCCAAAATGTTAATATCAAGTAAGAGATAAAAAGATAGCGAAACACGAAAGCCACTTACGATAGCAATTTTCACCCGAGCTACAAGTCAAACACACACCCTCCCCAGCCACATTTTAAAATACTTCATGGGAAAAGTTATTAATAGCTTAAAGAATGGTTGAGAACGTAATGTCATGGACAGAGACAACACTATCCACCTTCTCAAGCTTTTCTTCGAAAGCTTGGAAACGTAGAGTTTGCCGTGGTCTACGACTCCATTGCACGCGGAAACTCCACCTCTGTGAGTGATGTCGACGTAGCCGTTAAGTTCTGCACCCAAGTCACCTACGATGAAATAGGTGACATAGTGCTGGGTCTGGCAAGCCTGCTAAAAACATAGTAGAGGGCAGGGTGGACCTCCTAGTTTTACGGGACGACCTACCAGTAGAACTCTCTTCAAAGTTGTTTACGGTGACGTTTTCCTGGCAGGCGACTTAAAGGCTTACAAGAGATTCCGCGAAGACCGTTTCAATCACCTCGACTTTAAGTTTTCAGGGAAAGTTAAAGCTTCGGAGGAAAAATACCTGCATTTTGACAGCTGAGAAAACGGTGGGGTAGAGGGTGAACTGGAAGACATGGTAGAGCACATTGGAACTCGTGTTAAAAGCATAGATCAGCTACTCCACGAGAAAAAACCACGGGGAATAGCGAGTGATTTCATCCTTCTTAATGCAATACTGCACAATGCTTCAGACAAGCATCCAGTCGTTAATTGACTGCTCCTCCCGCCTCCCATCATAGGAGAGAAGCCTCCCAGAACCTACAGTGAAATACCGGAATCCCTCCTAAAACGCAACGTGCCGCCACAAAGTGAAGCAGCCCTAGCACGAAAAGTAATCGGCTTCAGAAACGTTTTAGTCCACGCATATCTAGACGTAGATGAAAAACTACTTCTAACAATACCTGAGCAAAGAAAGTACCTTGACATACTCGACATAGCATTAACACTCCTAAAATACGCGCATGAACATGGAATAGACTCTTCCGGACCTAATCAAGTCCGCCATGCAACTTAGAAGCAATGTTAAAAGCAACGTAAGCAGCCGTCAAACACAGCTTACTTCATGGTGGAGCTGGCGGTGCACGGTAATCCCATAGAAGCACACGCAACCTATTAAAAATTCTTCTCTCCCAAAGAATTTGAGGCTGTGCTAACTGCGCTTCCTAAATCTACGAAGAATAAGAATCCCTTTTGAAGCAAGGGTGGTTTGCTTGATCCTGGTCAAAACCCCCCTAGGCATGGAGAGAATAGCAGCGTCACGTATTTCTGAGCTGGCTGAAGGCGTGGAAGCAGAAGCTAAACCTAACGGTTACTCCGGGATAGTTCTAGTTAAAGGCGACCATACGCTAGCCTCTAGGATTAAAAGTGAGGTGCTGGAAGCGGAGAAGGTGATGGTTGCAGAAGAGGTGGTGGATGCAGCGATCGAACCCATAGTGGATGCAGCGGTCAGGATCGCTAGGGAAAAGCTGGCGGGGGCAGCCAGCTTCGCGGTCAGAACGACCAGAAGAGGATCACATGACTTCACAAGCATAGACGTGAACGTGAAGGTGGGGGCAGCCGTAAAGAACCAACTGGAAGTCCCGGTGGACTTGGAGAACCCTGACAAAGTATTATTTGTAGAAATAATCGGCAGCCTAGCCCTTGTAGGGGTCATGGACGGGTCGGAACTTTACCGTAAAGGCGGCCCTGGAAAACACCCTGTCCTCCCATATCTCAGGAAGGCGGCGATTGTTCAGATGCCATACCTAGGGCCTCCAGACGCCACGAAGGAGATGGGTGTCAGGGTGGGCAGAGAAGTGCAGACCTTCGAGGTCGGAGAGCTGGTTGTAGCATTCATAGGCTCAGTCGACGCGAAAAGCCTCCACCTCTTCCTTGAGGGCGTCTTCGAAGGGATCAGGTCACGTCTCGAAATCCAGCGGCGCACCTACGCCCATAAGCCACGCAGGGTCCCCGTCTACGTGCAAGACCTTTACCAGCTGGTAAGAGATAGAATAGAGGAGCCGATCGTGGTCTTCGAACCAGAAGGAAAGCCGGTTTCATCCATAGCCGAAAAACTGGCATCCTTCTTCACGGGGAAAGCGAAGAGGGTTAACCTCCTGATAGGGTCACGTGAAGGCATACCAAGCGGTATATTCAGGTTCGCTAACCTAGTAGTCGACCTATGCCCGGGAGTAACCATATCAACAGACTTAGCGGCGGCATCAGCTCTCACAGCGGTAGCAGCAGCAATAGAAGACCAGCTCCTATCAAAACAAGAAAACACCTAGCCAAACCCGCAACAGGAACAAGAGTAGGTGCCACCGTCCAAGCAACCCTCAAAGGTAACGCTTACCTGTTACCGCCTTCAAGCCGCCTTCCCCCTACCTCATCTCCATCACCTACTTAACTCTACGTACCTCATCACCCTTTTTTTCCACCCCATCCTTCCCCTAAACGTTTTAGGGGCCAACGCTCCAATAACGCTCTTCCTCCACTACGTTGAACCCGCCAATCACATCACTTATATTTGTAAAGTTTACATTAGATTAGAGTGATTGGTGAAGGACGAAGGGGGGAATATGGAAAGGCGTAAAATAGCCCTCCTCCTGCTCTCAGTTCTACTTGCCGTTGGGATGGTCACTCCGTTAGCGGTAAGCATAAGCTCTCCAAGCCTGGCAAGCCCATCACCTGTACACTTCCCTGAAGGACAAAGTAGGAACGCCGCACGTGAGAGCGCAGTCACAATAGTGAACTTAACGATCCTCCACACTAACGACATACACTCCCACCTACTGCCATGGCCAGTCGCAGACTATAAGGATGGGGTTGGAAACGACCAGACCATAGGGGGCATCGCACGTATAGCAACCTTAGTAAGCCAGATAAGAGGTGAGAAGTCGTCCATCGGCGAAGGGGTTCTGCTAGTCGACGCTGGCGACTTCCTGATGGGGACACCGTTCCAGTGGACGGGCGTCAACTCGTCCAAGAACGTCTCGGCAGAACTCCACATGATGAGCCTAATGGGGTACGACGTCATATGCTTAGGCAACCACGAGTTCGACTACACGGACCACGGGTTGGCGGTCATCCTTAACAACACGAACTCGAGCATAACTATGCCTCCGATCCTGTGCTCCAACCTTGAAATAGTTAACGACGCCTACGGATTATCCCGCTTCATAAAGGACAACCTCACGCTCACCGTCACCACGAACGGTAAGACCGTAAAGGTGGGCTTCTTCTCCGTGATAGGCTACAACGCAAACTCAAGCATAATATTCCAAGAAAACTTCAGAATACTGGACCCGGTCACCGTCGCCGAGGAGGAAGTTAAATACCTTAAGAGTCAAGGCGTAGACCTCATCATATTGCTCTCCCACAGTGGATGGAGGGAGGACATAGAACTGGCAAAGAAGGTCTCCGGCATAGACGTAATAATAGGCGGACACGACCATGAACTACTAGAGCAGCCAAAGTACGTAGTTAGAGATGATGGAACAAACACGACGATAGTAGATGTTAAATGCTACTCCGAGTACCTCGGAAAGCTGGAAATAAGCTTCGCCCTCGGCCACCCAGGCCAAGGAGTACACGTCAGAGCCTTCCAGGCAATACCAATCAACGACTCCATAGCTGAAAACGCCACGATAAAATCAGAGCTTAACAAATACATTCCAGCGATAAACGCCATACTCGCAGAGTACGGCTGGTCCTCGTACGACCAAGTGATAGCCAGCGGGCACGTGGAGATAGGGTCAGAGGAGGAGGAGCACGCCATAGGAGACCTTGTTGCGGACGCAATGCGGTGGGCTGCCGAAAACATTACAGGCGAACACGTGGACTTTGCACTGGTCGAAAGCGGGGTTCTCAGGCAGGGGATGACGAGTGCAAGCGGAAACATAACGGTTTACGATGCGATAAGCGTAGCACCCCTAGGAGGGATACCCTACCAGGGGCCATACACGGGCTTATACCTCTGCAAGTTCTACATTTACGGCTACGAGGTTAAGAGAGCCCTAGAGTTTGCACTAGCTGGAGGGTTCTTCCTGCAGGTGTCAGGTCTCCGCTACGTGTACGACCCGACCGGCATCCCATCGCAGAAGGTGATGCGCATAGACCAGATCACCGATAGCGGAGAAATAGTTCCGATAGAAGACGATAAACTGTACTCTGTGTGCGTTGACGTCTGGACGGCGGCGCTGATCCCAGAGGTGTCCAAAGCATACCCGATATTCAGAATAGAGCCGAAGTACGCCAATGGAACCCTGATCAAGACGGAGCCAATGGAGGAGTACCTGGCGTCCATAATGATCGTTAACGGCACAAAGCTCGTCCCGGAGTGGCACGCCCTCACAGCCTACCTCAAGGACGCGTTGAAGGGAACGGTGCCAGACGAATACAGTAAGCCTCAAGGAAGGATAACTGCTTGGCAGTGGTTCACCCTTAACCCTGAAGACCTAGCAACATTCCTAACTCTCTACGCCATCGGGCAAGCAGCCGTGGCCCCCGCCGCATCAACATCGCTAATGGTGGGGGTTGCAGCAGCCATAATACTGGTCGGAGCAGCGGCTGCAGCGGCCATCACATCTAGGAGGACGTAGCACCTCACACACCATCCTTTTCTTTTTTGTTCCGTTCCGACTCTCCGCTACTTTTATAACTTTCGTAACATTTGTAGTGGAGAGCCTTCCCTCCTCGGGTTTCATCGGAGGGCTTTCGGGGGGAACGGAAGCTCCCCACATCTTCAGGGCTTTCGAACGAATGTTCCAGCTTCCAATGACATCTTTATCCGCTTCCAAGCTGCATTCACACTTTAAAACCCTGTGCCCATTCGGGCTTAATTTTCTCCCACATATCGGACACAGGGAGGAAGTATGGTTAGGATTCACAAAAACAACTTTGATGCCCTTCAGCTTTGCTTTATACTCGATGATTGATTGGAGCTTTCTAAAGCTCCATCTGTGTAAGCGACCATTTATCTCTGCCGAGTGCTTAATTGAATCTCTGATATTGGTCAAATCCTCTAAAGCGATGCCACCATACTTCTCTGCTAGCTTTACAATTTTATTAGCCAGTTTATGATAAAGGTCGTTTAGCCTGTTTCTTTCTCTCTTGCCATACTTTTCGAGAAGTTCTTTTCTCCATCCACCAATCTTAAGTTTCCTCTGAATCCTTCTTCTCTTCACGAAGTAGCCAGTCCTAATTTCTCTCTCGTGAGTGATAATCTGGACAAACCCGTCAGGAAACGCTAACGTTACATTATTCTCATTCAAATCTACTCCAACAAAATTTCTTGGCTCTCTTATCTCCACCTCTCTTGAGAAAACAACATTAACAAAAATGCCTTTAGGCGTTTCGACGAGCCAAGCCTGCCCAACCCTCCACTCTCTGAATTTCTCATGATATTTGGCTGGATAGAACCTTAGGGCAACTCTCCCGTTTGGGGTTGAGATCTTGATTATCCTCTTCTCCAAGTCGAGTTTGAACAAGTGGTCATCGAGCATTATTACGTGCTTTTTAAACAACGGTTTATCGGTCCCAAGCTTTCCTTTTCTCCTAAGTTTTTTGAAGGATTTGTAGATAGAGCAAGCCATCTGACAAGCTGTGTAGATGTAATGAGATGGTAGCTTAGGATATCTCTGCCTTAACTCGTAATATTTTTCAGATCTCAACTTCTTGAAAGACGTGATCCCCTTAGAGTGAGCGTAGCCTAACAACTCATTAACTATCGATCTGTAAGTTTCAAACAGGCTTTCATCCATACATTCATCGAGCTTGAACCTTGCAGTTAGTTTAACGGTCTCTAATTGCTTGCTTGACACTCTCCACCACCTTCCTCTTTCTGCGACTCCTCATTCCGTATAATCTACCAGCGAAAGATGTTACGATGGCAATCAAGTCTTCAATTAGTTCCTGTTGTAAATCTTTGGGTTCTTCGCCAAAAACAACCTCAACTCTAACTCCATGTGAGTTTAAAGAGCTCTTCTAAATACCTGAACCCAAATCTCGTGAGCCTATCCTTGCAGCTGATCACCACAACATCAACCTTTCTGTTTACAACATACTCAAACAGCTTTTTCACACCTCTGCGGTTCTCATTTAATCCAGAGGCTACATCCGTTAAGATGTCGATTACGTTGTATCCCTTGGCCGAGCAGTATCCTTTCAGGTATTCAATTTGCCTTTCTAAGTCGTTCTTCTGGTCTGACGACGAAACTCTAGCATAAATAACTGCTATGTTAACCCCCTTTCCCTTGAGCAACCTCTTCACTTCAACCTCAGGAACCCTGTACTCCCTACCAACTCTTACAGCTCTAATCTTACCTTCTTGATCCATCTAATTATCGTAACCTTATTCACTCCGAGCATCTCTGCAGCTTTACCAGTCCTATACAACTTCATGCCATTCCACAAAAATGCAACAAAAACATTTAAATGTTACAGATACAACATTGTATGCTTCTGCCCCATGCTACTCCCTCGCTACATGACCAGCCCCCTTAAGCTGGCGGGAACGGTTGTTGCCGTACGAGCCAACCTTCTCGTTTTCGCGCTTGCCGCTAGTCCTCTAGGTGATCGTAGAATTCAACTGGCCTGAGCTCTTTAAACGTTCCCTTCTCCACTAAGTGCCTTCTCACGTCCACGCATAAGTGGCACTTGGAAACGTATCCCTCCTCGTCCTCCCTGTAGCCATGCTCCCTTCCAAGCTCGTAGAGCCTCCTTAAATCCGTCAGCAAAGCCTTAAGCACCTTCATCCCCTTCAGGTTGATTCCCCTGCAGACCTCGTCGAGCCTCCGCGCGTCGCCCAGAGAGAGCCCGGCGCAGTACCCTGGAACGTAGTTGCAGTAGTTGTCCACGTGGATGTGCCATTCTCTCAGGAGCTCCCCCTTACAGGACATCCCAAAGAAGCTCCTTGCAGGATGCCTCCTGTAAAGGTAGCCAAGCTTGTACGGCATCCTTCCAGCTGGAATGAGCTCAGCACGCTTCAAACTGTAACCCGCCACCCTTAGGAAGTCCTCAAACCTCATGGTTCCCTTCAACCTCATCCTTCTGAACAGGTCAAAGAAGACCTTCTGGTAGACTATCACGTTCCCGCCGAACACCTCCAACCCAACTCTGACCGCTCTCTCTATCCTTTCAAACGGAACTTTCTCGACTATGAACGGGTTAACGCTCACAAGGATCCCGCTCAGCCCCGCCTCCTTCAGCTCCTCCAGCCTCTCCCTAACCACGTCGTCGCTCCTACACCAAAAGCAGTTCGTCTCCACGAACGTCGAGGGAAGCCTGACCTCGCCCGCCACCTCGACAAGCCTGAAAAGAAGGTCAAACCTTAGGAAGGGCTCGCCGCCCGTAAAGTGGAAGCCATAGTTAATTCCGATCACCCCGGGGTGAGCGTACCGCCCCCTAGCTTTATCGGCAAGATGGGAAAGAACCCTCCGAGCATCCTCCTCCCCGATCCAGTCCCCCCTCCACTTGGGGGAGCAAGCATACATGCAATGCCTGCAGCTAACGTTACACTTGTACGAAAGAAGTAATCCTCCCGAGAACGGCTCGGGAACCATGAGCTCAGCCACGGCTGAGCTCCTCCTCAAGCCTCCTCGCAAACTCCGCGTCAACGAAAGCCCTCAGCCGCATAACAGTAGTATCGTACATGTCCACCACCTCCTCTTCAAGGGTTTCAGGGTAATTGGCTTTAGGGTCTATCTCGTCCAGCATCGCGATCAGGATGCGCCTCTCCTCCTCAGGCATAACCCTGGGATCCGTCATGGCCGCAGCCCTAGCGTAGACGCCCTCGTCCAGAAGGTACCTGAGAGCTTTAAAGGGAAGCTCGTAATACTTCCCCGCAGCCCCAGTCCTCGACGTGAACCCTTCAGGGGTGGCTGCCTTGAAGGAAACCCTGACGTATATGAAGTCCGAGAACTCGGCGAGCCTCCTCACGTAGTCCCTGTCAGCCCCTAAAAGGATCCCGTTCGTCTCCAAGTAAAACGGGTAGCCAGCCCCCTCAACCTCGCCCAGCAAGCCTAGGAGGTGCTCCTTTCCGAGGGTGGGCTCACACCCTGAAACCCTAAGCTTCCTAACCTTAAGATGCCTAAACCTCTCCCAACCCGGGGAAGTGATCCCCTCCCTAGCAGCTTCAACGAGCTTCATAGCAGCCTTCCTTGGAGAGTAAAACTCCCCAAACTTCTCCGGGAAATCCCTAGACCAGTTACTCCAGCAATAAATGCAACGCAGGCAGCACCCGACAGCGTACCCCGTGGCGATCCCCCTATAAACAGGGGCGGAGTAGAAGCTAACATACTTCCTCTCAACTCCCTCCTCCCCCATCCGGGTCACTATCCTCTCTGTTTCCCTGGCAAGCTCTAACGGGTCAAAAGGCTTAAAGCCCCGTGTCAGAAAACGCTGGTAACCCCCCGACAGCACCTCCACCCCGCACGTCGCCGGCGAAAAACCTCCCTTTAACCTAAGTGTGCGTCAGCCACATGAACTGGTTAAGTGGACATCACCCTTTAAAAGTTAACGTAGGAAGCTAACTCCGCGTGCATTAGCTAGTCCATCAATCGCCGCTGGCCCATTAAAGTTACGCCGACGAAGCCAAAACGCCGGCCTTCCCGTCAGCCTCTCCATTAGCATCTCCTTAAAAGCTTCATAGTCCGCATTCCAGCAGACGCCGACCTCGCACCCCTCCTCGCTGAGAGCTAACCTCAGCTCCCCCCTTTCCACGTAAGCCTTAACCCTAACCTTCTCGATCTCGAAGATGCGCCTGTTGACGGCCACCGCGACCGTCAGCGGGTCGTGCATCCACAACCTCACCCTTTCAGGCGGCATCCCCGCCGCACGGCTCATCTCGCCTAAACGCTTAAGCCAGAGCCTGCTAGCCCTGAGCAGGGTTCGCGTCAAGGGCGTGTCAGCCTCCCTAAGCATCGAAAGCTCAGCCTCCCCAAGGGCGTTCTCAACCCTCATCGTAGTGTTTAGAGGCACAAGCGTAATATTAGCCCCCGACTCGAGAACGGTGATCGTAGCCTCCGGGTCGCAGTTGACATTATACTCCGTTCGGATCGGCAACTCCTTGCCATCCACCACCACCGGCCCCAAGACCCCTCCCATGATTATAACCTCCTCAACCCTTTCAGCCACCTCCATCCTGCCACGCAGAGCCACGGCCACGTTCGTCAGCGGCCCTATAGTGACAAGCGTCACCCCAGAAAGACACTTGGAAACCAGAAACCGTATAGCACCGGTTGAAGCAGCGGCACCCGTCGAAGCAGCGGCACGCTCCTCTTCCTCCAGTATCCCCTCCCCCTCAAAGCCGAACATGGGCGCCCTCCTGCCATCCGAAATCGGCTCCCCTAGCCCGGCCATAACGGGTATGTCCCCCCTCCCGGCAAGCGTCAAAACCCTGCGGGCGACCATCGCCCTGAGGACGGTGTCACCGCAGACGGTTGTAACCCCCTCAACAGAGATCTCAGGAGACCTCGCAGCAAAAGCCAAAGCGTAGGCGTCGTCCACGTCGAAGCCGACGTCGGTGTCTATCACAACCCTCCTCAACGTTCCACCCCTTCACAGGCAACCTACACTCACCCTCCCGCCTAATAATAATTAATGTTTCGTGGGAGCATCCGCACGAGCGAAGCCTCCTGATCAAACCCAACAGCCTTTATGGGAGGAACGCCTTCAACCCTAAGGAGAGATCACCGAGGCCGCCACCCACCCCCTCATTTGGAGGGGAACCAGCTGAACCCTTCCAAAAAGCCACTAAAAGCCCGGTAAAACTTTTACACGTGTAAACCATACAGCCCACGCAGGCAAATTATAAGCAAATATTTACACGTTCATGAAAACCCGCGCTCTGACGCTCATTGCAGTTAAACTTGCACGTGTAGGCTGGGGAGATGGCGCGACTTACACGTGTAAAGAACTTTCTGCAGCTTCTCGCCATCAACTCTTAAGGCAATACCCCTCAACACCCCCACCATCCACCCACCGCCAGAGCCCGTTGACACGGTCAAAACCCTATTCACGCCTTCAGCCTTCTTCTAATCTCCCTTAGTGCCTCGTCGATGGTTAACCCGCTCAGCTCCTTAGCTACCTCGTAGTGCTCTCCACAGAACCACTCAGCGTACGGGGGATGCCCAACCCTACCCTCCTCCTTCATCGTCCTGTCCCACTCGTAGTCGCTCGGCCGCTTCCTAAAGTAAACTAGTCCACCCTCCCTCCTGTTATTAAACCTCCTATTACATATGCAGCACACAGGCGGCTTCACACCATACCCTCCTATGATTCCAGCACGGCACTCATCCAAATATCGTTTCTCATATAATCCTCCGCCTTAAACCTTCACGCTGCAAGCTTCTCGCAGCCCAACACACGTCTCAGCGTGTTCCCTGCCCTCCGTAAGCCTCTGGGACAACCCTGAAGCATCCTGTGCCCATTCAGCCTCCATTCCACACCCCCAACTCGGGCGCCTTCCCAAAACATCACACGCCAGCTCGTAACTATGACCTACCTCCAGAACCCCTTGGAAACGTGCCTGATGCCGTCGCCCACACCCCTCGGGCGCTTGACCCAAGCGCGGCCAGCACGGCCCTAGAACCCCCCTCACAGTCGCCTGTGACGAGTAAACCACGTCACCCGTCTCCACCCTCAAGCTCCTAAGCGCACCCGTCCATCAACCTGTCCAGCTGACAAACCAACAATTAAACACGTCACAAACCGTAACATCAAGAACCATAAAAGAAATTACAAATTTTACATTGTTCTCCTTCTATTATTGTAAATTCAACAATTTATCAATCAAAATAATAAATAATTATAACTACATTTTGCACAAAAAATTCAAAAAAATAATTCAAAATTAAAAGAAAAACATATATAAAGTAAGAAATGAAATTAAGTTTAAAGACAAATAAATTAAATATTTGTATTAAGGTAAAAATCTGCCCTCGGAGGACTCTCCTTTGAGCGAACCAATCAAAATAGATAAACTAATGGATCTTGTCGAGTTAAACGTGGGGAAATTGAAGCCAGAAGCAATAGCCATAGTGGACATCAACAACAAGGTTTGGGGTATGCGGGGAGAGATCCCACACGAGTTCTTCGAATACTATAAGGGGTTCCCTCTAGAAGGCATGCACATAGGGGACAGCGTACACAACAACAACTCGTTTCTAATGAAGGTTACAGATAAAGTCGGGATCATAGTCGTCATGCGAGACATGCACTTCTCCCGGCTTGCCGCAATAAACCTTAGAGGCAGGATCAACGTCCTATCCGAGTTCTACATCCTTGACAAGTACGTGAAAAAGAAGAAAAAGAGCATACTTAACGAGGTTAAGGAGAAGGAAAGGAGGATATGGTAGTTGTCAGTATCCATCATAAACACGGGGATCTACGAGCCCATAATGTACCTGGTGTTCGCCGCCGTCCTCGGATCCTGCACAGCCAAGCTAGCCAAACGCTACATGGAAACACGGGAAAAACTCACACTACTCTTCATCACATACTTCGCCTTCATGACCATAATCCCCCTAGTCGACTTTCTAATACTAATGGACGTCATAACGTTAAACATACTTTATGCAACCGCATTCCTCGCCCTAATCGTTGTATGCTTCGTGGCTGTAATAGGGATCGTCCTCCTCGGCATTAAAGAGCTTTACCTACTACCTCTAGTGCTCGCGGTAGCCGGACTTTTCCACTACGCAATCGCAAACATAAACTACACCATAACACTCACCATAACCCAAATCGCCCTGTACACAGCCGGAATGGGCAACCCCTGGTACATAGCGATAAAAGCAGCATTCCCAAACCTCTTCACTGCAGGCCAAACAATCACAGGGATAATGAACAGACTCTTCGACCCAGCAAGAGAAATACTCGGAAACAGCCCACTAGTCACACTAGCCATCTATGAAAGCGTCGTCGAAGTCCCGACAGCAATCGTCTTCTACTACCTAGCCTGGGCAAACAAAAGCGGCAGGTCACTGGGGTTCGCCCTGTACCTCACAACACTCACCATCTGGGGGATCCTAGTATCCACAATCGTAGAAACAAGATCACCCATGTCATTAGCCATCACGCTCGTATCATTCATATTCCTCGCGCTAGGAATCTTCGGAGTACTAGACAGACTAATCAAAAAAGAGAAGGAAGCCTAGCAAATAAAACTCAAACACCCGTCAAGCCAACACTTCAACTGGCCCCTTAAGGTTCCCGGAGCTCCAGCGCTCGACAACCAACATACGAGTGCAATCCATAGTGCCACCCCTAGAATGCTGCCTCCCACCTACGAAGGATCCCCTCATAACCTGCCACCCATTCCTTCGCAACATTCAACGTTAAAATCTAAGGTTCCTTCAGCCCTCTCTACGGCGAAACACACGTAAAACCAGCCTCCTTAGCTGAAAGACGTCTACGTGTCACCCGCCCGCCAAGACGCCTCGTAGCCAAAAGGAACCTAAACCCCTAAACCGAAGTCCGTCCACTCGCTCCCGCCGACTCATAAGGTGCCTGGGTAACCGCTTCAAGCACACCTCCAGCATCATGACAACCCTCCCTTCCCCTCCTCGTACGCATCCATTAGCCTACAAGCAACTTCTCAAAATTGATATCATGTCCACCAGCTGAGCTGCTTGCTTCACGTGTTTAAGGCGGCTTGGAAGCGCCACGTTAACCGTGAAACGCTTATTTTTTGGGGGTGACGTTGCTTTAGAGGTTTCCGGCGGATACCATACACAAACCCGGATGAGCCAGAAGCCACACAGGCACCCTTCCGTCCCTACCACTCTCGCCACCACCCGCCGCGAAGCGGAGGCACCCCGGGCTGCAGCCACGCTACCCATCCCCACGCTCCCCGCCCAGGTGGGGTCCGTGCGCGGCGAAGAGCTCCCCAGCCTCCCGTAGAAGCCTCACAACGTCCTCATCCGTCAAGTCATACCATTTCCTGTAGGCGTCCGCCACCGCGAAGACGGGGCCAGACCTCACGTTCAAGCAGAAAACCCTGTCAGCGTGAGGCCTTACAAGGCTTATGGCCCCTGACGAGGCGGTTGGAACGGCCACGACAACCTCCCCGGCACCACACCCCCTCACCTCCCTCACCGTTGCAAGCATCGAAAACCCCGAAGCCATCCCGTCATCCACCACGATCACAACCCTACCCTCAAGATCCAAGGGGGGCACATCCCCCCTGAAGGCCCTCAGCCTCCTCTCAATAGCCTCCCTCTCCTCCTCGATGCACCTCTCCACCTCCTCCCATGTCAGCCCAAGGGCACCAAGCAAAGGCCGATTAATGAGCACGCTACCCCTCCAAGTCACCGCCCCAAACCCAGCCTCCCTATCCCACGGAATATGGATCTTCCTAGTAACAGCCAGGTCAAACCTGACACCAAGCCTCCTGCAGAGAGGGACAGCAACCTCCACCCCGCCGGCAGGAATGGCGAGAACCAGGCACCCCTCACACCCACGGTACTCCTCGAGCATCCCGGCAAGCAGCACCCCGGCATGAGAACGATCCTCGAAAACGTGGAACCTACCCCTAAAAGCCGGCTCATCAACAACCACACCCACAGCAACCACCAAGAAAACAAGCAAGACAGGCAAAATAAACCCATCCATCATCCACACGAAACCCTCCAAAGAAGACAGCAAAGCTAAATCACCCTCCAACCCTGGAAAGAGAAGGGGGCTGCACACGTAACACGTACAACCCCGCCGCCCGGAGGAACCAGGAATCCCCGCTTAAAGCAGCCACTCCACCCTTCTTGCATCCTCGTTTTAAGGGCGGATTTGGCTGATGCTAGCTGCGCATGCAGGGTTAAGGGGCTGACGGCTTAGCAGCCTGCTCCGATCCTATAAAGGTTAACCCCCTCCCGGGTGGGTACGAAGTGGAGAACCATGAAGGTGGAGGAGCCGCCGCCACGCCTGCTCCTACCCTTCAAGGCTTGCTTGCAGCTGCCGCAGGAACTCCTCGGGTTTAAGGATCTTAACCTTGTGCTCGAAGATGGAGGCCTCCTTGGTTTCCTCGTCCCTGACGTCCAAGAGGTCTTTGTCGAGGGTTACGATGCAGTCGGCTTTCGCCTCGTACGCGACCTCAAGGAACTTGTCGTCCTCCGGATCCCTGCAGAGGGCGACGCGCCTCTTCGGGTCGACGAGAGTCACCGAGCTGTTCACGAGAACGTAAGTCAGCGCCGCCACCTCACCCCTACCCCCAAGAAGCCTCGCAACCCTCTCGCTGAAGAGAACCCTGTAAAGCTCGTCGAGCACCTCCCTCGAGGAGTAAGCCTGGAAAACCCCGGCGTACATCGCCCTCATCACCCTCGCCGGCGCAGCCTCAGGGTCGCCTAGGACGGATGAGAGGATAACGCTCGTGTCAACCACTACCCTTCTCTCCGCCGCGCTCATCCCTCAACACTCTGAGAACTTCTCCCTCGGAGAGGCGTGGGCTTACCTCCCTCAGCAGCTCAAAGTACCTGTCAACCAGCTCCGGAGCCACCTCAATCCTAACGCTCGAAAGATACCTTCTCAACGCCTCATAGATCGCGTAGTTGACGAAGTCACTCCTATCCTTGAAGAGTCCAAGGTCCACCAGGAGGCCGATCGCCCTAACCACGCTTTCGGGAGCCCTCACGCTGACGTGCACCGTGCGCCTGCCAGCAAGCCCCCGCTTAACCATCCCGGATACCATTACAATCCCCGTATTACAAATGTAACACAAGAATAAAAGAGTTTCCACCCGGAACACCGCCGCAAAAACCGTAGACCCCTAGGCAAGCACCCCAACACGCAACCCACAAAACCCTACCCTACACACCCATCACACCCACGAAAAACATCATCAAACAACTAAACGTTAAACCCCGGAAACAGGGACGGCAACGCAGCCGTCAACCATCAGCAGCCAGCCGAAGCCGCCAGCCAAGGTAAACACCCTCCTCGCCTCATCAAGTGCCTCCTCCACCTCCTCAGCTAACCCATCCTCCAACGCATTAAAATTCATTAGGCCTTCCCCGAGAATCCCGGAACCCTCTTCCTCTCAGCTAACCCCCCTTAAAGGCTTAAACAGCGCCAACCTCACCACGCAGCCCCTCGCCACCAGCCACCTCTTCAGCGATAACACACCCTGAGCGAAGCCGCAAGCAATCACCGCAGCCCTCCGCCGCCAGCACGCCACCACACGCTGCCTCCCTCACACAGTCCACCCTCAACGCTGCCTACAGGGGCGTGGAAAACAAAACTTATGACGGCACTCCTCTGGGTGGATGACTTAGATTCCCGTTCCCATGCCACCTACAGGAGAGTGGAAAAGCTTATGGTGGCGCCCACCCTCCTAAGCCGCCACAAAAGGATCCACGTCCACGTGCACGCTGAAGCTCCTCTGCAAGCGGCTGAACCGTAACGCTACAACCCCAAAACCAAAGGCCCTCAACCCGTCCTGAAGGCTCCCCCGTAAGCCGATGCCTTCCACCTCAAACCGGGTTAAACCTTCACGTTGAAAAGCTCCTCAATAAGCCTCACACACGCCTCAACATGCCTCTTTGCTCTCTCGTAAGCCTCCGGGGCGTAATCCCTAAAGTACTCGGCGTCCACACCAACTTCATACCATACCCCGCCAGCCCGTCAACCATAGACTTAAACCATCCGGGAACCCCTTTCACCCCGGGAACCATCCTGAGAGCAGCGCTCACATCATGCCCCCTCGGGTACCCGACTCCAAGCACCAGCAGGACAGCCTTAGAAGCTTGCTCAACAGCCATCTGCGACGAGTAAACCACGTCATCCCACCTGCCATCCTCCAAAGCCCTAAACGCACCCTAAGCCACCTGCAACCCCTCCTCAAGGCGGAAACGGCGACGTCACCGCTCGTAACACCGCTCAAAACCTCACAACCTCCCCCGCCCTCGCCTCCCCGAAAACCCAGTACCGCTCACCGCTAGGAAGAGTAACCCTCCTCGCCCCCATCCTCAGCATCCTCTCCCTAAGCGAGCCAAGCACCCCCTCCAGGAAGCCCCCCTATCATACAGGATCACCCCATCAAGCAAAGCATCAAGATACACCATGTTAAACCTCCCAGCCTCCTCCATGCTCAAAGGATAATTCTGGACAACAGGCCAGAACCCACGCCGCAAAGCCCCCCATACTCCACCGACCTCTCA
>JAUQZD010000033.1 GCA_030587405.1 Candidatus Freyrarchaeum guaymasense | reverse complement strand
ACACAAACCTACGATTCCTTTTCCGTGCATCCAACCATGCTCTGCTTACAGCCCCATAAAGCAAGTGTAAACTACGCACCCTAAAGCAGCTAATATTAGGGTTCTTGTTGGCTGCCGCTTCTAACTTCGCCTAGGAGGTTCCTAGAACCTTTCGGCGTGTGATCTTTCATGTAGTTTCTCCTTTAATGGGGTTCTTTACGTCCTAGGCCTCCTGCATTCCACTAGTTATTGCCCTCTCACCTAGCGGCCATTACCCACCCACTAACTATTACTATTTCAAGGGGGGAGAGGGCTTACACGTCTCTGAGCAGCCTCTCGCACCCGCCTTCACCATCCGTTGCTTGGCGGCCTTAGAGTTCACGTTCTATCGTGGCTCTCTCTATGATTCTCAGCCCTCTCCTCTTTAGTTCTTGGAAGAATTCTTGGGGCTCAATACATCCCTCCGGAGGGAAGACGCCCTTCTCTTTAACCGCTCCGCTAGCGATCATCTGGGCTCCTATGGATAGCGCTATCCCCGCCTCCCACTCGTTGCCTATCCTGTCGTAGATGTAGGTTGCCTGGTTCCCATCCTTTCTGCCTTTCACTATCACCCGTGACGCTTTAACTAGCTCTCCTCCACCGGTTAGGCTTCCACTCAGTCTGCTAATCACCGACTTGAGGAGGGCGGCGGTGAAGTCTCTTGGCACCACCGGAACCCCCCCAACATTGATGGGTTCGGTGTCTCCCAGCCCGTAGGAGAGAAGCCTTATGAACTCCTGTCCGGCCCACACCGGAACGATGCCGCCCTTACAGTACACGTTCTTAACCCGAATGTATCTTGGTATGGTTAATGGCTCGGGGTGTCCGGAGTGGAACACCTCAACTCTGCCTACAGGGTCGGGGAACTCGACGACCTCCTTATCCGAGCCGGCGGGCACGTAAACCCACTGCCCCTGCTGGTATGAGGGTACGTTTCCGGAGAATGCGCCGATGGCGTGTAGGGTGGCTGCCTCCCCCGTTCGGGAGATGGCTGGGTGAACCCAGATAAACTTGATTTCCTCCACTTCATCCAGCTTCTGCGCCCCGTACTTGGCACACAGGTTCCCTACCCCGGGGTTGTTGCCCATGCCAACTACTACGGTTATGCCAGCCTGCTCGGCCTCGTCATGCAGGTTAAGCTCGTCGACTGTTGGCTGAGGGTCGTCGCAGATATCAACAAAGTTCACTTCGGCCTCTATTGCCGCCCTGAGAACCTTAACCCCATACTCGCTGAACGGGCCGATAGTGCTGGCTACAACGTCAGCATCCTGCATCACCCTCAGCAGCGAGGCATGATCGTTCGCGTCCACGAACTCGGCTGAAACCTGCGTACCTTGACCCCCATAAGTTTCAGCTAGAAGCTCCGCTTTGCCCTTATCATAGTCGGCGACGACGACGCTTTCAACACCGCTGCTAACCAGATCCTTCAAGGCAAGTTGCCCCATTCCCCCTGCACCAAGCAGGACAATCTTCATCTCAACACGCTCCCAGCAGCTATCCTCTACAAACCACCTTTCCTCTTTACGCAGCAACATGCAGCGATCTGCCAAATATACCTTACTCGTCTTTCCTTAACTCTATTAATTTCCTTCTTGCTATTGAGAACCATGGAAACTAGGCGGCAGGCTAAGCAGGGGGGAAGAAGGGTTGCCTTTCCCCACGTTTCCGCTACCTCATTCGTTTAGGGATGATGAACGTTGCAGCTGCAGCCGCTGCAGCGACGCCGCATGCGGCGACGTACAGTGTTACCGCCTGCTGATGGGAAGAGTAGTACTGTACATAGTATAGTGTGGCTAAGGCTGAGAGGGCTGGCTGACCGAGCATTGGACCTTGATCGCAGGTTGGACCATAGGGTCCGGTTCTGGTGTATGTTTTTGCTTTTTCGGTGAAGGTCAGCCTCTCCTGGTGTCCTTCAAACGCTTCCACCTTGATCTTCTCGCTTCCTATCACTTGAACGATGAGGGTGTACTGCTGCCCCTTCAGCTCGCTTGGCTCCTGTCCAACTAGATAGTATGTTACTACCCCGTCTTCCGCCGAGACCTCTCTGAAGTCTGGCCCTGTTGCGTTGAAGACCCCGACGGGGAGCGGAGACAGCAGGTCTCCGCCAACCGATACGACCATTTGCGAGGCATTGTGGACGTAGTAGACGAATGCCAGTTGCGTACTCCAGTTCCAGATGCACGGCTCAGCCCCCTCAAGGAACCAGTTCCCGCTAAGCCTACCCAGCATGTCATAGTCTATTTTTCCGCCTTTCGGCTCACCAACCCTGTTAACTTTCGAGTAGGCCTTCTCCTTCAGGCTTCCCTCTAGGTAGTCCAGTGGACAGACCGCGTGTGCCGCATCAGGGTAATAAGTTTCAGGGTGTATGAAGCTAAGCGTAACCTCGTAGTCTATTGCCCCCCAGTCTAGGCATACAGACCCTCCCGGCTGTTTGGACGCTACACCGACTATGTCTCCAGCCTTAACTGGTATGTTGACTTCAACGCCTCCCCAACCAACTTCGATCTCCCCTGTCTGGCTTATGATCCAATCAGCCACTCCGGAAAGGTGGTAGAAGTAGCTTTTGAACGTGTCCGTGTGTTTTATGAAGAGCGAGTAGTCCTGGTATGAGGCACCCTCCTCAGTGCAGTTTTCAATCTCTATTATGACGCCGTCGGCGGGCGCCCTCACATTGTAAACCCCGTCATTTAGCACGAAGTATATGTGATCACTTGGAAAGGTGTGGCCAGGCGGGCCAAGGTTTCCTAAGGGTATTATTTCGTAGTATGCATCGTCCTCTAGGGGGATGACCGTGAATGTAAACTCTGTTTCCTTAACGAACCCTAGAGAAACGGATCCTAGAGAGCTAGCTGAGTAAGTAGGCACCGTTAAAGCTGACGGCCAGCCTACGCCGCCCAGCCACACTGCTTGGCTTAGGATAGCTCCAGCTATTATGCCACTAAGCAGAAACGCGACGGGAAAACAAGCTCTTCGCATGAACACTATCTCCTCATAGGGGTTGGCAGGCTGGAAGGCTGCCTTCAGCCTGCCACCAACCGTATGGAAAACACCATCAAATCCTAAAAATTTAAATTTTATGGGAAAACTTACCAGTCGTTTCAACTAGCCTTTCAAGGGGCAGCGCTGGAACGTTAGCACCCTCAATTAGTTCAAATTCCTCGTAGCCACCGTTCACGTGGACGCTTTACCGCCTTCAGCTTCCAACCATGACTAGCGGTCTGACACCTCATTACACCTGCAGGCTAGGCGCCGCCACCCGCAAACCTTCATCCTCTAAAGGGAGGTGTCAAAGCGAATGTACCATGCACTAATGCAACACGTTACGAATGCGCCAGCATCTCTGACTTTGGAGGATGGTAAGGCGTAGGGTTGGTGTTGGTGGGGTGCGCTCACGTTTGAAGGCTAATCATGCACCGTTATTGAGGGTTATGCTTAAAAACTGTTGCTTTTGCAGGCTCTCCAGTCGGAGTTGAAAGCCGCAGGTGGGTCTGAGGGTGATGGGCGCCCACGCTGCGGACGGCTTAGCCGGTAGGCCGTCCGCCGCCTTCTGCCGTCACTATAAGGTAAACCTTAAATGCTTACCATTTGTAGTAAGTATTGGTGGTCTTAATGGGTAGGTATGTGACGGTGTCTGTGAAGGTGCCCTTGGAGGTGAAGAGGAGGCTTGAGGAGCTTGGCATTAAGCCCTCGGAGGTGCTGAGGAGGGCCATAGAGGAGGAGTTGGGGAGGAGGGAGCTGGAGGAGATCGAGAAGGAGCTGGGTAAGCTGAACTCCGTTTTGAGCAAGTTCTCTAGGGATTTCATTGTGGAGAGCGTTAGGGAGGACAGGGAGTCGAGATGAGCTTCCTCTTTGACGCCTCCTCGATATTCGAAGCGCTGGTGGAGAGGAAGGTGAGGGCTCTACACGGGAACTACACCATAGACTTAGCCGTGTACGAGGTGGGAAACATCCTGTGGAAGAGGAGGCGCCTGCTAAAGGACGTGGACGACGAGGAAATCGCTCAACTAATCGGCTTGATTAAGAGAGTGTTAAGGTTGCTTAAAACGGTTAAAATAGACTGCCATGAGAGAGAAGTGGTTGACATCGCTATTAGGTTCGAGGTCACATTTTACGATGCTTCCTACGTCTTCGCAGCCAAAAACAACAACCTCACGCTCGTTACGGAAGACGAGAAGCTTAGAAGGAAGGTAAAGGGTTACGTGGACACGCTGAGCCTAAGAGAGATTTGAGGCGGATGAGCGCTGTCAGCGCCCTGTCCCCTTCAACCGTATCTAATGAGGTTGTTCAGCGTTGAAGGATTGAGACTGTGAGGCGGAAGTTCGATGTGGGCTGGTGGAGGCGAACGTGAAAGCGCCCTTCAAGCGCTGATGCTTCCCTCTAACTGGGGTGTGGGCTCCCGTTAGCAGTAACCTTACGGGTTTCCGCCCTTCAAGCGCTTGATTTCCTCGACTATCTTTGGGAGTATATTCCCTGTCGTGCCTTGGATAAAGTAGTCGGATACCTCTATTGTGAGTGGTGTTGGTTCGGCGTTGACCTCTATGACTACTGCAGGGTTTGGCTTTTGCTTTGCGAACCTTGGAAGGTAGGCTGCGGGGTAGACGACCGCTGAGGTTCCAGCAACGATCATGGCGTCACACTTTCTAACTTCTTCGAGACTTTCCCTGTAAGCGTCATGCGGGATCGGCTCTCCAAAGTAGACGACATCAGACTTCAAGGGGTGGCCGCAGTCCCTGCACCGGGGAACGTCCCCTCTCCCCACAATCCCCTTAATGTCAAACTCGCTTCTTCCATACCGTTTTCCACAGTTTATGCAGCGGAGTTTGAAGGCGTTTCCATGGAATTCTATGACGTTCCTGCTTCCCGCCTTCTGGTGTAGGTTGTCAATGTTCTGGGTGATCACACACTTCAAAATCCCCATTTTCTCCAGCTCCGCCAGCGCATAGTGTGAGGGGTTCGGCTGAACACGCTCAAGGTCTCCAAGGGTGGAGGGCCTACTCACGGCCTCCTCCCAGTAAGCCTTCGGGTCTCTGAGGAACCTGCCGTAGACTTCGTACGCCCTCCTCTCAGCCTCAGGGTTCTTCGTCCATATCCCCGATGGCCCCCTGAAATCCGGTATGCCAGACTCCGTTGAAATCCCTGCACCGGTGAAAGCTACCGCATACCTAGACCTAAGGAGAACCCTTGCAACTTCCCTGATAACTTCACCCTCAACATTCAACCCAAACCCTCCAACTACCTCTCCATCATATCGCTAATAGATAGGGTGAGCCTGAAAGCTTAAAGGGTTTCTCTTAGAATCAAATAAGCGTTTTTCCGGAAGAGATTTTAATTTATCAATTAGCAAATGTAGCAAATAAGTAGTAAAAAGAAGGTGGAGGGGTGTGAGAGGGTGGCTAGTGGAAGCGTTACAGGCGGGATTGTGGGCTCTGCTTTAGGCATAATATCCTCTGTAGCAGGCTTCCTATGGGTTTTGGCATTCATAGCTTTCAATGACGCTTACAACTCTGCGGTTGCCCTGCAGTTCCTCGTATTCGACCAAGCTCATCTCACATGGGTTATGCATCAGAGCTTCTTCATGAACATCTACGTCTATGAGGTGCTTGACGGATTCATCGGTGCAACCTTCATTCTAAGCATCCTGCTCGCGGTGACCATCATTCTCGTGGGAGTTGGACTCTACGGCCTCGGGAAGGCTACGGATACGGAGACGGCGGGCACCGTGGCGCTCGTATCCGGCGTAATAAGCGGGGTCTTGGCTCCAATACTACTGCTTATCGGGGCGGCTGCTGGAGAAAACACGCTGACACCTCTCTCGATAGCTATACTAAGGTTTCTCCTAATAGAACCCGGCATCCTTGAAGAGGCGCCAGTGGGCCTCATTGTCCTCGCAGGCGGCGTCCCAGCAGTCAACCAACCTGCCCTCTGGCTGGGACTTGTAGTGGTCGGCTTGACCATCATATTATTCGGGGTAGTGTTCATTAAGCTCAGAGAAGGGCTACCCAGCCCAAGTTTAAGCGTAGCCATAGGAGTGCTCTCAATAATTGCAGGAATAGCCTACATGGTCTACGTGCCGGGCTCGATCATAGGATTCATCATGCTCTTCATCATATCCATACTAGAAATCGTTTTATTCGCCCAATCACGGGAGCTAACCTAACTTTAACACCGAAAACATTAGGCTTTCCTCCAACTTTTCCTCCTCATGAGCCCCACACATCCCCCTAAACTTCCACATTTTTTCAAATTAAATTTAATAAATTAGCCTTGCACCCTTTGAAGGCCGACCGTTTCCAGATCCTTTCAACGTTTTAAATTCAGTTTAAGTTCAACAACCTCCTTAAAAGGTAACCACTCTTATTTTGACTCCGAAGTAGGCGTGAATCAGTTGCCTCTAATCCCACCATGTTCCTTCAAGGAATATTTTGGTGTCTGCCTTACATCGCCTAAAATGAGAGTCAAAGCGGCTTCATCTTAAAGATTAAGGTTTTCGAGAATGTACGCTTGCCTCCTCCTCGGCAACCTCTCCTCCCTTTCTATCGTCATTAACGCTGTTTGGCAAAGCTTATAAGTTAGTTGCATTTTCCACCTATTCGTGGATCTGAAGGAGGGTGTGCCTTGTCAGAGTATGAGACCCTGATTTTGAAGAAGGAGCCGCCCTTGGCGTGGATAATCCTGAACAGGCCGAAGGCTAATGCCATAAACCAGAAGCTTATAGACGAGCTCGACAAGGCGTTAGATGAATTGTGGTTTGACAAGGATGCTCGCGTGGTTATAATCACCGGGTCTGGCGAAAGGTTCTTCTCAGCTGGAGCCGACCTCAAGGAGCCGCCGACGATCACGCTACCCCAGACACTAGGGGTTCCGCAGGTTGCCGCGATGGTCGAGACCGCAATGTACATGGCGAAGGTGACGCAGAAGATCGAGAGGTTCCCAAAGATAGTTATAGCTGCTATTAACGGTTACGCTCTGGGTGGGGGATGCGAGCTCGCCGCCGCATGCGATTTCAGGATAGCAGTTGAGGATGCTCAGATAGGTCAGCCCGAACTTCAGAGAGGGATAATCCCGGGTTGGGGTGGAACCCAGAGGCTGACACGCCTCGTAGGGCTAGCGAAGGCCAAGGAGCTCTGCCTTCTAGCTGAGCCGATAAGCGCGGAGGAAGCCTACAGGATAGGCTTGGTTAACAAGGTGGTTCCACGGGATAGGTTTGAGGAGGAGGTCAAGGCGTTCGCCATGAAGCTGGCGCAGGGACCACCTATAGCTCAGCGCGTCACGAAGTACGCCCTCAACTTTGGAGCGGAAGCTCCACTCAACACAGGACTGATACTCGAGGCAGCCCTTGCCTCTATAGCAAGCTCGAGCAAGGATGCAATGGAAGGGGTCATGGCGTTCTTGGAGAAGCGTGCACCACAGTTTAAAGGAGAATAAACACGATCCCTCTCTTTTTTCTTCAACTAGTAGGAAAAAGAACACGCTTAAGCTGTCAGACGGATGCAAAATGTTGAAAAGACGCTTCGTTTCCATGCATCCTTCTGTTAAAACGTCCATAATTAGCCTCTATCCCAGAAGTTTTAACGTAAATTGTTCCGGTTATTCGTGTTCGTCCTTGATGGCTAATCTATCAGTCTCAGTTCGTGCCTGCAGCATTCGTGCCCTGCAGCCCTGCACTTAGTCTCCCAGGACTCAGCGTTGAAGCCTCTAAGCTGGCAGACCTCAGTAAATATTCCATCGATGAGTATGCACAACCTTACGTTCTCCCTAATCTCTTTGGGTGCAAGTACTCCCTTGCAGAGGGGGCAACCGTAGTCCTCGTACACTATCTTCCCCTCCTCGGGGATCACGGTAACTTTGTCGAACTTTTTACCAGTATAAAAGTAGTATGCGAAATCGTAGGTTTTCGCGAATTCGTAAAACTCGACAGCATGCTTCCCTATATGCTCAGCATACTTTGTAAGCATTCTCGCCCCGGCCTTTCTCCCCAAGTTCCAAAGGGCAACGGTGGCCTTCTCGGCGTCCCCCTCTCTCTCCATAAGGTACTCGAAAGTGGCGAGCAACATCGCAATAGCCGAGTCTAAATCAATCTTCTTAGCGACAACGTGCCAGGCGATTCGACCTTTTAACCCCATAAAATCATCCTCCGCAAACTCGTCCTCCATAAAGCATAAAATAAATGATTTTACCATGTTGACCCTAACAAGGCGTATCCCTTCACGTTTTCAGGCTACCTGGTTATTTTTAGCTCGTGCCTGCAGCATTCGTGCCCTGCAGCCCTGCACTTAGTCTCCCAGGACTCAGCGTTGAAGCCTATGAGACGACATATTTCGGTGAAGAGCCCGTCCACTTGGATGCAGGCCCTTCCCTCCTCCCTGAACTCTTCAGGCAAGATGAAGCCCTTACACAGCGGGCAATTGTAGTCCTCAAAGATTATAAGCCCCTCTTCCGGCGACACACGTATCTTGTCAAACTTCTTACTGGAAAGAGACTCGTACATCGTATCAAAAATCTTAGCGAGGCCATGCAAGTCTCCACCGTGCTTCCTGATCTTATCAGAGTACCTGACGAGGAACCTCGCCCCCGCCCTCCTCCCAACATTCCAGCCTTCCCTTATAGCCGCCGAGACGTCTCCCTCCTTCTCTAAAAGGTAGTCTATCAGCGCTTGAGTTATGGAAAGATATGCCTCAAGATTGATCTTCCCACTTACAGGGTAATAGTAACTCCACCCCTTCACCTCCAAACGAACCCCCCCAGAGAAAAACCATTAATAACCATCTTTCTCCTAAATATAAATAAATTTTATTGTTTACAATGAGATTTCCCACCACATTGAAAGCCAAATTTAGAAGACATTCCAAGTTTGAGCATAAAGCCACGTCTATACATTACATTAAAGCACTAGGATTAACGGAGAAAAGACGCTCCCGGCACATGCAACTTAACGCGAAAATCAACAATGAGAAGAGGCGGAACTCTCTGGAAGTCTGGAAAAAGGCATTTCTAAGGGATTTTACTTAGTCAAAGATCAAGATGGTTAAATGTTGGAGCGAGTCACCGATGACGCGTAAGTGAGATGGTTGCGTCGTTCGCTTTCCTAGCCATTTAATGCTGCGTGCTACAAGGCTACATCTCTCCCGCCTCCCTTTGACGATACATAGTGTCCGGGGTCTGACGTGTCGTTCGGGTCGAAGGCTCTCTTGATTCTGCGGAGCCACACCTGATAGTTGTTACAGTAAGGTCCAAACCAGTCGTGGAGTTCGTCCCCTATTATGAAGAAGGGAGTTCCAAGACTGTGTTGCACGTCCGCTTCGTTACACTTCTTTAAGTAGTCTGCGAAACCCTTACACGACTCCGGGTCTGTAGGGTCGTACACCGTTGGAACCTCTAAGTGCTGGAAGTGGCCATGCTCGAAGCTGGTAGTCCATATCCCCTCCCCTCCGTCACCCCCTATGAGCTCCTTTTCAATGTACTTAAGCTTGATGGGCCTGTTCACCTTTGCGACCCTCAACGCCATGGCGGTCGTATCCATGCCTCCATGAGTGCTCTGGAAGCATGAGGTGAAGCGGAACGCCGCACTCCCCCACATATTCCTAACACCCTCAGCGTAGCTCGCCGACCTAACCCTAACCACTCCCTCCTCGATCAGGTCCATGCCACCCGTCTCCCTTACTATCTCCCCCATCACCTTAACCCTGTAGTTGAACTCCCTCTCGGTGTGGGCTGTTACAAGCACGACGATAACCTTCTGGATCTTTCCCGCGTACTCCAAAACCCTGCTTATAGCGTCATCCCTCGTCGACGAGAATATCGTCGCAACCCCCTCAGGGGAGGTGGACATCGCTATCGTAGCAACTTCAGCCCCCCAATCCTACAGTAGGCCTCTCCATCGGTTTTCAGCCGACACATTAATGAATAATTTTTTTAATTTTCAATGAATGATTTTTCTATATACTTTTTTTATATATTATATATGTTTTTATGGCTTATCTATCGACTTATCAATAGAACTTGACACGTAACATCTCCAAAAACCAAGTAAAATCACACGGAAATTACATCGAAAAGAAGCCGCCCACGCCCTCAACCCTGTTATTTTTCCACCTGCTGCGTGCAACCGCTTCCCCCGCTTAAACCCCCTAACAAAATTCTGAAAATCTTTGGCAACCCGGCAGAAGCCAGGAAAAAAGAAGAAAGAAAATTAACTTTAAGAAAATTAACTTTCAAATACTGAGCATTGAGGCGGTAAGCGGCTTAACGTCGGCTACCTTTAACCTGCTTTGGATGGTCTAGTTGCCCGCGTGGCTCCCCGCTCCCCTTTAAAACTCTGTTTTGGGAACGTATTCCCCATAAACCTCCCTTAGGACGCTGCACACTTCTCCGACCGTCGCGTACGCTTTAACAGCTTCTATGATCGCTGGCATAAGGTTCTCCTCTCCCTCACCCGCCTTCCTCCTCAGCCTTTCCAGCGCATCCCTCACTCTCCTGTTGTCCCTCTCTCTCCGCAGCTTCTCTAGGTTTTTCACCGCTTTCTCCTCTACTGAAGGGTCAACCCTGTGTACTGGAACCTTAACCTCCCCCTCCTCCCTGAACATGTTGACTCCAACTATAACTACTTCCCCCCTTTCGACGGCCTTCTGGAAGCTGTACGCTTTCTTGGATATCTCCCTTTGAATGTACCCTTTTTCTATAGCTTCAACCATGCCCCCCATCTCGTCGATCTTCTCAATGTATTTTTCCGCCTCCTCCTCTATCCTGTCCGTTAAAGCCTCAACGTAGTATGATCCTCCGAGGGGGTCTATGGTGTCAGGAACCCCTGTTTCGTAAGCTATTATCTGCTGGGTTCTGAGGGCAACCTTAACTGCTTCCTCGCTTGGCAACGCTAGGGCCTCATCGTAAGAGTTCGTATGGATGGACTGAGCCCCCCCGAGAACTGCTGCCAAAGCTTGAATCGCAACCCTAACTATGTTGTTGAGAGGCTGCTGGGCTGTCAGGGTTGAGCCCGCCGTCTGAACGTGAAACCTGAGCATCATAGCCCTCTCAGTCTTCGCACCAAACCTCTCCCTCATTATCTTAGCCCAAAGCCTCCTTGCAGCCCTGAACTTAGCCACTTCCTCGAAAAAGTTGTTGTGGACGCTGAAGAAAAATGATAGCCTGCCGGCGAACCTGTCCAAGTCCAGCCCCCTCTCCAGCACTGCTTCAACATAGGCTATCCCGTTGGCTAGGGTGAAGGCGACTTCCTGTACGGCGTCAGCCCCCGCCTCCCTTATGTGATAGCCTGAGATCGAGATCGGGTTCCAAAGCGGCATGTTCTTGGCGCAGTACTCTATGACGTCCACGGTCAGCTTCATGGATGGCTTAGGAGGAAAAATGTACATTCCACGGGCAATGTACTCCTTCAATATGTCGTTCTGAACGGTTCCCCGCAGCTCGGAGAGCTTTACGCCTCTCCTCTCCGCGAGGGCGACGTACATTGCCAGTATAACCGGCGTGGGAGCGTTGATCGTCATCGAGGTGCTCACCTTGTCAAGGGGTATGCCGTCGAAGAGAACCTCCATATCCCTCAGCGAGTCTATGACCACCCCAACCCTTCCAACCTCACCCGCCGCTAGGGGGTGGTCAGAGTCGTACCCCAACTGGGTTGGAAGGTCGAACGCCACGCTAAGCCCCGTCTGGCCTTGGGAGAGAAGGTACTTAAACCTCCTGTTCGTCTCCTCAGCCGTCCCGAAGCCCGCATACTGACGCATGGTCCAAAGGCGGCCCCTATACATCGTCGTGTAGACTCCCCGGGTGAAGGGGTACTCTCCCGGGAACCCGAGCTTCTCCAAATAGTCTTCCTCGTGGAAGTCGAGGGGAGTGTAAAGCCTCTTCACCTCCAACCCTGATGGGGTTTCAAACCTCTCTTTCCTCTCCGGATGCTTGGCTATGGCGTCGCGAACTTTCAACTCCCACTCCTTCACCTTCTCCTCAATTCCCCTCCATCTCATGCAGGATCCTCCCTTGGAACGAACACGACCCCGTAAACCGGCTTGCCATCATCATCCGCCACTACGTCTATTACAGGCTTAACCCTCATGCCAACCCTTAAGTTTTCCCCCCGAAGCTGACCGAACCCCCTCACACCGCCGCCGAACTCGACTATGCCGAAGGCGCATTCCCCCCTTCCCCTAAGCCTTCCCGGGAGGGCACGTAGGATGGTGAACGAAATCAGCCTTCCGCTCTCAACGTCCGGATAATACTCGTCAAAGTCTTTGCCCTTACACCGGATGCACCTTGCCCTTGGAAGCTGAACCATCCCACACCTCCTACACTTAAAGTAGGTTAGCTCCTTTAAAACGTCCACCCCAGTCACCTCCTTTGAAGGACGTGGACTACTATGCTGTTGCCGAACCCTCCAAAATTGACGGCGAGCCCCGTCTCAGCCCCGTCAATCTGCCTCCTCCCAGCCTCCCCTCTAAGCTGCCAAGTTAACTCGACTATTTGAGCTACGCCCGTGGCGCCGAGAGGGTGACCCCTAGCCTTCAACCCCCCGCTAGGGTTTACCGGTATTCTGCCTCCAATCCACGTTTCACCTTCCTCAACGGCTTTAGCACCCTCCCCCTTCTCGAAGAGCCCCGCATCCTCCGACTCGACTATCTCCAGGATGGTGAAGGCATCGTGGAGCTCCGCCACGTCCACATCCCTCGGGGTGACCCCGGCCATGGCGTAAGCCTTCTCAGCTGCAACTCTTAAAGCGTTCAGCACCGTTGGGTCCTCTCTCTCAGCCACAGATTGCACGTCCGTAGCCTGCCCAACCCCCTTAACTAGGACAGGCGTGTCGGTGAACTCTTTAGCTGCATCAGCCGGGCACAGGACGATGGCAGCTGCCCCGTCGCTGATAGGGCATGTGTCATAGAGGCGTAAGGGATCCGCTATCACAGGCGAACGGAGCACCTCTTCGAGCGTCACCTCCTTCTGGAAGTGGGCGTACGGGTTTAAGGCCCCGTTCTTGTGGTTTTTAACGGCGACGAGCGATATGGACTCACGCTTAACCCCATACTTTTCCATGTACATCCGCATTAGGAGCCCTCCAAAGGACGGCAGGGTTGCACCGTACTTGTACTCCCTTTCAGGGTGTGTCAGCGTCGCTATTACGTCAGCAACCCTCCCGGTCGGGGTTGAGGTCATCTTTTCCCCTCCAGCCACGAGCACCATGTCGTAGAGTCCCGAGGCGACCGCTAGGAACCCCGCCTTGACCGCGGATCCGCCGCTCGCAGGCCCGTTTTCAACCCTGTCCGCAGCCGATGGTATAAGCCCAACCCTGTCTGCTAAGGCTGCGGCGACGCCGGTGACCATGTTGAACTCTCCGGAGCACATGTTCCCGACGTAGACAGCGTCAAAATCCCTTTCACAGGCGCCTGCGTCCGAGATGGCCTTGAGGGATGCTTCAACAAGGAGGTCGACCAGCGACCTTTCACTCCTTCCGAAGCGTGTCATCCCACAGCCAACCACAGCTACTTCGCGCATCACACCACCATTCATAGTAGAAGGAGCACCGCTTAAAAAAGATGTGTACGTGGTATGGAGGAGGGCTCGTTTACGGCCTCTCTATCAGGACTGCTGTCCCCTGCCCTCCACCGCAGCACATCGTAGCCACACCGTACCTGCCATCCATGAGTTCAAGTATCCTTGCTAGGGTTCCGGTCAGCCTTGCTCCCGTCATCCCGAGAGGGTGGCCTATGGCTATTGCTCCTCCCTTAACGTTCACCACGTCAGGGTTTAATCCGAGCTCCCTTATAGCGTAGAGGGTTACCACCGCGAATGCCTCGTTTACCTCCCAGAAGTCTATGTCGCTCACCTTCAACCCTGTTTTCTCCAGCAGTCTCCTTGAAGCAGGGACGGGGCCCTTACCCATGACGCTTGGGTCCACAGCTGCCCACGCGGCATACCTCAGGTACGCTAATGGCTCTATCCCGTACTCCTTCGCCTTCTTCTCGCTCATTAGGATCACTGCTCCAGCCCCGGCGTTTAACGGGGAGGAGTTACCAGCGGTTATGACGCCGTCGGGCTTGAATGCTGGGGGTAGGTTAGCTATCTTCTCCAGCGTGGTGTCCGGCCTGACGCTTTGATCCCTATCTATCACGGTCTTCGTCCCGTCGGCGAGTGTGACCTCAATCGGGACTAACTCGTCCTTGAAGTATCCTTCATCATAGGCTTTGGCGGCCAACATGTGGCTTCTAAGCGACCACTCGTCCATTTCCTGCTTGCTTATCCCCGACTCCTCAGCCAGCTTCTCGGCGGTTAACCCCATGTTGAACGCTATCGTCCAGTCAAACCTTTTCTCCTGCTGCACATATTCTAGGTTAGGCGAGATGTTTGCGCCCATGGGGACATGGGTCATGTGCTCGTATCCTCCCGCAACCACGACCTCCGACACGCCCGTCACGATCTCCATTCCACCTATTCCTATGGCTGTCATGGCCGAGCCACACTGCTTTTCGACGCCTAGGGCTGGGGTCTCAATCTCCAACCCTGCTTGGAGGCTTATGAGCCTGCCGCCATAGTTGAACTGCTCACCTGACTGGTTGGCGCATCCCAGAATGCAGTGGTCTATGTCCTTTTTGTCTATCCCTAAACGCTCGACGAGCTCCCTTATGACTATGGCCATTAACGTGTCCGCACGGACACTGTTGAAAACGTCTCTTTCAGGCTGCCTAGGTCGGGACCTAGATATAGGAGACCTGAGGTATCCAGCAATAACCACGTCCCACATACTTATCCCTCCGAACGTACCCGGCAAACCTACGCTTTAACCCGTAATAACTCTTTCGAAGGAAGGTGCTTGCACTTAAGCCGTTAATGGTGAAGGCGGCTGGGCGCTGACCCACCGGAAGCTTCCGGATCCCTTACCAGAGGTAGCGAAAAATTAAAATGTTCCATGGTGTTTAACTGGTGACTATGACTGAGATGTACGCTGTCTTGAAGGATAAGCCTGCTCCTGGAGCGGCGATTAGGAGGGTGGACGTTCCAAGGATTGGAAGCGGCGACGTGCTAGTTAAGGTTGAGAGGGCGGCGATATGCGGCACAGACCTACACATCTTCAACTGGGACGTGGTGGCAAGCTTCAGAATTAGGAGGATCCCTCTCATATTTGGACACGAGTTTTCCGGCGTGGTGGTGGATAAGGGAGAGAACGTTACAAAGGTGGATGTAGGCGACTCTGTTTCGGGGGAAACCCACATAGCGGATGGGGAATGTTATCAGTGTAGAACGGGGAGGATGCACATATGCAGAAACCTTAAAATTCTGGGTGTTGACGTGGACGGAGCCTTCGCCGAGTACGTTGTAGTGCCCGAGCTAAACGCGTGGAAGAATGATAAGAGCTTAGATCCACGTATAGCAGCCTTACAGGAGCCCCTGGGGTGCGCGGTCCACGCCATATATCCAAGGGACCACGTAGAGCCTGTAGCGGGTAAAACCGTGCTGGTCATGGGATGCGGGCCGATAGGGCTGATGAGCATAGCCGTCCTGAAGACCGTCGGCGCCGAGAGGGTTTTCGCAGCCGAGGTTTCAGAGTATCGGTTGAAGTTCGCTGAGAGAATGGGGGCTGACGTCGTGATAAACCCGTCAAAGGAGGACGTGGGAAGAATCGTGATGGAGGAGACCGGCGGCAGGGGTGTGGACGTTGTGCTAGAAATGTCAGGCGCCGAGGAATCCCTCAAAACAGGGTTAGGCGCTGTCACTCCAGGCGGTAGGGTCTCAATCCTAGGAATATACACTAAGATGGTGTCGCTTGAGATCAACACGGGCATCACGCTGAAGGGCATAACAGTACATGGCATTTATGGGCGCAGAATGTTCCAGACGTGGCACCAAGTTAAAGGATTACTAAACGTACCATCCTTCAGAGGCAAGATAAAATCCTTGATCACACACGAGTTTAAAATGAGCGAGATCGAAGAGGCTGTAAAGCTGCTAAACTCGAAGGAAGCCGTAAAAATAGTCTTAGACCCAAAGTTTAACTAAAACCAGTTAAGCAAGCTTCTCCACTCGCTTAATATGCTCTATGCACCTTCCAACCTCCTTTTCCACATTCACAGTGGTTTCAGAAGGAGAATCCGCCGGAAAAAGGGTGCTCTATGCTTTTTCGACACGAGGTCAAGGAGGCTTCCGGCTTAAAATAGAATGTTTATTTTGGGATTGAATGCAATGTTTTTCCCGTCTGCGGAGGGGTTAGATGGTTGATTTTGACGTGGTTGTTATCGGTGGGGGTATCGCAGGGCTTGGATGTGCATCTCTCCTATCATCTGAGGGGTTAAGGGTCGCCGTTTTCGAGAAGATGCCCTATGTTGGTGGGCGAGCCACCACAGTCGACTTCAGAGGATACAGGCTTGACGTGGGGCTTCACGCCCTATCCCTCGGGGACAGGGGGTCCCTGGCAAGGATACTGTCGAGGGTAGGTAAGGAGGTTCCGCTGGCTGGATGGACGGAGGGAGTTGAAGTTTGGACCGGCGACCAGTGGCGGGACATAACAGAGTTCCGCTCCTTCCAGCCGGGTCACGAGGTAGGGTTCAGGAAGGTTGTGAAGGAGATAGCTAGGTTGAGCTATGAAGACGTGGACGGGATGGACGACGTTTCACTCCGCGAGTGGCTTGAAAGCGTGACAGAGGACGAGGATGTCCACGAGTTTTTCAGGTATATAGGGATGCTGGCGACGACGCTTCCGGACTGGAGTGAGACGTCTGCTAGCGAGGTGATATGGGTGATGAAGCGTAACCTAGAGGAGAAAGGCTTACTCCTCACAGCGGCCATACCAAGAGGGGGGTGCATAAGCTTGGTCAAGCCTATGGCTGAAAAGGTGAGGGAGGAAGGAGGGGTAGTTCACGTTGGAGCTACAGTAGAAGAAGTAATAGTTAAGGAGGGGGAGGTTAAAGGAGTATCCATCCAGGAGACGATGGAGGGTGTTCCACAAGCTTTGGAGGGAATGCTCGTGGGGGAAGTGAAAACCGTTGAAGCGCCCATCGTTGTCTGCGCCGTCCCTCTATGGAGCCTTGAGGATATCGTCCCGTTCGACGAGCTTCCATCATGGTTTACTAGGAGGGTGAGGAGCATACGCGGGGAAACCACGGCCGGGGTAGGTTACACCCTAGCAGTGGATGGAGAGTTGTGGAGTGACAGAAAGTTCCGCTCATCTCTAAGCCTCCCTCGAACTCGTCTTCCATTCCAATGCTATACTGTCTCAAACTTTGACCGGGACGCCGCGCCGAGAGGGAAATCCCTTATAACCCTTGGCTGTCCCGCTGATCCGGAGCTCGCGCTAGATAAGAGGAAAGCGAGAGCTAAGCTGGAAGATTTATGGGATGACCTACGCCAGATGTTCCCTGACTTCGAGGAAAGGCTTGAGTGGGTCCTCCAGGCAAGCTATGTCGGAATAGACGGACTTGCTAGGAAGCCAGGGCTGGTGGGGCGATTTAAACCAGACGTTAAGGCTCCAGAGGTAAAGGGACTCTACTTTGCGGGGGACACGTACAGGGGACGTGGAATAGGGATGGAGGCGGCCGCAGATTCAGCGCTAAGATGTGCCACTAGGATACTTAGCGACCTAGGAATACGAGCATAGCAACACGTCCACCCTAATTTTTGCTATGTGGTATGCGTCTCTCCCCCGCTGCATAGCCACGGTTAAGGCGGATTGAAACCTGAAAGAGGCGGGTCTTTGGGATCTGCAGACTTCGTTATGGGGTAAGGGTGGCTTCCAGTGGCAGGCGGAGCACTGGAACTTGCACCTCGAAGAATGCCCTTAAGATAGAGGGATTCCTCCTCGGCAGGTGACTCCCACATCGTCTTCTCTTTTAGAAGGATTTATTAGTATTTAAGTGCAATACTCCCTACTTCTGGGGGTTTTAGTATGGTTGATTTTGACGTGATTGTTGTCGGAGGCGGAATCGCCGGCTTGGGCGTGGCCGCCCAGCTCCAGCTGAGCGGGCTGAGAACCCTTCTCGTCGACGAGCATTCTAGGATTGGCGGGCGATCCACGACCCTTCCATACATGGAAGGCTGGCTTATGGATCTAGGACACCATTGTGTTAACCTAGCTGAAAAGTCTGAGGTGAGCTGGCTCGTCAGGAAGGTTGGGAAGGAAATCAAGTGGGCTAAGCCGATCGTCGGCGTCCAAGTTTACAGGGAAGGGGCTTGGAGGGATTTCAAAGACGCTTTCAGCCTTTCCCGGTCTGAGGTGGAGGACTACGAGAAGATAAGTAAGATGATTAAGGGGATGAGTGATGAAGAGATCGAGAAAATAGATGACGTGTCGCTGCGTGACTGGCTCCTCCAGTACACCGAGTCTGAGAGTGTTATAGAGATGTTTGGCATCATCGGGATGGGTTACACTACGATCCCGGATCCATCGGAGCAGTCGGCTGGAGAGGTCGTTTGGATCCACAGGGAGAACATGCTTAGAATGGGAGACTTCGTTGAGAGGCCTGCAGGAATACCAGTCGGAGGCGCGATAAACCTTTCTAAGCCCTTAGCTGATGCTTTAACCGAGAACGGCGGCGTAATCAAGCTTAGAAACAAGGCAACCGAGATCATCTTAGAAGATCAGAGAGCTAAAGGGGTTAAAGTGCTTGAGAGGGGGAAGACGGAGGAAGACTTTTACACAGCTAGAATCATCGTGTGCGCTATACCGATAAGCCGCTTAGTCGAAATTCTCTTCACGGATGAAAACCTTTCCCAGCTTGAACCTGAGTGGGTTAAGCGGATGGAGGAAGTGAAGGATCAAGTTACGGGGAGCATAGGCTACATCACCGGGCTTTCAAAGCCAATCTACGCGGAACCATCGTTTAAATGCGTGTTCAGGCTCCCCCGTGCAGGCCTACCGTTCCAGATCTTCGCCCCGTCAAACCATGACGAGACCGTGGCGCCAAGGGGTAAAATGCTGGTGTCGATGGGTGCACCAGCTAAGCCTTGGCAGGTGACGGACGAGAAAACGAAGAGCAAGCTCTTTGAGGACATATGGGCTGACATAGAGGAGATGTTTCCCGGAATAGCGGAGCTGGTTGAGTGGAATGTACCCGGAACGTTTGTCGGAGTGGATGGGCTCGAAAGAAAGCCGGGTTTGGTGGGGGAGAAGAGGCCGGACGTTAAAGCCCCGGGCGTTGAGGGGTTATACTTCGCAGGAGACAATTTCAGAGGTAGAGGCGTCGGAATGAACAGCGCGGCAAATAGTGCAATGATATGTGCTGAAAGGATCCTAAGGGACCTGGGAGGGTAGCCTCCCTACTGCGACATTAACTGGTACCTGTCGTGGAGTAGTAAGGCACCCGTAGGAAAGCTGGAAGCTTGGAGCACTCGAAGATGGAATGGTTCCGTCAGAGGGAGAAGGGCGCGGAGGGCCGTGAAGGTGCTGTGGGTGAAGGAACACTTAAAAATCTGTTAAAGGAAGCTAAAAGGCCTCTCCTGACGGTGCAGGGGAGTGTAGTGGTAAACGTCTTAATAGGAGACGCTTAATGAGCAGAGAGCGTCTGCACCCTTCCAATGTTAGTGCATTTGCCGCACGGGATTCCTTCAATGCTTTGACCCTTCAAGAACCTGCCATCCTTGAGGCGCTGCTCCTAAATTAACTTTTAACTTCATTTAAATCTCGCTAGCGGCTACTGCGAAGGAAACTTTACATGCCGCCTGACGCGTCCATCACCTTTCCGAACACTTGAAGAATAACCATCCGTTTTTAACCTTCTTAAAGCGTAGCATGCAGTATCTCCCCTTCAGCCTCCTGCCCTTCAGCCATACTATTATCTCGCTTTCACCCCATTTCTCCTCTCTATACGTACCTTTATCCCATATTTCAACTCTACCTGCGCCATACATCCCCTCCGGGATGACCCCCTCGAAATCCGCGTAGCTGAGGTGGTGATCCTCGGTGCTTATGATCAGCCTTTTCACCCCAACCTCTACCGGCGGCTCCTTGGGAACAGCCCAGCTTTTAAGAACCCCGTCCTTCTCAAGTCTAAGATCCCAGTGAAGGCGCCTCGCGTAGTGCTTCTGGATAACATATATCCTCTCCATCCTACCCCAACCCGTCTCCACACCAGAATCCACCACCATCACCATCGATAGGAGCACGCTGAAGCCTAATTAGGTTTCCCCCTTAAAGAGTCTTAACTCTGATTTAACCATTTAAAGGCTAGAAAATGCTCAACACCTTTAAACGTATTAAGTCGAAGTAAGCATGGTTGGAGACGATAAATCCTAAAGCACGGAGAAGAGAACGGATCTTGGAAACTAATGGGTTTAAAAGAGAGATTCTAACATTTATAAGGTGGCTCTAAGATCCTCATTATGAGGAGCAATGGACGGGTAAATCATGACGGGATCAAATAGCGACGTGAAACAGCAGCTAATAAAGGCCCTCAGAGAAGACGAAGAATTCCGCTACGCGATAATAGGCATACTAGCAGAAGGAGTAATAACTAAAACCGAAATGAAGCTCGTAATAGAAGAAATTAAAGGTTTACGCGAAGACTTCAACAAGGGGTTTGAGGAGCACAGCAAGGAGATAGCGGAGCTGCGGAGGGAGACGAACGAGCTGCGGAGGGAGCTGGTGACCCTGCGAGAGGACTTCAACAGGAGGTTTGAGGAGCACAGCAAGGAGATAGCGGAGCTATGGGCTGAAATTAAGAACCTTAGAGAGGATATGCAGAGCGGGTTTAAGCTTATGGAGGAAGGGTTTAGGGTTATGGAGAAGCGTGTTAATGCTTTGCATGGTTTAATTTCTGTGATTGGTGGCAGGTGGGGTATTAGGGCTGAGGCGGCTTTCAGGGAGGCAATGTTGGAGTTGATTAGAGATATTGTTGGGTGGAATGTTAAGAAGTTGAAAATGTACGACGATCAAGGTGTTGTTTACGGCGTCCCATCCGAGGTTGAGGTTGACCTCGCCATAAGGAATGGAGTTCACATTCTAGTGGAGGTTAAGGCAAGAGTTCAGAAAAGTGACGTAGCCGAGCTTCTCAGGATAGGTGAATTCTACGAGAAGAGAGAGGGTGTGAAGCCACGCCTTATCATTGTTTCCCCGACTGTAGATAGGAGAGCATACGAGTTCGCGACCGAAAACGGTGTAGAAGTTTACACTTACCCTGAGGAGTCTGTTTAAAGCAACCTGTTATTTTTTCCCTCTCTCCTCTCCCTCACCTCAACGTAAGCGCCTCAACCCATTTAAAGCTTTTAAAAGGTGGATTTGAAGGCTGGCATTTCACCTTTTCCTTGAATCCCTAACAACATGCTGAGGGTGTTAAACCGCCTCTTAAAGAGGTGCTGGTGGTAGATTGAGTGGGAAAGGAGGGTTTTAGGCTGTTTCCCATCGTTAGCTGGAATGCAGGGGGTGTAAGAAGTGGAGGTGTAACCGAAAACGTTATTTAAGAGGGTTTTCCTCCTCGTAGTTAAACGTGGATGGTGAGTTTGCTTTTCGCTGGGTTTCCTTACTAGAAGGGAGGGAGCTCCTTTGTCCTCTGACGTGATGTTTGGGGTAGACTTAAGCTTGGAGGGTTACGAGGTTGAAACGTGGGAGAGATATTTTAGTTTTATCAGACACGTCGACGATAATGTCTGGGATTCGATTTGGCTTGGCGATCACCTTGGCGGCTTACCTCCTTTAATCCCAACCAGAAACTACAATGTGTGGCTTATATTCAGCCTTCTGGCAGAGTTTAAAAGGAAACCTCTCCTTGGAACGGCGGTTACTGATCCTCACAGGTATCATCCCGCGGTTCTAGCCCAGATGGCCATGACGGTTGACCACATTTCTAACGGGAGGTTCATTTTAGGCTTAGGTGCGGGGGAAGCCTTCAACCTTGAAAGCTACGGGTTCGACTATAGAAGGCCAGTTACTAAGATGGTGGAGTTCGTGGATGTTTTAAGGAAGCTTTGGAGTTCAGGCGGGAAGCCGGTTTCCCACGAGGGTGCGTTTTTCAAGCTTAAGGATGCTGTCTTGGAGCCAGCCCCAACGAGAAAGATACCGGTGTGGATCGCAGCTAACAGTCCTCGAACCAGAAAGCTTGCAGGCATGATAGCCGACGGGTGGATTCCTTTACCCTTCAGCCCTGAAACCTACAGGGATGGGATGAAGGAAGTTGAAGCAGGGTTGAAGGAGGCTGGGAGAAGCCGGGACGAGTTCACATTCGCCTACTGGAACTGGGTCTTCATACATGAAGACGAAGAGGCCCTCCAAAACTACCTTGGACTCAAAAAGCTATCTTTCCCGGTGCAGTTTCCCAAGGAGTTCATGGCCTCTGAGTTCTGGAGGGAGGAGAAAAGGAAGCTTTACAAGAGGATGGGGTTCGAGCCGGAGAAACTGAGCCTACTAAGCTTTTCAAGCGTTGACCAGCTCGACCTAGGGGTGCTGGGGCAGCTCGTCGAGGACGTTCCAGACTCCTTCGTCAGAGACGCCACGCTAATGGGAACCAAGGACGAAGTAACAGGCAAGCTTGAAAAGCTCGTGAGGGCTGGCGCCCAGCACATAGTCTTAATGATAGATAACGACGTAGCAAAGGATCCCCGCAACCCTGAACCATACACCTACGAGCACGTCTACGAGACGCTGACGGGAGAAATCGTGCCATATCTTAAGGAGCAGTATAGGTGAGCATGCGAAGCATCAGCAAGCTATAAAAAGGTGGCGGGGGTGTTCAGGCTCCTACTCGACTAGGCCGTGAATAACTCTTTAATGTCCACCCTCCTAGTTACCCCGTCCTCCCCTGTTACGTCTATGACTAGTGGAAGCTCCCCTTTTCCAGTTGACTTAATGAGTTGCTGAGCGAGGCTGAGGACGTCTACTGGGTTTACGCATGCTTCTGGCGGAAGCACCCCTTCGCCCGCCACTTTACCCTGAGCCATAAGTATGGCTCCGATCGCTGCAGGTATCCCGGTTCCTTCACCCATTCCTTGACCTCTCGACGTGAAGGCGAAGGAGTAAGTTAGCGTTTCCCCGCCCCTTTCACCCTTAACGACGATCTTTAAGCACCCCAGTGGCTCTGTTATTCCAGCTTCTCTAAGAAGTCTCTCTCTTTGAGAGAGAATGAAAGCGACAGCGAACTCTAACGGTGCAATCTTCTGTCCTTGAACTTCAAGTGGCTCTTCGCTTGTCAACCCAAGCCTTACCAGCTCCCTAGTTAACTCTATGTACTTCGGAGGGAGAACCGTGCCGCGATTGGTAACGTTCCTGAGCCCTTTAATGTACCTCGGAAGCGTTATTGTTTCGGGATGAGGATAAGGATAAACCTTGTAGGTTCCAACTCCAGGAAAGTCTACATCCTCCTCAAGGCTCATCCCACTTTCCTCGAAGAGCTTAACTGTGACGAGCTCCCCGTTAAGAAACACCGGTATGTCCATCATCATCGAGTGTATCCTATGCTTTATCACGGCTGCCCCCTCAGCCGGCTCTCCTCCATGAATGTGGAGGATGTCCACGGACTCGGCCACGTCAAGAAGGCTCTCAGCGCAGAACTTGGCGATTACGTTAGCCAGCCCAGGGGAGCTACCCATACCTATCAGGGCTGTAACACCCGCCCTTTCAGCCTCCCCGCTTAACTCAAGCTGCGCTTGAGTTGCATCCAGATCGTCGCAGACATCAACGTAATTTACCCCCTCACTTATTGCTACACTCAGAATCTTCGGACCATACTTATAGAACGGGCCTATGCAGTTCAGTACGACGTCTGATCCCTTCATGACGGATCCAAGGCTTTCAGGCTTATCAGCGTCAACCCTAACTGTTTTAACGTTCCCCTTACATGTCGAGGCAACTTTTTCCGCAGCCTTGACGTTAACGTCACCTATAGTTATCTCGTCGAAGAAGTTGCTTGCATCTAGAGTCTTAACAGCAGTACTCCCCACAGTTCCGCATCCAAGCACGGCTACTTTCAACGTTAACACCTCTATATAAAGTTACTACGCAAAAAATAAAATCTTTCTCCTAAGTTAGGATGGCTAAGACCATTTCACCGTAATCTACCTTATACGGTGCTTTAAAGGGAAAGAGCAACTCCACCGGATGAAACAGGAGGGTGTAGCCGGCACAGCACTTACCGATGTCCAAGCATGCATCCCTCAGCTACGTCAGCTGCCAAAGCTTTAAAGCCCCTTCTTCAGGACCTTAAAGCTTCTTCTTCAGGAGATGACAGCCAGTATACCAGAGCCTTCTAAGGTTGACGGCTTCGACGTAAGCAAAGGCTAAACCTTGGCTATTAGAGCAATTTAACACTGTAATTGCCGGAGCATATTTGAATGCCACAAGATTAATGTAGAAAATGGATATGCAAGTTAAATTGGGATGAAAGATTTTCAGTCATAAGAAGCGGAGGGCTGACCAAAAGCTATGGAGAAGATGTAAGGTGGTAGGCCGCTGATCTTGCTTCTGCTCTTGCTCTGAACAAATGAAGGGAAATTTGAAAAGTAGGGTGGCCGGGCAAATTTTGTGAAGTGCCAAACATTAAAGAAAGCCTAAAAAGGGTGTAAAGGCTAGTTTACTTGCAGAATGGGGGATTAATGATAGAGGATAATATAAGGGTTTTTAAACTTAACTTCATATAGGGTTTCCTCTCAGAGAGGGGTGTTAATGGAAGAAGAAATTCTTAGAATCTTCAATGAAGTTAACAGGGATGCTGCCTTAGAGATGAGTTATAAGCCTAGGTCATCTTACATTGTCAGATGTAAAGAGCTATCAGTTGAGCCGCTAAAAACGTTTTACGACCCTAAACTTAGAAGTCTCCATCCTTGGATTGCAAGACGCCCCAGGTCAGCATCCAGACTTAGCATATTGCTAGCATTTAATAACACCATTCCCCCGTCAGAAGTAGTAAGCCTCTTTGACGTGAATGAACTGCGTACACTGCCTAGTAAAGGCTATCCTCCCTTAATGTCGTTCATGAACCCTAAACAACTAGGTTTAGATGCTGTCTTATGTGACCCAATGGCTGGAGGAGGATCTATTCCCTTAGAAAGTACTCTTTTAGGTTTAAAGACGATAGCTTTCGACTATAATCCAGTTGCCTACCTGATTTTAAAAGGAGCCATTGACTACCCTTTAAAATTTAAGGAAAAGTTGGGGGAAATGGTCGAAGAAGAGGCAAGAAAACTTATAAAATATGCCCAAAACATATTAGGAAGCTTTTATGGGATACGTGATGACGCTTACATATTCACTAAACATGTAACCTGCCCAACGTGTGGTAGGAGGTTGTCTCTCTCGCCTGTAGACTTCAGCTTTCTAGGGGACTTAGCGGTGATCGTTAAAAAAGAGAAGGGAACAATTAAGGTCTTGTGCAGTCGTTGCGGTGTTAAATTTATGGTGGATGAGCGTAAACTCTTATCAGAATGGGGTAAAAGGCATGTTGAACTTCTCTCAGCTCTCCTTTCAGGAGGCGAAGTAAGCCCAGAACATCTTTTAGATGTACATCCGATTTTAGCGTTAAAGAAGGATGATGGTTCATATCAACCTGCAGAAAGAAAAGACGAAAAGCTTTTCATAAGGGCGTGCTCTGCCTTGGCAGGGCATTCATCAGAGTTAAAAGAATTCCTTCCACTAGACGAAATACCGTTGATGAACGATGTTTTCCGTCCTATAACATCTTACGGGTTAAAGTTGTGGCATCATATTTTTAACCCACGACAATTGCTGGCTCTTGGCTTTTTAACTAGATACGTTGCAGAACGAGGAGAAGAGCTTATTTTAAGGGAAGGAGAGCTTGGCGCAGCCATTACACTTTACTTAGGGTTTGGTTTAAGCAAAATGGTGGATTTTAATACGATACTTACTACGTGGAATTTTTCAAATAAAAGTATAAGAGATACAATCGGTCAATATGCAAGGTCCCGTAAAGTTGGAGTAAATATTAGCTACTGTGAAGCGGTGGTCCCTTATAAGAACCTTTTATGGGCGTTTGAGCCGGGTGTGGAAGAGAAGAGTACTGGAGGAGGGATATGCCCCATATTACATGAATTATGTAAGCAGATGAGAGCAGTCAAAACTGAAGTGAACGTTTTCCAGTTTGATGCTAAAAAAATACATATGTTAGGGTCAGAGTTTATAGACGTAGTAAATGTTGACCCACCATACTTTGATCAACATGTCTACAGTGATTTCAGCGAATTTTTCTGGGTTACCTTAAGGAGGTGCCTAAAAAACAACTTTGGAAGGTATCTCTTCACAGAGAAAGTTGGAGGAATCGAAGGGTGGAAGCATCTTGGATGGAATCCAGCGCTACCTTATGTACCAAGAAGCGAAGAGTTAATAGTTAGGCGTGGAGGAGGAAAAAAGGAAATTGAAAAATATAGGAGAAACCTCACGGTTTTTCTTAGTAATACTTATTCTGCCTTAAAAAGAGATGGTAAACTTGTATTATGGTTTACCCATAAATCTTGGAATGCTTGGGAAGCAATACTACATGCAGTATATGTCTCTAACTTTAAAGTTATTGGACTTTACCCTTTCGTATCCGAACATCCTACTCGAAGTGTAACAATGCATGGAGAGCCAAAACTTAACAGAACGATCGTCCTTGTAGCCGCTAAGCATGTAGAGCCGGTAAGAGACCTCAGTAAGGACATTTTCGCTTTTTGCTCAAGAGTCTATAGGTTTTTAAATAATGCGAAGATTTTTCCATCCGAAAAAATAAGCTACTCTGAGAGGGCTCTAACACTTACCGTTGCCGCAACAGCTAGAATGACGGTCGTAAACGCTGACAATAAGGAAACAGTGTTTGAAAGAGAAATAATACCTAAAGGAATAGTGCTAGGATTGCTTTCATTCTTAAGAATAGAGGCAAAAAAGAGAAATAAAAAAGATCCCATCGAAGAAATCAGTAAAATGGAGAAGAACGAGAAAGTAATGTTGCTACTGAAAGTTGCTTCCAAGACGTTTAGAAAGCTAAGCTTAAATTTGGCAAAAAGAATATGCGACTTCTATGGAACGTCAATGTATAAGCTAAAAGAGAGAGGAATGATCGCTATTAAAGGTAAAAATGTAATACTTAACGAAGGACCTGTACCGGAAGCTTTTGCTTTTCTCGAGGAGGAATGGTTTTGAAAGAGGAAACAAAAAAGGCGATAATTGCAGAAATACTCGACTTTGCTAGGGTAATAAGTGAAAAGAAGGTAGAGTACTCTCTTAATGATTTAAAAAAGGCATTCCCATTTCATTCACTTTTCTTTTCAGACGATGCATTGTTTGCGTTTAAGTTGCAAAGGAGCATAGTTACAAGGTTAGGCATGCAACTCTACCCCAAGATCGCTAAGATCATAGCATGTGACCGCTACAGTAAAGTTCACGTTAACTATGAAATAAAAGGTGTTATTCTCGAGGAGAAAGCTAACATGATCGAGAAAATTGTAACCGAGCTGAGGCAGGGAATGCGGAGGCCGAATATTAAAAGGGAACTTAGCGAGATAGAAAGTGTTAAGGGAGGAAAAGAGATTGAAAGGACGATAATAGCTGATGTCTTCATAGAAGACCATGAAGAAGGCCCTTTGTTCATGGAAATTAAGTCTCCTAGGCCAAACCTAGACGTTTGTGCTGAAACAAAAAAGAAAATGTTATACTTTAGAACGTTCTTTGAGGGGGAAAAAGCCCAAGCTTTCATCGGATTCCCATACAACCCGTTTGTTTTCAGACAAAAGTACGCGCATCCTTTGTCTTTCAAATATTTGACTTCGACAAGGAAGTTCTCGTAGGCGAGGAAATGTGGGAGAAGCTTGGAGGCAAAGGGACATTTAACGAGCTTTTATCCCTACTGGATGAAGTTAAAAGCGAGGTCAGAAAACAGTGGAGTAACACGAGAGGTAAAGGGATTAGCTGAAAGTTTGCGTCTCTATATTGTAGAGCAGTTCCCCCTCAGACATCACCAACAGTTTTCCTCTTCCTCTTATCGGAAAGAATTTCGTCCATGCTTCCCTTGTTAAACCATTTATGGTGGTTACTAAAATCGCTAGTCCATCCTCTTTCTCCCTTCTAAGGACATATAAGTTATTGTTTAACGAATGCCTCCGGTCTACATGGGCGAATAACACGTCTCCATTGGTGAGCAGGAAGTTAAACGTTCCATTAGGGTATTCTTCGAATAGTTTCTCCGTAGCCCATTTGACGGCTCCAATGAGGCTTCCCTTACGATTCCGCTGCAAGTACCTTAAAATATGGTCCCTGAGGAATTCGAAGATCCTGGGGGAGTCCTGCCCTTCAACGCCAGGTATTCTCTCACCTGAAGTTCTATAGTTGACTATCGCGGAGCAATCCCCGTTATGGGCGAAGAGCCAGTCTCTTCCTCGGAAATGCAGCTTAAATGGGTGGCAGAACTCGTCGCATACTCTTCCTCTAGAGGCAAGTCTCAGGTGAGCTATGAAAACGTTGCTCTTAACTACGCGGGCGAGCACTTGGTACTTCTCACTGGTCCAAGCCTCCTCAGCGCACTTTTCAACATGGGCGCTTCCGTCAGGAAAGTAGAACCCGATACCCCACCCATCCATATCCCCTCTACGCATGCCGGCACCGGCGAACAAGGGTAAAGACCTCGATGCCATGTAAAACCTTGAAAAGCATAAACCAAGCAGGTCACACAAGAGGAAACACCTCCTCTAACCGTACTACATGGACGTTAACCCTCAAATCCACTAAGCTTTACCTTAAATTTTTTATTCTTTATCCTTTACTATCAATGGTTCTGTTGAAATGTTAGGTGTTGGAAGTAAGGTGTTGCATTTAGAGTGATAAAATTAAGGTTGATTTTTATGGTTCCGTTGCCTTTTCGGGTGTTGTATTTGTGGTGTTGCAAGTATGGTGGTAGAAAGTTTCAAAAAAACAATTAAAACAAATTTATTTAGTAAGGTGTTACGATGACGGAGATAGATCCCTTGATACAACTTCTGAAAAAGAAACCAATGGTTCTTGATTTACTAGGACGAATATGGGAAATACTATATATTGAGGGAAGTACACCAGATATTGGAAAAAGAAGAGAACATGTTATACGTGTTATGTTAGAAGAAGAATTTAAGTTAAAAGTTAAGCCCGCACCACCTATGGAGCGAGAATGGGACTTTTCTGTAATGATCGGAGAACAGGAAAAGAAGTATAGTCTTAAAACGACAGAAACCATTACTACTGTAAAAGTGGCATGGAATGGTTTTCCATCAATAGAAAGAGCACGAAGATTTAAGTTTAAATATCCAATACTCTATGTGACTAGAAATAGGAAGAAAATGAAGATCTCACTTTATGTTTTTGAGGTAGATGATCTAGAAGAATTAAAAATGGAGATGGGTGATGATATGTGGTGGATACCAAAAAGTGAAACTAATCCGAGGGGATTTGGGATTAATACTACTGCTATCAAGACTTTAATAGAAAAAGCTGAAAAGAAAGGCAATTTTATAACAATAAACTACCAACATGTCAACATAAATGCTATCAGAGAAAAATACTGGAAGATGTGGTACAACATGTTGAAAAAGCTAGCTTTAGAATGCTAAGGGAAATATTCTGTAAGTTTTTTTGTGCCTAGTATCTGTTTTATTCTCTGTCTAGCAATCTTCACATATTTTTCTTCTATATCTATACCTATGAAATGTCTTCCCATCTTCAATGCGACAACACACGTCGTACCAGAACCTACGAATGGATCTAGAACCACATCTCCTTTAAATGTGTATAGTTGTATGCATCTATATGGTAGCTCTTCTGGGAAAGGTGCTGGATGATCAATCTTTTTCGCTGATTCTGGTGGAAACCTCCAAACACTCTTTGTGAATTCTAGGAACTCCTCTCTCGTGATAGTATCCACTTTGTCCTTTTTCTCTCTTTTAAAGCTACCTTTAGATAGAACGATAATATATTCATGTTGATCTCTTAGAACCGGGTTTACAGCAGAGTTCCATGTTCCCCATGCTGTTGATGCTCCACCAACAGCATCCCCCTTGTCCCATATAATTTCTCCCCTAAAAAGAAAACCTATTTTTTCGAATCTCTCTATAAGATACGCGTGAAGAGGTATGTACGGTTTCCTACCCAAATTAGCCACATTAAAACAGACACGTCCTCCCCAAACTAACATTCTATAAACTTCTCTCATAACTTCTTCAATGAAATCAAGATATTCTCCAAGCGTTAAATCTTCATCATATTCCTTTCCTACATTATACGGTGGAGAAGTAATCATCAGATGAACACAGTTACTCGGAAGCTTTTTAAGAACATCACGTGCATCTCCCAACATTATCTTATCTAGAAATTCAGCTGGAACTTTATTTTCGATAAGATCTTCTGGCTTTGCTTTTGGAAGTCTATTATTTCTATATAACTTTCTCGAATAGAAAGGAGTAGAGTCGTGGCTTATTCTCCCTGAAACACCAAAACTACTTGTTCGTGTTCTTTTTACCATTATTTTTCACTCCTCTTTAATGGTCTTACCACAATTATAAGTTCTCCACCTTCCGCTTTAATTTCCCAATTGAGTTTATCCCCTTCTGAAAGGTTGAATTGTTTTACGATACCCATAGGGATAGTTGTTCTTAAAGATTTACTTCTTGAAGTCGCTTTAGTAAGCACAGTAATTTCACCCATTCTCAATCACCTATCATAAATATAGGTAAAATTATTTATAAAATTTTTGGTGTAAATTTTTACCGAAAATTTTAAATAGGTAAACTATACCTAATTATAGGTAAAACATTAGGTAAGATATTGGGCATGGAAGTTGTACCACTCTTAGGAAAACCCGAAAATAAGAGAGCAATAAAAGAGATAGAAGAGACTGAGCCTATAGTTTGCAAGTTCTGTGGTTCACCAAATATTATCAAGTATGGCAAGAGTGGAAAGAAGCAAGTTTACAAGTGTAAGAACTGCAAATAGGAGATTTGTAAACAATGGCGATTTTCTGAAGTTATTAAAATATGATCCTAGAATAATTACTTTAACTCGATCCTTACTTTAAGGGCGTTAGTTTAAGGAAAATAACGTTTAAATTGATAAAAAGATTTAAATAAATGTTCACAAGACCATTATGTCGAACTTTCCCATAGCCAACTTTTTCAAAAATTTCCTTAATACTGCTTTTAGTTAATTAGACCATCTTTCTCTGCACCCAAAGTAATCTCTTTAACCTGTACTTCATATATAATATTTATTTTAATTGTTGATATGCTGTCCATTTAACATACTTCTTACAATAAATCGTGAGGGGGCATTCGTTACATTTTGGGTTTAACTCGTTGCAATACCCGTCTTCAAAAAGATAAAATGCGCCATTGTCCACATAAAAAGGCGTGAAATTATATTGTTTAACTAATCTTTCTATTTCACTACGCATTTTTGCTGCTTGAATTATATAAGGTCTTTTCTTTTCGTAGTAAACGTTTTCTATTAGCCCACTTCTAGAGAAAACTTTTCCTACATGACCGTCAACTATCATTAAGGAGTCTTTTAGTTTAAACTTTACATTTTCCTTCCATACTTCTTCGAAAAGGAATGTTATCCAATCTGCGAGCATCCTGCATGCTTTGGGGTCATTTCCAACCCAGCCAGCCGATAGAAATGTGTTATTTTTAAAGTACATGTGTATTCCATATGGTGAACTAAAGTTCTTTATTATATTGTACAACTTTATGTTACCTAAGGTCTTTATGTAAAGCGTAAATGAGTAAAAACGATAAAGAAAAAGAGACGTCGGCTTTATTCCTCCAAGAGCACCGACTTTATAGAGGTCTGACCCTTTCTCTCCTGCAACATCCACTAAAATGTCAAAAAGCCTGTATGGATCAATTTCCCACGGAGAATAAAGCAATGTCTCAGTAAATTCTTCATATAACCTCTTAGGAAGTTGCCTCGCCTTTTCGACCTTAGCCTGCTGATTTATCAAAGCACGTAAAAGCATATACCGTAATACGTCCTCCTTATCATTAAGGACATCTATCGTTGACGGGAAAGAAATGTGACTCATCCATTTTTCAGACCACCGTTTTTCCCCGTAATCCTTAAGGACCATTAAAGCCGAAGCTTTATCTTGCTCGCTAAGCCCTTCTTGTTTTTCTCTCAAACTTATCACCCACGTACTTTCTTGATCCTAGCAAATTAAATATTGATGAGCGATGTTTTGTTTATATAGGTTCTCTCTTAAATTTAAAACTGAATGAAAAATATGGAGAGAGCACGATGGCAACTTGGCATAAGATCATTTTTGGTGATTGCAGAAACATGTTGCATGACCTAAAAAAAGAGTCAGTACAATTAATGATTACATCTCCCCCTTACTTTAATGCGCCATTCGATTATCCCGGCCTTTTTAGCAGTTATGAAGAATACTTAGACCTTATTTCAACGGTTGGTAGTGCGCTTATTGATGTTTTGGCAGAAGGTAGAATAGCATGTTTTGTAGTGCAGGATGTGAGAATAAAAGGCGAGTTATACCCCATAACATCCGACATAACAAAAATAATGAGAGAAGTAGGGTTTAGATATAGAGATAAAATAATCTGGAAAAAAACAGAGGGATATATAAGAATAAGTAGACGGTCAGGCGTTATGCTTCAACATCCTTACCCAATGTACTATTACCCTGACAATATCTTTGAAGAAATACTCATTTTCCAAAAAGGAAAATTCGACTACAAACTTTTTAAGAAAACCAACCCTGATACACTTGAAAGATCAAAAATAGATGTAAAAAAGTATCAAACAGAGAAATGGTATCTTTCAGTTTGGGAAATAACCAATGTACTTCCTTTAGAAGGAAGGCTGGAGCAAGGAATAGCGGCATTTCCAGAAGAAATTCCACGAAGGATCATAACTCTTTTTACTTTAAAGGGAGAAGTAGTTTTAGACCCTTTCTTGGGAAGCGGAACAACTATAAAAGTTGCTAGGCAGCTTGAGAGGAATAGCATCGGATATGAAATAGATATAGAACTAAAAGATGTAATCCTAGAAAAAATAGGGTACTATAATGCAAGACTTATAGAAAACGATCAAATAATAATTCAGGTTAAAGAAAAAGAGGTGAAAAAGCTGAGAACATATCTTTCAGAGAAAGTAAAAAATCAGCGATCAGCGTCAAAGAAAAACCGAAGTTAAAGATTGAAGATTGATTTTTAATATGCGAAAATTTAAAGTTAAAATTGTGATGCGTGAGGTGTTGAGGAAAGCTGCCATTGTTGGTTTTGGTGAGGCGAAGTTTGAGAGGCGTTCCAAGAAGTCTATTGTTGAGCTCTGCGCTGAGGCTTGTGTGAATGCTATCAGGAAGGTTAACATTGAGAAGGATGAGGTTGACGGTTTGCTTGCGAGTCCTTCATACTTGGCCGAGTTTGGCCCGGACTTCATGGTGAAGACTGCTACAAAGATCAGTGACTACTTAGGCATGAAGCCTAGACTTTCAACCACGATGACCTCTGGAGGAGTTACGATATATAATCAGCTCATGTTTGCGGTTTTCGCTATCGCCTCGGGGTACGTTGACTGCGTACTGTGCGTTGGCGGGGGGAGTTTAGGAGGGGGCCGCACGTCAGGTTCGTCGCGCACCCCGAGTTTGAGCTTCCTTACGGCGCCGACATCATTTCCTTCTACGCTCTGCCAGCGGTCAGGCACATGCATGAGTTTGGGACTACCATGGAGCAGCTGGCAAGTGTGGTTGTAACGCAGAGGAAGTGGGCTTCAATGAACCCTAACGCGCTTTTCCGCGAGCAAGTTACCGTCGACGACGTTTTAAGGTCGCCCATGGTCGTCTACCCTTACACGTTGCTCATGTGCTCTCGCCCTGCAGACGGGGCTGGAGCGATCCTTGTGGCGTCCGCGGAGAAAGCCAGGGAGTTAACTGATAGGGCCGTGTGGATTGTCGGCGTTGACGAGTATCATACCCATGGGTGGGTTACGTCTATGCCCAGCCTCACCGAGCTGGGTAGTAGGGTAACCGCTGAAAACGCGTTTAAAATGGCCCGGCTTAAGCACGGCGACATAGACCTGGCGATGTTCACCGACCCATTCGCCTTCCTGCCGATAGAGCACGTTGAGGACTGCGGCTTCGTGAGGAAGGGTGAGGGAGGAAAGTTCTTCGAGGAGGGGCGTGGTGAGCCCGGAGGAGACTTGCCTGTGAACACGCATGGAGGACTGCTGTGTGGTGTCCACTCCGGGGTTAACCCGCTAGTTCACCACGTGATAGAAGCTGTACGCCAGTTGACAGGCAAGGCAGGAGAGAGGCAGGTTAAGGACGCGGAGAGAGCGTTCATTCAGTTGCATGGAGGGATGATGGAGCACTACGCAACCATGATATTAAGCGTCGGGTAGGTGGTTATGGTTGGAGTATAGGAAGCCTCTTCCAGCTCCAACACCTGTCACGAGGAGGTACTGGGAGGCCTTAAGGGAGCACAGGCTGCTTATCCAAAAGTGCGTGAACTGCGGCAGCAGCGTTTTCTACCCTAGAATGCTCTGCCCTAAATGCCTGTCAAACAACCTGGAGTGGGTGGAGTCCGAGGGGAGGGGGAGGCTGCTCAGCTTCACCATCCTATATAGCACCAGCTACCCGGAGTTTAACGATGACTTGCCGCTCGTCCTAGGGCTCGTGGAGCTTAGAGAAGGAGTGAACATGATAGCCAACATCGTCGACTGCAAGCCGGAGGAGTTAAAAGTTGACATGGAAGTGGAGGTGGTGTTCGACGACGTAACAGAGGAGCTAACCCTTCCAAAGTTTAAGCCGGTGAGGAGGAGCACAGCGTAGCATCCTAACGGTTCCACCGGGAAAATGCTAGAAGCCATAGCATAATTAAATCCGTCGACCTTAAGGCGGTTACGGCGAGCCAACCCTTCAAACAGCTTATAGAGGCTGTAGAAGTTGTAGAATTAATTTAAAAAGGGAGGGTGCTGTTCTCTAGTTTTAATGGTGGCTGGAGGTTGGTGGATTGACCGTCTGACGGTTTTCGCAGTCCTCCTCGAAGCTTTGGCCCTGTACCGTTCTTCTTCCTGAACGATGAACTTTCAGAGAAGCTTAGGTGGAGTTTCCTGGGGCTCAGAGATAAGCATGTTGCCGGCGTTTTCCTTCATCCTCCTTCATTCCAGGATGGGGGCGGAGCGGGAGTACCTGTCGGATGATTTCTGGAGGAAGTGGAGTTCATGGTTGAAGCCGCCAAAGGAGAGGGGTTACAATAGGGAAGGATGCTACGAAGTTTCTCGCCGAGAGCTTAGGTTTATTAAGGTCGCCCAGCAGGGCTGAAAGCGTCTATGAAGCCCTTCAAAATATAAAGAGTTGCTGGTAAGCATAGGCTTCATTAAAGAAGAAGACGTATCCATAGCCGAGGAGAAGGAGGGAGGGCTCGTCTCTGTTAGCGGTGACTGCCCATACATTAAAGCATGCGTGAAAATGGAGGATGAAATCTTCACCTTCTTTGGCAGTAACCATGTGCACGCCTCCTTGCCTTCGCCGGGATAGCGGGAGCACTCACAGGGAAGACCCTTAACCTAGAGAAAAATAGAGTATAACCCTCCAAACCGCACCTTTAGGATATTCGAAGTGTAGGCATCAAGGCATAGCTAGCCTATGGCAGCGAAGCACACCTCTTTAGAAAGGTTGTCCGCGGGAAGTGTAAAAGTGGGGAAAGGAAGGTGGAGGTTTTAGGCGTCCACCGTTAAAATGCTAATCGTATATTTTCTCCTCGGTCTTGTCGGCG
>JAUQZD010000039.1 GCA_030587405.1 Candidatus Freyrarchaeum guaymasense | reverse complement strand
GTCTATTCTTTTTATCAAGCTTAACCTTAGCTTCACTAGTTAGTTTCCATCCGTTTGTCCCTACCGCTTCATTCTATTTAGATTTGTAGCATATTGTATCTGCGGTGTGGACTTCCACCTCGCCCATAGGGACTTGCTTAACCCTACGGGGTCATGGGTGGCTGTCGAGTCCAACGGAACGAGGCTCCCATCTACGTCTAGCCCTACGGGGCTTGGAGCGTGGCTCCCATCACCCCGTAGGGCTCTAAGGAGGAGATTCCAACATGCAACTACATCTCGATGCCATAACTCACCACCTTTACTGCACCTACCTATCCTAGAACCATTACCGTGGTTTATCGGTGTGCCATGTACTGGGCATAGTTTTGAAGTATTCCTTGGGTTAACGTAGATTATCGGTACACCGTACTCCCTAGCCTTCTCCTTAATCGCTTTCTGAATACCCTTGAACGAAGCTTGGAAAATCCTATGCCGTAGTTGCTTATCTTTTATCCTCTTAACCATGTTACTAGCTGGTTTCCTACCCAGCTTCTCAAGAACGACAGCGCATTGCTTCTCATGAGCAGTTCTAACAATTAGACTCGCTATCTTCCACTTGATATCATGTTTCTTCTTTCCCTCCTTAAGTTTCTTCAAAACTCTCTTCTTAATCCTTGACTTCTTACCGTATAGCTTATCGTACTTCTCCTGTACCTTCCTCCTACGATAGTAGTAACCAAGGACAAGCTTCTCAGTATTAGTCTCAAAGAGGAATGCAACACTGTCAGCGAGTATTGTAACATTGTTTTCGTTTACATCTACAGGTAGGTAACCTCTAGGCTCATACTTCTCGATTTCCCTAACGAAGATGAGGTAGAATGTGAGTTGTCTATTCTTTTTATCAAGCTTAACCTTAGCTTCACTAGTTAGTTTCCATCCCCAGTTAACGTACTTCCAGTACTGTTTATAAGGCTCAAACTCTACTGTAACCCATCCTCTATGGGTAGCTATTTTAATTGAAGTATATCCATTTGGTTTCCATAGATGGTCGTCTAGCCAAATAGAGACTTTCTTAACCTTTGGATAGTCTCTCTCGGTTAATCCAAGCTTCTTTAGTCTTAGGAAGCTCTTAGCTCTAGTACTAGCGTCTTGACAAGCAGTATAAACGTAGTGTGATGGTAGTTGTGGGTAAAGGCTCCTCATTTCACGGTACTTTAGTGCTTTGAGTCTGGTGAAACTCTTAATACCATTTCTTATAGCGTAGAGTACTAGTTGTTCAACCACATCGCGATACATACCCTCAAGCTCAATGAAGACTCTGAACACCTTCCTAGGAAGTTTAATGCTCCTAACTATGACTGTCCTCGTTACTTTAGCCATTCTTCTCTACCTCTCCTAGGAGCTGTTTAAATCCTTGAACGAGCTTCTTTTTCCTATGGCTCCTCATACCATACAGCTTACCAGCAAAACTCGTTACAATTGCCAGTAAATCTTCAACTAGTTCTTGGTATGCATCCTTAGGTTCCTCACCATAGACAACCTCTATCTTAACTCTGTATTGTTTGAAGAAGTATTCTAAGTACTCAAAGCCAAATCTCGTTAGTCTATCTTTGTAGGTAGCTACAACTATATCTATTTGCTTGTTCACTACATAGTTAAAGAGCTTCATTAATCCTCTACGATTAGCCTTAAGTCCACTAGCTATATCGCTTAAGACATCAACTACTCTGTAGCCTTTAGCAGTACAGTACTGTGTGAGGTACTCTACCTGTCTCTCTAAATCACTCTTCTGGTCCGAAGAACTTACACGAGCATAAATAACAGCTCTAACCTCTCTGACTTCTCCTTTACCACCTATTATTCCCTCTATCTCGCTTTCTGGAATCATCCACCTACCAGTAGGAGTTTTAACTGCTCTAATCTTACCAGAGTAAATCCACCTCTTCAAAGTGACAAAGTGAATCCCAAGCCTTCTACAAGCTTCCCTAAGCGGTAATAACCTCTCATTCATATACTACACTTCACTACGAAAAGTTACACTTCGCTATATTTAAAGGTTTTTGCCCCCAGTCAAAAAAGAGAAAAGGAAGCTAAGAAAATAATTTGCATGTCTAGGAGGGTTATCCTTGCAGGAGCACGTTTTTAGAGCGTACGACATTAGAGGCGTGTTTAACGAGGACCTAGATGCCGAGTTCAGCGTGAAAGTGGGCTTAGCCTTAGGAACATACCTTAACGGGTCAGGCGTCGTTGCGACGGGGAGGGACGTCCGGGCAAGCTCACGCCTCGTCGAGCAAGCCCTAACAGCGGGGCTATGCTCCTCCGGGTGCGACGCAGTCTCCGTGGGGATGGTTCCAATACCAGTATTCAACTTCCACCTCTGGACGGGCGACTACAAAGCTGGAGTCATGGTCACAGCGTCCCATAACCCTCCCCCATTCACGGGCATAAGGTTCAGGCACCCGGACGGAACAGGCTTCTCAAGGGAGAACGCCGAAGTAAAAAACATATTCCTTAAGGGCTCCTTCCTTAAGAAGCCATGGGACAAGATCGGATCTCCGAGAAGCATAAACACCGAAGTGGTCGTAGCATCCTACCAAGAATTCCTCCTCGAAAGAACGGTTATAGAGCGGCCGTTAAAGGTCGTCCTCGACCCGGGGTGTGGTGCAGCATCAACGGTCGCCCCGGAACTCTTCAGGCGGGCGGGGGTGAAGGTTTACACGATCAACGCTCAGCCTGACGGCTCCTTTCCCGGGAGGGATCCTCATCCCAGGGAGGGAACCGTGAACGAGCTGCAGTCCCTCACCCTCTCCGTTGGAGCAGACATGGGGGTGGCATACGACGGAGACGCTGACAGAGCAGTCTTCGTCGACGATAAAGGCCGCGTCCTCAGGGCTGAAACAGCGGGCGTAATACTCGCCAGGGAGGCCCTCTCACGCAGGAAGGGGAAGGTCGTGGCGAACATCTCGTGCTCCATGATAGTCAAGGAGCAGGTGGAGTCCCTTGGAGGGGAGCTCGTCTGGGAGCGGGTGGGAGACGTCTTCATGACCGAAGCGATAAAGAGGCACGGAGCCGTCTTCGGGGTGGAGGCATCAGGACACTACTACTCAAGCTTCCTCTACCCGTTCGACGACGGAATACAGGCAAGCCTCCTAATGGCTGAAATAGTTGCCAGGGAGGGACGCCCCCTATCCCAGATAGCGGACGAGATCCCCCAATACCCGATAGTTGAGAAGACCGTGAAGTGCCCGGACGAGGAAAAGTTCCAGGTGGTCAACCGGGTTAAGGAGGAGCTGGAAAGGTCAGGGTACACCCTCAACACGATGGACGGAGTGAGAGTAGACTTGGAGGATGGATGGTTCATAGTGAGGCCTTCAAACACCCAGCCCCTCATAAGGGTGACCGCCGAGGCGAAGACGGAGCAGAAGCTGAAAGACCTCGTAAAGCTAGCAATGGAAACACTCGAGAGAAACATGGGGTGATGGCTGCGGCAGTCACTTACCCGTCTGCCTCAACGCCTGGTCAAGCCTCCTCACAGCCTCCTCCACGTCCCTCCTCTTAGAGCCTATCGCCGCGTTCATCGTGATGTAAGCCGTCCTGTACTCCCTGCAGCAGGTTCCCCAGTCCCTTGGGCCTAGGGCTCGAGGGCCGTTCACCCTCAAGTTGTAGAGTGCCGCTCCAACCCTCAACGGGTCCCTACCTGTAAGCGTCATCGCACATGCCACAGGGTTAAAAACCCTCAGAATCCTCTCACCATACCTCTCCGCCAGCTCCCCCATAAGCCTCCCCAGCAGCCTCCTGTTCTCCTCCTGCTCGCTTCGAAGCCTCTCATACCCCTTAACGCCAAGGGAAAGTATGGCCGCCAGAAACTGGACGATCGGGGCGGCGGTGGCCCTTCCAGGGTACATGCCGCTAACCCTCATAACAGCCTCCTCGTCGCCAGATGCAACTATGGCCCCCCCAACCGGCGTGAGGAAGTTCTTGTCCGTGCTCTGAACCACGGCGTCAACCCTCCCGGCGTCAACGGCCCCACCAACCATCCTCATTATCTCCCTGCTCTGAACCCCGTAAGCATTGTTCACTATGTGGGGGACGCCGAGGTCCCTTGCAGCCTTAGCGATCCCCTTAACGTCATCCGGCTCCCTTGGAGGGAAAAAGGTTGTCGTTGAAACTATGGCTGCCGTCTCCCCGTCGACAGCCTCCACGACGTCGTCGACCGGAACCCTCACGGCATCCCCCTCAACAACCCCCTCAACAACCCTCGGCTTAAGCCCTGCAAGCTCTATCCCTTTAAGAGGGGACCTGTGGTCCACGCGAGGATACACAACGTACCTTCCCCCCTCCCTCTTAAGGGCTGAGAGGGCGAGAGCTAGGCTCAACCCGGTTGAGGCTGGAAGCACCACCGCGTGGCGGAGGTTTGGGGCGCCGAACCTCCTCATGGCGTCGGACGCCAGCATGTTCGCCAAGGCGTACATGACCGACGCACCTGGCGCCTTTGGTTGGGGGGCTGCAACGACGCCGCTGCGCCCGACACCATGGCAGAACCCGGCGGCGAGCTCGGCGACGAGCGGGGAGGCAACCCTACCCTCCCTCTCCCCAACCCTCGCAGCGCCGGGATCCTTATCAGTGTCCATCATGGAGAGAACCCTCAGCAGGATCCTAACCTCGTCGTCGCTCCACCCCTCATCGGGAATCCTCCTCTGCTCGAAGAGAACCCTAACAGGCTTCACTAAAGCCCTGTAGACCGTTAAACCCCTCAGCGCCATGCTTCTAGGCAGAATGCCCGAAACATACTTCTCCAAGTCCATCAACATAGCCTCCTCCTCACCCTGAGAAGCCTCAGGTAAACCTCCTCCCCCTCCCTCACCTCCCCCCTGAAGGCGACCACCACGTCCCCCCTGCCGCCGAACGCCTCAACTATCCTCCCCTCAACCCCCCCTGCAGCCTCAACAGTCCTGCCAACGATCCTCTCAGCCCCAACCCTCGTTGAAGCCAGTCCGTGGACAACCCATCCTCCCCCACGCCTCATCCTGACAACCCCCCTCTTAACCTTCTCCGAGGCGACGACAGGCTCCTCAGGGCTCGCATCCACAACCCTCCCTCCCCCAGCAACCCTCAGAACGGTGGGGGGGAGGTCAAGCCTGGAAACTAGGACGGGCATGCCCTCCTCAGCCACGACTGGGCGCTTGAGGGTGAAGTAGCAGAGGGCCTCGTCACCCCCCCTAACCTCCCCCAACGGCAAGTATACGCCTCCTCCAACCTCCTTCAAGGGGTACATCTTCGCTGGGACCGTGGGCATGCCGACTGTCAGGTGGACTTCCACCCCTCCACGTAGACTATACTTGAAAAGCCTGTTAACCTTGATGTTCGCCATGATCCTGCTGGTGGCCTTCAGCGTTCCGGGATCCCCAAGGTAGCAGCCCCTGTAAATCCTTTCAGGCTCAACCCCCGTAACTGCAACGCCAACCCTGTCCCCAGCCTTAGCTTCCCCCCTATCCTCCCCAACGGACTGAATAGACCTAACCCTAACCCTAACACCCAAAGGCATAACCTCAACTTCACCTCCAACCCTCACCCTCCCCCTGTGGACGGTTCCCGTCAAAACGGTTCCAGCCCCCCTAACGTGGAAGGCGTGGTCAACAGGCATCATAAACGGCCCCTCAACGTCCCTCTCCGGGACCTCTAAGACCTCCAGCAGGCGGCGCTTAAGCTCGTCTAACCCCTCCCCAGTAACAGCCGACACGGGAACTATCGGCGCCCCCTCAAGAACCGTACCCCTAAGAACCCTCCTAACAGCCTCCTCAGCCTCCCTCACCCTCCCCTCCCCCACCAGGTCAGCCTTGGTCAAAGCAACCACAACCCTTGAAATGCCAAAGGTGTGGAGGATCAAGATGTGCTCCCCGGTCTGAACCTTAGGCCCCTCGTCGGCGGCCACGACCAAGATCGCGGCGTCGATGATGTTAGCCCCCGCAACCACGCTCCTAACGAGGTCGGCGTGACCGGGAGCGTCGACGAGCGTCACCAGGAACCCGTCAAGCCTGAAAAAGGTAAACCCCAAGTCGATCGTCATCCCCCTCTCCCTAGCCTGAGGATGCCTGTCAAGACCAGCCGTCGAAACATACTCGCTCAGGGAGCGCGCCAGCTCGGTCTTACCATGATCAATATGCCCAAGCAGCCCAACATGAACAGGGATCAAGCAAACCCCCTTAAACCCAGCAAGAAGAACAAAATAAAACATTTTCTAACCACTCGCACGCCGCAACAGTAAACGGAGGGGTCCTCCAAACGCCGGTAAAGCCGAGAAGGCCGGGCGAAGCAGCCCCTTTCACAGGTTCCTTTGCGCGTCCGCCAAGAACACCACGCCACGCGCCCTGAGCTCGCCAAGTACCTCCACCATTTCCTTTTCAGGCCTCGCGAAGACTGCCCCTGCGTTAAGTGCCTCCGCCGCCGCCACCACGTAGCAGTCTGTCAATGCAATTCTAAAACTCTTACGTAGCTCACCAGCCTCAACATACACGTTTACCGGATCGTACAGCTTGAAGTTTCCGGAAATCCACAAAACGTAGTCCAAAGCCGCCTCGTTAAAGTTCTCAACGCCGGCAACCCTGTAAATTCTAGATGCCACATACAGTGTTTCCGAAAGAACCTGTGGGACCACAAAAACCTCCACCTCCCCGCCTATCCCCCTGCTTAACAGCTCCTCGGCCTCCCCCCTCAAGGGGCCGTTCTCAACTATGTACTCAATGAAAACGCTCGTATCGACCACAAACCTCTCCTTACTCACACCTAATCATCCCCTTAAACTTGGACTCCTCGAGGGCAAGCTCCTCCCCTAGCAGCTCCTCAACACGCCTAAGGTCAACCCTAACAACGAGAGGCTTCACAGGTCTCACGCTGAACTCTTCACCTTTCTTTTCCAAGACGAGCAGGTCACCTTCCCCTACACCCATCTCCTCCCGCAGCGCCTTCGGCAAAACCACAATACCTTTCCTTCCAACCTTCAACATATACATGGATTCCACCAAAATCATATAGTTAAACTAATATTATAAGTTTAACTTTCTAAAAAAGTTAACCTACATCAATTTTCAATTTTCCAAATGCTTCTTTATTCGCCACGTTCCACCCTCTTCAAATCATACTGGGAATCCAGCCATAGACGGGCTTGAGCACCACACGAAAGAGGAAGAGTTAACAGGAAGGCATCCTCACGCTTCCAGGAAATTAAAGATTTCAATCTGATATAGGGGTTGCCTGCAGGTTGTGTTCCTTTCATGTTTTTTGTGTTTTTTGACGGCTTTTCGCTGTTATTTCATCCTTAAAGAAAGGTTTGAAAAATCCGCAAAAGTCTTATTCCGAAATGTGGGAAAGAAGGCGGGTCGCCACGGCGAAGTCATTTCCCTCATCAGCCAGCAAGCCTCGTAAAAACCGAGTAAGGAGTTGTATAATCGAAAAAGCGACCCCCCTTTCTCTGGAGGGGGACGTTTTTGTCATGTTTTGAGCTGCTTCTTCCAGCTGAATATCCTTTGCACTATTGTTTTTGCAGTTTGGGCGTCTAGGGGGCTGTCCTGCTCCTGTGCGAGGTGGTTGAGGGTTTCCGCCATCTGGAGGGTTACGGGGCGGAATTGGAGTGTGAGGATTACTCTTTCTCTTGCGTCTGCTATTAGCTGGTATATTTGGCGTTTGGGGGCTTGGGTGAGGAGGAGCGCTACCGCCCGGTCTAATTCCTCCATTATTGTTGTGAGGTGGCCTGGTTGGGGGGCTCCGGTTTGGCTTATTTTTTCGGCTATTTCTTGGGCTTTCCGCTGGGCTTGGCTGGGGTTTTCAGCCCAGACGTCGACCTTGACCCCTGAGTCCGAGAGGCTGACCCTGTAAAGGGTTTTTCCTCCATGGTCAAAGGAGAGAATTTCCGCTTCGCTGGACATGGAGAGAGGTCTCTCCGTTAAGAGAGCGCAGGCTGACCCTTGGGAGATAACGTAGTAAACCGACTGGAGAGGGCTGGGGTGGTCTAGTTTTATCGTGGTTGAGGCATGAGGAGGCTCTGACCTAAGCCTCGACGGCGACTTCAACGCAGACACCTCTACCACCTACTAAATTAAATAAAGAGTACCCATTTTCTTTAATCGTTTTGCCTTGCGAAACAGTTAAAATAAAAATTTGGTAAGTGTTTGGGGTGCTGGTTCGGTCACAGGGTGGCCTATGGGGCGGAACCTTTGGACGTGGGGCTCCGGGGTTACCCCGAAAGCCCTAATAGAAGCGTACGCCTCGATGACGGGGAAACGCTTGACAGATCAAAACACACATCTACCCATAAAAACCTATCAAGCGTGAACCCCAAACAAGAGCTCAAGGAGGTATGCCTGCAAACGCGGTAATGGGGCGCTCGGGCCGGAGATAAGGGCCCACGTAGCATACATAAGAGCTAGGGACCGCCTGGCAAAGGTGAGGAATCGAATAGCACACGTGCGGAGCGAGTTGACGACGCGCCGCCTCATCCACAAAAAGAATCATTTAAGGGTTACAGTGTTGCATTCCAGAACGGGGTTGCACGCCGCGTCGCTTGACGTCGGCATCCGCTAAGGGCAAGCTTTCCCGTCGCCTCCACCCTGTTTCGAGGAGGGTGCGGAGCATGGCGACCCGCACAAGAACGTTCGCCTCGAAGGTTGGCAGCAGGGTAAGCATGGCTGCAAGGAATGCTGGCATAAGAGCTAAGTCGGGGCTTACAAGGCTGTATGGAACCTCTCAGAGGGCAGGTACTGCTACCTTTAAGGCAGCCGGGATAGAGTTGTTCTTATCCGATAAAGCGAAGGACATCAACAGAAACGCGTCGCTGAAAA
>JAUQZD010000047.1 GCA_030587405.1 Candidatus Freyrarchaeum guaymasense | reverse complement strand
CGTCGCACACTACGGATATGTGGGCTGGAATGTTCTTTGATATCTCAGCTGGGTCTATGTCCACGTGTATTACCTTCGCGTCTTGGGCGAACTCATCAAACCTCCCAGTGGACCTATCCGAGAACCTTGTCCCAACAGCTAGGATAAGGTCCGCCTCCCCCACTGCGAGGTTTGCCTCGTAGCGTCCATGCATGCCGATCATGCCCAGGCAGAGGGGGTGGTTTTCAGGCATCGCCCCTTTACCCATAAGCGTGGTCACAACGGGTATCATGAACGTTTCAGCCAGCATCCGAAGCTCATGGCTTGCATTGGCTATTATCACGCCCCCACCAGCCATTATTATGGGTCTTTCAGCGTTTAGCAGCGCCTCCACGGCACGTTTAACCTGGAGTGGGTCTGGCTCGGCTCTAACCCTATACCCTAGTAGCTTAACCTTTTCCGGGAATTCTATGTCGTCCTCACCTGTCTGAACGTCCTTTGGCAGGTCTATGAGTACGGGTCCAGGCCTACCAGTCGACGCTATGTGGAACGCGGCCTTCACCACTCCCGGTATCTCCCTTGCACGCCTAGGCTGGAAGGTCTCCTTCGTTATGGGGGTTACTATACCAACTATGTCTGCTTCTTGGAACGCGTCGCTTCCAATCATGGACGTTGGAACCTGCCCCGTTATGGTTACCATCGGGGAGCTGTCCATGTACGCCACTGTTATGCCTGTAACAGTGTTTGTCGCTCCGGGCCCTGAGGTAACCATGCATACGCCCACCCTGCCGCTCACCCTTGCGTAGGCGTCAGCCATGTGGGCTGCACCCTGCTCATGCCTCGCAAGCACATGCCTTATCTCTCCATTATCGTAGAGTGCATCGTAGACTGGGAGGATTGCCCCCCCTGGAATCCCAAATATCAGGTTTACTTTCTCACGTTTAAGGGCTTCTATCAGTGCTTCAGCTCCACTCATCCTCATTTAGTTATTCCTCCCTAAACTGTTAAGGCGAACCTTGTGGATGTAGTAGGAGTACCCGTCTATGAGGGCCTCCTTAGTTGCCTTCAAAATGTTCGGGGAAACGCCGACGGTGGACCAGGTTTCAACCCCGTCGCTGAACTCTATGTACACGCGTACGGTAGCCCCCGTTCCTGTTCTGTCCTCCACACCCGACGGGACGTCGACCGTTGTAACCTTGTAGTTGATGAGCTTCACACGTTCTATTTCAGGGTATGACTCTCTAAGCGCCTTCCTTATCGCCATATCTTGAGCGTGGACGGGGCCATCCCCCTCGGATATCTCGTGGAAAACCCTGTCTCCAATGGCGAGCCTAACGGTGCTCTCCGAGACAACCTCACCGTTCTTAGCCTCCACCAGCGTCCTCCAGGAGAGGACTTCAAAATCCTTCATTCTCCGTCCAAGCACGTCCAGCATCACCATGTAGAGCGTCCCGTTCACGTTTTCAAGCTGGTAACCCATGTTCTCAAGCTGCTTAATTCTCTCGAGAACCTTCAAGGCTTCCTCGCTGTTCCTGTCAAGCTCCAAGCCAAACTCCCTTGCCTTAGCCGCCACCGCAGCCCTCCCAGCGACCTCAGAGAGAGCTATTACCCTGACGTTCCCCACCGCCGCGGGGTCCACGTGCTCGTAGCTCCTCTCAACCTTAAGCACCGCGTCTATGTGCACTCCTCCCTTATGGGCGAAGGCGTACTTTCCAACGTACGGCTGGTATGGATTGGGTTTAAGGTTGGTTACTTCATACACGTAGTTTGAGACCTCAGCCAGCCTCCTCAGGGAGCCGGCGATGGCTTCAACCCCCATCTTCAACTCTAGGGAAGGTATCACCTGGCAAAGGTCAGCGTTCCCGCATCGCTCCCCTATCCCGTTAACGGTCCCCTGAACGTGGAAGGCTCCCTCGGCGACCGCTGAGAGGCTGTTCGCCACCGCCACACCCGAGTCATTGTGGCAGTGCACCCCTATCGGCGTCACAAACCTTCTGCAGACCTCCCGGGTTATCCGGGTGAACTCCCACGGGAGAGTGCCGCCGTTGGTGTCGCACAGCACCAGCCGTGAGGCGCCAGCCTCGGCCGCAGCGCTGAGCACTCGGAGCGCGTACTCCCTGTTAGCCTTGAATCCATCGTAGAAGTGCTCCGCGTCAAATATCACGTTCAACCCATGCTCCCTGAGGTACTCTATGGAGTCACTCACCATTTCAAGGTTCTCGCTGAGGGTTGCCCCCAGCACTTGTGTCACGTGCATGTCCCAAGCCTTGCCGAAGATCGTTGCCCACTCAACGTCGGACTCAACTATGGACTGAAGGTTTTCATCCTTGGACGCCGTGACACTCTTCTTCCTAGTGCTCCCGAAGGCGACCACCTTAGAGTAGCTTAGACTATAGTCCCTTATGGCCTTGAAGTACTCCTTGTCTTTCGGGTTAGAATTAGGCCATCCGCCTTCAATGAAGGGGACACCAAGCTCGTCAAGCTTTAACGTTATTCTCACTTTGTCCTGGAGAGAGAACCCGACCTCACACGCCTGCGCCCCTTCACGGAGCGTGGCGTCGTAGATCTCGACCCTCCTGCCGGATTTGGTGATCCCTCACTTCTAACACCCTTCAAACCATTACCATCACCAAATAGACGGAATGCTTATAAGTCTTTCGTGTCCGCCCGCCGGAAAACCCCAAATGTTAAACATGAACATGTTAATTATCATCCGCTGGAAACCCTGATCCTTAAAAGGCAAATGGCGAAAGAACAGTCACAACCAAATTTTCCACCGGAAACGTTGAAGCTTCCCTCCCTTCCTCATGGCCTCCGAACACCAAGCCCCCTCTGGAAGCTAAAACGTCCCCTTTCCATTCCAGCCGCAACGCTAAAGGATGGTTCAAGGTGTTACCCGGTATCCCGCTCGCTAAACCCCTCTAGCCTAGCTTTAGAATTCTTCTCGGGAGGGATCCCCCTCCACTCGGAGATGCCATGGACTTCTAAGGCAGGAAGCCGCCTAAACGGCGCAAACGCGAGACGAAACCCTTATTAAATGACGGATCCACTTCATTTAGATTTAAGAGCCCGGATTGGAGGGGAGGCGCAATGAAGTATCTTGACCTTGACGAGCTAAGCGAGGAAGATGAGCTTCTCAAGGAAGAGGTTCATAGGTTCGTGGAGGAGGTTATAAGACCTGCATCTGTTAAACTTGACAGGATGCCCCCGGAGGAGAGGGTGAATCCAAGCTCCCCATACTTTAAAGCGATTAAAGAGATGAAGAAACTTGGATACCATAAGCTTCACATATCCCCTGACGTTGGGGGCCCAAACCTGACTCCAATACAAAGGTATATCATTATGGAGGAGCTCGGGTGGGGTAGCCTAGGGCTGGCGACGGCTATAGGGGTTGACTCCATACCCTTCGCGGTAGCCGCTCTATCAGGATCTCAGGAGCTGCAGTCCTTGGTATCTGAGTGGCTGGAGGACACCGAGTGCAAGTACCATGGGTGCTGGGGTGTGACCGAGCCAGACCATGGAAGCGACCACCTCCTGGCCATCCGAGACGAAGACGCCCTTAAGTTTGGGAAGGGAAACGTTACGGCTAGGAAGGACGGGAGCGAGTGGGTTATAAATGGGCAAAAGTCTGCTTGGGTTTCATCCGCTCCCGTGGCAACCCACTGCGCCCTCCACGTGCAGGTGGAAGGAGGAAGGGGCCTCGTGGATGGCATGCTCTGCGTGGTTCCGCTTGACGCTGATGGGGTCGAGAGAGGGAAGCCCGTCGACATGCTGGGCATGAGGGACTGCCCTCAAGGCGAACTCTTCTTTAACGACGTGAGGATCCCTGAAAGCTACGTTGCCGTGGCTTCAGGCCCGCTTTACGGCGTATTCGCCGATCAGCTCCTCTGCTTAACTAGCTGCGCCATGGGGGCCTACTCCGTTGGACTTGCCAGGGCAGCCTTCGAGGAAGCCCTTAACTATGCCAGGCAGAGAGTTCAGGGAGGAGTCCCCATAGTTAAACATAAAAACATAAAGTTAAGCATTTACAGGATGTTCGAGAAGGTTGAAACAGCACGCTACTACGTCAGGAAGGCGATGGAGTACACTCACAGAAGGGTGTTCGAGTTAAGGACGTTTGACGCTTCGCCAAGGCATGCTAGGATGGCGCAGGTGTACGCGAAGAGGATAGCCTACGAGGTCGCCAATGAGGCACTTCAGATCTTCGGGGCTTACGGGCTGAGCAAGGAAGTTATAGTAGAGAAGCTCTTTAGGGATGCTAGAGCCCTTCAAATAGAAGATGGAACCGTGGAGGTTCTCAGCATCGAAGCAGCAGAGGACGTGATTTCAAGCTACGAGAAGACGTATTACGATGCAACCCTCATAACCAAAAGGTATGAGTCCTCAGCTTAAAGGAATGCAAGCTGGAGGATCCTCCTCTTAACTTGGAGGAGGGTGGTGGAGGGAGACGTCATTCACGTCTTGGTGGGAGCATGCTTCTCGACATGATTCTAACCGAGGAACAGAAGGCAGTAAGGGAGGCTGCCCGGGAGTTCGCTGAGAAGGAGTTTCCAAGGTATGCTGAGGAGTGCGACAGGGAGGAGAAGTTCCCCTTCGAACTCTGGAGGAAGGCTGCTAAGCTGGGATTCGTGGGAGCGCACATCCCCGAGGAGTATGGCGGACAGGGGATGGGGATCCTCGGGCATTGCCTCATCGTCGAGGAGTTCTGGCGTGTCGACGGGGGGCTTGGAATGATCCTTTCAACTACTTTCGGCTCTGAAATGATCATGATGTTCGGAAGCGAGGAGCAGAAGGAGAAGTACTTGCCCCCCCTTGCGAAGGGTGAGAAGATCTGCTGCTCCTGCTTCACCGAGCCGCAGGTGGGCAGCGACGTAGCCGGAGTCATGACGAGGGCTGAGAAGAAGGAAGGTTACTACCTCCTGAACGGGGTGAAGACGTTCATAACGAACGGCTCCATAGCAGACTACTACGTTGTCCTCGCTAGAACAAGCCAGAACCCCTCTAAGAGGCATGAGGGACTGAGCGTTTTCATCGTCGAGAGGGGGTCACCTGGGCTGGAGGCTAGGAAGCTCGCCAACAAGCTTGGCATAAGAGCCAGCGACACAGCTGAGGTCTCCTTCAGGGACGTGGAGGTTCCGCAAGACAGGCTTGTGGGAAGGGAGGGGGAAGGCTTCCGTCAGGCCATGGAGTTCTTCAACTTAACCCGGATCCACACGGCGTTCCAGGCTGTTGGGATAGCTCAGGGGGCGTTTGAGCTAGCACTAGATTACGCGAAGAACAGGGAGGCGTTTGAGAGGAGGCTCGTGGACTTCCAAGCGATCCGGGAGAAGTTTGCGGTTATGCGTACCAAAATCGAGGCGGCTAGGCTGCTCGCCCTCCAGGCAGGCTTAGCCGCAGAGAAGGATAGAGCTGACCCCGGCCTGACCGCTATGGCCAAGTACTTTGCCGCAAGGGTGGCTCAGGAGGTTGTGAACGAGTCCCTTCAGATTCATGGCGGATACGGGTTCATGGGCGACCAGGCGGTGTCGAGGATGTACAGGGACGTGAGGGTTCTGGAGATATACGAGGGGACAAGGGAGATCGAGGTTGAGGTTGTTGCGAGGGCGCTTCTCGGCGGCCTACCGTCAAGGATCGGAGTGGTCAGGAGGCACCCGTTAAGGTGAGAGGTGGTTGAGGTGAGGGTTGTCGTGCTGGTTAAGCATGCTCCGTCATCGGACTCCGAGGTGCGTGTAGGAGCTGATGGGAGAAGCGTTGACCAGCGCTGCTTGACGTATGAGGTGAACGAGTGGGATAAGTACGCGGTGGAGGAGGCTGTGAGGCTGAAGGAGGCTTATGGGGGAGAAGTCGTCGCCGTCAGTGTAGGTGTCGATTGCGATTCCACGCTGAGGCGTTGCCTTGCCACGGGGGTGGACAGGGCGTTGAAGGTCCCCCTGGAGACGGGGATGGACGCCTACCGGACTGCTGACGCCATAAGGGAAGCGTTAAAGGATGTGGATTTCGACCTCGTGCTTGCGGGCTTCATGAGC
>JAUQZD010000046.1 GCA_030587405.1 Candidatus Freyrarchaeum guaymasense | reverse complement strand
ACGTCCTTTTCAAGGCGGAGCCAAACCCCGCCCATATAGCCCTAGCTGAGCTTGAAAGAATGGGAGCACTCAAAGCAACGGTAACCCAAAACATAGATGCACTCCACCAAAGAGCCGGAAGCAAAAACGTGATAGAGGTTCACGGTGACGTGAGAAGCGCTGTTTGCGTGAAGTGCGGTACACGTTATAGCGCCGACTACGTGCTGAAAGAACTTCTCGGGGAAAAACGCACACCAACATGCAAATGCGGAGGCGTGCTAAAGCCAAACACCGTAATGTTCGGCGAGCCCCTTCCTGAAGAAGCCCTCTCAGAAGCCTTTAGGCTAGCAAAGGAATGCGACCTCCTCATCGTTGTAGGGTCCAGCCTCGTAGTATACCCCATCGCCTTCATGGCGGACATAGCAAAGAGAAGCGGGGGGAAGCTGGCCATAATAAACACGGAGAAAACAGCATACGACAGTGCAGCTGACGTAGTCATCCACGGGAAAGCTGAAGAAATACTCCCAAAGCTGGTTCAAGCAGTAAAAGAGCTGACGGAAAAGTAGAGCAACACGCCCAACAGCCAATTAGCCGCTTAATTTAAACATTCATCTGAGCCATACGCCACCGGCCACCATCCCACCTAACCCATCTAACACCATGTTTTTCATCCTTATCCAAAAAAACTTTAAATTAACCTCACCTCCTCCTTTTCTGTAAGCTTCTCCGAAGGCGTCAACGGAGGATCTAAAATGCCAGGTAAAACGGCTAGGATTAAAGAGCCACGGTGGGACGTCGCTAAGGAATCTGAAATATGGGAAACATGGCAGAAAGAGGGTATATACCGTTTCAACGAAAACAGCGGAAAACCCATATTCACAATAGACAACCCTCCACCCTACGTCTCGGGAAGATGGCATGTGGGAGGCGCGCTTCACTACGCCTCAATCGACTTCATTGCGCGCTTTATGCGTATGAAGGGCTTCGAGGTTCTCTACAAATTCGGCTTAGACAGGAATGGCTTGCCGGTCGAGGTCAGTGTTGAAAAGGAGTTTGGAATACGCATGGTCGAGACGCCGAGAGAAGAGTTTCTCAAGAAGTGTAAAGAGCACCTTGACCAAGTCGGCGAAAACATATTGAACATCTGCAGGATTATGGGGTTTTCCAATAACTCCTTCGAGTGGGACGAAATATACAAGACAGACCAGGAAGAGTATAGGGCTTTAACCCAGGCTACGTTCATAGAGCTTTGGAGGAAGGGATACATTTACGAGGATGACCGGCCTGTGAGCTGGTGTAGTGACTGCCAGACAGCCATCGCCGAGGCCGAGATCGAGAGGCGGGAGGAGGAAACAGATCTAGTGTATGTTAAGTTTAAGGTTAAAGAGACCGGTGAGGACCTCATCATAGCTACAACAAGACCTGAACTCATATGCGCTTGTGGAGCCGTAATAGTTAACCCTAAGGATGAAAGGTACGTGCACCTTCACGGATCGACCGCTGTAACCCCCATTTACGGTAAAGAAGTCCCCATCATTCCCCATCCAGCAGCTAAGCCTGAGTACGGTACCGGTGCGGTGATGGTTTGCTCCTACGGCGACGTCGTCGACTTAAGGCTTTTCAAGGAGCTTTCACTAACCCCCATATTCGCCATAGACAAGGATGGCCTTATGACCGATGCTGCTGGAAAGTACGCTGGCATGAAGGTTGCAGAAGCAAGGGCCGCCATAATAAAAGACCTAAAGGAGCAAGGCCTCCTGGTTAAATCCGAGCGGATAGTCCATAGCCAGCCTATATGCTGGAGGAGTAAGACGCCTATCGAATACGTCGGGATGAAAGAGTACTACCTTAAACTGTTAGATTTTGTCCCTCAGCTCAGAGAGATGGCGGAGCAGGTTGAATGGCATCCCCCCTCGGCCAAGTACCTCTGGCTTAACTGGGTCAACTCGCTTACCATGGACTGGCCGATATCTAGGAGGAGGTACTACGGAACCGAAATACCTATCTGGTATTGTAAGAAGTGCGGGGCCCCAAACCTCCCCGAGCCAGGCAAGTATTATCAGCCTTGGAAGGATGATCCTCCTTTTGATAAGTGTGAGAGGTGTGGCGCAAATGAGGGCTTTATAGGGGAAGAGCGCACGTTTGACACATGGGTTGACTCGTCCATTTCTCCGCTCTTCATCTCTCTCTATCCGGGGAACGTTAAAGAGAAGAACGAGTCTTTCTATAAGAAGGTCTCATCTCGCCCATACCTTTGCGACCTCCGACCTCAAGGAAAGGACATTATCGGCACATGGCTGAACTATACCATGCTCAGAATCCTCCAGTTACTCGGTAAGCCGGCATTTAAGCACGTGTGGATAAGCGGACACGTCGTCGATAAAGATGGACGTAAGATGTCTAAAAGCCTTGGAAACGTCGTATACCCCGAACCAGTAGTTGAGAAGTATGGTGCAGACGCCGTTAGACTCTACGCTAGCATGGTGGCATCCCTCGGAGACGACGTACGGTTCGACGAGTCTAAGGTTACAGGCGTCGCCCGCTTCCTCCAGAAGCTATGGAACATCGCCCGCTTCATCTCAAACTTCCCTGAGCCCTCGGAGAAGGTGAACTTAACGGAGACGGATAGGTGGATACTCTCGGAGCTTAATAAGCTCATCCAGAAGGTTGATGAAAGCTACTCCTCCTTTGACTTCCACCCGGGAACGGTCGCACTATACAACTTCACCTGGAACATCTTCGCAAGCCATTACATTGAAATGGTTAAGGCACGGGCGTATAATAGGGAGGGAACATTCACTAGGGAGGAGGAGACGGCAGCCCACTTCACCCTTCACACATGCCTGAAAACCCTACTGAAGCTTCTCGCCCCGGTAACGCCATTCATAACAGATGCATTATGGCGTAAGCTCTACGGTGACGAAAGCATCCACATACAGCCTTTCCCGGAACCCGACCCATCAATGATCCTTAAAGAAAACTACACTCCCCTGATCTTGGAGGTTAACTCGGCTATTTGGAAGGTGAAGAAGGAAGCGGGGAGATCCCTCAAGTCCCCCCTAAAAGTGGCGGTTCTACCCAAGGAACTGGAGCCCTTCGCACATGACCTGAGGGAAATGCATAACATCGAGGAACTAGAATTCTCTGAGAAGCCCGAGATGAAAGGGTTAAGGGAGCTACAGGCAGGAGGAAAAAGGATATTCGTAGCATTAGCCTAGTACCTTAATATCGCAGCTACACCCTTAAAGGCCTGCTTCAACTGTTGTCCTTCCTCGGTCTCCGTGGATATGACCTCCACCCTGGCGCCGGTTTGCTCCCCTAACTCTCCGAGCTCCTCGATCACGTCACGCACCTCCTCCACCGTTAAAAGTGAACTGTTGCAAACAGGACATGCTCTCTGTGCGACTTCCTCCTGAAGCTTCTGCAACTGCTCCTTCATCACCGTTTTCTCCTCGCTATATCCGCAGTTAGGACATCGGATGGTTACCCGTAGAATATCCAGTCCCTCGGATAAGAGTAGCGTATCCACCCTGCCCTGCAGAAGGGCCTCTCGAACCTCCCTTTCCCCGTAGGCAACCTTCTCGTCGTTCTTGACGAGCATCTCCAAGAACTTCTGGACGAGCCTCTTCTCTTCAGTATACCTTAAATCCTCGAAGAGGGATTCCGCCTTACCCACCAGCTCCTCTATTCCAGGCTCCCCAGTATACCCTATATCAACCACGCCAATGATCTTCTGTTTAAGCCTGTAATCTAGGTAATCTCCATCAACGAACTTCTCCTTGGAGGGGCCCGGCCCCCCTATGACGATGCCTTTAAGGTCTGGTATCGACAGGAAGACCTCGTTGGCGTGCTCCCCAACCCTCTTAAAGAACTCGTGTCCCGCCTGCTCTATGAGCCTCTCAAACCTTCGCTGAGACTGGCCTCCAGCCGAGTGCTTGCCGGGAATACCGGAGGTCAACTTCTTATGGATCTCCAAGTGAGTTCCCTTAATTGTTGCGATGTGTGCCTCAGACCTGTCCAACACTATGACGCCGTAAGTATCCTTTTCCTCCAAAAGATCCTTTAAAGGCTCCAAGTAAAACTTGCTGTCGCAATGATACTTGTAAATGTTTATTGGCTCTGGCGGGGTCACCATCCAAAACTCGAGCTTTTCAGTTCCCTGCCCACTCGTAGGCACGGCACCGCTAAAGATTACTAGGCCCGTTGATGGGGCACGCTGAAAATACTTAAGCTTGGAGATTATGCTCCTGATGGCCTCCATAACGTTTTTACGGGTAGCCTTAGACTTTATGTTCGCAGCCGTTCCATACTCCTGTTTGAGGTAATTGGTTACATCGCTGATCACCTTCCCTGGGGGAATGTATAGTGAAATTAGCTCCGTATGCGCCCCCTTCTTGCTTTCAAGCACCTCTATCAGCCTACGCAACCTGTACTTTTCAAACGACGTCCTCTTCTTTGCTTCCTCATCGCTCATTAAGCGCACCTCATTAACACTACGCCTTCCTTTTCCACCCGAGGTCTTATGGTGAATTCCTTCTAACCATACTTATTTTTTCCTAGTTTTTAACCTTTCAATTGCCCCCCGCAGTTCCTCATAAAAGTTGTCTAACGTGTACTCGACTTTCATTATGTCCGGGTCTCCCAGTATGAGTGCTGAAACCCTACTCTTCTCCTCCTTCCGATATAGACAGAGAACAGGCTTCCCCTTGCACCGCGCTAAACCGATCTCAACTCCAACCCCTGTAGACGGTGAAGAGACCTCAGCCACCAAAACATCGCACTCATCAAGGAGACTCGCGTCCCTTTTAAATATTTCCTCATCGTCCATGAACCCCTCAACTTTTTCAAAGTCGTCTTCGAGGACGTGCGGCGTAATAATAGTACATCCTTGCTCCTCTAAAAACCTGCATATCAACCTGTAAATATGGGATCCCGTTCTCGCCCCGCGCATTGGCGCAGCAAAGTAAACTTTCACCGTCATCCTCCCAATCACTTTACGGGGGTCGTAAACTCTTCTCCCCCCAAGTGAAGTAGCACCTCGCTTCTCCTCTTAGAAAAGTTCTCTTCAGCGTAAGCCTCTAGAACTTCACCCACAAACAAGGCATGATCTCCTGTTCTGACGACATCCACCACTTTACACTCGAGGTGCGCGATGCACTCCTCTATTATGGGGGCCCTAACTCTCCTAGCGGGAGCCGGGGTTAACCCTGCCTCCGAGAACTTGTCGAAGTTCCTTCCCGAGATGGTTCCACAGAGGAGCACCTCCCTAACAAGCTTTGATGGGGGAACGTTAACTACGAACTCTCCAGCCTCCTTTATCATCCTGCAAGACTCCCTCTGGAGGCCTATACTCACCGCTACCATCGGAGGGTTAAAACTCGTAGGCATAGACCAGGACAGCGTGATAATATTACGTTTCCCCTGCGGGTCCATGCAGCTAACCAAAACGACAGGTCTCGGGTATAGCAGACGGTAAGCCTCAACCACGTCAACCTTCACGTTAACCACCCCGCACTCTCACATCAACCGTTTCGCTATCCTCCCTAACCAGCCACAAATACACGTACTCCTTCCCAACAAATAATTCCTCCTTTTTCTAGGTGCAACCTCAGAGCACAGGAAAACGTTGACAATTCCAGTGTTCCGTACTGTTTAAGAAATGGGCTGCTATCTTGTAATCTCCACTTCTTTTATCCTTTCATACAGCTTCCTAGCGTACCTGTCCTTTTCAAAGTGCTCCCTTATAGGCTTTATTATTTCGTTCAGGTAGCTGGCGGTGGCCATTTTAAGGTCTAAAGGGTGGATTTGCCCCGCTGCATACGCCTCCCTCAACTCTGCGTACGACGTGAACGTCAGCGCCTCCTTCCCCCTTCGCTCAACGGTCACCTCCTCGTACTTTCCGAAAACTATCTTCTCCATTATGTCCATTACAGGGTTCCCTTCAGCAACTCTCTCAGGGCAGAAAGCTTTCCGTATCTTCCTCCTTATCTCCCCTTCCGAGTCGTGAACGAAGATCGCCGACTCGGGAACACTTTTACTCATCTTAGAACTTATCATCATATCTATCCTTGCATCTTCGTCAAATCCCTGCCCTTTTACGCTGCCCTTCAACCCTAGGAGTAGAGGGTGATGTATGGCAACGGGCTTCCTCCTCCCCAGTACAGGCGCAACCTCCCTGGCAAGCATGTTAACCCTTCTCTGGTCGATACCTAACTGACACACGTCCACTTCAAGCTGAAATATGTCAGCGCACTGCATAACAGGGTAGAAGAGGAAGGCCGCCGGGTTCGAAGCGCTCTCCTTCCTCCCTGCAATGGTAAGCGCCCTCATAGCCCTGTTCACGGTCACGTTCTTAGCTATTACTATAACTTTCTTCCAATACTCGGGGTCGTCAAAGTGCTCCTTGTGCCACACCACCTTCACCTTGCTGAAGTCCACCCCCGCCGCCTTCCATACCTCCATGAAGTATCGCCCAGTATCCCTGATCTTCTCGAGGTCCCCTCCAAGCTTATTGTTGATCCAGGCGAAACTGTCGGCTAGGAGAATCTTAAACCTTATACCCGCCCTCATGAGCCTGTCAAGTATAATAGGCCTGTAAACGGCAACTGGAAGATGCGCCAGCCCTGACGGCTCAAACCCATCATACGCCACAAGGCTGCCCTTAACCTCAAACAGCTCCCTCAGCTCGTCCTCCGTCACTATCTCTGCAGCACAACTTTTAACGAGTTCAATTCGTTCCTCTACATCCATGTTAACACGTCCCAGTACACGTCTCTGCCACTTAAACATGCACCCATCAGGGGGAAACCATTACTCAGTGACAGCTCACACTACGCTGCTTCCCTTCTCCTATAATAAATTAGTTTTTCACGCCACTTAACCCAGTAAGAATAACTGTTTCCATGATTTTTATAAATGTTCAATGTCAAACTTTTAATATCTAACTCATTTCCCTCCTTCTCAAATGCATAGAGGCTGATAAGATGAATGTAGTCAGGCTTAGGGGGGTCGTGTCGCTGCTGATGCTGGCCCTATCGGTCCCCGTCTTGGTAACGGGCATCCTCCTTTGGCTATCTCCCGTCAGCGGTTTGGTCAAAGAATTCGGCCGCGCCTTTCTTCCCTTCGGCAAGTATCCGCCAGAGCTGCTTCACACGGTCACCAGCTTCCTGTTAAGCTTCCTAGCTGCGGTGCACTTAATGCTTAACTACAGGATGCTGCTTAACGAGGTGAAGTCGCTTAGGAGAAGCGCTTAGAGTGTCCAGCGTGAAGATAGTAAAGGTTGACGAGGCCGACACCGTACCAAACTCTCATGGCGTCGATGCAAGAAAAATACATAGCATAGAGCATGTGGAAGTGATTCATATAACATTAAATCTTGGAGAGAAGCTGAAGAAGCACGCAACCCCAGTAGACGTTTTCTTCTACGTTCTGGTTCTGAGGGGAAGGGATCATTGAGATCGGCGGTGAAAGAGAGGAAGTAGGGCCCGACACGCTTATTGAAAGCCCAGCTAAAATACCGCATTGTTGGTGCAACGAGAGCGACAAGGTGCTACGTTTTCTCGTTGTCAAAACTCCAAGGCAAACTCAACCCACAAAAGTACTTGGGCAATAGCGCTCAAGCAGCATCTATATTTGCTTTAAACTTTCCCCTAACTTTTAAATTGGTGATAGGAGGATTTTCCTGCTGGTGCTTTAAAATGAGTTACTGGTGGGATCTGGGTGTCCTGCAGTGGATTCAAGGGGTGACGTGGACTCCTTGGGGGCTCTTCAAGTTCCCCTCGGTACTCGACGGAGTAATGTGGGTGATAACACAGTTCGGCACCGAAACCATCTGGATACTGGTCGTATCCGTGTTCTTCTGGCTCGGCTACAAGCGGGAAAGCCTCCTTCTCGGGGCCTTAATACTAATCGAGGCAATGGTGAACTTGTGGTTAAAATATGCAATCTACAGGCTTAGGCCAACAAGGTTCGAGGCATTTGTTTTCTACGACGCCTCAGGTCCATCCATGCCGAGCGGCCATGCGCAGCTGGCATCAACCAGCAGCTTTTACACGGCTCATCTTGTATGCTCACACCTAAAGCGATCCTCCACAGAGGTTAATCCGCCTGAAGCACCGGAGGCCAGAGGGTTCAGGCTTAAGGAAGGCTGCGTCGCCGTTTACTCTGCAGCGTTACTCTTGACCTTTCTCGTGTCGCTGAGCAGAGTGTACCTTGGCGTCCATTGGCCCACTGACGTAATAGCTGGCAGCCTAGTGGGCTTTGCAATATTCGCAGTCTACGCCCTTTTAGCTGAAAGAGCATGGAGCAAGATCGCCTCCTTTCTTCCGGAAAGCATGGTGTACAAATGTGTCATAGTGGTGGTCGTAGGCGTACTCGTCGGAGCCCTTACCCCTTACAGTTGGAGGATTGGGTGGTACGCTGGAGGCTTCTTTACAGGCTTCTTCGTGGGAGCCGTATTCGAACACGAAACCATCAAACTCGGAAAGGCTGGCAGCTTAAAGAACGCCATCACAAGGCTTGCGACAGGAAGCATAATCCTCATGATACTCGCCCTAGCAGCAAAAAAAGTATCATCGGGGATCTACGCCGTTTTCGACATTTTAGAGCTTTTGGTGAAGTTCTTCATCCTCCCCAGCCAGCTTTCGCCGTGGGCAAGCGTCATAGTAAACTTCATGCTAGAACCTTACATAGGTCCATTCATCAGCATACTCCAGTTTCCACTATACGTTGTGGTAGGGCTCTGGATCAGCCTAATCGCACCGTTCATCTTCAAGGAGGCCTCCCTATAACTCTCCCCTTTTTCTCCCTTCCAGACCGTTCGCCCGATGCTTCCGTCAGTCCTCCACCCTCCTCAACTTACTGCGCTTCCTCAAGTACTCAACGTACCGAACCATCTTTGAAAGTACGCTTGCGGCTGTTTCTATCGTAGGATAAACGATCGCTCCCTTCTCCGCCGCCCTACGGACAACATCCATATCTGTTGTGAGCGTGACGGCTACCACGGGTTTGCCATGCTTCCTAACCATCTCAACAAGTACATTCATGCTCTCCTCGTCGGCTTTGCTAAGCCACGACTTAACTATCTCGCCCTCCTCCTCCTTCCTCCAAGGAGCGCTCCTGTAGGACCCGGCGAACGCTCCGCTTCCAACTATGAAGCCTAAGGCAACGACGATATCCGTGTTCTTGTCTCTAGCTATTATGTCCAGGCATGGAGGCTGGATCTGCCTATCAAAGGTTCCAACCAGATCCACGGGGTTCCCTCTGCTCCAGTAGGGAGGTAAAATCTTGTCAAGCTCCCTTAGTGAATCCTCGGTTAGCGACGTCACCTCCAGCCCTGCTTCCTCAAACGCGTCTGAGGCGACGACGCCGTACCCCCCACCCCAAGTCAGTATCCCAACCCTTCTCCCATTTGGCAGCGGCATCCTCACAAAAGTCTTAGCTAAATCCAGCATCTCGTTAACAGTAGAAGCCTCTATGATCCCTGTCTGCCTGAAGACAGCCCTGACCACCTCGTTCGAGCCGATTAATGCTCCACTATGCGACCTAGCAGCCCTGACTCCCGCCCGCGTCCTCCCCGCCTTGTAAACTATTAACGGCTTCCTCTCAGAGACCTCCTCGGCAACCCTCATGAACCTCCTTCCACTCCTGATTCCTTCAAGGTACGCCAAGATAACCTTCACCTTAGGGTCTGCTCCAAAGTAGGCGATATACTCGTAACATTCAATGTCCGCCTCATTGCCGCTGCTAACAAACTTGTCAAATCCAACCCCAACCGTTGAGCCAAAGCCCAGAAGGTTTGTCCCGATGTTCCCACTTTGACTTACAAGGGCGACCTCCCCCTTAACAGGGGAGACAGGCGGCATGAGGGCGCGGAGGTTGACGGGTGCGCTGTAAACGCCCATGGTGTTCGGCCCGACAAGAAGTAGCCCCCCTCGCCTCGCTATTTTAACGATTTTTTCCTCTAGCTTCCTCCCTTCCTCCCCTGTTTCCCTGAATCCGCCGGCGATGACTATTGCCGCCTTCACGCCCGCCTCAACGCACTCCTCGATGTGCTGGAGGGTTGCCTCCGCAGGCCTGGCTATCACAGCCAAGTCGACTTCCTCTTCTACTCTCCTAATATCAGGGTAGGCTCTTATCCCAAGGATTTTTTCTTCGTGGGGGTTAATAGGATATATTTTTCCTTGAAATCCGTATCCGAGTATGTTCATTAAGATAATGCATCCCCATTTCATGGGGTTATTAGAAGCCCCTATCATAGCTAGGGAACGCGGCTCGAAGACCGGTGTAAGATCTCTGATCTCAGAATCCAACAAGAATCTCCTCCTCTGGGAACACGAAGACTAATCTGGGGATAATAGGGTGCCATGTGGTATATAAAACAGTTCCTAAACTCTACCATCCTGTGACTGCCACGCGTTTTCTCTCACGTAGATCGTAACGGTGTTAAGCTTCAGGGCTGGTTTAAGGCCTGGTGGAGGCTTCAAGCCGGCGTTCACCACGTAAACCACACCATGGTCTGCAACGTAACCGTGTACTAGGAGTGCGAGTTCAGGCTTCATGACCTCCAGCCACATGCCACTGGTTGTCGGCCTCCCCGAGAAAGCAGTAATCATGTCTCCTTCAACCATGCTCATCCACCCTAAGACGCAGACAGGCTGCCAGGGTGGAACGTTCCCTACAATCCAGAGGGATGCCATCCACATTTCCATGCTATCCCGAGTTAATAATCCCCTCCTCTCCTGCGGCCAGGTGGCTATAAGCATGAGGGGTGTGGGCTGGAAAAGGCTAAACCCTGCGTTGAGGACTCTCCCGTCTGGCAGCGTTGCAGGTTTACCGATAGTCGGCGTCCAGGTGAACGACGTGGCGGCGAGCAACACTAAAAGTATGACCCCAATTTTCCTCGTCCTTCCCATTTGGTTAAGCCATTTAAACGTTACGCCAACGTAGAATGAAATTGGTATCAAAGCGTAAACCCAGAACCTGTGGCCGTAGGAAGCTAGGAGAGGGGTTAACGCGAGAAGGTAAAAGCCATAAACGGTTTCTCCCTTACACTTGAACTCTTTAACTAAGGATGGGAATCCTAAAGCCCAGGCTAAGACTGGAACGTATAACTCTAACGGCATGTTGGTACTGTGAAGCCAGCTGAAGTGGTTTAGCACGTGAATCATCCAGGGAACGTACGTGGAAAGCGACGTAGCCGTCATCTTCAAGTAGAATTTAACATCTCCCTCAAGGATGCTTTGAGGCAGAAGTGCTAAAACAGTCAGGAAGGGCATCGCCAAGTGCAGCCAGAAACACGCTGCCATTAGAATGGTAGACAGCCAAAGTTTTCTCTTCCTGAAAGCATGGAAGAGTAGGCATGTTAAAGCCAGCACCAGCGTAGCAGGCATAATCATGCACCCCATGAGGAAAAGGCTGGTCGAACATAGGAGCACTACTAGAGAGCATAAAGCATACTTTCCAATGAACCCTCTAGCAGAAAGCCAGAAGCAGAATGCTAGGAAGGGGTAGCAGAGAACCTTCACAGCCCTCGCAGCCAAGAACAAGTCTCCATGAAAAATAGAAGTCAAAAACGCTAGGAAAACATGTAGCAAAGGAGGGTAGAGGTGTGGCCTCCCAAATGGCGCATACTCCCACCAGTCCCAAGTAGGCGTGAAGCCGAACTGGCATATGACACGCGCCACAGACAAGTGGTAGAAGTCGTCTAGAGCCAACGGTGGACCAATAACCCATAAACCTAGAGTGAAGAGCAGCACCAAGCTAACAGCTATAAGATCCCAGAACCCAACCTCAACGTAAACTTTCACTCTAAACTTAAAGGTAATCTCCCCAGGCACTACAATCCCCCTTAACCAGTCACACCCCTCCTAACACAGCCAAATTTAAAATTTTCCTTCAGCTCGGAAGCATCCCTCTAAAACTCGTAACCACAGCAACCATCCATCACCTAGCGAATCTTGAAGGTTAAACACCGGTTTCCCTTCATGAATCTACGGTATCACTTAAATACTAACAATCTCCAATTGTTATCAGGAAGTTAACTAATGTTAAGTGGCTTGGTGAGGGGGATACCTTGAAACTTCCCTGTGAAATCGTAATATGGTACTTTCTTCCTAGCATCAGGTCTGCCCTAGCAAAGGAGCTTGCAAAGCTCGGCTTTTCCCAAAAGGAAATCTCTGAGAGACTGGGTCTCTCGGAAGCAGCGGTCTCCCAGTACATGAAAGGGAAGCGTGGTAGAAAAATCGAGTTCAACGAACCAACTTTTAACGAGTTAATTCAAAAAGCAGCAGAGAAGATTGCCTCGACATCCTCACCCATCGACGTCTATAGAGAAACGTGTAAGTTATGCTTAGAGCTGAGGAAGAGAGAAGTCCTATGCAACCTTCATAGGCAATTAGACAACGTTCCTGAAGACTGCAAACTCTGCCCAGGAATCGAAAAGACCTAAAACCATCCACCATTTAGACACGGCTTTATAAACCATTTTTCAGCTTCCTTAAAAGTTTCAATAACCGTTTGACCTCGCCTTTAAAAAGGTAAGCTACCATCCCCTTCACCTAGTTTTCACCGAAACCCAAACGTTTTTATCCTGCACCACTTCTCTATCTCATACCCTCCTCGAGGAACAACGTATCCCCCTAGGGAGGTGTCCCCTTGAGCAATCCACCTAGGTTGCTTTTAAGGCTGGCTTTGAACATTCTCCTAGCCGGTTTAGCATCTCTCCTCCCCTCAATCCTAACAGCAGTTTTAACATACTACGCCGTAGTCTACCTTCTACATCTACCATTCATCATAGTGGTAGGGCTAGCTCCACTCTACTACATAGTGGCTAAATGGTGCTTCAAGCTCTTCTTCCTAGCACTGGCGAGAGCACAGTTGAGACCGGTTAAGGAAGGGCTCCACGGCCCCGGATTCGAAGACGAAAACATTAGAAACTGGCTGATAAACATATCACTAGTGGACGCAGTTAAGTACTTCGTCGGGGATCCACCACTTGGCCAGACAGCTCTCAGACCCCCCCTCCTCCGCCTCCTCGGGGCAAAGCTCGGGAAAGGCATATCACTAGATGACGTAACAGACCCGTACCTAGTGGAAATGGAAGATGGTGCGGTGGCCGGCGGCCGCTCCTTTATAGTGTCACATCTTTCAAGAGACGGAAAGCTATACCTTAAAAAGGTGAAGATCGGACGTGGCGCCCTGATAGGTGTAAGGTCAACTATTTTCCCAGGAGTTGAAATCGGTGAAGGAGCGGTCGTCGCAGCCCACTCCCTAGTACCAATGGACACCAAAATACCCCCCTACACGTTATGGGCAGGAGCCCCAGCCAAACAGGTAGAAACACTTAGACGGAAGGAAACAAAACAATGAAAGCAGTACGGTTTAATAATTAATTGGGGTGCCATAATGCCTAAGCCATTGAAGGTTCTAAACGGCGTGTTCCTCGTCGGCGACGCTTACCTTTCACATCCCACCGACTGCTGCGTTTACCTAGTGGACGCGGGCAGTACGCTCGTGCTCGTAGACGCAGGCACCGGACTAGGCTTTAGGAAAATAGTTCAAAACATAAAATCCCTAGGTTATAACCCTGAGGAAATAGGCTTCCTAATAGCTACCCATAAACACATAGACCACGTCGGCGGATGCCACGCCTTCAAGGAAAAGTTCAAATGTAAAATTATAATGCACGAACTTGACGCAGAGGCACTGGAATCCGGAGACCAGTTTACGACGGGCGCCGAGCTGTATGGCGTAAAGCTTCAACCCTGCACGGTGGACGTAAAAATCAGCGAGACCTCACTAACGCGCTTCGGCAACCTCGACTTCCACCTGATACACTCTCCAGGACACACTCCCGGAAGCATATCAGTCCTTGTGGAAGTCGAAGGCAAACGCGTCCTGTTCGGCCAAGACATACATGGGCCAATCGAGCCATCATGGGGCGCAGACGTCAACCAGTACTGTAGCTCAATGAGGCACTTGCTATCGCTGAACGCAGACGTGCTATGCGAAGGACACTATGGAATCTACAGGCCAGCAGAGAAGGTCAAGGAGTATATTGAGAGGTACATGGAGGCGTATGGCTGCCTGTAACTTCCTTTTGGTGGTGAAGCCTGTTGAGCGTGGCTGATGTGCTGAGCTTTATAGACTCATTCGACGTTGCCGGCTTAGCCCGTGAACTAGTTGAAATCGAAAGCCACTCCGGGATTAAGGGTGGAGAGCACAGGGTAGCCTCAAAAATAGGCGAGTTGCTCATTGACCATGGTATTAAGCCACGGATCGACGATTTACGGTTTGGAGCCAACCTAATAGCCTCACTAGGATCCGGATCTCCAGTCTTAGTGCTCAACGGCCACCTTGACACTGTTCCTCCATCGCGAGGGCAAAGAGTTCTCGTGGAGGATGGAAGGCTTTTCGGGAGAGGCGCCTGCGACATGAAAGGCGGCCTCGCCTCCATGGTAGCCGCCACAGTCGCCCTCAGCGCAACAGGGGTAAAGCTTAAGGGCACCTTAATGTTCACGGCCGTCTCCGGTGAGGAGACAGGGAGCGCTGGGACGTTAAAGCTTATCAGGGACGGGTTGAAAGCCGACTGTGCTATTGTAGGGGAACCAACAAACCTTAACGTAATAATAGGGGCTAGAGGGATCACCCCCGTAACGATAACCGTGCATGGCAAGAGCGCCCATGGCAGCATGCCGGAGAAGGGTGTTAACGCCGTGATGAAGGCTGCGAAAATCCTGTTGAAAATGGAGGAGGTCCTTCCGGAAATCTACGAGGGGAAGCGTCACCCCATCCTCGGAAACCCATCATTCAACGTCGGCATCGTAAAAGGCGGCAGCGCACTCAACATGGTTCCAGACCAGTGCATCATCCAAGTTGACAGGAGAACGATCATAGGGGAAACAGCCGAGGAGGTTCGGAGGGAGTTTGAAGAATTAATTTCCGAGCTTATGAAGGAAGATAGAGACTTAAAAGCTGAAGTAGCAGCCATCACAGTTATCCCTCCAGCCCTAGTAGATCAAAACCTTCCCATAGTCGATTGTGTCGTCGCCTCCGTAGAGAAGCTAACCGGAAGAAGGCCGCAGATCGGCTCCATGCCATACGCTACGGACGCATCGCACTTAATCCATGCAGGCATACCAAGCATAATATTTGGGCCGGGGGATCCCGAGAAAGCCCACACCGCTGACGAGTACGTTGAGGTAAGCCAACTCCCCCTGGCGGCTAAGGCATACGCTATGGCAGCAATGAAGTACCTCTCACCATGAAAACCTAGCTCTTCTCAAGGAACCTTTCTATTGTTTCAAAGTTAAGCCTTACACCCAACCCGGGCTCCTTGGGCACCACAGCGTACCCGTCCTCAACTCTTATCGGCTCTTCCAGCATGTAAAACTCCTCTGGGAAGAGAGGGTACTCCATCCATGGGGAGTTGTAACTTGCAGCTATGACCTGCAGGTTAGCCGCCATTACCAATCCGAAGCCGAATATGTGCGGCGTCGCCTCCACCCCGTAGGCCTCAGCCATGGCAGCTATCTTCCTGCACTGGAGTATCCCTCCGCATCTGGTTGCATCCGGCTGAACTATGTCGTATGCTCCTGTGTCCAGTATCTCCTTAAACCTGAATATTGAGAAGTCGTTTTCCCCTCCAGCTATGTCAACGCCTGAACGTGCCCTGAGCTCTGCGAGAGCTGACAAGTTATCTGATGGGAGCGGCTCCTCAAGCCACCTTACATTGTACACCTCACATATCTCGGAAAGCCTGACGGCTTCCCTCACCGTCTCATACCCCGAGTTTGCATCCACCATTATTTCAATGTCTGGATGCTCCTCCCTAACGGTCCTTATGATCTCCTCATCCCTTCTGAGTCCTTCTCCTATCCTCACCTTCACAGCGTTAAACCCTCTCTTCCTGGCGGTTTCAGCCATCTGGCTGGCTGCCTTAGGCTTCAAGGCGAATGGGAAGCTAGCGTAAGCTCTAACCTTCTCCTTAAACCCGCCGAGAAGCCTGTAAACAGGAGTCTTCAACGCCTTCCCAATCACATCCCAGATCGCGCACTCCACAGCGCTCGTAGCCTGAGCTATACCGAAGAGAATCCTGTTACACGTGTTGTACACGTCCCTCCATATCGCCTCAACCATGAATGGATCCTTACCGACGACTATTCTCCCAAGCACGTCTTCGATGTACCTTGCTAAAGTCCTGTCAGAAACCGGAAGATGCGTCATCGAGTATCCAACGATCCCCTCATCCGTCTCAACCTCGACGAGGGTTCCGGAAGCAGGAATCCTAGGCATAGCCCCGATCTTTATCGAAAAAGGCAGCTTGAGGACGGATGCTCTAACCGAGCTAATTATAATTTTAACTCACCACCATGCCTTTATCAGTAAAAGATGACTTAAACCCATTAATATGTCTTCACCAGCCACTAAAACGGGGTGGCAACGTTACATTTAGAGGGCTCTAACCGCCTTAAGGAAAAAATTATTACTTTTCCGTCTTATCTCTTTATCGCTGTGTGGAGGGTGGCCTTTTGAATGTTCGAAATCCTGTCTTCACGCGCTTCAGCCTCCTCCTAGGTCTTCTCCTCGCTTTCTCCTCGGTGTTCAGCCTAAACCTCCAAGTTGAATGGTTAACCCCCCTTATCCTCTCATCGTCTGCCCTACCTTTCTCCCTTCCACTCTTAATCCTCTCCGCGGCTCTCCTCTCGCTTCCCTTAGCGGCTGGAGGCCGAGATAACCTCAACTACGCCCTCTCCGCGGGCACCCAAGTCTTCCTATCCTACATGGCAGTCCTGTCAGGATACACCATACTCTTAAGGGTCCAGAACTTATCCATAACGCTTTGGGACGGTTTCACGAGGCAGGCAATGTGGGTTCTCCCCTCCATCCTCTACTTCGTAAGCTGGCTTCGCTCCATTAAAGGCTTCTCCTCGGTGAAGGATTACCTCCCCCTAGCAGCGTCTGCATCTCTCCTCCTCCCTCTCTCACTCTTCAATCAATCCCCAACCCTAATATTAGGGCTGGACTCGTACTTTCTTCTGCTCCCCACCGGTCCCTCCTCGTCCGCCCTAACAGCATCCCTCCTGGTCTTCGCCTGCGGCCTTATAGGCGTCAGGCCACCAGCGAAAAACTTGGCTGGAAAGGTGGCGGCAGCGTTGACGTTTACGCCCACAATCCTCCTTCCAGCTTCGGAGTCGTTCGTAGCTGAAAGGGCAGCCTCCATTCTAGGATGGTACGACCACCTGATCCATTCAGCATTCCCCCTCCACTTCAACGTTTTCACGTGCATCTCGGTAGCCACGCTTCTGGGAGGGGTAGCACTCTCTTCGACTAGGAGGCTGGAGCAAGCCTCCCTCCTCTCCTGCATCACCTTCATCCTTTCCTACCCGACGCTATACAGGATGCTGACTCACCCTCTCAGGCCGGTAGCCGTAGAGCCAGCCCCCCTTGTATGGTTAACCGTGGGTTTAGCAGCCTTAACGCTACTTCACTCCAGCACCAACCTCCCTAAGCCTCCTCAAGCGCTGCTCATCACCCCCCTTCTCCTCCTCCTTTTCACTTATCCACCCTCCCTCCCCCTCCATCCCTTAACCCTAACTCTGCTGACCCCTCCTCCCATGTCAGTTGACGACCGAATAGATCCGTCCATACTGGAGCTGGAGAGCCCACCTGGCCCCATACACGTAATACTGCGCTTCCCCTCCCTTCCAGACGACGTCCTAGAAAGGCTGAACGCCTTACCATACTTTGAAATATCGAATCACTCAGGTAGGCCGGCAGTTTACAGGACCCCCGTCAACCTTGTTTACGGGGTTCTGAACGCTTCAACCAACAACTGGAAAAACTTGGTTAGGAGCTTGGTGGGAGAGTTCAATGTGGAATACGTCCTGTTGGACAGGAACCCCTCGAAGCCCCCAACGTTCACCCTCCACCCAGCAGTGTACTCGGTCGACGCAGACGTTCTCCACGCGTTAAACATAACCGGGCGTGGCGTGACAGTTGCAGTCATAGACTCGGGAATCAACGATGCCGACCCGGAAATATCGGGTAAAAGCGAGGGACGCATACTCTACCAAGTGAACTTCATAACGGGGGAGGAGGGTGATCCGCTCCTAGTTGGAGACCTAACCCCGGCCGGTGGCAAGTATCATGGGACATTCGTTGCGAGGACGATAGCAGGGGTGGCGGGGATAGCCCCCCACGCGAACCTAATAGACCTTAAAGTCCAGCTGGAAATAGGGGAAATGTACTACCCTGCAAGCCTACGCATAGTCGAAGCCATAGAGTGGTGCATACGAAACAAGCAGAGATTCAACATTTCAGTTATAAACCTAAGCATGGGCAACCGAGAGGGGACTGGAGGACCAATAGATGAGGCGATAGAGAAGGCTGCTTTAGCTGGAATAACGGTTGTCGCTGCAGCCGGAACATACCTGAACCCGGCGGAAAACCATCTCAACTCGATATTTACCCCTGGGACGGCGGACCTCGCAGTCACCGTAGGGGCAACTCAAAGCTACAATGACGACTCTTGGGCTTACCTGCCGGCAAGCGCCATAGGGCCGGGATGGAGCACACCAAAGCCAGACTTGGTGGCGCCGGGACCATACACTAGCGGTTCAGCCCCCGTGGTGGCGGGAGTAGCCGCCCTCCTTCATCACGCAGCTGAGAAACTGCATGTACCTCAAGAAGTCAGGGGTATCGCCGTGAGGCAGGCTTTAATATATGGTGCCGCTTGCCACGACCTAGGTCCACCCGGCTTTGACCCCCTCTACGGGTACGGGAAGGCTAACGCCCTCTCATCATATCTTACATTAAAAAGCATGTTTCACCCGCTTTAGCAACTGTTCCCCTTCTAGGCACTTCAAGTCAAAGCACTTCTTAACGGTCTTCTCCACCATACTCGGTCTGGTTTCTTCGCTTTGTGAAAAGCAAAATTTCCTCCCCTTTTTCCTCCCTTTTCCGTTATGTCATGGTGCTGGAAGGTGGAGGAGCCTCGTTAAGGATGTGCAGATCCACAGGAGCACCTAATGTTTCCTCAAGTTGTAATCTTCCTCATTTTAAGCGTGTTTGTATCTATGAACCTCCTTATGGCCGCCGTAGCTGAAAAAGAAAAAGTAAATATTAAGCAGGAGGGGTAAGGGTAGTGTAGCTTTGAACGTGGAGGGCTGGAAGCGTGAGCCTAGTTGTTTTAACCCTACTGCTTATCGTCGTGTTCGTCTTCATAGGGCTTTACAGGACGTACGGAAACCCCTTTAATCCCCGAAACGTGGATTGGAGGGTGACGGCAATCCTTCTAGCAGCTTCCGCAGGCATAGTCCTCTTCGCCCTGTTTGGGCAGCCTATTAACCAGCCTAAATGGCTCACCGACCTTCAAAATGCATATAATACTTACTTAGTTCTTCAGAAAATACTGTAAAGGGGGGGCTCGGTTGACCGAGCTGAGACGCGACTACCTCGCTGAGAGGTGGGTGATAATAGCTAAGGAGAGGGGCATGCGTCCCTCAGACTTTAAAGTTGAGAAGGCGTCGCGGCCTCCAAGTGGCGCCTGCCCGTTCTGCCCGGGAAACGAGCACATGACTCCCCCCGCAAAATTCTTGTACTTGGAGGAAGACGGTAGGTTAACTGTTAAGGCAGACTGTGATGGTGAAAGGCTGAAGGGATGGCTGGTCCGCGTAATCCCGAACCTTTACCCTGCTTTAAGGCCTGACGTGAAGCCTCTTGAACACGTCAACGGTTTCAGGGTTTGCGTCGGCGGGGCAGGAGTGCATGAGGTCATAGTTGAAACACCGAGGCATGAAGTTCACGTTCACGCCCTTGACGACCGCCAGTTAAACCTTGTTTTCAGGGTGTACGCTGAGAGGTTTAGGTCGCTGGCAGCCGTACCTTACGTGAAATATGTGAGCCTTTTCAGGAATCATGGCAGGATGGCTGGTGCAAGCCTGTCACACCCTCACTCCCAGATAATTGCCACCCCAATCGTGCCGCCTAAAATATCAGAGGAGACAAGTTCGTTCAGGAGGAGCTGGGATGGTTCTTCATGTATTCTCGATGAAGTTTTAGAGTATGAAGCGGGCTCCGACAGGTTTGTGGACGAGAACAGGGATGCTGTTGCCTTCTGCCCCTACGCGTCTACGGCTCCATTCGAAGTATGGGTTACACCAAAAAGGCACGTGAAAAACATAGCCGAGCTAACTGAAAGCGAAAGAGCCTCCTTCGCCCTCCTAGCTAGAAGAGTGTTGAAGGCGCTTCACGACCTGCTAGGCGACCCCCCCTACAACTACGTTTTCCACCAGTCTCTCTCACGTGAGGAGTACCACATGCACCTGCGAATCCTCCCGAAGCTTTCAACCTATGCCGGTTTCGAACTAAATACTGGAATAATCATAAATACCGTTCTACCAGAGGAGGCGGCAAAACACCTTCGAAAACTGATCATGAAAAATACTTGATGAGGCAACAGACGAGAAAACAAAAAAGAGGAAAACGTTCATCCACACGGTTTTCTTGACGTTCTTCAGCTACTTCTCCCGTAGGAAGTTATGGTCTGGGTCGAAGTATCTGAGTATCATAAGCTCCCTCAGCGTGGGGGGCTTCTCTTCTCTCACCTCTTCAGAAACCCTGAGCCTCCATCCTGTTTCAGACTTTATTCTCTCGATAATCTGCTCCTTGCTCTGTCCCTGCTTTGGAAAGTACCCTGTAAGGGTTAGCTCCCCATCAACTTTTTCGAAAACTCCCTCCGTCGTTACGAGCATCGTCACTTTCTCCCCGGGTGCGGTCACGTAGGGCACCCTTTCAACCAGCCTTAATGGTGAATGCCTCATGATGACAACCACCTCCTCAGCTGTTGAGGCTACGTCGTTGGCACCACCAGACCCTAGAAGGTACATTGAACCCGGTATCACCGTCGAGTTTATGTTTCCATGCTTGTCTACTTGCCCCGCCCCTAGAACCCCTATGCTCCTACCATCCTCCCGCCCCATGACCGCACCTAAGATCTGCATGGATCCTAGTATCCCCTTACACGTTGGGATGTTTGCCATGTTGAAGACAAAGGGGCTGGCTGGCCGAGGCATGTACCCGTAGAAGCCTATCTCTGCTACCAGCTCAATAGGGTACCCCTTCTCCTTAAGCATGTAATTGGCCATCCACGCCGCAAGGTTTGAGTCACCTATCCCCGCGAGAATAACCCTGTAGCCTTTTTCAACGCATTTCTCAGCTATTTTTCTGGCCCCCACAAGCACCATTAACTCAACGCTTAACGGCTCCTCGCTCCTCGACACCTCCCCCTCTTTCCCTTTAGCCTCGTACCTCCAGGCACTCCTCCTCGCCTTCCCCATCAAATATAGTAGCCTTTCAAAACCTAGTTTTTCAAGGTACTTCTCGTGGTTGACGCCTAACACCCACTCATCAATCCATTTTTCAAGGGTTTCCTCCCTTCTAGCCGCCTCTCTAAACTCCACTATGAAGTCGTAGTCTTCAGCGTATCCTCCCCCGAAAGACTCGGGCACATACAGGGCTGATGGATGAGCTCCAAAGGGTAGCTCTACAACCGCCCTTACAAGGTACCCGGGGATCTTTACAAGGTAAGAATGTCTCCTTATAAAGTTGCTGTCAACTATTTTTTCAACAGTTACTATAACCCCGTTCTTGCTTGCGTAAGCACCCCAGAGGGCCACTCCCTCAACCGACGGGTTAAACACGATCGTGTTTCCTTCCTTATCCGCGCACCATCCATGGTAAACCGATATATCTGGTTTAAGCTCTCTTAAAACCCCCTGCTTCCTCCCTGTAAACGGGTTTACGATCTGCTTAAACCCCCTGTTTTCCTCCATGCTTGATCCCGATATGGAGTTTGTCGGCATGAACCCTACGTTTAACGCCCCCGCCATCAGCATCTGGCAGATCGATAGAAGCGACCAGTTTTCGTACTCTACTCTCCCCTCAACGTAACTTTTCTGGATGACCGGTGAGGGAGATGGAGAAGGGTAGAAGTCTCCAACATAAGATGTAATTATCTTGTCCACTAGGCCGCCGAAAACCATGAGTTGAAGGTTTAACCCGCCTCCGACGCTGACCACCTTAAACCCCGGCTTGCTCCCCCAGAAAACCCTGGAAATCTCGTAGCACACCGCATAGGGCAGAGTATGCGTCGCACCCAGATGGATTAAAAACCCAGGCTTTATTATTTCTTCAACCGCACTCTTAAGCTCCATCCGCTTATCCTCACCACCAAACTCTAAGTCGAAAAAGTCAAGTCCCACAGTACCTCCTCCTAGCTCAGCTTAAATATTAAGCAGTTAACTTTAATTCAATACTAGACGAGTCACTCCTTTAATTATGCTATGTTATGTTCTGAACTTGCACTTGCAGGGGTTCTGGAGGCATCGTGGACACTTACCCGGGTATTTGCGTATAGCTGCTTCCTCCATGTCAACCTCTAAAACGTTAGCTAGGGATGCAAGCCATGCTAAGACGTCCGCTATTTCCTCCTCAATTTTTCCCTTGTCTCCTTCCCTTATGGCGCGTGCGAGCTCCCCTACCTCACTTACAAGCCAGGCGAAGTTTCCGAGAACACCTCTCCTAGAGTCGTTTTCAAAATACAATTCATACATTAACCTTTGAAACTCCTTGATCTCCACATGCATCCCTCTCTAAATGTTAGAGGAACCCCTCTTTTAACCCCTTGTAAGCCTTTGATCGTATCTAATGTTTAGTTTTTTGCCGTTTCATTGATCTTCACGAAGGAGAACTGGAAGCGTGCGCAGAAACCCGAAGCTAAAATGCCGTGTATAAAGCCTTGAGACAATTGGTAGTTCTCCAGTAGCTGAAGTGAACCTTAGAATAATGTAGCTGGTAAGAGTGCAGTTGATGATCAGGGATATTGGTTAGCTGGAGAGCAGCCACTCGGTTGCCGGGGTGAAAAACACTTCCTTATTGTTAACTCTTACTTTGTCCTTGTAGCTCCAAGTTACTATTTCACCTCTTGCCAGGCCAATTGCCCTCAGCCCTTCAATCAGTCCTTCAACCTCCCTTCTGAACGTGTTCGTGTCTGATGGGTCATAGCACACGTTTATAAGCCTTACCTCGCTTCCTCTCTTGGCTACGAAATCCACTTCCCTCTTTTCCGTTGGCAGGTAATAAATGTCGTATCCTCTCCTCTTCAATTCTAGGAACACTATGTTCTCGAGTATGGCTCCAATGTTCTCAGAGATCTTAAATCCGACCGTGTTAACTAGCCCGGTATCCACCGCGTAAACCTTTTTAGGAAGCATGAGCTGGCTTTTAACCTTCTCCGAGAAGGCTGGAACCCTAAAAATCAAGTAGACGCTTTCAAGATAGTTCACGTAGTTCTGCACGGTCTCAAGCCCTAACCCTAAGATACCTCTAAGCTTCCGGTAGGTGACCATCTGGGACGTGTTCGAAATAAGGTAGTAGGCTAAATCTCTGACTTTACCGTAGTTTGCGCCGAACCTGCTCACTACATCCCTTGCAACTATGTCCTCGAAGTACTCTAACAAGATTCTCCTAGCCGTCTTCTCTGAGTGGAAGAAGGGCTCAGGAAACCCTCCCTTAACCATGTACTCTTTAAGGTGCCCTCTGAGTATCGCGTGCCCCTCCGTCCCAGCAGCCCTTTCCACCACACCCTTAAACCTTAAAAACTCCCTGAAGGATAAGGGGTAAAGTTCAAGGGATATCTTCCTACCTGTTAAAACCCTGGCGTAATCTAAAGGGATAAAGTACGACGATGAGTCAGTGACAAAAACTTTTGCTTTGCCTAGATCCGTCACCCTTCTAACCAAGCTAACCCAGCCAGATGCCCCGTGAACCTCGTCCAAGAAAAGGTAGACGTTAGTCGGCCTTAACTCCTCAAGATACATCCTGTATATTTCCTCTATGGGTGTAGACGCCAGTCTAACGTCGTCGAAGTTGAGGAGAAGCACGTTGCAAGCATCCTCCCCTGTTAAAATGCTATCTATAATCTGGTAGAGAAGCGTGCTTTTACCACACCTCCTAATCCCAGTAACGACCTTAACCTTAGATAGTTCAACATACTCTAATGCTGTGCTAAGTATGTCGCGTGTTATCCCTTTAAGATCCTCGCTGACTTCACCCTCACTCCACCAGGGGTTCCAGTCCTCTAAGGCTTCAAGAAGCATGTGACCACCAAACAGTTCAATTTACCCGTATAAATGAACTGTTGACAGTTCACCTTTAAATATGTTCCCGCTAACAGCATACCGCGAAAACAACTAAAACTAAAAGAGACTAAAAAATAAGAGTTGGGTGCTGTTGCAATCCATCAAAAATTAAATGGTAGGAGGCTACCCAAACGCTTTTTCCACGGGGGGAACTACCTGCTTTTTCCTCGACATTACACCCTCCAAGTAAACTGAGCCGTCCTCCACCCTCTTCCCGAATGCTTTTTCAACGATGTCCAGCTTATCCCCCACGGCTAGAAGCTCCGTTCCCTCCTTTATAATGTCAGTGAGCATCATGAGGATGAGGCCGTAGCCCTCCTCGCTTCGCTTCCTCTCCATCTCCTGAAGGATCTCCTTTTTCCTCTCCAGCGCCTCGCTGAGGTCGACCACCTCAACCTGCCCTATCCCTACCTTAACCCCCCCGAACTCGTAATCTTTAAAGTCAGACATCAGTATCTCCGCGGCAGTCTTCCCTTTAAGGCTCGCCTTCGCCTTCTTTATCTCCACACCGAACTTCTCGGGGTCGACTTGGACGATCTCAGCCAGCTTTAACGCCACATCCCTATCCCTAGGAGTACACGTAGCAGACCTAAAGACGACGGTGTCCGAGAGGATAGCCGCAAGGAGCATCCCCGCCACTTCCCTGGGAATGCCCGCCTTACGGTCAAAGTACTTCTCTGCGATCAACGTGGCTGTTGAGCCAACAGGCTCAACGTGAAATCTTATAGGTTCAGGATACTTGAAGTCTATCCTGTGATGGTCCAACACCTCAACTATTTCCGCTTTCTCAACGCCCTTAACAGCTTGGGAAAACTCGTTGTGATCCACAAGAACCAGCTTCTTACCTGAAGCGTCCTCCAAAAGAGGTGGCTCCTCAACGCCGAAATACTCTAAAACGTACTTTGTCTCCTGGTTTAACTCGTCCGCTCTAGCCGCTTCAGCGTCAACACCTTCAACCTCCCTCTTAAACCTAGCATACGCGATCGCTGAACATATCGAATCAGTATCAGGAGCCCTATGCCCTATAACGTAAACATCCGGCAACTTAACCCCTCACATTCCTTTCTAGGCAAGTTGAAGCCTCCATCGCATATAAATCAGTTTTGCCGTCTCTCATCCAGCGTCGCCAGCCTACATAACTCTCTTTAACCTTAAAGGTAAAAGTCAAGCGTGCTCCCTCCACGGAGTGGTCAGGGTTTTTCAAACTCCATTACGTAGAAGTGTCCCTTGAAAATGTGTTCAACCTTAACGTTTACAGCGTCCCTTGGGATCAACTCATAGGGCGGCTTATCCCCTTCTCAGAATCTTCTCCAGAATGGTTACTTGCTCCCCACGACCACATTCCCACCTGATTTAACGACCCTGTACATCTCCTCAAGCACCCTTCTCTTATCGTTGAAGTAACTCATCCCCCCAAAGTTTAGCAGCACGTCAAACCTCTCACTCTTATAGGGCAGGTACTCGGCGTTGCCCAAGCACAGCTCTAAGTCCCATCCCCGCTCATTCGCCTTATCCAAGCACCGCCTTAGCATCCCCTCAGAAAGGTCTAATCCGAAGATCACGTTCTGAGTACGTCTCCTGATCAGCGGAACGTTTCCACCTGTTCCGATGGCAACCTCCAGCACGACGTCGCCTCTCTGTAGGTTTAATCTATCCACCAACTCTCTTCTAAGATCCAGTTCGGACACGTTTAAAAGACGGCGGGCGAGGGCTCCCTCAACTAGGTCGTAAAGGGGGCATAAATGTTGTAAGCTAGGGTGGAAATCCTATTGGAAACCGTTAACCGCTCACGTACGGTCAGATCGGGTAAGCCATTCCTTATCACGTAAGTTCTACCGTACCGGCCACATGAAATCACCCCGGAAACTACTTCCCCTTCATGTTCGTTGAAGTCGATCAGGTTTAGCTCTCCTTCACAGCGAGGGCACGCCAAATAACTTAGGGCACAACGCCTCAAGCTCTCCCCTCTAAGAGCGAGAATCCCCCAGTAATTCTTGTCTTAATTAAGGAAATCTTTAAGAACTTATCGAGAGCGCTACGGCCATCTCACGTCGGAATACCAGCACTCCGTCAACTTAAAACCTCGGCTGAACGCTAAGCATTAAGGAGCCGTTTGCTCTCCAGTCATCCTCATCTTCACCTTCTCCTCGGCTTCACCCCTCATTTTTAAAGCCTTAACCATCTGGACAGCTTCCTCCACTGTGTGTCCAACTGGCACCCCGTTAAGTTCAAGCCCCTCCACTATCATCTGGTACTTCTGAACCCATGGCACGTAGGCTACAACAGGCTTCCTGTACTTCCTAGCTATGTTAGATGCCCTGCGCCCAAGCTGCATGGTGATCGTAGGAGGGTAAGGCAGCATTAAAAGTATGACTGCTTCAACCTTATCCATCTCCATCAGCCGTTCAAGCACTCTCTCAACATCTCTGTCAACAACGCTTCCAGTAAGGTCTATTGGGTTTCTCAGCGATGCTACGGGTGCTGCGGAGGGGTTCAAAAGCTCCTGTAACTCCCTCATCTCATCCTCCGTAAACTCCACGAGCTTCAACCCATACCTAGCGCACAGGTCCGAACATATAACCCCATGTCCACCGGAGATCGTCAGGATCACAACGTTCCCATCGTGGATTGAGGGTAACTCGAACGACAATACCTTGCTGAACGTCGTTATCTCGTACTCCGTCTCCACCTCTATAACCCCCCACTGCTTGAAGGCAGCTGAAGCAACGTTCAGGGACGCCATGACAGAACCCGTATGGCTAACCGTTGCACGCCGCCCGTACTCTGTTTTTCCAGCCCTGAAAACGATGACTGGCTTCTTCTCAAAGCACTCCGCCGCCTTCCTAAGGAAAGCAGCGCCCTCCCCCTCCTCAAACCCTTCAAGGTAAACTGCTACTATGCCAGTCCTCGAGTCCTCCTTAAAGTATTCTAAAAGCAATGTTTCGTCTACTACCGCCTTGTTCCCCACGCTAACCGCTGCTGAAACCCCTATTTTCCTCTCAGCGTATTTACTGAAAAACTGGTCGACGAGTACCCCTCCTGACTGGCTTATCACTGCAACCCTTCCGGGAGGCGGCGTTACAAGCCTCTCGCTTGGAAGGAAAAAAGTGTCCACGTATGGTGGACTATAAACGCCAACACAGTTCGGCCCTATCAACGCTAAATCATACTTTTCCGCTATTACGGCGAGTTCCCTCTGCCTTTCAACGCCCTCCCCGCCGACCTCTGCGAAGCCCCCTGAAACCACCACGACACCCTTCACGCCAGCCTCCCCGCACTCCTCGACTATCCCGTTAACTATGGGCGCGCGCACGCAGATCACCGCTAAGTCTACGTCCTTCGGCACGTCAGACACAGACCTGTAAAGTTCGCGGTCCTCTAAGAACCCTCCTCTCGGATTCACGCCGAAGACTTCAACCTCCATCTCGTGCATGTTCTTCTGGTATATTACTGTCCCAGGGTTCAGAGGATTTGTCTGCGAGACGCCAACCACACACATGGTCTTAGGCTGGAAAACAGCTCTCAGGTTCATCAAGTTCATGGACTATATCACCCACCCTGCGCCATCGTAACCTTAATTTTCCCTTTTTAAATAACACTATTGCCGGTGTCCGCTTTGACCGAGGTTTTGGTTGGGTGCTGCGGCTTCCCTATTGGCATGAAAAAATACTTTGAACTTTTTGTGGTTGTCGAGGTTCAGAAAACGTTTTATAATCCCCCCTCACCCGAAACACTTAGGAATTGGCGTGCCTCAGCCCCGAGTGGCTTCGAGTTCACCGTGAAGGCGTGGCAGTTAATAACCCACCCTCCTTCCTCCCCAACTTACAGGAAGGCAGGGTTAAAGCTTAACGCTTCCTCACAAGTCGGCTTCTTTAAGCCTACACGTGAAGTCTTCGATGCATGGGAGAGAACCCGTGAAGCATGCACTATTCTAGGGGCAAAAGTATGCGTTTTCCAGACACCACGTAGCTTCAAAGAAAACCCTGAGAACATCAAGAACATGAAAGAGTTCTTCTCGTCGATCTCTGGCGGGGTCGAGTTTGCATGGGAGCCTAGAGGATGGAGCCCGGAAACGGTTAAGCTTCTCTGCGAAGAGCTAAAAATACTTCACGTAGTTGACCCTTTCAACACTCTCCCGGCAACGCAGAGCGGAACAGTCTACTTCAGGCTCCATGGATCTCCACCGGGAAAAAAACTTTACAGGTATAAGTACACTGAAAGCGACCTAGCATGGCTTGCCGGAGAAGTGAAAAGGTTAAGTGGACGTGTATACGTAATGTTCAATAACGTTTACATGAAAGAAGACGCTTTAAAATTTAAAAGCATCATCTTTCAACAGCCTTCTCCTTAACGTTCTCCCTCCGCCACGCTCCGTGAATCATTACCATCTTCACCTCCATCAATTCCAGTCTCTCTAGCATAAGCACTTCTCTCCTAAAAGCTCGATTTTGCCTTTTTCATCCGGTGAAGAGCTTAACCTGCCTAGGGGTGCATGGAGTCCTGCAAACTCTGCATTTCCCCGTGCACCCCTCGATGGGTACGAACCTGCCGTCCCTTCTCTTTACAGGGGGAAAGTGGAATCCTTCACATTTATCTCCTATCCACAGGCTTGGCAGCCCCTCCATGCACAACCCATAAGTAGTTTTACCCTTCGCCTTTAAAATCAAATCTCTTATCATTTTAAGCCTCTGAAACCTATAGCTCTCGTCTGCAACCCTATAGCCTGAAATGGTCTTCCCCCTAGCGAAGAGGCGCTCATACTTCTCTACGAGTTCTCCCCTCCCGTTAACTTTAAACCAAAGGTAAAGGTACTCCTTATGGCTCGGGGACGCAACCCTCAACCCCATAAAACTCCCTATTATGTGATTTACATCTATGTCCAAAGCTGTCTGAGTGAGTTCCTCGATTTGCTTCGGGTGGTCGGTTAGGAACGGCATGTGCGGGTCCTCCCTTAGGATCGTGAACACGCCATAATCCTTTGCCCTGACAAGGTTTCTAACCCTAACCTCCGGGGGAGGCGCATTCGGCTCCAAAAAACGGGATACGTCCCTGTCTAAGGTGTTAAGGGAAACTTGGAGGGCAAAGAACGGGAATCCCTCCACAACCTTAAGAAGCCTAATGGGAACCTCACCCTTCGTCACTAGGTAAAAGGGAATCCCCTGTGATACGAAGAACTCCGCTAGGCTAACAGTAGTCTCAGCTAACTTCTTAGTTGCCAGCGGGTCGCTTACAGGGGACATGTAAACTGGCTTAACGACGCGTGAATGCTCCACGAAGCCTCTCACCCTCGCCAAAATGCTCTTCCTCGTAAAGAACGCTCCATGGGGCGGTGAGGACGGCATAGCTCTAGCGTAACAGTAAACGCAGCAGTGGGGGCACCCATCCGTGAGGTTAAGTGAGTACTTACTCATTAAACACTCCATGTTTGCCGTCTTAAGAGGTGAGCCCTTAAACACTCGCAGTACCTCTATGACTGGAACACGCCCCTGCTCCTTCCAGTACCCGAAGAAGCACTCGGGATGTTGGGCGAATCCTACGTTTCCCACCTTGACAGGCTTCTCCAGCTTCCCCCCACATACAGTGCATCGACCAGGTATAAGCTGCCAAACCCAACTCAAACCCTGCTCCTCCAACTTACCCCTAAAAACATAAGCAAACATAACCGTTTCTCGTCAAGCGGGGATAATGGAAGCTAAAACTCAATACGTTATTGATTACTGCATGGCTGCTCTTCGTCGCTGTTGTCTACAGGCAAAATAGACTAAAATTTTGTGGTCCGCTGAACAGATGATGTCAATTAAATTTAAGTATTTCAATATATGCTTATATTTTTAGTAAAAAAGTTAAACATGCTTAAGGTGGTAGGTTGCAGAGCGGCGATCCCCTTTTAAGGAAAAAAGTGGAGATTCTAAAAGCTCTAAGCGAAGAGACACGACTTAAAATCTTAGACCTTCTAAGAGAAGGTGAGAAGTGTCAGTGTGAAATAATCCCCTCCCTTGGAAAGTCGCAGTCAACCATCTCCCAGCACGCTCAAATATTAATAGACGCCGGAATATTAGACTACGAAAGACAAGCTCAAAGGAAAATTTACAGGGTAAAACGCCCCTCAGTCTTTAAGCTACTTGAAATCCTTCACGAATTAGCCCTAGACTCCATTATGGAGACCTCAGAACTAGTGGAAAAAGTCAAGGAAACATAATAGTTTTACATTTTTAAAGATGGGGGATGCGGACTTCATTGTGAGTTCTCCTATGAATATAGAAATTGTTTATAATAAAAAAGCCCATCATTGATAAAAACGTTGCCCGTTCTAAATATTAGTATATGTAAGTTTGATATTCGATCTTTTCTTCACACATCTCAGCGGTTCTCGTTTTCTTCTCTGTGACTTTCATTTTTTCCTCGTCGATGGGGAGTTTAAGGTATTTTTTAAGGGTTCTGAGAAGCGCGGCTACGGCTTCCTCATCGCTTTGACCGATTGCAGCTAACTTCCCGTCTGTTTCAGAAAGAAGTATTACACCGTTGATCCCATACTTCCCCTTGGCGATTGTTGGAACCAGTCCATTAGCACCCATAATCTCGCCCCTAGGCATCCTTTCAAGCTTTCCCATATTAGAGAACTCGCCCAGCTCTCCTGTACTGGTGAAGTATACGCTTCTCTCACCACTATCAGAATCTGAAAGGTATCCTCCCAGTGCAACCAGAAACTTGACGTTTAACTCCGATATCAACTTAGCTATTTGCTCCGATAAAGCATATATTCCGGGAGCAGTCATAGGCTGATCGTCACCTATTATAAGCAAAAGGTCCTCCTCCCTGCCAGGGTTCCTCCAAGCGTAAAAGTGGACCTGCGGCGGCCTTACAATTCCATTCTCCACTATAACTATCGGAGGCATATCAGTAAATTCTACCTCAACTATCTTCTCTGCTCCCAGCGCTTCAACCAGCCTTTTAACGGCTGTAACGCCTACTTCTGTTATATCTGGAAGTGCGTGAACGCAAACAGGATCTTTAAGCTTCACGTTTTCCCTAAGCTTCCTCACGGTTACCTCATACATGGCCTCCACCGCCACATCCAGTGGAAATAAACCCGAATTAACCAAACAACAATTTAAACTTTTCAATATTTAAAATCGCCTATCATCTCAGTATTATAATAAAGTAAGCAGCCAACAACCCAACTACCCCCTCAAGACCGCCAGCCACTAAACTGGAAAATGTTAAATTGGCCAAGTAAAACCGGGCAAAATATTTAAAACGAACAAAATATTTAAAATAAGGTTCCCCTCTATGTGGTCTAAATATAAAATACGAAGCGTAAACCGTGATAGAATCCTGCTAAAAGCCGCGTGGGGCGTGAATTACTGTTTGACGGGAAATGTAAGCTATGACAAAATTGTAATTTGCGAAGATCATGGTGGAACTAGGCTGGAGATATCTCTCCCGTTATCCTCAAACGTGGACGTTGAATCCCTAAAAAAAGATCTTGGACTAAGTGACTGTAATTACATAGATACCGAATACATTCCCATGAAGAGAGCGCTTTTAATACTTTGGGCTGGCGAGAACATTCACAAGGTTAACGAGCACGAGGAAACACTCAAGAAAGTAATTGGGAAAAAGAAAGTTAATAGTTCTCCCATCCCAATAAGGCTTTTCGGTGGAGGCGCGTTCAAGCTTCACTGTAAAAGTTCAAATAAGGGTGGAGAGTTCGAAAGGAAGCTGAATGACATAGACATAGTCGTGCCGAGAAGTCACGGTAGTGCCGCTAAAAATTTGCTCTTATGCCTTGGCCACATTTTCGGAAGCCTACACACCCACTTCCTCCTCATGTCAGACAAGGTTTTCAACGCTATGAGGAGGGGGAAACGGTGGAGGGTGAGGGGAATAGACGCCGTTGAAAAGGACGAGCACGGCTGTGAAGTCCCCGTCATAGGTGTCATGGACATACTAACCGACGAGATAGAAATGCGGCACACCATAGATGTTAGAGAGGAACTTAAAGAGCCAGGAATAAGAAACCTTTACACCATCGGGTTGGAGAAACTTCTCTTAACGAAGTGCCAGTTCATAGAGGATCACCCTAAAAAATACATAAAACACCTTGAAGACATGGGAATGTCCTACCGTATCCTTCCATACCCGTACTTCAACGATGACAAGTTCATCATAGGAATGGAGTATAAAGACATAGTCGACGTTTGCGCCCTCCTACACGACCATGAAATAGTAGACGAAGACCAAAAATCGTCTAGCAGGCAAAATGAGGCAAGAGAACAATTAAACATGCAAAAACTAAACCAAATACTTTCAAAGGACAAGAAACTCAGGAAAACGGTACGCCTAAACCTTGAAATGCTAACACAAAACATAGATGAAATTCCGCTAAAATGCTCAAACAAAGCTAAGGAGAAAGTATGTGAAAGATGTAATATTCTTCTTAGTGAACTGCCAGAATCCCCCGAAAAGTGGGGGAAACCATGGTGGAACACCTCGCTCTCCGACGTGGAAGTGAAAAAGTAACTTGGTGACTCCCTATGCTACAACGTTCGTAACCATCCCAACTCGCTCCATAACAAGTTTAACAGCAAGCCCGAATGGTTTCTCGACATTAATATTATTCTTTGAACTGGTTTCAACCCAATAGGCTACATTATTCTCCTGCATAAACTTCCTCACGTCCTCCTCGAAAACCTTCTTCTCCAAGTCACATTTAGCTCCAACAAGTATAACCGGTATGTCCCCGGCATGCCTCCTTGTAAGTTTAAGCCACTCCTCCAAGTTCAACAATGACTTTTTCCTAGTAACATCGTAAACTAGGAGAGCCGCATTGGCACCCCTGCAAAAGCTGGGAAGGAACTCTCTAAACCTTTCCTCCCCACCGAAATCCCATATCATAAGTGTAACGTCTTCTCCGTTAAACTTGACAACTTTCTTCTCAAACTCAACTCCTATAGTCATTTTTCCATCAAAGTATACTCCCTGACAATATCTCCTCACAAGAGTTGTCTTCCCAACCCCACCATCACCTTCCACAAGAAGTTTAATTACAATCAAATCATACACCCCTTCCCTGAGAACATCGAGAACATATTTGTAATTGCCTCAACCATTCCGCCAATCTATTGCAATATTTTTATACTTTCCTTCCCTTAAAAACTTTTGGTTGTATCACGATAAAAAACAATTTTTTACATTTTTCATAAGTAAATCTTATAAAAATAAACGATTGAACATTGATATTTTCGATTGCACTTCCCTTCAAATAAAATTATTTTTAACCCTTCTATCTTCTCACCTAAAAGTGCCATATAAGTTGATTAACGAATCAATTTTATAATTTTCTTTATAATTTCATGGTACACTTTTCAGTATTCGTCGGTTCTAATCTATCTATCCAATAGGAATGTTAAACGGTAAATGTTTTCCCGAAATTCAAAATTAGGAAATTTTCATCTTAGAAATATCAAAGAATATTTTTGGTGGTGACCTTAATGGGTTCGTGTCCAAGATGCGCCTCAAGCGGAGTTAAACTTGGAACCGTGCTCACACCGATAGGTAAAACAAGATCAAAAAGAGTTAACGTCTTTGAGTGCTCAAAATGTAACCTAGTTTATTACGAATCTGCTAAAGAATAAACATGGTTTTCTTCTTTTCTCCTTTTTATGTCAAACCTTTCTTCTTGCTTTTAGAAATTCATAGTAGCCCTTGACGTTCCTTAAAGCTTCGCATGTTCTTCTCATATCTGGGTAAACTGGTATTCGTGAAGCAGTTAGTCTATCTTTAACTTCAACCCATAACTCCTCGTGTCCTACAGGGGATAGCACAACCACGAATGGTTTTCCCTTCTTCAATGTTTCTTTTCCACCTTTAACCATAGCATCCACGAACTTCTCCTCGAAGTTATCGCTTTTCCTCCAGTATGATGCAAGGTAAACTATCGGCAGGTCAAATACGACTATGTCTATGTTTGGATCTCCACTTACAGCTTTAATTACCGCTAAGACTACGTCAGGATTATAGTATGCTGCTGAAATGTCAACTGGGTTTACGACGCTTATCCCCTCAGGATACACTTCCCTGACAACTCCTTCTATTTCCTCTATAGTATCATTCTCTAAAGGAGGAACCCTGAATCCAACATCCGAGAGAAGGTCTGTTATCGTGACGCTTGCACCGCCACTTAAGGATATGGTGCCTACCCTGTTGCCGTTGAAGGGTGGGAGGAACGAAAATCCTAACGCTGTGTCTATGAGTTCTTCGAGTGTTTTAACCTCTACAATCCCTGCTTGCTTGAAAACGGCCTTCCAGATAGTGTATGAACCAGCCAGAGAACCTGTATGCGACGTGCACGCTCTGGCTCCATCCTCACTTCTTCCACCTTTCCACATGATAAGCGGCTTCCTTAAAGACACCTCAAGGCAAGCTTCCGTTAATCCTCTTCCATCGTTCACACCTTCAAGGTATGCCCCCAAAACCCTTGTTTCCTCATCATCTCTAAAGTACTCAAGTAACTCCATGAAGTCTATGTCACAAGCATTGCCAAAGCTCACCACCTTGCTAAACCTTAACCCTCTATTGTAGCCGTAGAGGATGACAAGATTTGCCAGTCCGCCACTCTGGCTTATGAATCCTACGTCTCCAGGTTCGAGAGGGAAATTTATCCTCCAAGCTAACCCAACTCGCGGATTGTAAAGTCCAAGGCAGTTTGGCCCAAGAACCCTTGTATTGCTCCCCTTAACCGTCTCCTTAATCCTCTCCTCCAAGGTTTTCCCTTCATCCCGTCCAGTCTCGCTGAAGCCAGCCGTGAAAATAGCGATGAGCTTCACTCCTTTCCTAACGCAATCCTCTACAACCCTTGGAACATTAGGGGCGCTCGTTTCAACGAAAACATAGTCGACCCTGCCGGGGATAGTTGCCACGCTCGGGTAAACCGTCATGTTCAACTCCGGTATCTTGCTCCTCCTTGGGTTAACAGCGTAAACTTTACCTCTAAATCCCCTTAGAAACGACCGTAGAAAAAAGTAGTCTCTCTTACTTGATGCACCAACCACGGCCATGCTCTCCGGGTTGAAAGCATCTTCTAGGTTTCCTCTCCTCAAGCTATGCAGCCTCCGAGGACGGGTAATTACAGGGGGTGGAGGTCCTTCCTCGTACCCTTTGTAACCTTCATCAACCGGTAAGGTTCTCTTTTAACGTTCCTCCTACTACTGCCTCTTACTTTCCCTCTTTTAAAGTCTCCCTTCTCGTCGAGCTTTCCCTTTTCTACAATGGACATCGTTTTACGCGTGAAGAATTGCAGCACTCTGTCTGTTTTTTACGTTTTTCGCATTTCCGGTTATTCCTTACGTATTTTTCAATTCATCAGATTAAATTTTATTTAATTTATTTTCCGAGAAAAATTTTTAAGTAAAAGTAACGATAAAAGTATCAGTATGGTACCTCTAATTTGCTTTCGTGGCTGGAGGCTGGGTTCTTCTTGATACAGGAAGTATGGATTGTAAAGGATGGTGTACCCATATTCCAGCACAGGGAAGATAGCCAAAAACTGTTTAAGAACCCAACCTTAACGGCCGGTTTGTTATCCGCCATGTTACAGGTTGCTAAGTCTGAGCTTAATGAAAGGGTTCACACGATAAAGATCGGCTCTCTCCAAATAGTCCTCAAGGAATTTGGCGGCATTATAACGATTACCATAGGCGACGATGAAAACGAAGCAAAAATACTAGCTGAAAGGGCGGGCTCTGAATTTCTAAAGATCTATGGTAGCTCCCTAGACAGCTGGGATGGAGACGTAAAGGCATTCGAATCCTTCCGCAGCCACCTAATAAACTTGATCAGGAGAAGGGAGATTTACAGGGCTGAACTCGAAAACGACCTGAAAAGCATTCTTACCGAGAGTTAATGAAGGGGGTGGGGTGGGGAGCCTGCAGGAACGGTTCACCATCCGCCGTTCCTGCGGGTTCTCCTGATAGTACTGTTCCCCCCTCCAAGCTCTCGAAGGAGAAAAATAATCTTTTTATCTTTCCTTTCATCTTGTTAAATTTGGAGTCGGTACGCTTTCTGGTGATCCGTGTTGGAGGAGTTAGACGCTGCATTGCGACATATTATGAATGCCAAGGCTTCCCTAGAGGATGGTGGCAATCCCGCAATGGACATCTGGCTGGCCCGCGCGAAACTGGAGGTGTTCCTGGTTAAGCTCTCGCTCCTGCACGGCTTCGAAGAAGAACCCGAACCTAACCTGAAGCGTACCGGTAAGGTGGAGGTTAACGTTGAAGTTCTCGACGAGATCTTAAATACTCTCTCCTTAGTTAATGAGGCATACCTGTCCGAGAATTTTAGGGAGGCGTTCGAGAAGGGGTGGCTTGCCCGCGAACTACTAACCAAACTTGTTTAAGGTGGCCTACTTGCTTAAGCATGGCGTGAGAGTTTTAGGGGTTGCCGAAAGCTTCGTCAAAAACTGTGAGCGCTCTATTATTTCTGGCGTCGTCATGAGAGGGGACTTCCAGATAGATGGTTTCTCCTTTTCAACAGCAACTATTGGAGGAATGGACGCCACCCAAAGCGTGATCAACCTTTACGAGAACCTAAATAGGAGCGACGTAAACTTCATCATGCTTAACGGATGCATAATAAGCTGGTTTAACATAATAGACCTCAACCTCCTTTATAAAACCATAAAGAAGCCGTTAATATGCGTAACCTATGAGGAGTCTGAGGGGATCGAAAAGTATCTTAAAGAGTATTTCCCTGACTGGAGGGAACGCTTAGAAGCATATCGAAGCCTCGGAGAAAGGGAAGCAGTAGAGCTTCACACAGGCCACCGGGTTCTGGTACGCTGCCTTGGCGTCACCGTTAGGAAAGCACGCCTCATACTCAACAGGTTTACTCTGCAGGGTGCAGTTCCAGAGCCTTTACGCGTAGCCCGCCTTCTATCAAGGGCGCTCCTAAGATGCGGCCTCATACCTGAAACGTTGCCGCCTAAGTCTAAAGGTCAACAAGCTCCTCCACAGGGCTCTTGTTGAGGTCTATTCCAAGTTTACGTGGCTCAATCCCCATGGCGAGCCCTAAAAGCTGGGTCAAGTAGAATACTGGAAGGGAAATTTCCGGATCCTTCGTAACCTGCCTTATCATGTCCTGCTTCGTATCGTAGTTATTCTGGCATGCCGGGCAGGAAGTCACCATTGCGTCAAACCCTCTCGCTTTAACAGCCTTCAGCTTCCAGCCGCTCAGGGCGGCGACAGCCTCCGGCTCAACCAGGTTGGCGCCAGCCCCACAGCACTCCAGCCTTTCAGGGTAATCTTCAGCCTCCCCTCCAAGAGCCCTTATGATCTCCTCCATTTTCACAGGGTTCTCGGCGTCATCGACTCTAGGGTACTCTGTAGGACGCAGAATGTGGCAGCCATAATGGCATGCAAGCTTAAAACCAAGTGGCTTCTTGACGACACTCTTAATCCTGTCTAAGCCGAGCTCGTCGTAAAGTAGGTCTATGGTGTGAAGTATTTTGAGTGGCTTCTGCGGGTTAAATTCAATGTCCTCCTCGCTCAGCAACCCATTTACCCAGCCTACAAGCTCGGGGTGTTTGAGCAGAAGGTGCTGTGCCTCGCAAAGGGAAATGTGACATCCATTGCACGGTACGAAAAGAGGGTTATCTTTCTCCTGTGCCGCCGCTAAAATGCGGCTTGCCAAATACAGCCAAATCCTCAGGTTAACCTGCATTAACGGGTAGCCGCAGCAAGCGTTCCAGTCAAGGTCGACGAGCTCCACGCCAAGCCTGGGAAACGTTTCACGCACGGAAATCTCATATGCGTACTCTATTGTTGTTATCATGCACCCCCAGTAGGTCGTGTACTTCACCTCTCTCCACCTCCAAGAAGCCTTGGCTCTATCTTCCTTAAGTTCCGCCTGAAAACCTCCATGTTAGGCGTCTTCATTTCAGGCAGTCCCAGATCGCCTCTGGAGACAAAGTCGAAGTCTTTGTTCATCGTTTCCTGCGGCTGCTGAATCGTGGAGTACTTTTCCACGTTTTCAAGCATAACCCTGTACCCCTTTGGAGGGCCACTCCCTCTACTGACCAGAAGGTTTCTTATGGCTAAGATTAACATCGCCGGTTTAGCCTCCTGAGGGCAGCGGACATCACACTTTAAACAGAAAAAGCAACTCCAGATACCCTCCTCGACTTCTCTTAGTAGCCCAAGCCTGAAGAGCTGGATGATCCTGTGAGGCGTGCACCCCGTTTCAACAGCGAGACAGCCTGAAGAACACCTAGTGCAGTTATAGCAGACGAATGGGGTTAACTCCGCAACAGTCTCCCTCATCTTTCCCAATAACTCGTCTGCCTCTGAGAGAGTTAACGTATCCACTCTTCCCTTACCCCCACATGCCTACTGCTTAAAATCAACGATTAAACCCTGAGAAAGCCTCAATCATCATTAACGTAGCCTCCACTTAAAAAGTATACGTCCACCCCAGTCAGATAGCCCTCCAACCCATACACCCTGCATGTTAAAGAAGTTTAGCCATAAAAGCATGGATTGAAAGACGTAGCCCACCTTCAACCCATTAGTGTTTACGGAACCCTTTAAGGAGCCTTCCGGGAGACTACCCCTCCACACCTATACCTCCAACTTTCACGAGCACCATTCCTTAAACAGCCAACAGCTACGCGCCACCTCCGCCCCCTCTACCTTACTTACCCGCAGAAGCGAATTCCTCCACTAGAGCTACTCTCGGGAACCAGACACCACCGGTTCCCTGCTTAAGACTCCCATCCTATCTTCTTCCAGCAGCTCCCACTCCCTTCCCCTCCCCGCCGCCGTTATCGAGACCTTCAACTGCCGATGCAAGCTGCTGACGTGAAGGCTCAACATAAAAAAGGGAGGAAGACAAGGCTAGGTTTTCACCCATCAAAGGGAACCTTGAACAAGTTTAACCCTCAAGTAACGTGGACATGGTGAATTATAGAGGTTAGAAATGAACTAACAGCATCCGTCCCAATCTACACACATGACTTTATCGTGTCCCGGGTTCGCCATCGCCCAGAAACCTTTTTAAGGGTGATGGGCCTAGCACCCTCAACTCCTCAACGAACTCCCTAACTATCCTAGCGAACCTTTCTCCCTCAGATGATGAAACCCATTCCACCCGCACCCTTTCAGGCTCAACCCCCAGCTGCTTAAGCATAAACCTTAAGAGGGCAAACCTGCGCTCCGCCCGGTAGTTTCCGTTAACGTAATGGCAGTCTCCCGGGTGGCATCCTGAAACTAGAACACCATCAGCCCCCATCCTAAGGGCGTATAACACGTGAACCGGGTCAACTCTGCTACTACACATAACTCTTATCACACGTATGTTAGCCGGGTACTCTATCCTGCTCATGCCAGCTAGGTCTGCTCCCCCGTAGCTACACCAGTTACATAGAAAAGCTACAATCACAGGCTCATACACTGAACCCTCCACCCTTCTCACCCCTTCACTATGGCTTCAACCTGAGCCATGATTTGCTCATCAGTGAACCCGTGCACTTTTATGGCGTTAGACGGGCAAGCCGCCACGCAAGCGCCGCAGCCGCGGCAAAGCGCCTCGATAACCTTAGCCCTCTTACCCCCATTTTCACCCATCTTTTCTTCCATCTGGATCGCTCCATAAGGGCATACGCTGAGGCATATTTCACACCCACTACATATCTCCTGGTTTACCTGAGCTATTAATGGCTCAACTTCGACCATTCCCTTGGATAGGAGGCCTATCGCCTTGGCTGCGGCGGCGCTCGCATGGGCCACGGTCTCCGCTATGTCCTTAGGGCCATGGCAGCAGCCAGCCATGAAGATGCCCCTCGTATGCGACTCGACCGGTTGAAGTTTCGGGTGTGCCTCCAAGAAGAACCCTTCAGCGCCTATCGGGGCGTTAAGAATCCTTTGAAGTTTAACGGCGTCCTCCACCGGCTCTATGCCTACTTGAAGAACCACCATGTCAACTTTAAGATTTAAAATCCTCCCTATTGATTCGTCGAAGACCCTAATGGTCAGCGTCCCGTCGGAGTTCTCGAACACCTCAGACGGTGTTCCACGTATGAAGCGAACCCCCATGTCCCTCACCCTCCGGTAAAACTCCTCGTACCCCTTCCCCGGCGCCCTCAAGTCTATGTAGCACACGTAGACTTCAACCTCAGGATCTTCCTCTTTAAGGAGGAATGCCTGCTTTAGCGTTGCCATGCAACCCACCCTGCAACACCAGCTGTTATGCTTAACGTCCCTTGAGCCGACGCACTGGATGAAAGCAACACTCCTAGGCTTCTCACCCGAAGCCGTTAAAACCTTTCCTCCAGTCGGCCCGGAGGCGCTGGAAAGCCTCTCCAGCTCCAACCCGGTTATCACATTCCTGTATCTTCCATACCCGAGTGAAGGTATCTTTCTCGCGTCAAAAACCCTGTATCCCGTGGCAACTATTATCGCGCCAACTTTCACCTTAACCTCCTCGTCTTTCTGGTTGAAGTTTATGGCCCCCCGAGGGCAAGCCTCCTCACACCTCCTGCACCTCCCCCGTGTCAGGTAGAGGCAGTGCTCCGGGTCTATAGTGTACTTGAGTGGTACAGCCTGGGGGAAGGGGATATAGATCGCCTTCCTCATGCTAAGCCCCATGTCGAACTCGTTTGGAACCCTCCTAGGGCACGCCTCAGCGCACATCCCACACCCAGCGCACAGGTCTTCCTCAACGTACCTCGCCTTCCTCAATATGGTAACTTCAAAGTTTCCAACGTATCCCTCGACGCCAACCACTTCGCTATATGTTAGCAGGGTTATGTTGGGGTGGTTTGCAACGTCAACCATCCTAGGCGTTAAAATGCACGCTGAGCAGTCAATGGTTGGAAAAGTTTTGTTAAGCTGGGCCATATGGCCCCCTATGCTCGGCGACTTTTCAACAAGATAAACCTTCATCCCAGCCTCCGCCAAGTCTAGTGAAGCTTGGATCCCTGCTATACCTCCTCCAATGACGAGAACCGCTTTTTCAACCGGTATCTTCCTCCTTTCAAGGGGCTCCAGTAAGCGCGCCTTCGCTACAGCAGCTCTAACGAGCGCTTTCGCCTTCTCAGTAGCCTTCTCCCTCTCGTTTGGGTGAGCCCACGAGCATTGCTCTCTAATGTTCGCTACCTCTAACAGGTACGGGTTAAGCCCGGCAGCCTCGATGGTTCTCCTGAACGTACCTTCATGCATCTTAGGGGAGCAAGCGGCGATGACAACACGGTTTAAACCATGCTTCCTTATATCCTCCTTTATCGTGTTCTGCCCTTGATCAGAGCAAGTATACATTATGTCTCTCGCTATGACGACTCCGGGAAGTGTAGATGCATGTTTAACCACCTCATCAACGTCAACTACACCCGCTATGTTTGTGCCACAGTGGCAAACGTACACTCCAATCCTCGCATCCAACAGTAAACCTCCCGCATAGCAGAGGTATCTCCCGGCTTAAACGACATCAGAAGAGTATATAAAAATAAGTCTTTCAGCGGACACCCTCTACCCTCCTTCTATAGGGAACGAAGTTTTATAGGGGGAAGTGAATCGTTTGTTAACCGTGTAACGCCGCTACTAAGCCCTAACAACCCACTCTATCCTTAAACATCAACTTAACTCTTTCTGTCCCCCGTTATCCAAAAAAGAGTAGGTGTTTTATGTTTTAGCTGCGTACACTACTGCAGCTATGAGCACCCCGAAGAGAACCAACGCCACTACTCCTATGATAATTAAGTTTGTTCTCTGCCTATCAGCAAAGTACTTCAGCATAATTGAGTACAGGTAGGCGATAATTATGTCCCTTACAGGAGGGGTGAGTCCTGTTGAAGCGGAAACGTAACCGCACCCTGCCACGTCGCCAAGGTAGGGTAAGATTAGAGAGGTTGCCCCAATGGCTAAAGGCGCCATTAGCATGGCGATGAGCGCCAGCCCCACCACGCCTCTAACTTCCACTTTCCTTCCTCCAAGGAATTCTATCTAAAGGCATGTTAAACTAGGGTTTAGCCTCTCCTCTAAAATATTTCCTTCCCTGCAATTGGCAAGCCGGTTGAAAGTTGAGGCGGTCGTAACGTGAGAGGCCGCTGAGGAATCCTAAGAAACATATATCTTTACGTTTACCATTAATGTTTAAACGCCAGACTGGGAGAGGTGGCTTCAAATGTTAAGCCAAGAGGAAATTTATCGTTTCCTTACAGGGGTGGTTGGAGAAGACGATGTAACCGTGAACGCAGCGGACCTATACGCATACTCGATGGACGCGTCGCTACGCATAGCTCTACCAACAGCTGTTGCGAGACCTGAGAGTAGGGAGGAAGTCGTCGAGATATTGAAGTGGGCGAATGAAAATAGGGTTCCCATCGTCCCTCGAGGGGCTGGAACAAGCCTGAGCGGCCAGGCTATACCTGTTAAGGGGGGAGTCGTGCTTGACATGTGTAAAATGGACAGGATCAAAGAGATAAGCTTGGAGGATAGGGTGGCCGTCGTCGAGCCGGGCGTAATATACGATGAGCTCAACAGGGAGTTAGGGAAGCTTGGCTACGTTTTCCCGCCTGACCCTGGCTCAGCCATATCATGTACCGTTGGAGGCATGGTCGCCAACAACGCGAGCGGCATCCGGGCGCTAAAGTATGGGGCAACCGTCGACCACGTGCTGGGCTTAGAGGTCGTCCTCCCCGGGGGGAAGGTGATCAGAACGGGAGGGAGAGTTTGGAAATCGTCTTCAGGCTACAATTTAACGAAGCTCATGGTTGGCTCTGAGGGGTCTCTCGGCGTCTTCACCGAAATAATTTTGAAGATTACACCCAAACCACGCTATTACGGTTTAACTGTTCCGGTTTTTGAGAAGCTAGAGCAGGCCTTAGAAGCCAGTACGGAGATAATAAGGCAGGGGATTATGCCCTCCGCGATGGAGATCCTCGACGACCTATGCATAATGATATTAAACAACGTTTTAGAGGAAAAGCTTCCAACAGGCGAAGCGCTGCTATTCATAGAAAACGATGGCTACAGTGAAAGCCCAGTGGCGGAGGAGAGCAAGCGGGTTAAGGAGATCTGCGAGGAAAAGGGCGCCCAGAAAGTCGTTTACACCACAGATCCTGAGAGGATAGAGGAGCTCATGGGGTTACGCCACACCCTCTACAACTTGCTCGCCAAGATCAGAGGTGAAAACATCCCTCTTAACAACATACAAGATTTCGCCGTCCCAATAAGCAAGATCCCGGATGTTGTCCGAGAGTTTAAGTCGATCGCGCAAAGATACGGCCGTCTTATAGTGATGTTTGGCCACATAGGTGATGGTAACATTCATTTTGGCACAGCGATTAACCCGTGGAGCGAGGAGGACAGGAAAGTAGGGGTTAAGTTTGCTAGGGAGCTGGCGGAGGCCGTCGTAAAGAAGTATGGTGGCACCCTCTCAGCAGAGCACGGGCTGGGCGTAACCAAGTCCAGCCTCGTGGAGCTAGAGCACGGTGACACGCTCCGGTACATGAGGGAGATCAAGAAGATCTTTGACCCAAACGGCATAATGAATCCTGGAGTAATGGGCCTCATCGAAATACCCGAAGACGAATTTGTCTACATGCCGGTGGTGTAAGCGTGGAGAAGCTGGAGGAGTTTAAAACCAAGATCGCCATGTGTAACCTTTGCGCATGGTGTAGAGTCACATGCCCCGTTTACAGCTTAACCAGATGGGAGTCGGACTCGCCGCGTGGCAGAATGACCCTTCTAAGAGGTATAGTGTACAACTTACTTGAACCCACGCCGGAAGTCGTCGAGAAAATATACTCTTGTACGTCCTGTGCGCTGTGCAACATTAACTGTGACGCTGAAATAGACCCCCTCGACGTTTTCCTGGCCGCTAGAAAGGCATTTGCCGAGAAGGGTATAGGCCCCCCGCCGCCTAACAGGAAGCTCGACGCTCGCATAGAGAGATATAAGAACCCTTACGCTGGAACGCAGGACGAGCGCTTCCAGTGGCTTGACGTGGCGCTCCCCGGGAAGGCAGACAACCTTCTCTACATTGGATGCGTAAACTCTTTCCGTCAACCGGAAACGTCTAAAGGTGCCGTGTCCATTCTGAGTGCTGCCGGCGTCGACTTCACCGTGTCAAAGGAGGAGATCTGTTGCGGAATGCACCCTTACTGGGATGGGAAGCTGGAGACCGCTAAAGCACTAGCTGAGGAAAACGTTGCAATGTTCGATAAGGTGGGAGCGTCAACTGTGATAACGCCGTGCGCCGGCTGCTACTCGACGTTCACTAAGGCATACCCTGAGCTGCTTGAAAACTTCGGCTTTAACGTTAAGCATATTTCAGAAGTCATAAGAGACCTGGTTAAAGCAGGGGAGCTTCAATTAAAGGATAAAGGAGAGCTTACTGTAACCTATCACGATCCATGTCACATGGGGAGGCATTGCGGACTATATGATCCTCCGAGAGACGTGATAAAAGCTATACCGGGAGTTGAACTTGTAGAAATGGAACATAACCGTGACGCTGCTAACTGCTGTGGAGGCGGAGGAGGATACTTCACGTTTAAACCCGAGTCGGCTGTTCGAATAGCCGAAAAGAGGATCCGTGAAGCAGAGGCTACAGGCGCCAAGTTGCTAGTCACGAGCTGCCCTCTCTGCAGAACAAACCTTGACCTTGCTGCGAAAAGGCTTGAATCACCACTGAAAGTATGTGACCTCGTTGACTTGGTAGCATCTCACCTTTAATTTACGTTATAGAGCCTAAGTGGTTGAAATGGCTAGAGGGTTTCACGCGATCCTTTTTGACCTTGATGGAACCCTGATCCGAATGCCTTCACCTGATTTTTTTGACTCTATCCTCGTTGAAACACTCAGGAAACTACGTTTACCTCCTCCTCCACGCAGGGAACGGTTAAGGCTCTGGGTTAGCGGGCGAGAACACTGGAGGATCCTCAAATCATGGGGTGTAGCTGACCCAGGTCTCTTCTGGCGTACGTTTGACGAATTCGACTTAAAGCTTAGATCACGCTTAATAAGGAAGGGAGCGATAAAACCCTACGTAGACGTAGAGTCGCTTGAAAACCTCCACCTTACAGTTCCCTTGGGCTTGGTTACAAACACCTCTCCTAGAGTAACGCTCCTAGAGGTTAAATCGTTTAACCTTGAGAAATATTTCGACGTTATGATAGCCCTGGGAACTGAAAGGCAAGGAGACGCGAAGCCGGAGGCAACCGGTGTTCTGGAAGCCTTTAAAGTGTTAGGATGCCGTCCATCAGACGGCTTAATGGTTGGTGACAGCGACGCCGACGTCCTAGCCGGTAGAAACGCTGGCTCGACGGTAGCTGTAATTAAACGCCCACACGTAAGATTAAGGGTTAAACCTGACATGTACCTCAACAGCCTCTACACGCTTCAGAAGCTAGTTGACGATTGAGTTAACATCCATCCCACCGCCAACCAATGTAAAACATCAAGCGATGCTCAACTAAAAATAATAGTTTAAGGTTTAAATGGCATCAGCCTCTCATTTCTCCTTTAAGGTGATATGTTTGAAAACTAAAAGTACCCTTTTAAGGGATAAGGCGCCTGAAATAGACGCGCTCAGGCTCGGCATGGACTGGACCATTGAAGATTTAGGTAAGCCTCAAATTATAGTTGAGAGTACATATGGGTATGCTCACCCCGGCAGCATACACTTGGACAAGGTTTCTAGAGCGGTTGGCTTAGGCGTGTTCGAGAAGGGCGGGAAGCCAAGCTACTTTTACGCCTCCGACATGTGTGATGGCGTAGCCCAGGGGCATGAGGGTATGAACTTCAGCTTGGTTTCGAGGGAGATCATAGCCTACATGGTTGAAATCCACGCATTGTCGTCTCCATTCGACGGCCTGGTTCTAGTCTCCTCATGCGACAAGTCTATGCCCGCCCACCTCATAGCCGCTATGAGGATCGATATGCCGACGGTTATAGTACCTGGCGGCGTTATGGCTGAAGGCCCGGGCATGGTGACGCTCGAGCAAGTAGGCACCTTCCACAGCATGTTGAAGAGGGGCGAGATTTCAACTGAAGAGTATCTTTCGAAGACGCGTAGCTCATGTCCGACATGTGGGGCGTGCGCCTTCATGGGAACCGCAAACACTATGCAGGTCATGGCTGAAGCACTCGGCTTAGCTCTTCCAACATCAGCCGTACACCCCGCCTACCTTAACTCGTTTTACAGGCTTGCAAGGGAAGCGGGAAAAAGGGTGGTGGAGTTGGTTGAAGAGAACCTAACCCCATCGAGAATAGTTACGAGGAACTCCATAGAGAACGCTGTGATGATCCACTCAGCTATAGGCGGCTCAACCAACGCGCTCCTCCACATACCTGCTATAGCGAGAGAGGCAGGAGTCAACGTTGGAATAGACCTCTTTGACGAACTTCACAGGGAAATACCCTTCCTTCTTAATTGTAGGCCAAGTGGAAGATATCCAACCTCCCTGTTCTGGTATGCTGGCGGAGTTCAAGCCGTCATAAGAGAGTTGAAGGATTACCTTCACATGGACGAGCTTACAGTCACAGGGAAAACACTCGAAGAAAACCTTAAAGAGCTTGAGTCATCCGGCTTCTTCGAGAAATCAGCGGAATACCTGAAAAACTACGAGTTAAACGTTAGGGACGTTCTGGCAAGCGTAAACGAGCCGTTAAGCAGGGAAGGAGCCATAGCAGTGCTTAGGGGGAACTTGGCTCCAGACGGAGCTGTGGTCAAGAAGATCGCTGTAGACCCACAAATGCTGGTTCATAAGGGTTCAGCCAAGGTCTTCGACTCTCAGGAGGAAGCGTTGAAAGCCATTTTCGACGGTGAGATAGCGAGGGGCGACGTCGTGGTCATAAGGTACGCTGGGCCGAAGGGCCTAGGCATGCCTGAGATGTTCTACGTGACGGAGGCGATCGCATCTAATGAGGAGCTTAGCAGAACCGTGGCGCTGGTGACGGACGGCAGGTTTTCAGGGGCAAGCAGGGGACCATGCATAGGCCACGTGTCCCCTGAGGCTGCGGAAGGAGGGCCAATAGCCTTCCTAGAGGATGAAGACTTAGTCGAGATAGACATACCTGAACGTAAACTTAACATCGTCGGGTTAAAGGGGTCTGAGGCGGAAAATGAGGAAATCGAAGCAGTCCTAAAGGAAAGGGCAAAGGAATGGAGGCCGAAGAAAAGGTTTACTAGGGGTGTGCTTGCACTATACACGTCGACCGCTACGTCCCCCTCTAAGGGAGGATACATTAACCCCCCTCAACCTTCCCATCAGCCCTTTCCTGAAGCTTTATAGTCGAAAAGTTTAATTCTCATCGTTAACACTTTTCTCTTGCATTTCCGACTCTAGTTTAAGAGTTTTCTCTTCTTTGGAGGGCAACTGGTTGGCTGAGGGAAAAGTTGAGTACAAACCTCTTAGTGTTAAAAGTATTTTAACTTCGATTAAGAACATTTCCGAGTTAACCATTGACTTAGCCTACTCGGCAGTCTTGTTTAACGACGCAGACCTCAGGGAGGAAGTGCTGGAGCTTGAGGAACGCGTAGACTACTTAACTTACCTCTTGTTCATGAGCGCCTCGTTCGCGGTGAGGGACAGGGAGGACGCAGAGAAGATGGCTGGCATAATGAAGGTGGCCTTAGCTGCTAACAGGATATCCGATGCCGCCGGGGACATAGCCTCAACAATCGTTAGAGGGGAAGGCCTCCAAATACTGTCGCATGCTTTCAGCATGACGGAGGAAAGGCTGGTCAGAGCGACCATATCAAAGAATTCTCCCCTCTGTAATAAGCAGATTGCCAGCTTCAGAGGACGCCTCGGAGTAGACGTCATAGCCATTAGGAGAAAGGATAAGCTACACATTAACCCTAAGGAGAACACCAAGCTGCTCGCCGGCGACACGGTTATCGTTAGAGGCTCAGGTAAAAGCGTCCAGGAGTTTAAGACTTTAGCGGAGGGGGATGATGGGGTTGGAGGAGGACGAGGTTGCTGAAATAGAGCGGATGCTCGTGGAAATGAAGAACACCTCGGAGCTAATGGTTGACCTCGCCTACTCAGCCTTTCTCTTCAACAATAAGGAGATTGCAAAAGAGGTAATGGAGCTAGAAGAGCTCTTCGACACCTTCCACATAAACTTTGAACTTAAAGTCATAGATGCAGAGGACGAAGTAATAAGCCCCGACGCGAAGCTAGCCCTCATAAGAATAGGGATTGCATCCGAAAACATAGCTGACGCCGCCGCTGAAATAGCCGATGCAGTCCTGAGGGGGCTAGAGCCACACCCAATACTGAAAATGGTCATGGAGGAAGCGGAGGAAACCATAGTGCGGACGTGCGTCGGCGCAGGATCCAAGCTGGAAGGAAGAACCATAGGGGACGTAGCCTTGGATGACCGGATAGGAATGCGGATAATCGCCGTCAGGAGGAAAGGCAAGTGGTTCTACTCGCCGTCCGACTCATTCAAGCTCAAAAGCGGAGACGTGATAATAGCGAGAGGCTACACGCAAGGCAAGGATCTCCTCCTCGATCTCGCTAAGGGGGAGAAGTGCGAGGTAGCCTAAAGCCACCCCCCCGGGCTTCTAACCATTATGAGGGGCTTATCGCAGACACACTTAAAATTAAACCTTTCATACCACCCAACAAGATAGCCGAATGTTTCAACCATTATCAGGCAATCACCATGATCCCTTACGATCCGAGCTAAGACTTCGCTTCCAACCCCTCTACCCCTGTACTCCCTGCTAACATTTATCACCTTTATCTCTGCCCCGCCGGGGCCACGCGTAACTTTAGCGTAGGCTATAACGCCTATCCCGTAGTCGTCATACACCCTGTACTCGAAGACGTCCTCCTCCACGCTACATTCCACTCTGCAAGCCATCCTCACTCGCCTCGGGAAAGTAAGCCAACAAGGTAGAGCTAAAATATAAAGATTATGGAAAAAAGGGACATAATACAAAAAGCCTTTTTTAAACATTCATGTTGAATGATGCCTGAAGCGAAGAACACGGTTAAGGCAACGTCGACCTAAAGCTCCAACAAAAATACTTAAACAACAAAAGCACTCTTAACCCGACCATAACCCGGCAATCAGCTTTCAGCAACCATAAACCATAAAGTTTAAAATTCTCTAAGTTTCTCATACATTAACGGCGGGGGTAACCAAGCCCGGTTATACATTCTGCCGACAGGTGCCGGCCTGCTAAGCCAGCGTTTCGGAGCGAAGCCGGTTCCCCATGGGGGAGCGCGGGTTCAAAACCAAGGGAGCATCCTGCTCTAAGGTGGCAATCCCGCCCCCCGCGCCAACATCCTTCAACCACCCCTAAAACTTCCTTCTGATAACTGTTTAACCATCAAACTCCTCCCTTAATCGGCTTCATCCATTTAAATTTGAAGCAAACTCCTACGTCAATAGCTATTGGAGAAAAATTTATGTTTCTATTTTAGATTAGTGTTCCCGTCCCTTTAGGGTTAAGGAGGATTCCAGAGATGTCGACTGAAATAATTGAGGGTGTGCATCCGACCCGCATGGAGCTTTTAACTTTGAAGAAACGTATGACGTTAGCTGAGCGAGGCCATGATTTACTTAAAGAAAAAAGAGATGCTCTTGTAATGCAGTTCTTTGACATATTAGAGGATGTGGGGCGGATTAGGCGTGAACTTGTGAACGCCCTTAAAGATGCTTTTGAAACCCTCACTATGGCTAAGATGCTTATGGGGCCTCTTAAGGTGGAAGAGGCGGCTATGGGCGTTGAGCCATTCTATGACGTTGACGTCTCCCTGCAGAATATAATGGGTGTTAAGGTTCCACTCTTAAGGGTTAAGGAGAAGGGTAGTGTGGCGTCGTACAGTTTCGCCACGACGTCTGCTAAGCTTGACGAGGCCGTTCAAAAGTTTAGGGAAGCTCTAAAGCTTACGGTTAGGCTTGCTGAGGTGGAAACAGCAATAAGGAAAATGGCCGAGGAGATTGACAGGACTAAAAGGAGGGTTAACGCGTTAAAATACATAGTTATCCCCAAACTAGAAAACACTATTAGGTACATTTCCCTCCACTTGGAGGAGCGGGAAAGGGAAGACCTATTCAGGCTGAAACGCGTTAAACAGCTTCTGGAAAGGCAAAAAGAGCAGGCTGAACAATAATAAATTAAATTAATTGGATTAGTCCGCTTTCTTGAGGAGGAGTATTGCCTTAGCTAGGTCGCCTTCCGTCTCTACGAGTGCCCGTCTTGCCTCTTCAGGCGTCACCCCCGCCTGTTGGGCTACTAGCATAACATCCGCCTCTGGAATTTCCATTATTGCTTCCTCCGCTTTTTCTGGGGTTAGAGGTTTTTCCTCCACAACGCCTGAAACCTGATAAACCCTCTGTCCTCCCACCTTCATCTCGACAACCTGCGGGCTTGACACAACTATTTCCTTGTCATTACACTTTATTATGACAACCTTTACGGATGAGACTTCCCTCACTCCCATCTGCTTCATCATTTTCCTAAGCTGCTTAGGGCTAACCTTCCTCAAACCATCCCCTCCTTACTTTTAAACCGTGGGTTTCCGATCCTGGTTTTCACAGCCACCCCCCTCGAGAACGCCACCATTTCCTCCCCGTTCAGAACTGCTCTCCCAACCGCAGCCAGCTTGTCTGCTTCGTCCACCACGAGGACTTCGCTCCACGGGCGGATTTCAGGGTCCGCTGCAACAACATGCTTAGCGAACACGTTTCTTCCCTCAACCACCAATCCTGCAATTCTTTCCGTGACAATCACCCTCAGTGTCGGCCTTTCAAAATGCTCTAAAAGCAGCTCTCCCCCTCTAATGTTAAGAGCGAACGTTCCCTCATCAGGTCTAAAGCTAGCCACAAGATCCCCGTCTAAGTATACCTGCCTCACCCTGCCAGTCTTGGAGGAAAAGACAACCCTCACTCCGTCCGGGAAAAGAACCCGCCCAGCCCCCGGGAAAAACTGGTAGTCGGCAATTAACCGTATTCTTCGCAGCGTCCAGTAGTCAGCTGCCTCCAAGAATACTCCTCCACCATCCAAAAAGCCGCCTTAACAGTAGATTCCTTTAGGCTCGCCCCCAGCTCCCTTCCTCTTCAGAACCTTCTCTATAGCCTGCTCAAAGTCTTTGAATTTCACCTTCACCCTAAAGTTTCTGATGGCAAACATCCCCGCCTCTGTACATATAGCCTTTATATCCGCCCCCGTAGCGTTCTCGGTCATCTCAGCCAGCACCCCCAAGCTCACGTCGCTGTCAAGCTTCATTCGACGCGTGTGTATCCTGAATATTTCCTCTCTGGCATCCCTGTCTGGGAGGGGGAAGTATATTATCCTGTCGAAGCGTCCAGGCCTGAGAAGAGCTGGATCTAATATGTCAGGCCTGTTCGTAGCTGCAATTATCCTAACGTCCCCTCGGGGGTCAAACCCGTCCATTATAGAGAGGAGTTGCATTAGGGTTCGCTGGACCTCCCTGTCTCCGCTCGTCCCCACGTCAAGCCTCCTGCTGCCTATAGCATCTATCTCATCGCAGAAAACTATGCTCGGCGCCTTCTTCCTAGCTAAGTTAAAAACCTCTCTGACCATTCGCGCTCCTTCACCAATAAACTTCTGAACCAACTCGGAGCCCACCACCCTTATGAAGGTGGCTTTCGTCTCATGGGCTACCGCCCTCGCAAGCAGGGTTTTCCCCGTCCCAGGGGGGCCACAGAGAAGGACGCCCTTCGGCGGCTCAACTCCTACTTCCTCGAAGAGGTGAGGGTGGGTTAGCGGCAGCTCAACGGTCTCCCTTACCTCCCTTATTTGCTCCCTCAACCCTCCAATGTCGTTATAGGTTACCGGTGGCACCTCTTCAACTTCCATCCCCCTAACGAATGGATCCTCAGGGGAGGGTAAAATCTCAACTATAGCGAACGTTTTCTGGCTTAAAGCGACATGCGCCCCAGGGACAAGCTTATCCCTAGGAACGTTGTTTGAAACGTAAACCACAAAGTTTGGACCAGTTGAACTTCTAACTATAACTCTCCCATCCTCAAGCGTTTCAAGCACGGTTGCGGCTATAAGAGGCGGCTGCCTTAACACCTCCAGCTCCTTCCTAAGCTGGATGATCTCCTGGCGAAGCCTCATTCTTTCAGCGTCAATCTTGTAAAGTCTTCTCTCAATATCCCGGGCATATGCGATAATATCATCATAGCGTCCACTATAACTTTGACCACTGTTCTCCGTGGATCCGGGCACAACCACACCCCCACACTACATTTAGCTCCTAGCCGTTAATTTACTTTCCGCTTGGCGCACTAATCTGCCCTTCCGGCAACACTAAAACTTTCTTAAACCCTCCTTATTAGGCTTACCGCCGCTCGTGTAACCGCTCATGGCGTGAAGCGTTCTAGCTGAGAAGGAATACTAGTAGCCTTCAGAAACCTGAAAAACGCGTAGGGCACCCTTTAAGGCACCCTTTAACAGGTATGGCTGGATACGAAGTAGCTGTCATGGCGTCTCCCCTGTTGGAGAAGCTTTAATATCGTTTATGCTCCTCCTCTTACTTGGGGGTTAAATTGAACTGTGAGGTTTGCGGCCGTAAGATCGTTGGCCCAGCCAGAAGGGTCGTGATCGAAGGAGCAGTTATGAGTGTATGTGAAAACTGTGCTAGGTTTGGTGTAACTCCTAAAACCTGGTCTCGAATCCCTAGGAAGCCACCCGTTAAAGCCATGCCCGTAAGCCCTACCGTTGCTAAGCCGAAGAGACGTATCCCGGCTGGCAGCGACCTTGAACTCGTTGAAGAATACGGGCGGCTGATCCGGGAAAGTAGGGAGAAAATGGGGCTATCCCAAGAGGACCTTGCGAAGATGCTTAAAGAGAAGCTTTCAGTGATAAAGAGGATCGAGGCTGAAAGGATGGAGCCGCCGAGGCAGCTAGCCAGTAAAATAGAGAAGGTTTTGAAGATCACTCTTTATGTGCCAGTTAGCTCGACGGGCGGTGTATCTACATCTAAAGGAGGAAGAGAGCTAACCTTGGGCGACGTGGTAAGGCTTCGGAAGTAAAATATCCGCCTTCTCCACCATGCTTGCTAGGTGACGGGGTTGCTCAAATCTAACCCTCGGATAGTAGTCTTAAGGCTGGGCCACCGGCTCATACGTGACGCCCGCGTCTCAACCCATTTAGCGCTTGTCGCCCGGGCCTTCGGCGCATCCGAAGTGATCTTCCCGGACACCAGCGATATGAAGCTGGTAGAGAATGTTGAGGATGTTGTAAGGCGTTTCGGCGGATCATTTAAGGTCTCCGTTGGAGGGAGCTGGCGTTCCATAGTTGAAAGCTGGCTTTCAAGTGGGGGGATAGTAGTTCACCTCACAATGTACGGCATCCCCCTTCCCAAGGTAATAGATGAGATCAGGTCATCAGGTAAGGATTTAATGGTCGTTGTTGGAGGCGCAAAGGTTCCACGTGAAGTGTACTCCTTGGCAACATACAATGTTTCAGTTACAAACCAGCCCCACTCCGAAATAGCAGCCCTAGCGGTTTTCCTAGACTATTACCACCAAGGCAAAGAGTTCTACTTCAACTTCGAAAACGCAAAAATTAAAGTTGTTCCCTCACCCTCCGGGAAGAAAGTAATATTTACAAGTAGAGGGAGCGACTAGGCTTCTTTTCCCTCCATGAACTCCCTCACTTCCTTAGGAATAAACGCCTTCATTGGAACCCCCTCCAGGTAGCCACCTATCTCTGCTATGATCCCAGGAGCGTCCGTTCCATACTTACATATGATTGCATGCTCCATTAATCCAAGCCTCTCGATAGACACGATGTCCTTCAAGTGGCCTGACTTTATGATTGCCCGTCTAACTTGCTGTCTGGTTGCACCGCAGACAATAACACGGTCAAACCGTGTCTTAACCCATTCATCCAGCTTTTCGATCTCTCCATCACTTAATTCTGCCTCTATTCTTCCTGCAGGACCAACGTCTACGACCCTAACCTCTAAAGGAAGATTTTCAATGAACCCGTAAACCCTAATTATCCTTCTGAGGGGGGCCTGCCTTCCCCCTGCAAGCTGCCTTCTAAGCATGTAAAGGGGTAGGAGTGCATCCTTCGGCGAGGGCGCGACAACTCCAATGTCAACGTAGAGGCCATAGCCGTAACTAAACGGCTGGACGATTCTCCCACGGTAAGTTTCACCCTCCACAACTTCCTCTACGCTACGTGTGTACCCGTACTTTCTTGCAAGATATGTCCCTGCAGCCTCCTCGTCCTCCCCTTCGAGGACGACTATTATCCTTCCCTTTTCATCGGTGGATACTTCCTTCACCTCAACTTCTAGGTCTGCTACTTCCCCTTTTAAAAGCATGTAAGCTGCTTTTAACCCCTGCTTAGCCCACGGCCCATAAACTCTTTCAAGTATGGTTACTCTTCGCGTCATGGGTCAATAAGTGCCTCAACGTCCTTTTGAAGCTTCCTAAGTCTTTTTAAAGCATCACTTCCTTCTCCAAGCTCGGCCTTAAACCTTTCTATGACCTCGTCCATGCTAACCTTCCTGCCTCCAAAGAAGAGATTGTCAGCATGAGCAACAATCTTTTCCTCAGGCGTCAATGGCAAGTAGTCCCTTGCTGGAAGCCCTAAGGCTTCAGCTTCCCTTTTAGGTATTCCAGCCCCTACGTGTCTTTCAACTATTAGTGCAATCTCCTCTGGTAAACCCATTGTTCTAATAATCCTTGCACCCACTACTCCATGATCTACTCCGTGAGTTCTTGCTCGCCCTATGTCGTGTAGCAGTCCTCCTGCCTCAACCAGCCTCACGTTTACCCTATTACCTTTCCTTGCCGCTTTCTCCGCCAGCATACGGGCGTAACGTGAAACTGCTATACAGTGCTTAATCACATTCTGCGGTGCACCTACGCTTTTAAGGATTTTAAGGCATTCCTCTCTAGAAGGTATTTTTCGCAACGGCCCTCTAGCTCCTTAAGCTCCTCTTCCAATTCTTGGAGCTTAACCTCTAAAACCCTTATGCTTTCACTGTTATCTTGGTAATTAAGCCTTTCACCGCAGCTTGGACACTTAAACTCAGCTTCCATTGCCTCGTCAAACGTTAGGCGTGGACAGTTCTGGTTTCCGCAATGGAACAACATGTTGTTCTTCTCGTACTCAAACCTTTCCTTAAGCTTAAGGTAAACTTCCCTCTTCCTCCTAAGGACGAGGTCCTTAACCTTCTCAGGTCTTATCCTCCAGAAGTATATGAACCATCCCGTCTTGGTGTCCCTTGTACGCCTGTAGGATGCAAGTCTCTCCTCGTATAACCTGTAAAGCACTTTCCTGACCGAGTTAAGCTGAAGTTCAAGCTTCTCAGCTATCTCCTCGTCCGTTACCTCCTTATCCGCTTCGAGAAGGACTCTAACAACTTTGTAAGCGTTCTCCCCACCTATTTCCTCAACGACGGCTTCAAGAAGCTCCTCACCACATGCTTCCTGAGACGTTAACAAGTTACTCCACCGCCTTTCCCGTGTACAGAGGAACCCCCTAAGCTATATATGTAGAGTTTATCCTTAAAAAATCTTGCCTTTTCTAAGTTTACCTCTAAATTTGACATCATAAATAATTATTTTAAACGTTTTTTTGTATTTTAAAGCCGAGTTCTGTTAAAACCTTCCATATCATTTTAAGAAACAGTTACCATAACATTCTTAAGGAACTGTTTATTTAGTAAACTTCACTAAATGGTTGCAACAGTACACTTAATACTCACCTTCCCTTAGAAGTGATTAAACTCTGCTAAATTTAGTTCGGTTGTGTTCGTAAGCATGTTAAGTTAAAGAATCACGGGATGGTTGTTAGGTTGCAGGAAAAGCTTTTGGATGAAATAGACCGGAAATTGATCGCTATGTTGCGGAAGAACGGCAGGTCAAAGCTTGTCGAACTTAGTGCAGAAATAGGGTTTACCAGCATGGGGGTTAAAAAGCGCCTTGCCAAGCTAATAGAGAAGAATGTGGTTAGTGTTTCTGCCCTGTTAAACCATTCACTCTTTAAGCTTCAGCCTGCAAGCATAACCGTTCAGCTACAACAAGGCTGCCTTAAAAACTTAGTTGGCTGCTTCGAGAACTGTCCTAAGGTAGTTTCCCTTTTCACCCGCAGGAACAATACCCAAACGGTGATGATGCTCGTGGTGGGTGAATGTAGAGGCGCCCTTGAAGGTCTGCTCAACTCGGTTAAGTCTCAAGAGGGCGTTTTAGAGGCTGAACTGCAAGTTTTCAATGAAATCCATTACTCCCCATATCTGGCCGTGAGGGTAGATAAGATGCTGGGTGAAGAGCCTCCGTGCGGAGCGGAGTGCTCGTCATGCAACTACTATCTGGAAAATAACTGTCCAGGATGCCCTCCATCGAAGGCGTACCGTGGCCCCCTCTAGAAAGGCACGCTTGCAGAATGCCTACATGTACTTTGTGAATCCGAACTCGTTTGCCCACTCCCTATACCCCGCCCTCCACAGCTTCAACCTGTTTTTGTTAATCTTATAATCTAACTCGACTTCTCGGGATGGTTCCTCTAGGATTCTCCTGTACTCTCTATAGTATTCATGGGCATTCTTCGAGTTTTCGATGAGCTGAAGCATAGCCTTAACGGTGAAATACAGGATTAGGTCGGGCTTTTCCGGAGCACCTCCCTCCTTGAGCGCAAGTTCACTATTCCCCATTTTCATCAAGTGGAAAACAAGGATCTCTTCCCCGTCTAGGGTAGGCGAGAAAACCCTATACTCCCATATTGACCCGACTTTTAAATGCTTCATCAGATCTGGATGATTTGGGTAAAATGACATAGCTTTCTTCAGCAACTCATCTTTCAAACCCGTCACCATCCACGATCCCTCACATAAAACCCTTTTAGCTTCCTTCCAGCCACACTAACCATGAAAGCGAAACCAGCGTTAAAATACTTACTGGATATCAGCCCATTAAAGTTTAAGAAACTTTTTCAAGAGACTAAAACCTTCAATGTATATTGGCGACCGGTGAGGGAAGCACCCGAAAAGAGGCAGCCTTCGTTGAGGGCTCACTCACCCCCGATGATCCCCTTAGAAAGCATGTAATGCAAGTTCTGGACGGGAGATGATGATACCTGTTCGGTGGCTTCGAATGGTTCCCGGACGTTTTTTCTCATCTAACGTTTACATCATCGGTGAAGGGGAGCTAACCTTGGTGGACGCTGGAGGACCTAGAGCACCTAAAAAGTACATTTTCAGGGAGATGCAGGGCTTAGGGGTGAACCCCCGTGACGTGGCAAGAATAGTTATAACGCACACGCATCCCGACCATATAGGAGGTCTCCCCGACTTTCACAAGTCGTCCGAGCCAGAAGTGCTGGTTCACAGGGCTGAAGCACGCTTCGTAGAGTCCATAGGAGTCCCGCCTGAGAAGATCCTCTCAGACGGAGACGTAGTGAATGTTGGAAGTTGCAGTCTACATGTTATTCACACTCCTGGCCATTCACCAGGATCCATATGTCTCTATGAGCCGGGCCGGAAGATCCTCTTCTCAGGAGACACCGTTTTCGCCTATGGCATAGGACGTTTCGATCTCCCTGGGGGAAGCATAAGGCAGCTGGCCTCATCCATATCCCGCCTCCTAAGGCTGGAAGTCGACCTCCTCCTTCCAGGACACGGGAACATCGTCCTAAAAGGGGCGTCGAGGAACTTGGAGGCAAACTATAGATATGCCCTTTCCCTTATGGAGGGAAGAGGAATAGGAGGGGAAACGTTTTGAAGGCGCTAGTGTTCGATGGCGCGTTACGCTACGTGGAAGACTACCCCATAAGGGAGCCTGAGCCAGGATGGGCCTTAGTCAAGGTGTCCCTAGCGGGAATATGTAAAACAGACTTAGAGATAACGCGAGGCTACATGTCCTTCAAGGGGGTTCTAGGACACGAATTCGTAGGCGTGGTGGAGAAGGCATCAGACCCCGAACTCATCGGTAAAAGGGTGGTTTCTGAGATAAATATTTACTGTGGCGAGTGCAGCTTTTGCACCAGCGGCCTAGAGCGGCACTGTCCCCAAAGAAAGGTGCTTGGAATAATGGGCGCGGACGGTGCCTTCGCAGAATACGTTCTCACCCCTGAAAGAAACCTCCACCTTGTTCCTGACAATGTTGAAGATCAAGAAGCAGTCTTCACGGAGCCCTTAGCCGCATGCCTAGAAATAACATCCCAAGTACACGTCAAACCAGAGTGGACCGTTTACGTCCTCGGCGACGGACGTCTTGGCCTCCTAGCATCCCAAGTCATACGCCTCCACGGCTGCGACACGCTTCTCATAGGGAAGCATCCTGAGAAGATGGATGTGGCACGGAGGCTGGGCGTTAAGACAGCCTCCTACACCGAGTTGCCAAAGGAAAAAGCAGACATGGTTGTGGAGTGCACCGGAAACCCTCAGGGAATCAGCATCGCAAGGACCCTCGTAAAGCCTCGAGGCGTGGTCGTGGCGAAAAGCACGTACAACCAGCAAGCGCCCGTCGATTACTCTGCCATCGTAGTGGATGAACTATCAATTATTGGGTCGCGGTGTGGACCCTTCCCTCCAGCCATCCGCCTCCTCCAGCATGGCCTCGTCCAAGTGAAACCCTTAGTAACGTCCCGGTACCCGCTGGAAAGAGGGCTGGAAGCCTTCAAGCATGCTGAAGACAGGAAAGCAATTAAAATACTGCTTAAACCCTGAAAAACCATGAGTCGTTAAGGGCATGGAGATGGAAATGGAGTTTAAGGTGCTTATAACGGATGTAGATGGCACCCTCACCGGCGAGGGAACGGCTCTTCACCTGCCCGCAGTGGAGCTCATACGAAAACTAGCTAGGAAGATACCCGTAATCCTGTGTTCAGGCAACACTGCTTGCACCTTGATGACCTTATCCCTTTACATGGGGTCAAATGGGCCTTTTATAGCGGAAAATGGCGGGGTAATAGGTGCCCCCTTCTGGAAGCCTCCTCTTCAAGTTTTAGCCTCAAAGGAGGCCCCTCTTAAAGCTCTTACCGTCCTCAAAAAAGCCCTAGGGAACACGATACAGGAAATAGATCAAATTTTTAGGTTGACGGACGTGGTTCTCAGGAGGACGGTGACAGTGGAGAAGCTGAAGGAGGCGCTAAGTCGTTCCGGGATAAAAGTTAACATTTTTGACTCAGGCTACGCCATTCACCTTGCTGATCCTAACGTCAGCAAGGCGACAGGAATAAGGGAAACGCTCAAAAGGCTGGGAATAAGAAGCTGTGAAGCCGTTGGAATAGGGGATGGACTTAACGACGTGGATCTCCTTCATGAATGCGGATACGGGGTAGCCCTCAGGAACGCCCCTCAATCCCTTAAGGAAATAGCCGACCACGTAACCACGAAGCCTTACGGGGAAGGATTCGTAGAAGCCGTAACTCAAATCTTCAGAGACCATCTCGGAGAACGGTAGTGGAAACGAAGGAAGAAGGTTCGGGCGGCCTCCTCATACGCAGGCAGCATATGAGCGGCAATTCATAGCCATTATTAACAGGATAGAACCGTGAATAACGGGAAAGACTCCTTCTTTCTCGGGAAAAACTATATTTCTCGGTTTAAAGAAAAAGTTATTGGTGTTTCCTCTTCTTTCCGAGGTGAGGAAATGGAGCTTGAAATAGTTAAAGCAGGGGAGCGGGAAGGAGCAGCCCTTCTAAACCCTGAAGATGCTGCATCACAAAACATCTTTGAAGGCACGATAATCATATTTGAAGACCCTACAACAGGAAACTTTGGAGCAGCACCAGCATATACGGATAAAAAGGTTCAAAAAGGAACAATACACATAGATTCTACCCTTGTTGAATCCTGTGGGCTAGACGAAGGCTTCACAGTGAAAGTTGAGAAATACGCGGGGAGAATTCAGCCTCTTAGGGAGCTCGTAATAGGAATAGAACCCCTAGGAGATCAGAAACCCGAGGACGTCTTTAAGATAGCGCAGGAAAGAAGGAAAGAACTCAAAAAACTACTGGACAAACGGGTGATCTTCAAGAAAATGAAAATACGCTGGAAGGACCTCAACTCTAACATCTCGATAGAAGCAACCAAACCGGACTTAAAGGGAAGGGAGCTTGCCATAGTTAACTGGGCGGAGATGGAGAAAGCTGAAATAGTGCCTATAGGGCCGGCTATGCCCTTTAATGCAATACTCCTAATAGACATTTCAGGAAGCATGAGCACTAAGGACATGGAAGTAACAAACATAGCACCGGCAAGAGAGGGAATAATCAGCCTCCTAACCTCGGAGGACATAGCCGACTTCCTCACAAGATTCGAGGAAGGAGAAACGGTGAGAAGAAGGCATGGGGCAGCGTTTGCAGCTCTCCTCTACCTGGCAGAGAAGGTGGGAAGAGGATACGGGGAAAAAGTAGCTATAATAACATACCACGACGAAGCAGAAATCATAAAGTTCAACCATAACAACTACTTTGATGCAGCCACAGGAAACATAGAGGATGTAGCAAACACGATCCTGAAGGAAGTGGCATATAAAACGGGCGGGTACACGAACATGAGCGACGCCCTAAGAAAGGCAGCTTCCATCCTTAAAAACGAGTTTAAAGGGACGAACACCATGCTCGTTTTCCTTACCGACGGCTTCCCGCAAGGAACCGATAGAGAGGAATCAGTAAGGGCCATCGTTGAAAACGAGATTGCACGGATGCCTAACGTCGTGCTCTACACTGTGGGTATCGGAGGCGAGGTTAACGAGGTTCTGATGCAGCAAATCGCCTCGATGACAGGTGGCGTTTACTTCTACGCTTCAGACCTTGGAAAGCTGCTTTCCTGGTATGGTGAACTCGCCAGGACCTTCACTAAATCCATTCACCAAAAGGAGCAGGCGCCACCCGAGGTTCCCGTAGAAGAGCCCGTTAGCAAAGCAGAGGAGAAAAAGGAAAAGAAAGAAGAAAGGAAAAAGCGTGGGCTTTTCAGAAGATAACCTCTCATGAAAGTTCGTACTCTCCCATAAAAATGTTTATTCACCCTTCTCCCCTTTTCTTGTTAACGCAATTTTTCCCACCTACTTCAACATCACCTTTGATGGCTTTTGGATAACGATAGATAGCTTACTGATTGGTGGGGGCGATATTCCCCCAGACCATGATCACTTATTACTTATATGTTAACCTCCGTTTTTCCGTTTAAGGGTTGTTAGGAAGACGAGGGGGTTGAACCTCCTTGGCGTATCTTCTCTTCAAGTTATATGGCGTACTTAACTGGATTATCGAGCGTGTCTGGGGGAGGCTGACCGTTCCAAGGGAGTTTCTCGAATTGTTTAAGGATGCAGGGGATGTTTCACCTGAAGATATGGGTGTTAAAGGGTATAAGCCGTACTATTACAGGCGTGATGTTGATGGATTAGTTGAAGATGCGTTGTCTTCCGGAAGGAGCGTGATCATAGCTGGAAGGAGGAAGGCGGGGAAAACCAGGATGCTTTACGAGGCTCTAAGAAAGTTGAAAGGTTACAGGGTCGTGAAGATTAGGAGAGATAAGATCCCTGAACTGAGTGATATGCCCCCATTTCCTGAAAGAAGCAAGAAAATTCTAGTTCTCGACGACGTCGAACTGTACTTAAACGCCGACCTTCACGGCTTGGTTGGGAAGCTCGGCGGGAGGAGAAAGGTGGTGGTGGCAGCAACCTGTAGAACGGAATCACTTCAAGAAGTTATGGTTAGGTTTCCAGACCTCTTGGAAGAGATGAGCTTCACCCTGATCGAAATACCTGAATTAACAAGGGAGGAGGCAGAAAAAGTGGCGGAAGAGGCGGGAATAAGGATTGAATGGGGAAAGTTCGACGGAACTATAGGCTCATTGATGGAAAATTTTAGCTGACAGCATTTTAGAAACATTAATGAAATAGTTAAAGGGAGGAACAGCCACATTTAGGCTCTGCTAGGTTGAACTGCCACCATTCATACTGCCTAAGATTACCTTTCCCCGTCCTCCCAGCACTTTTTCTAGCACTGCAAAACCAGCTTGGTAAGACGCTTTCCAACTCGGGTTCATACCATTCCAATTATGTTTCGTCGGGAAAATATTAAATAAGCATTCAAGTGAAATCTCTTTAAAACACCACTAAAGGTGGTGGTAAAGTGCAAAGGCTTGTGCACGAGCAATTCCCTGAGCTCCCCTTTCAGACCAAGAGCATATGCCCCGAGTGTATGAAAGTAATAGATGCGACAGTGTACGAGGAAGACGGGAAGGTAATGATAACGAAAACCTGCCCTGAACACGGACAGGTGACGGACGTGTACTGGGGAGATGCGGAACTCTACAGGAAAGTTACAAAGTGGAATTATAACAGGGTTAAAATAGAAAACCCCCGAACGGAAGCCCGTCAAGGATGCCCCTTTGACTGTGGGCTATGTACAAACCATAAAACCTACACTGCACTGGCGCTCATCGACGTAACGAACCGGTGTAATTTGCGATGCCCAAACACGCGATGTTGCCCGGAGGACGCTTAGTTCCATCCGGGTTCCGCGTGGGGTAATATGTTTTGCTAACGCAGCGGTTTCTGGTTATGTCTATGAGCCCAGTGCCGAGCAGATCAGGTTCATGCTTGAAAACTTCAGACGTAATGTTCCCGTCCCAGCCCCTGCTGTTCAGTTTGCTGGTGGAGAACCTACCGTCAGGGAGGACCTCCCTGAGCTTATAAGGATGGCTAGGGAGGTAGGGTTCGCCCACGTTGAGATCGCCTCTAATGCTTTGAAGCTTGCAGAGAGCGTTGATTACTGCCGTGAGCTGGTGGAGGCTGGCCTCAGCACAGTGTACATGCAATTTGACGGTGTGACGCCTGAGCCGTACCTTGAGGCTAGAGGACGCAACCTTCTCCCGTTAAAGCTTAAGGCCATCGAGAACTGCCGTAAGGCGGGCCTCCACTCCATAGTACTGGTTCCAACAGTTGTTAGGGGCGTTAACGATGATCAGATAGGCGATATCATACGTTTTGCCGTTGAGAACTATGACGTGGTGCGGGGTATAATCTTCCAGCCAGTAAGCATCACAGGGAGGATCGATGAATCAAAAAGGATGGAGATGCGGATAACGATCCCAGAAGTCATCAAGGCTTGCGAGGAGCAGACTGGAGGGCGCATCAAGACGTCCGACTTCTACCCCTGTACGACCCCGACCCCATTGTCTAGGGCTCTCTCAGCCTACTTCGGCAGACCCATGGTGGAGTTCGGCAACCACGTGCACTGCGGCATGGCAACTTTCATCCGGGTGGAGGGTGACGGCGAGTTTTACCCGATCACCCATTACGTCGACGTCGACAGGATCATGGAGACCTTCGAGAAGTGTGCTGAGGAGTTTCAGGGCGGGTGGTTCTCGAAGCTTAAAGGCAGATTGAGGGTTGCCATGGGAATGCTCCGCTTCTTCAAGAAGAAGGGTCTCATGTTCAGCCTCTTCAGGCGCGTCCTTACCTCAGGGAACTACAACGCGCTAGGAGACTTCATGCGTAGCGTAATCTTGATCGGGATGATGCACTTTCAGGATCCATACAACCTCGACCTTGCCAGAGTTGAGCGCTGCGTTATCCATTACGGCACACCTGATGGGCGGATAATCCCATTCTGCACCTACAACACGATCCACCGGCCAATGGTTGAGAAGCAGTTCAGCATTCCAGTTGAGGAATGGCGGAGGAGGCGGAGAGGAGTCGCCAGCGAGGAAACCGTGAAAACGGTCGACGCCTCCTGACATCCATCACCCATCCTCCTTTTTTGGAGTTCACACGTCTTATGATCTCTCCTCCGGCCTGAAACAGGCTTCCTCTCACGCAGCCACCAACGAACTCGCTTCCCCCCCATAAAGATCTGCCATGTTGGTTGCGTTCACCCTTCACCAGTTGTTTAAGGGTAATGTGGAGTGGGGTAATGTCCTCCTCCGAGAACTCCAGTTAATCCTTAAATAATACTAAAACCAAATTGTAATTGTTAGTGCTTGTTAAGGTGTGAAGGAGGATTTTAGGTTTAAAGTTTGTGGGGTGGCTTTATGGTTGCTTCCATCCCCAAATACATGCTCATGGTTAAAGTGGAGCCTGGCGAAAAATCCCCGATCCCCTTCAGTCAAGACGCCATTAACAGTGACTCTTTAGTGGTGGTCATAGACGAGCTGGACGGGAAACTCTACTTTTGGATGGGGAAAAACAGGAGTTTGGTAGATAAGCGGGCTGCCATGAGGGTGGCTAAGTCGATCCTGAAGTCCGGCTTCGCCTACGGGAAATTCCATGTTGGCCACGGCCTCGGGGAAATGGTTGAAATAGACGAGTCCAGCCTCTCAGAGCCGGAAGCGAAAGAAAAGCTAGCTGCCCTTAACTCCCTATTCAAGAGGCCATACAAGTTAAAGGATAAGTTTCTCGCCGAGGTGGAAGTAACCCTCCCAACACCAGAAGCCGTCTCGCCACCTGCACACCCACCCGAAACCGAGCGTGAAGAGGCGGTGATGCCCGAGCAAGTGGAAGCACAGGCCGAAGAGGCGGCACCTCCCCCCTCAGAGGAGCAGCATCCCACACCGGCGGCTGTGGAGTCACCATTAATAGATCCTGAACTCGTCGGCAAAGTTAAACTGGGCCTCCTCTTCAACATCCTAACAGAGGAGTTCCCGGTGCTTTTCGTTAGCCGTAAGGAGGGCGAAGCGGGCCCTGTCTTCGAGTTCGAGTCATCCGAAGGCCCGATTGCTAGGGTGTCCGTGGAAGGCAAGGATCTCGTAGTATCCTACGGTTCGGACTTCGCAGGGAGACGTGACAAAATAATCGGGACACTAAAAAACCTAGTTGCCAAGCTGTTCCCCCCCTAAACCCCTTACAATTTTTCGTCCAAACGTCATGTATCCCGTGTGCCCTATCATGAAGGTGTCAGGTCTGGTTTTCCCCTCCTTAACTATCACGTCTCTTAGTAAGCACTCGTAGGTTCTCACGTCGATGAACCCCTCCCTCTCCATCTCAAAAACGGTTTTCTGGACCTGCTCTATCGTGGGGCTGAAGGATGCCATGACCCTCCCCGGCTTGAGCGCCCTGTAAGCGTGCCTTACAACAAGCCAGGGGGTTGCCATGTCGAGCACGACGGCGTCCACGTTCTCCTCGTCTATCCCTTCAACCACGTCCTTGTTTTTAAGCTCAACATACTCTAAGACGCCCATACGCTCCAGGTTTCTCCTAGCCACGTCTAGGAACTCCTCCCGAACCTCATAGCTGTAAACCCTGCCTTCCGGCATGACCCAGCTTGCCAGCACCCCAGTCAGCACTCCACTGCCGGTGCCAGCCTCAACCACGATGCTCCCCCTCCCTATGGTAAGGTTTAGAAGGATGAACCCCAAATCCTTAGGATATATAATCTGAGTTGCCCTCCTAGCCTTAATAGCCAAGTCGGCTAGGGTTGGCTTCACAGCGTAAAACCTGTAACCCTTACTGCTTTCGATAGCACACCCATAGGGTTTACCTATTAAGCATCCGACGTCGACGACCCCCCTATGCGTATGAAGCTTCTTCCCCTCCTCCACCCTCACAAGCCACCTCCTCCTCTCATCTAAAATAATCAGCACGTAACTTCCATCTCCTATCAAATCCACTTCAACCACCCTGAAACAAGCCAAAAAACACCCACTTAAAAATGCTCCAGTCATCGGTTACGCTCCGCACCCAATAAGCCTTCCCCAACTAAAAAACGCGCTTCCAAATCCGTCTCCACCCAACTCGAAACCCACCCCACATAAAATCCAAACAATACTTGAACTCTTTTTCTCAAAAAAGCTTTTAGCAATACATCCTTCTTCTAATGGCACGGGTGACCGAAATTGTATATCATGACTCCTTCCGGAAGCACACTCGCCAGGGTCTCAAGGGGCGTTGTAAAAACCAGCAGCGGCTCAACCCTAGGATACGTTAACAGCGACGGCCGCGTCATGAACGCCAGCCGCAGCACAATCGGACGCTACCAGAAACTCTATAGATTCAAGTTCAGACGCGACAAGGTTCAGATTAAAAGGGGTTACACGTTGAAAATGCCAGTTACGAAGCTGTCCTCCGCACAAGCGGAAGAATCAGTAAATACCTCAAGGAGGTCATAGCCTACATATCTTCTTCTCCGACCTATGCTAAGCCAAAAGGCACCCGACAACCCCGAACCACCCTCCCCCCCACCTTTTCACCTCCCCCCGCCAACACCCCCCACTAACCGTATTCTCTCCCCACAGCTCGGGCACCTGCCCTCCCTCGTAACGCCAAACCTGACTACAGTGAAAACGTACCTTTCAATCAACAGTTCACCACACGAAGGACAATACGTGTTCTCCCACCTGTGCCCTGGAACGTTCCCAACGTAAACGTACTTCAACCCCTCATCCACCCCTATCATCCTGGCTTTCTCCAGAGTCTCTACAGGAGTTGGGGGCCTATCAAGCATCTGATAGTCTGGGTGAAACCTCGTGACGTGCCACGGCATATCCGCGTCTATCTCACGTATCCTCCCCGCTATGCTCCTCAAACAATCCTCATCATCATTCACTCCCGGTATAATAAGCGTCGTCACCTCAACCCATACACCCATCCTCTTAGCATCACGTATGTTCCTCCAAACATGTTCAACATCAGCCCCACAATATTTCTTAACCGCTTCTCTGCACCCCTTCACGTCAACGTTCATGGCGTCAAGCCCTGCCTCAACTAAAAGGCGTAGCGCCTCCGGCGTCATGTACCCGTTAGTTACGTAAGTATTGTAAAGTCCATTCTCCCTTGCAAGCCTGAAAACATCCAACGAGTACTCAAGCATTAAGGTAGGCTCATTAAACGAAATAGACGTCCCATCACACCTATTCACCCTAGCTATCCTGATAAAATGCTCAGGGCTCACATAGTTCCGCCTCTCCACGTCAGGCTGCTGCTTGCTAATCTCCCAATTCTGGCACCATGGGCAGGTGAAGTTGCAGCTCCAGCTGCCGACTGTTAGGGCTTTTGAGCCTGGGTGGAAGTGGAAGAGGGGTTTCTTCTCTATTGGGTTAACGCTTATGGATGATATGTCCCCGTAGGTTAGGGTGTGGATTTCCCCTTTAACGTTCCTTCTGGTCCCGCAGAACCCGAGTCCACCATCCGGTATGACGCACTTCCTCATGCAGACAAGACATCTTACCTTCCCACCACCAGCCTTCTCCTGCAGCACTCCCCTCTTGATGCAAGGGTCATTCTCCTTCATTTTCCCTCAAAGAAAACCTTGAATGTTTCTAAAATATTTTTAGTGTTGCTGTAACGTAAGTACTTTTCTTTAAAATCCGGGTGGAGGGTGGGGTGGGTGGTTTGGGTTGCCTGCCTAAGGGTTCTAATAACTGGTTGGTGTAATCTTGGGGATGGTTTCATTAGATCATTTAAATTTAGGTTGTATGCGTTTATTTTTAGATGTATTTATTAGGTTGTTTATCCATAGCTATGAGAAAGGAATGCTTTGCTGCTCATGGGGGGAGATCGTGAAGAGCGAGAAATATAAAATAGTCATCTTTAAAACTAATCGCACTCCGGGGTATCCTCAGGTGCTTAGGACGGTGCGGTCATCCCTTAAGAAGCTGAACCTGAACCTTGAAATCGAAGAGGTGGACGTTTCCGAGAACCCTGAGATGGCTGTGAGGGAGGGGGTTATCTCGACTCCTACGATAGACATTGTTGGGATCAACTGGCGTTTCATAGGGTTGCCAACGGAGGAGGAGTTAATTGTGGTTCTCGAAGCCTTAAAGGAGGGAGAATCGCTTGGTGAGAGGGAGAAGTAAGGAGGGTGACTCAGGCTTTCTAACAGAGCTTAAGCAACGGATTAAGATAGAGGAGGAGCTCGTGGAGGCTGTTAAGGGTAGGGTTCCGACGGGGATTAAGGGGTTCGACGAGCTTGTTAGAGGCGGCCTTTTTAGGGGTGGCACCTACCTGGTGTCTGGGGTTTCGGGGGCTGGCAAGTCGATTTTTTGTCTGGAATTCCTGTATCGTGGCGCTTCGGAGTTTGACGAGCCGGGTTTATACATTTCTCTTGAAGAGCATCTTGACAGCCTTCTCAGGAACGCTAAGAACTTTAACTGGAGTATTGATGAGCTGGTAGACCAGCATAAGCTCATCCTGCTTGATTTGAGCGTGGTTGCTGTTGGTGAGAAGTCTCTCTCCCTCAACCCTGACGTCTTCGCTCTTGACGGACTCTACGCGACGATAGAAGCCATAGTGAAGGAAGGAGGGGTTAAAAGGGTTGTCCTAGATCCTATCTCCGTCCTCTTTCTGCAGTACGGTAATCCGGGGGTTGTCAGACGTGAGTTGAACATCATTTCAAGCATGCTGAAAAGGTATAGGTGCACTTCCCTTTTCGTCACCGAGACAGAGTATGGTAAGCCGGGCATAACTAGGTTCGGAGTGGAAGAGTTTCTCGCTGATGGGGTCTTCATCCTCTACTGGGAGCCTGAAGGTGATAAAAGAAGCAGGTACATCGAAGTGTACAAGATGAGAGGTTCCCCCCATTATGAGGGTAAAAAGCGTTTTTCCATATCTGAAGATGGCATATCAATCCTGTTTTGATGGACTGGTGACTGCTGAATGCTCCGTCTTCGTCTTCCAATGTTTGACCGTCGGCTGGGCGGCCTTCCAAGAGGTTCAAGATGTATCTTCATGACGTCGCCAAGCATAGACCCTTCAACTATAGGGATCCATGTGGCTAAGGCGGGGCTGGAGGAGGGCTACAGGACTGTTTACCTGGTGAACAATAAGCCTCCTGTGAGCGTTAAGCGCCAAGCTAGGAAAGCCCGTTTAAGCTTTGAGTCGCACGAGCAGAGAGGCAGGTTCATCCTCGTCGACTCATACTCAAAGCTTAGCGGCCTAGAAAGCTCTGAAGCACACGTTGTCGACCCGTATAACCTGGACTCCATAAGGGAAACGCTGCTATCCCTCTCTTCTGAAAACACTCTTCTAGTGTTCGACTCGGTGAATAGCTTCTTGGACGCTTACGGGAATGAAATGGAAGCCCTAATTAGCCTCTTAGAGGCAACAGGAGACTCGACGGTGATAGCTCTCTTCTCGTCATGGTTTTACGACAGCGAGATGATAAGGGAGGTAACGAACCTGTTCGACGGGGTTTTCGAGGTTAAACCAGACCCAACTCTCCTTGTGGAGAACGAGTTGAGAGTGAAGAAGGCAGCTTGGGTCACCAGCTTCGAAGAGCTCGCTTTCCCCATAAAGATCATTTCACCGGGAGAGCTTAGAGTATACCTTCCAAAGGTCATAGTCCTTGGCCCCTACAACGCCGGAAAAACGACGCTTATACACGCCCTCGCCGAGGACGCCGTCAGCGTTGAAAGAATGGGAACGACGGTCGCCCTCGACCACGGATCCCTTGACTACAAAGGGTTCTACATGGAATTCTTCGGCACCCCGGGGCAGCCGCAGTTTGACCCGATAGTTGACAAGATGGCTGATGGCGCCGTGGGGGCCATCCTAGTAGTTGACAGCGCAGACCCTTCAAGCTTTAGAAGGGCCGTAGAGCTTGCTAAGAAATGTGAAAGCCATGGTACGCCATTCGTCGTTGCGGCTAACAAGCAAGATTTAGAGTCGGCTCTGTCTCCTAAGGACGTTAAGGAGGCACTAGGGCTAGGTCCCTCAACCCCTGTAGTAGGCTGTAGTGCTAAGAATAGGGTCAACATCTCCCTTGTGTTAGACGTCCTGTTAAACATACTATCGGCTTGAAGGAGGTGCTTTTTTGGAGTATAAGGAAAGGCTGAGGAAGCTTCTAATGAGAATTCAGGCACTTGAGGGAGTTGAAGGGTGCCTCGCAGCCACTAGGAATGGCAATCTCCTCGAAAACGTCATGCCTCAAGACGTGGATGCGAACAGGCTTTCAGCCATGGCTGCTTCCATGCTGGGCGCTGCTGAAGTAGCTGCTGAAACGGTGAGGAGAGGGCTGGTACGGCACCTAACCGTTAACGTTGAAGGCGGAAAAATGGTCATTGTCGGCGTCGGACCGAAAGCAATTCTGCTATTCCTAGTTAAGAATGACCCTGCCGTAGTTCTCAGGGAACTGGGTGAGATAGGTAAGCTAATAGTGGAGGCTATACCTTAATTGAGCGAGGCAGTCGTAGGAGGATCGTTTAATGGTTAAGGGGGGGCCTGTGAAGTCTGGAATAAGAGGGCTGGACAGTGTTCTCGATGGCGGTTTCCGCCCCGGATCTCTCTGCATAGTAGTGGGTGAACCATTAGGGGGTAAAGAGCTTTTCGCCCTGAAATTTTTCTGTGAAGGGCTTGAGCTTGGAGATGGCGGAATATACGTCACCGCAGTTAACTTTGCAGAAGAGATAGAGGCGGAGATATCAGACCTAGGATTAGATCTTTCAAAGTATGGAGGTGAATCCCCCCGCTACAAGATAATAGACCTTTATCGTCCAACCGTTGATTTCACGGTTGAAGACACGGACATAGTATCTTACGTTCCTGCTCCAACAGATCTCGCCGCGCTCAGCTCCAAAATAGTTGAGTCAATCTCCATGCTATCGCATCTCCCCCATGTACGCATAGTAATAGACTCCCTTTCATCTATTATAACCCTTGCAACACCTAAGGCGACGTTAAGATTTCTCTCTTTCCTAAAAGCTAAGGTTCAACTCTCAGACAATGTTATCTTGGCTCTTTTAGAGCCGAAACTAGCTGGAGAAGCCGAAACAGAAGCAATCCTCCACTTGGCAAACACATTGATATTACTAGAGAAGGACTGTGTTGAAATACGTCGAAGAGGAAGACTGCCGGTAAAGAGAAAAATAAAAATCATAGATGGAGGAATAAAGATAGCAGCGGGGAGCAGGTCCAAAGAGAAAGATTAGTCGGACGCCATTTCAACATCAATTCCCCCAATAAAACGGCCTCTTTCCGGAAAAACTTTTTAGTTTTGAATGTCCAATTCATTTTTAAGAATCTCCACTTCAGGGGGACTTAAAATTTGGGAATGAAGGGATGGGTTGCTTGGCATGTAATAGCAGATAAGCTCAACTTGGACGCTTTCGTATCCTTTGTCAGCGGAACAGTTGACTATATCTTAGAAGTTGAAAATAGGGATATTGACAAGGCCTCTAAGATTCTCTGGGAAATTGGACGGAAAATCGGTACAAGGATGCTTACAAAGTACGCTGAAAGAATAGGTAAGCATGCCATTGAGTTTTACGAGTTCTCAAAAACCTATAACTTTGCTTACTACTTTTACACCGGCAAAAACTTCGATAAGATCTATGTTATCCCTGAAGAGAAGAAGATCGTCTATGAGGATTACAACTGCCCTCTCTGCAAGGGGATCTCCCTACCGGACGAGCTTAAAGGATTAAAGTTCTGCAATTTCGTTGATGGCATCTTTACGGAAGTATGCATTATGAGGGGGTTTGAGGCTGAATCTTGGGAGACTAAGTGTAAAGCCTCAGGCGACGAGTGCTGCAGACACGAGCTACGATTAAAAATTTAACTCTTTTCTCTCTTTTTCTCTCTCAACGGTGGCCTCTACGCGTTTAAGAATACGCCCACGTGTTCCTCTTCAAGCTTTTTAAGGTAAAGCTCTAAATGTTTAGCACTTTTGAACACGTGTATGGTGTCCCTATCTTCCATTCTGAGGATTGCCATCCGGTTTTGCAGTGTTACGTATATTCCTCCAAGTCTTTCATCGTGCTTCATGAAAACTTCCTCATCACTGTTCCTAGTCTTCCAAAACCCTCTCCTTCTCAACACGTTTCTGAACATCACTTTCCACACCCTCCCTGAGTATTATCAGGAGGTACATCTCCACGTTAAGAATGTAAGTAAAACCTAGGTTAGATCTGCAAAAGATTTTCCTTAAAAAAGGAAAGGGAACATATTTAAGTCAAGGCTTTCTTCATGGGAAAATGATGTTAAATTTGTTGGAAACTTAGCTCTTTAACAATTAGTGGGTTGCCTGTCGTTTCTCATCAGGAGGAATCCTAATTGAGTAAGTCAATATATAATTTTAAAGTTCTGGTCGTTGGGGATGGTGGAGTAGGTAAAACAAGCCTAACAATAAGGTTTGCCACCGGATCATTTAGGGAAAATTATATTCCAACCCTAGGAGTAAATTTCTACTCTAAAATAGTGGACATAAACGACTGCCTGATTAAGCTTACAATATGGGATACTGGCGGCCAGGAGAAGTTTAGGCCTCTACTGCCAAATTACTTTAAAGGCGGGCGAGGCGCCCTAGTGGTTTTCGACGTAACCGACATTAAAACGTTCAAAAATGTGATGAGCTGGGTAAACCAAGTTAGATACCACTGTGGAAACATACCCGTAATCCTAGTTGGGAACAAAATAGATTTGGTGTCCCAGAGGAAAGTTCGTTACGAAGATGGATCACGCCTAGCTGAGAAGTTAGGAGTACCATACTTTGAATCGTCAGCCAAGGAGAACTACATGGTTGAAGATGTTTTTAAAACGTTAGCTTCCCTTATGATAGAGGAGGTTCCCCTGAAAACCCAGAACAAAGGTTTATACTTAAGGTAGAACTTTTAAGATAAAGTCTAAAGGAGGATGCCTCTTTGTGAGGTTTGCACCGATAAGTATTAAAAGGGAGAATTCGTAAGTCTTGCTAAGAGCGGAAGAAGTCAAGGCTGCCTCCTTTTTAACGTTTTTTGCGGGGGGTTCCTCTGTCTTCTTTCGCTCTTCTAACCGGGTATATGTTCTTGAGGGGTTATAAGTTGGAAGAAGATGTAGAATTTATTTCCGTAGGGGATTTAACTCCAACCTCGAGAAGAGTAAACCTAAAAGTTAAAGTTGTGAATGTTGGTGAAGCAAGAGAAGTGGTTTCCAGGCGTGACGGCTCAACCCATAGGGTTGCCGAAGCACTAGTTGGGGATGAAACAGGTTCAATACTCCTAACATTATGGGACGACGCCATTTCAAACGTTTCCCCTGAAACATCATTAAAGATAGAAAACGGATATGTAAGCCTGTTCAGAGGGCAAATGCGCCTTAACCTAGGCAGGTACGGCAGCTTCGAAGTGATCGACGAAGAGATAGAGGCAAACGTAGACAATAACCTATCAGAGAACGTGTACAGGCAGCCGTCAATCCCAAGGTTCTCCTTCGGTCAAGGTGAACCCTACAGGAGGAAGCCACGGAGAGGCCAGAGAAACAGGCGCAGAAGGTAGTTGGAAAAGGCCGTTCAAACCATGTTTTATTCTCCGACTTTTTTGGCTAGCAGCCTCTCAGCCATCACCTCAAAGACTTTAATAACGTTCTTTCCGCTTTTCGCAGAAGTTTCCACGTAGGGTAGCCCATACTTATCTGCTATTCCGGTTGCCTCATCAGGGCTAACCTGCCTCTCATCAACAAGATCGACTTTATTTCCAACTAGGATCGTGAGAACGTTCGGGTTTGCATATCGGTGCAACCGTGAAATCCACTTAGGAATATTTTCAAGGGTCTCCTTACGTGTTACGTCAAAGATGGCCAGCGCTCCGGATGCACCCTTATAATATGCTGGGGCAAGCGTGTCAAACTTCTCCTGTCCCCCTATATCCCATATTGAAAGTTTAACAATGTTATCCCTTACGTAAACTTCCTTACTCATTATCTGTGTTCCTATCGTAGCTATGTAATCATGTTGAAAGAAACCGTGCACATACCTTACAACCAAGCTCGTTTTACCGACTGCAGGATCCCCAACCATTACCACCTTGAAAAGATAGGTTTGTGTAGCCAACCCGCATCCCTCAGCTTCTTTCAACATCCTCAGAAACTTCACTCCGTCATCCTAACTTATCCAATTTATTCCACCTTTCCTTTTATTTAAATTAAATTATTACAGTTATTGCTAATTAAAGGATGAATGTTAAAATAAGATAGTGCACTCTTGTAAGCGGCAAATTGATTTCATGCTTTTACCTGTGATTCGTTAGGGTTCCGGTTGCAAAGAATTCTCGAGACGTCTTATATTCAAATACATAAGCAAGTGAAAAGCTGTTTAAGTGGTAGGGAAATGTGGCTGTAAGCCGGTGTAAACGGTTCCTTTTTAACTCTGCTTGGTTCGACTTTATTTTCATTCTTTTCATTCTTAGTGCTTCACCCGGATTTCCAGAGCTGGAGTGCTGATAGCACCCTAATCCTGCTTGGCGAGGAGATTAGACGTCACCGACACTTTCTGAAAAGTAAGCTTTCACCTAGAGGCAGGGACACTGACCATAAGACTCTTATTTTTTACGTTTAACATATTTTAAGGATTCCTGCCTGAGTGGAGGTTTTACTTTGCCTAGCGCCTCTGTGGTTCATGCACCTAAGAGTAGGGTGGATGAGGCTAGAGTTGCCTTGGAAAGAGGGGTTGGGGAGATCCTTGAGAAGCTAGGTGAGGTTAAAGAGTACGTTTCGAAAAGTGCTGGCAGCATTAGTGGTGAAGTCGAAAACGCCATTAAGGCTAAGGTAGCTGAGCTGATTGACAGCTTTAAGGTTTTCTCTCAGCATATAAGTGAGATCTTAGATGATTTCTCAAGGCGGGAGGAGGCGGCCTTAGCCGGCCTTAGAGAAGAGGCTTCATCAGCAACAACTAGTGTCGAGGGTGCCATCGCTTCGGTGACAGAAGAGACGGGTTACATGCTGTCATCAGCCATTGAAAAATGCCTTGAAGAAGTCTCAGTTTCCAGCCGTTCCATGGGAGACGAGGCCGTTAAAAGCGTTAAAGAACATTCCAGGAGTGCTGCTGTAAGCGTTGAAAGCTCGTTAAACTCGTACCTTTCAGAGCTTAAGGGTAAACTTGCAGGACTTGAGAGGGACGCTGTAGGCGCCTTGGACCTAGCCTTCACCTCTGCTAATGAGAGCATAAGCAGGGTGTCCTCAAACGTAGAGTCTACGATATCCGACTTGGTAAGCCAGCTTCAGGAGATGCAGAGAAGGCTCATGGACGCAAAATCCTCGCTCCAAAGCGCTCTAACAGACGTTCAAAGCAAGATTTCACAGGAATCCGAGCGGGCTAAGAAGAGGGCGGGAGAGGCCTTCAACATCATGTCCTCAAGCGCGGAGGCTGCATCGTCAAGGGTAAGCGAAGAGGTTAAACTCAGCCTTAAAAGAATGGGTGAAGCCATAGCAAGCAGGGTGGAGGAGGAGATTGGGAGAACTATTACGAAGCTTGAATCCTCCCTTAAGTCGGCTGGGAAGGAGTTCGAGGCTGCATTAGCTAAGCTGTCTGACACGGTGAAAAGACACCTTGAGGACGTCCAAAGGAGGATCACAGAGCAGGTGTCGAAAGCATCAGAGGATGAGAAGGCCGTCGTGTTAAGGGTTAAGTCGGAAGTTGAGGATGAGCTGTCTAAAGTGCAAGCATCCCTCGACAAGCTTAGATCGGAAGCATCCAATAAGATTACGTCGGTAGTCTCGCCTTTAAGCCAAGAAATAGGTAGAGAGCTTGACTCGGCTAAGAGCAAGGTTGAAAGCATAGTTGAAGCGGTTAGGAGCATAGCGTTCACGGAAATAGTTGGGGTGGGCTTAGTCGCCGGTTACAGCAACGTGAAAGACTACATGAGGCAAGTGGTCAAATCAGCCAAGTCGTCCCTCCTTCTCGTGGCCCCAAACATCGAAGTCGAGGACGTTGAAGCCCTCCTATCCGCCAGCCCAAGGGTGACCTTGCAGGTAGCAGCCTCAGGCGACCCAGCCACCCTTAGGAAGATAGCCTCAAGGCCCAACACTTCCCTGAGAGTCTTAGAGGAAGGAAACATGATGGGTGTAATGAGAGACAGGGAGGAAGTCCTTTTAGCGTGGCTCCCCCCAAAAGCGGAGCAAACAGTTGCTATCTGCAGCACGCTAGAAGGCTACATCGAAGAGTTTTCAAGACCGTTAAAAGAAACATGGTTTAAAGCTAAAAAATTCGAGTAGGAACCCTTCTCGCCGCCGAACTCACCCCATTCCCTTCTCGATCATGTCTAGGATACCTAGCTCTTCCAGTTTTTCCCTCGTTGGAATCCCATTATTATCCCATCCCCTAAGACTATAATACACGTCCAGCATCCCATCATAGTCTTTAATGTCGACCTTGACTCCCTTAAATGGGCCGCTTGGAAGTGGCTCATTAAAGACCCTCCTTGGCGGGTAATCATCCTTTCGTGAAACCCCTCGGCGTACACTTATCATCCTGGTGAGGTTGAAAATCCTTTCCGAGGCTGTCAGCAGCTCATCTTCACCTGCCTGTATTCCCGTAGCCGCCTGGTAAAACATCGGGTAATACTCGAAGGGTAGCTTGGTTTCACACCAGGGAAACCTGCACACCCCAAGTGCGTCGAAGAGGCTTCTCTGATGCTGGAGGAGAATCTGGACCTCAACCTTATCCCTACCTACTCCAAGCCTGTCATTCCTGGACTCCCAGCCAATTATCGTCGACCTGTTATGGTGCGCTCCTACATCACAGGTTCCGTACGCTAGGCTCATCCCCGGAGCAGCTCTAGTCTCATATCCGGACTGCTCCAAGCCCTTAACGTGCATGGCATATTCTTCACACCCGTTACCCACGAACTCGGCTAGCCTCCTTACTCCTTCAGCGAGTAAACCTCCTATTCCCCTCCGGTATGCAATGCTCTCCAACAATTTAAATATGGTCTCTTTATTACCCCACTCAGCCTTTAACCCGTCAAGAGACATTAGTCCTCGCTGAGCACACTCTATGGCAAACCCGATCACAGCTCCAGCTGATATAGCGTCTAATCCGTAATGGTCGCACAGATAATGGGCTGCTGAAAGCGCCTCTATATCCCCAAGCCCTAAGTTAGAACCTAAAAGTGCGAGCGTCTCGTATTCCGGTCCATCTAGGTGCACGGTTTTCCCGTTAACCTTAACCTCAGACACGGTCCTGCACGCTATTGGACAGGCGAAGCACCCCCTTTTCCCCCTCATAATCTTCTCTTCCACAGCGTTGGCGCCTATCATCTCGGCGTCCTCGAAGACGTTCTCGCTAAAATTCCTCGTTGGCAAGCATGCCACATCCTGAGCCCAGTCGAGAGTCATAGTAGTACCGTACCTGCTGAACTGGGCATACAACTCAGGGTTGCTTTTCATAATGTACTCCCTAGCTTCCTCTAATAGGCTAACTAGCCGGTCGGCGTCGGCTACGGGCACGTCCAGAGATCCGTCAAAGACCACCGCTTTAACGCCCTTAGACCCCATAACCGCCCCCATTCCAGTTCTGCCAGCCTGCCTCCCATAATCGCTTGTTATACACGCGAAAAGGACGAGGTTTTCCCCCGCTGGACCTATGGTTAAAGCCGCTACGTCTCCTCCAAGCTCTTCTCTGAGGGCTTCCTGCGCCTCGATGCTTCCCATTCCAACCAAGTGTGACGCGTCTCTAACCTCGACTTCGTTCTCGCCAACGTAAAGATATACGAACCCCTTCCTTCTACCCTTAAGAACCACTGCGTCATAGCCGCACTGCTTCATCCTGAGGCCAGCGTAGCCTCCAATGGCGCTATCACCCCATATCCCTGTAAGCGGGCTTAAAGAGCAAACGCTAATCCTTGGGCCTGGTACTGGTAAACCTGTCAATGGGCCTGCAGCGAAAACTAGCACGTTATCCGGTCCAAGCGGCTCGGTGCTCCGGCCTGTCTGCTCCCAAATGATCTTAGCTCCGAAGCCTCTTCCGCCAACAAACTTCAGCCACTCACTCTTTTCACTTGTCCAGTCTATGGTCTTACACTCGCTTTTCCCCAAGTCGACCATTAAGATTCTGCCTGTGTAGCCTCCCTTCACAACCATCACCCCACTCTTAATGCTCCCTTAGGACAGTGCTGAACGCAAAATGGAACTCTCACCCCTAAGGACTCGCATCCGTCACAGCTTTCTAAGAACCAGACTTTAACTACTGGAAGCCTATTCTCAACTCTGATCTTAGCCTTCTTAGGGTTCAAGGAACCATGATGCTTCGCCGCGCATGTAACCATGCATATCATGCATGCCGTACACTTGTAAGGGTCTACTAGTATTCTCCTTCTGTTGATCTCGGTTCTAAAAGCAGTAAAACGGTTAGGTTCAACCTGGTCTTCCTTAAAAACAGCTTCCCTTTCACTCCGGAAGGTAACCACCCATTTTCAGAAACCTCCTAGTAGTTGAAAACTAGGTTTAAGCTAAATTTATTTTTTTCGCTTTGAACCCGTAATTTGACATGTCCCCCTTCGTTAAAATATTCTACTGGTAGGGTTCCCGTCTTTCCTGAACGTTGTTAAACCCACAATTTTCAACCTTGGCTGCCTCTTGAAATCGTTTTTCACACGCATAAAATCCGAAAAACCTTAATTACTCAACAAAATTTTCCATTTGTTGTATCTTATTTTAACAATATCAGCGATTTCACATGCTCATTTTTAGAAACTATGCAATTTTAATAATCATAGAGGAGGGTTTTACCGATAAAGTTTAATTTAATGAACTCCCTTTCGTTTTAATGGATGAGGTGATAACTTGTCGGATCAAGTGTTATGCCTCCCTGAAGAGGTTAAAAGCGCGCTAATTCTCCTTTCTCAGATACCAAAGGGGGAGCGGTTAAAGCTTGTGGCTAAACGTCTCGAACGCACACACAGACCCTGGACTAGTGGAAAGGCTGAACTGTCCCCTGAAGAAACAATAGAGTGGCTCGTTGAAAAGGGTTTAGCAACTAAAACGAAGGCTGGATGGGTGGAGATTACACCTGAAGGAAAGAAACTTGTCCAGAAAATTTGGGCTTCTGTTTCTAAGCAGAAATTGACCCTCTGATCCGCCCCTTCTTTCCACTGTCCCCTCGGGTTCGTCCACGCGGTTCCCTTAATTAAGCTAAGCATTGACGTATCGAACTAGGCTATGCATGGAATTCTTCGTTCTTAAGTATGTGTGAAGAAAGTTATGTGTTAATTTTTGTATGGTTAGCGGTCTTACGATTTCTCTGCTATGTGCTTTTCTATTATCGCCCAGGAGTATACCGGACCATACTTCTTTTCTGCTTCCTTGTCGTAGTCCCCCTCTATTAATGGTTTAGGCTTTCTGAACGCTACTCTGGCTATTAACGCTGCCTCCATGGAGAACTCTGGGTAAAACTCTATGAACCTAGATGATGGCCTTAGTGCCTCCTCGATCCTCTTAAAGTAATCATCTAAACTTGGCTCTTTGACTGCGTTAAGGAACACGTCCATGAGTTTCTCCTTCTCATCCCTAGGGGTAATGTACTTTATTGACGCTGGCAGCATGCACTGGATTACTCCATTCATTTCATTAGTAATCAGCTTGACTAGCCTCTGCCTTGTCTCAAACTCCATTAGCAGTGGCTCGTTAACTGTTTGGAAGACGAAGTAGCCTGCTGTCTCAACGTCCCTTTTAAGAGCTGAAACCCCTCTGCTCACGAATAGAAGTATCCCGCCTAGGCAGTGGGGGGAATCGGTGCAGAAGGTGTCGAAGGATCCCTGCAGCTCCTTTGGAAGGGGATGTATAAGGTTGTGCTTAACGGTCTCTATGTTTAGCCCGTGTTCATCGGACAGCTCCTTAATCCCTTCGAGAAGCCTTTCATCTAAATCCACCACTACGACTCGTCTAGGAAGGCCAAGAAGGCTGCAAACGACGCTCATAAAATCGTCGTCACCTATGAAAATAACGTCTTTCCCGTCAATGTCTTGAAACGACTGCATTAATGCGAACTTTCTCATCAAGCTTTCAACGTTTATTGGAAGCTGAGAGAACTCAAATATGATTTCCACATCCCTCTTTCTTAAAAGCCTACTTATCGCCTCTCTTTGAGGGAGAAGCCTGCTTACCCCCTTTATTTCAAGTTCAATGAATGACTTAACATTCCACTCTATCTCTGGGGTGCTGACGGTACACTCCTCCCTGTTAACATTTAACACACCCTTATAGTAAAGGAATCCTAACGCGGCCATGACCGAGGACACCATCATCTTACATGAAATATCACTTATAGCAACCCCGTCCTCAAGCTGGCGTAGGAGCCTCGCCGCCTCGTAAACGGTCAAGTTGGGGTCAGATGGAACTTTACTCCTACAGAACGCTACGAGCTCGCTAAGGAACCTTTCATCCACTATCACCTATAACCACCCCCCAGCATCAAGGAAAATCATTAAAAAAGTAGGGTAGGGTGCTGCACATGCACTTGGAGCTCTGAGCTACGCGTAGGCGTAGCCCAGGCAAGTAGTCAGGACTCATCTAAGAGTCCTCTCTTAATCTCTATTTCAATATGATGCCTTGCGTTTATCCTTGAGATTATGTATTGGTAGGCTTCCCAGCACTTTCTAACGTCGCCACACGTGAATATGTCTATGGCCGCGTATCCGTCCTCTGGCCACGTGTGAATTGAAACATGCGACTCCGATATTAGAAGTATGCCGCTAACCCCCATAGGCTCAAACTTATGGAACTTCACGTCGAGTATCTGAAGCCCGGCTATTTCCGCAGCAGTCAAAAACGTATCCTTCAGGAACTCTAAATCATCTAACACCTCGGGGTCAGCGAAGACCTCACTTATAATGTGATGCCCTCTAGGGACTGCAACCATCTCACCACCCCCTTTCTTTTTTTATCGAAAATCTTCCAAATTTCAGGAAGTGGGGAGGAAACAGTCAATGCCAAAAAGTAGCATGGATCCATGTGGCGAAAACGTTTAAAACAAGGAAACCTTCTGTCGGCTACCCAACCCCCAAGGCGGGGGACCACCGGATCACGGAACACTGATATGTTGGGTAGCCAAAGACGTAGTCCCATCTCCCCAGAAGAAGGCAAATCGTTTTTCTTTTGGCAAATAATCACGTAGAAAACACACATATAAATATTCCGTTATTTCTTCACGCTAATGACACACTTAAGCGCGGCATTCAATCCTCCTGCATCATAAACTTATTGATGGCAAGGTAAATGCAATCAATTTTTTAAAAATGAGAGCAATAATCTTCTAGGAATCCTCGGAGACTCCACGCTTAGAGGCTTAAGGGCTCTCTTACCAGATGAAGGGGTGCTTTACGTGAAGCTGGTCAGCTTCTCGGTGGGAGCCGATCTGAGACTAGGCGTACTAGTTGAAAACGAGTTGATACTAGATATCCCCACTGCCTTCCAGGTTTACGAGGATGAGGCAGCTGGAGTTAAGCCTCCATCAGATATGATCTCCTTTCTATCGTCTGGCGAGGAGTGTTTAGAGGCTGCGAGGAGGGTTGTTGAATCGGTTAGAGTAGATCTTCGGATGGGGAAGGTCGGAGCCAAAGGCTTGCTCTACAGCCTTAATGACGTTAAGTTGAAGGCTCCTATCCCAAGACCTAGCAAAATAGTGTGTCTTGGATTAAACTACTCGGATCATGCCGAAGAAGCCGGCTTGACTCCTCCAGAGAACCCTATTTTGTTCTCGAAGCCGCCTACCGCGGTAATTGGACACGACGAACCAGTAATTTACCCCAAAATTTCCCGTAAGGTTGACTATGAGGTCGAGCTGGCAGTAATAATCGGCCGAAAGGGTAGGGAGATACCGGAGGAGGAAGCCTACGACTACGTCGCAGGCTACACGGTCTTCAATGATGTTTCAGCGAGGGACATCCAGTTTAGGGATGGACAATGGTTCAGAGGGAAAAGCTTCGACACGTTCGCGCCAATGGGGCCGTACCTCACACTTAAAGACGAGATCCCAGACCCTCACCGTCTAAAAATGCAGATGAGGGTTAACGGGGAGGTGAGGCAGAACAGCTCCACAGCAAACATGATCTTTAAGGTACCATACCTCGTTTCCTTCGTATCTGACGTGATGACGCTTGAGCCGGGAGACGTGATAGCTACTGGAACCCCTGCCGGAGTCGGCTTCTACGCGAAGCCGAAGCCGAAGCTCCTAAAGCCGGGAGACGTGATGGAAGCATACATAGAAAAAATAGGCACCCTCCGGAACAGGCTGGAAGGACCGAAGTAAAATAAATCTTCAGTTTGGTGTCGTGCCTTCTCCGGAAGCGTTCTTTCTCCTGCTTGCCCTCCACCTTTTCCACGACTCAGACGAGAATAACACGGTTGCCACAGCTAAGACGGCTTGCCCGATGGTGTACGATATCGCGAAGCCTAAAGCCTGCATGCTCCCCCCAAGAAGAATTATTCCTGAAAGGTATACTCCAAACATGGCTAGGTAGCTTGCCATCGCAAGATCCGCTCTCTCCTCGCTGAAAAGCGTGCTTATCCTGATGTTTGCCACGCTGGCTGGGACAACAGCCAGACTAAGAGCTTGAATGGCACTTACGCTTCCCTCAAACCCTCTGAAGAACCATTTGATGAGGTATGGGGCTAAGAGGAAGCCTGCAGCGCTTATCAATGCTGCAGCCGCTATGCCGAGGATTTCCACCTCCCTTCTCTTTGCCCCTCCAGACTTCTCAGGTAAAAGGAAACTCAGCAGGCTTACGGGCAGAATGGTGAATCCCGTTAGAAACTGAAAAGCTAGATGGTAGTTTCCTAGCGCGAACATCCCGAAAAGCGCTCCTATGATCACCTTGTCCAAGCTTCCAACAGACGCAGTCATAATGCTTGATGCAGCCGCGGGGAGGCAGAAACGCCACTTAGCATAGATCTCGCTAAAGGAAAAATTAAACCTGATAAACTTGAAATACCTGTAACCAGCTGCAATGTAGGGAATACTATAAGCCAGGAGGACAATTTCCCTAATCCATAGCAGAAACCACCCTGTAAAAGCAATGAAAAGGTAGGTTATGCCTAAGAGGGCGCACTGTCCAATCCTCATGCCTATCATGAGGCGGGCATACTGCCCGTACCTCTGCTCACCTAAGGCGATCGCTGTGGCCATCATGAAAGCTGTACTTCCAAGAAGTATTAGCATTGCAAACTCAAGGGGTGCATTGAAAAATAGCACACATGCCAGTATGATAATGATCCCAACAGCATCTGTTAGGAAGGTGAACGTTGCGGCTTGCCTAACAAGCACAATATTCCTCTCTTTAGGGTAAAACGTGATGACAGCGGTTCTTAACCCGAAAATCGCAAGCGTGGCTCCGAGAAACCCTGTCGAAACATTGTAGCTTATGACTCCGTAACTACTTACGTCTAAAATTCGTGCCACGATGAAGAAGAAAAGGAAGCCTAGCCCCGCGTTGGCGATGTTTCCGAGTGTGACGTAAATGAAACCGCGTACCCTGAGTCCCTTCCTGATTAACTCAAGTATCTCCAACCCGCTCACCGTGCCGTAAAAGTACAAACCCCCCAAAAACCAGAAAATATAAAAACCTTTTGAAAAAGTCTTCCAAGAAGATGGCAGCTGTAAGAAACCGACGCCTCCTTTTCCCTTCAAAAAATGCTTAAATTTTTCTTCGGTTATTTAACTATTAGAGGTGGTGGGATGAGCAGGGAGGGAGACGTAGCCCCCAACGATGAGATATTAGGGTGGATAAGGGAGATCTTCTCGTTTGGCTATCGAAGACCCGGCACGCAGGCAGACTGCAAGGCTGAAGATTACATTGTAAGAAAGCTTGAAGAGTTCGGCATAACCGACGTGGAGAAGCAACCCTACCAAATATCCCGCTGGGAGGCCGATAAGTGGGGATTAACTGTTAGCGGGGAGGAAGTGCCCTGCTTTTACACTCCGAACACTGCTTTTACAGGTTCAGAAGGAATAGACACCGACATGGTTTACGTGGGCGATGGATCAGATGAAGATTTCGAAGCAGTAGACGTTAAAGGAAAAATAGTTTTAGTCGACGTGCACTTCCCCCTGCTAAGAATAGAAGCCTTAGGAAACATGGGATACTTTGTTTGGGATCCCGCAGGAACCCTAAGTGACTTCGCTCATCCAGCAACGTGGATATATCCTAACTGGTGGCGGGCGTACAGGCTGGCATGCCTACACCGGGCGGCGGCGGTAGTAGGAGTCCTCGCGGACTACCCGACAAATGAGGATAGAATATACATACCTTACTTTGGCCCATTATGCCATGATCTTCCAGACTGGTTCCTCTCTCACATAGGTTTACCCGGAAAGATACCTGGATGGATCCCTGGCCTCTGGGTTAACAAGGCTCACGGAACCCGGCTAGTAGAACTCGTTAAAGAAGGAGGAGGGAAAGCTAGGGCGCATTTAACATTAACCGGGTCTGTTGAGCCGTCGACTACGCATAACGTTATCGCCCGTTTACCCGGTGGAGGCGACGACGTAATAGTTGTACATTCCCACCATGACGGGCCATGGAGCAGCGCCGTCGAGGATGCATCAGGAGTAGCCGAGGTTTTAGCTGTAGCCGAATACATGGCTAAAACTCCAAGATCTGAAAGGAATAAAACAATCGTTTTCCTCTTCACTAGTTCACACTTTGGTGGACCGGCAAGGGGGGATGCCACATTCATAGAGGGCAATCCAGATATAACTTCAAAGCTCATGCTAGACGTGTGCATTGAACACATAGCAAAGGACTTTGATGTTAAAGATGGGGAATGGGTTGATACGGGTATGCCCGAGCCAAGAAGCGTATTTGTCCATGGGGGGAGCAATGAAATAGCACGTGAAATGGCCAGTATACTAGCCGATGAGGTGAAAAGGCACGACCTACGACGACTAATAATTCTCCCCGGTAATACTCCGCTGGGCGTTCCAACCGATGCGAACGCCTTTTACAGGTCAGGATACCCCATCTACAGCTACATATCAGGCCCAGAATACCTTTTTGACCCTTGCGACACCATAGACAAGGTAGCAGCCGACCAGCTAAACCCGGTAGCATCAGCATTTATCAAAGTCATCCAGAAAATGGACAAAGCGGAACCAAGCAAGGTAAAAGGACGCTAACATACTCTAAGGTTCAAACTTAACCTAGCCTACATTCAGCCTGACGGTAAACACGTGAGTAGAAACCGAATCAACGGCGCAGGAACCTTAAGTAGCTCTCAACACTAATCCTTTTTAGCCGTCTGCAAGGTTTAAAAGGAGGTTGGTGTTTTGTAGTTATGTTAGGGTCTCAAAGGGTGTCCTTAATGTTCATTTCGGTTGTGGTTCCGACTTATAATGAGAGGGATAATTTAGGAGAGTTGGTGTCTCGCCTTAGACGGGCTCTAAGTAGTTTTCCATACGAGCTGATTGTTGTCGACGATGGAAGCCCTGACGGAACGGGCGAGCTTGCCGAGGAGTTGGCTGAGAAGTACGGGAACATTAGAGTTATTCACAGGTCTGGAAAGCTGGGCCTCGCGTCAGCGGTTGTTGATGGGATCAGGGCAGCCAGGGGGGACGTGGTGGCTGTGATGGACGCTGACCTCCAGCACCCGCCAGAGGTTCTCCCCCATATGCTCAGGGAGATTGAGGGAGGAGCCGACTTGGTCGTGGCGAGCAGGTACGTTGAAGGGGGGCGCGTTGAGGGCTGGTCTAAGTGGAGGAGGCTGGTCTCAAAGACGGCGACACTCTTAGCCAGAATGCTGGTTCCAAAGGCTGGAAGGGTGAAGGACCCCCTCTCAGGGTTCTTCGCATTCAAGAGAAGCATCCTAGACGGGCTGGAACTCAACCCTGAAGGATTCAAAATTCTACTGGAAATAATAGCCAAAGCACGTTTCCAAAAGCTGGTAGAAACACCATACACCTTTCAAGCTAGGAAAAGAGGGGAAAGCAAGCTGAAAACGTCAGAATACATAAACTACTTAAAACACTTGACTAAACTCCAAAGAAAAACCTGAAACCTTCCCTAAAATCCCCCACCTGAAACCTCAAAAAAGACCATGCTCTATGCTCTCATCAAATTTCTCATCTCTCTCTTAGTCCTAATTTCTCTCTAAGAGAGGTTTTTAGGTGGCTGATGAGGAAACATAGCTACGCTGATTCACAGTCGTTACTTTAATGTTGACCCTTGTAAAGAGAAGGGGATACCCTTTAGCATGACGCCTTCTTCATTTCTCTTCTTAACGTATAATAGACTTTTCAAGGTTTGAAATAAAACGTTTTTTAAGTTTTTTGGTGATAATTTTTTATAGTTTGCTTGCCTCTAAAGGGTATAGAAACGGTTCGAGGGTTCATGTATGTGCTTAAGCACCGTACTTAACGAGTTGCGCAACCTCTTCTGGATCTTCTTCTCGAGCTATGAGGAACTGGTTGAAGAACTTGAAAACGTTAACTTGGAGCTTGACATAGACGAGTTTGACATAGCCTTCCTCTCCCTTCTCGAGGCGATTCAAACGTTAAGCGCCGATGGGAAGTTTGATGAGTTAATAAACAAGTACCTCTCCCTCCTGATAAAAGAGCCCAAAGCCGTTCGGCTTTTTAGGGAAGCCGTAACCGAAAAGCTCAGGGAGAAAGAGGAAAGGGAAATTCTGAGGAGCGTTCAGGAAGCCATAGCTAACGGAGAAACAGACGAAGTTTACGAGCTAATAGAGGAAACAGCAAGCTTCATCAGAAAATGGCAGAATGCGTGGAGTAAGAAACGCGACCACGATTGCAACGGCCTTTACATATAAACGTCAAGTTTATTCAACTTCCTTTTGTTCCCTTCTCGCCGATATTTCTTCTTAATTCTCCTTTAATTTCTCCCGCCCTCTACCTTTTTAATGAGGTTTGCCGCGACAGCTAATCCGGCCTTAAAGGCTGAAAGGCAGTCCCTCCCGGAAACGATCACCACCACGTCTCCCTCCTCCAAGTTGAAATGACGCCGTATAAACTCCTCCTCTTCCCCCTCTAACTCCTTAACAGAGGGAACCAGAAACCTTCCCTCCCTAACGATGATCGTCGTCGCCCCGTCGGCGCCCATCGCTACAGCCTGATCTCTCTGGTCTAACCCTGTAGAAACCAAATGAGACAAACCCCTAAATCTAATCCCGTAGTCGCACTCTCCAAGCGAAAAGTCGCTTCTAGGAACCCTCTTAAACTCTGCGATGTACCCCTCAACTATATCAACTATCGTCTTTCCCTCCTCCGTCAGAACGTGTCCCCTCCTGCCGGCAGGCCTAACAATACCAAGCCCATGAAGCCTGCGAAGCAAAGTTTTAGCTGTAGCTTCCCCTAAGCCAAGCTTCCTCTTAACCGTGTAACGCCCTACTGGCCCATCCGACCTCCCTAAAAGAAGAATAACTCCTAAAACATCCTCCTCCCGAAAGCCGGGGGGCACCGTTTTAGAAGCTAAAACACTTTCAAAAAACCTCTTAATCACCCAACCCCCACCAGGAACTCCCCTTAAATTCTCTCTACCAAAACAACTTATTTAAATTATTTTCAAGCAGGCAGCCACCACAGAATCTAAAGAAAACGTGAATGAACACTTTTAACATGCCCCTCGCCCTCTGCCGGCGTGCCCAAGGCCAGCTTACACTTCAAAGAAGGCCGCCGCTCTTACGAGGTTAACCCTCAAACTTCACCGCGATTGCGCGTGCAGGCCCCCCGTCACATCCCTTAACCTTAAGAGGGGCTAGCACAAAGAAGACACGTTCACCCCTAATAGCACCCAAGCCCGTGAGGCTCTCAATGATCATCACCCCCTCTGATAGAAGCCTACGGTGGACTTCTCCACTCCCCCCGTAGCGCTCCACGGACATCCAGTCAAACCCGACAGCTTTAACCTTCTTTTCTAATATCCATTCGGCAGCGCTAAGCGTCAGATGAGTATAGTTAGTTAGAAACTCTTCTTGACCCCACAGGTTCTCCATTCCAGTATACACGAGGAGAATGTCTCCCTCTCTAACGTCACGGTCGTAATGCTCTAGATCTTCCCTTTCTATCCCTTTCCCAACCTCCACGTAGGACAAGTCGGCGACGAAAGCCCACCCTACAAGCCTGTTAAGGCTAACTTGGTCGATTCCCTCCCCACTCTCAATGAAGTGTGCGGGTGCATCCACATGGGTCCCCGTATGGGAACCCAAAACCAGCCTTGAAATCCTATACCCTTTCTCCTTAACACTTGTAACGGCAGATATCTCGGGAGGAACGTCTCCCGGGTAAACAGGCATCCCCTCCTCTATCACATGGCTTAAATCAAACACCTTAAACCTAGCATTCATAATTCCACCCCTCAGCGGAGGCCAGCCGTAATTCCTAGGAGTGACGGCGGGAAGTAGTTCATGTTTCAGCCGCAACGCCGTTCCGTGACGGATTGGCGGCGGAAGCCATTTTCCAGCCCAAACGTCCGTCAGCGAACCAAAACCTAGCGTGTGAGGCGAAGACCGCAGGTGAAGGCAGACAATGCCCCCAAGGGAATGGAACAACCTTCAACATTTTAGGGGCAGTAAGATAATGAAAAATGGTGTTTAAACAGCTTTAAGGTTTTCCATCCACTCTCAGCACTACTCTCCTCGTCCTTAAGTGCGCCATGCCGGATGGAAGAAAGGTGACACCCAAGCGAGATGACTGACAGTAAGATACCGCGTGAACCCTACCTATGGACACTAAAAAACCGGATGGAAGAATCAGCCATAGAAGCCGGGGAAACGTGTGCTCTAGGAGCTATCACCAGTAAGCACCGTGCTGAAAGCTAGAAAATGATGCCCGGAAGGACGCCTGAAAGGTTAAAAAGAGAGAGAAAGCTAAGAAAGGAGGATACGGAGCTCTGGTTATTAAAAGGCAGCAGGAAGGTTGCAGGTAACGGTAAGAGTAAAAGTTTTTAAAATATCCACACTTTGTAACCACCGGGCGAGGCTTTCCTCTCCCCCGCTTACAATTTTTAATGGAGGACGTCCAAGGTGGAAGCCTACTATGAGATAAGCTCCTACTTTAGAAAGGAGATGGCAGAGCTCCACATGGAAGGAGAAACGGTGAACTACTGTTACCAGTGTGCAACCTGCAGCGGGGCGTGCCCGGTTTTCCGTTACAACTCCAAGTATAACCCGAGGAAGCTCATAGAAAGCATCCTCACAGGACGGAAAGAGGTAATCCATGATCCGAACATCTGGCTTTGCACCGTGTGCCACAACTGCACGGAGGTTTGCCCGCAAGGGGTTAGGGTAAGCGAGCTCTTGACCGTGTTAAGGAACCTTGCCACTAGGGAAGGCAATTTTCCAGAGCATTTGAAAGCCGAGACGCGGGTTTTAGTTGAGACCGGGCTTGTGAACGCACCGTCCAAGGCGACGCTTTCCAGAAGAGCTAAGATGGGCCTCCCTGAGATTAAAACCGCTGACCCCGCGGAGATTAAGGCTCTACTTGAGCATCTTGGGTTCATCGAAGTGATGGCTAAGGAAGGTAAAGCTGGTAAGGAGGAGAGTGGCGGTGGCGAGTAACGCTTATGCAATGTTTCTGGGATGTGTGATCCCAAACCTTTTACCGCACATTGAGGTTTCGATAAGGAAGGTGTTCGGTAAACTCGACGTTGAAGTGAAAGACATTGAAGGCTTCTCGTGTTGCCCTGAACCCATAGGTATTCCGGGGCTGGACATCACCACTTGGGTAACGCTGGCAGCTAGAAACCTTTGCGTGGCTGAGGAGGCGGGGCTGGACATCGTTGCCTTCTGCAACGGCTGCTTCGAAACCCTTAAGGAGGCGAAGATACTTCTGGAGCACGACGCCAAGCTGAGGGGTAGAGTTGAAGAGGCGCTGTCGAAGGTCGGAAGAGAGTATAAGGGCAGAGTCGAGGTAAAACATTTCATCCAAGTCCTGTACGAGGACGTTGGACCGGCAAAGCTTAGGGGCTATGTTGAGAGGCCGCTTAAGGGCGTGAAGGTGGCGGCGCATTATGGATGCCATCTTCTAAGACCGAGCTACCTGCTTCAGGTGGATGACCCCTTCAACCCGGTCCTACTGGACGCTTTGGTTGAGGCGACGGGTGCCGAGAGCGTGGACTACTTCAGGAAGTTCCTTTGCTGCGGGTGCGGTGTCGGCAACTTAGACGAAGAGGCGAACGTTAAGATGGTGATGGAGAAGCTTCACTACGTGACGCAGGCTAAGGCTGACTGCATGGCCGTAGTATGTCCTGTTTGCTTCAGACAGTACGACGTAAGGCAGATGATGATCAATAAAACGTACGGGAAAAACTATAATGTACCGGTACTCTTCTACACCCAGCTGTTAGGGCTAGCCATGGGGCTGACCCCGGAGGAGTTGGAGCTCAAGTTTAACCGGACGAAGGTTGACCCGTTAATGGTGAAGCTTAACGGAGGAACATGAAAGGGGGGAGACGTTTGGCTAGGATTGGGCTTTTCATCTGCGACTGCGGGGGAACCTTGGCTAAGACCGTAAATTTTGACGATGTGGCCTCGTGGGCTGAGAAGAGTGGGAGATTTGCTTTTGTTGCAAGGCACAGTGACCTCTGCGGTGAACAGGGCCTTAGGGAGCTTGAGGCGAAGATTAAGGAGGAAGGTGTTGACAGGGTTGTAGTCGCCGCCTGCTCCCCTAAGGTTAAAGGGGAGGAGCTGGCGAGAAGCGTTGAGGCGGCCGGGCTGAGTAGGTACAACCTCGTGGTTGCTAATATAAGGGAGCAGTGTGCGTGGGCTCATCCAAGCCATCCGATGGAGGCGACTGAGAAGGCGAAGGCGCTTATAAACGCTGCAGCCAGCAGGGCTGAGAAGCTTGATGACGTGCCGGTTAAGTCTGTTCCCATCACGCAGAGGGCGCTCGTGATAGGTGGAGGGATCAGTGGAATAACGGCTGCTCAGGAGCTAGCTGAGCTAGGATTTGACGTAACCATAGTGGAAAGGCAGCCTACACTTGGAGGTTTATGTCTTAAGCTGGGAACTGTTTTCCCAACGAATGATTGCTCGCTCTGCGTCCGAACAACCGCCTGTCCCGCCTTAGGCGGTGACTCGACGAGGAAGTGCATTTACAGGTCTGCGATAGAGGTCGACCCAAGGATACAAGTGTTGACAAACGCTGAAGTGGTCGACGTTATGGGAGAGGTCGGCAACTTTAATGTCATTGTCAAGAAGAAGCCAAGGTACGTGAGTGATGCCTGCATTAATTGTGGGGCGTGCGCCGAGGTCTGCCCCGTGAGCGTCCCGGACGAGTTCAACCTCGGCTTGAGCGAGAGGAAGGCGATATACCTCCCCTTCCCTCAGGCCATACCGCCAATATATGTGATAGACCCTGAGAACTGCAAGTTTAAGGAATGCGGCAAGTGCGTTGAAGCATGCCCTGTCAACGCCATAAACCTTGACGAGAAGGAGGAAACCCTCACAATTAACGCTGGGACTATAATCGTTGCGACCGGCTTCGAAGAGTATGACCCGCGGAGGCTGACGGAATACGGATACGGTAAGCTGCCAGACGTCGTCACCCAAGTCGACCTTGCGAGGCTGCTCGACATCACCGGCCCCACCGGAGGAAGGTTATTAAGGGTGTCTGACGGGCGCCCGGTCGAGAGAATAGTGATGATACAGTGCGCCGGCTCGAGGGATGAAAACCACAACTTCTATTGCTCTAACATTTGCTGTATGATAGCTTTGAAGCACGCTGTCATGATTAAGAAGAGGTTCCCTGAGGTAGACGTGGTCATAGCCTACATGGACATTAGGCCTGTGGGGTCAAGGTATGAGGAGTACTACAGGGAGGCGAGGGAGTTAGGCGTCACCTTCATAAGGGGAAAGCCCGCATCGGTTGTCCCTGGAGAGAACGGAAAGCTCATCGTAGACGTGGAAAACACACTAGCAGGGGAGTATAATAGAGTAGAGGCGGACATGGTGGCCCTCTCAATGGCAATGGTTCCGTCAAGAGGAACACAGGAACTCGCAAGGATCCTCGGCGTCAAGCTTGGGCCAGACGGGTACGTCGAGGCGCTCGACAGGAAGGTCAGACCGGCGGAAACAAACGTCGCGGGCATATTCGTTGCTGGGGCAGCAATGACCCCAATGGATATACCTTACAGCATAACCCACGCCTCGTCTGCAGCCATTATGGCTGCTCGCCTCATGAAGAAGGGAAGTATAGAGAAGCCTCTTCTCACAGCCGTAGTGAACGAGGACACCTGCGGCAAATGCCAAGTGTGCCAGTGGGCGTGCCCATTCAACGCTATAACGGTTGAGGAGGATAAGTCTGCGGTCGTAACGGAGGCCAAGTGCTTCGGGTGTGGACTCTGCGCTGGAGCCTGCCCCACGGAGTCCATACAGTTGAGGAATCACACAGACGAGCAGATAATGGCATCCATTGAGGGTGTTTCGGCGGATGGGGTGAAGCCTAACATTGTAGTAATAGCATGTTACGAGTGCGGTTACTCCGCGATAGATTACGCTGGCATGCTGGGAATGGAGTACCCGGCCAACGTTAAGGTGATCGGTGTCCCCTGCACCGCAGTAGTAGACCCGCAGGAAATACTAAGGGCGCTGGCCAACGGCGTTGACGGGATAATGATAGTAGGCTGCTTCGAGGAGAGATGCCACTTCAGCAGGGGGGCGAAAGTCGCTGGTGCCAGGGTGGCGCTCCTCAGGGCGATGCTAAGCCAGCTTGGAGTGAACCCGCAGAGGCTGCAAATGGTCAACGTGGACTGCGCTGAAGCGGACAAGTTTGTTACAGCGGCAAAGCAAATGATCCAGGAAGTACAACAGTAAGGCTGGGGGCACCCTGCCTTGCGAAACAGTTAAATATTTGGTGAGTGTTTGTGAGCGCTGGTCTGGTCACAGGGTGGCCTAGGGCGGAACCTTCGGATGCAGGGCTCCGGGGGTTACCCCGAAATCCCCATTAGAGGCGTACGCCTCGATGATGGGGAAACGCTTGACAGACCAAAATCTCCACATTTACCTATAAAAGCCTATCAGGCGTGAACCCCTTCCCCTCCCACTAGCTTCCTACACCCATATTTTCCCGTTTTTAAAGAGACGAGTTAAAGCCCCGTCTTGGGGGAGTAAACGTCAACTATACTTTGTTCTGAAGTAGAAGGAGGCCTTTCCCGTTTTCCTCCTTTCATGACTTAACCATAGGTGGTAGACTGCCTACCTCTCTAACTTTCAAGAAGCCTTACTGAGAGGTTACTGCTCAACTACCCAGAGAACCCCAACTATTACAGGAAAATTTTAATGGATAATGTGCCTTTAGAGGAGTCGGACACTGACGTTAACGCCTCCTCTAGAAGTTTAATGCTAAAAACCGCTTACCGTGGTGTTCGCTTTTTTCCATGGAGGAACTTTTCTCCTATATGTTGTAAGGTGCTAAGATGCAGCTTCAAATTAATTCTTCTCTAAAAAATTTAATTTAGGAGAAAAGAAATGGTTAGAGAAGAGCGGGGTTGAAGGAGAATGATCTTCGAGCTTTCTCATCTGTTGGTGTATTTTGCGTGCATCGGACTGGCACTTTTCCTCGCAGCGATAGGCACCGTGCTTGGGCTTGGTGAACCCGTGGCGAAGGGAAAGGTTACGGAGAGCTCGCCCGTAGAGATAATTAAGGGGATAGGGGCAGGATACGCTAGGAAACTCAGAAAGTATGGTGTGAAGAGGGTTGCCGACCTTCTCGCCGCGGACCCCAAGAAGTTAGGCGACGAGATAAAAGGCATCTCCCCTGAGCAAATTGAGAAGTGGCAGGAGGAAGCCAGGAAAGCGCTGAAAGGAGGAGGTTGAAATGCAGAAGTACACGCACATTATATTGGGAGCAGCCGCAGCAGCTCTCGTGATATCCTTCGTATCGCCTGAGCTTAAAGGCTCACTGCTCTCCCAGCTGCAAACACTGATGGATCTTTCAAGGTACAGCTCCACGTGGCAGGTTCAGCTTGCCCTATCAGGCGCCGTCCCAGCACTTGCCGCGGGCGGCTTCTTCGGAATCATACCCGACTTAGATCAGCTTCTGAAAAGAGAAAGGGTGATGCACAGGTCAGGGTTGCTCCACAGTATTCTAACACTTATCTGGCTGCCACTCCTGATAGGCTACTTCGTCCCTCAATACTTCGCTATCGCAGCCGCAGCAGTCTTCTCACACTGGCTAGCGGACAGCCTAAACCTTGATGGGGGGCAAATCCGACCGGGGTGAGGACGCTGCCTTACATCCTCCCCCGGAAGCAGGAAAGTCTCAGAGCATTCCTATGGGATCACGAGCGAGACCTGCGCCTTGCTAAGCTGCGCTACGACAACCATGCGGTTAACATTGTGCTCTGTGGCGCATGCATAGCGCTGATAGCTTACCTCACCTTCTCATGGCAAGCTGAATCAGGAGGCCTTCTCGGACTCCTGGCGCCTCAAATCATGCAGTATCTAAACATTACTCTCTAGAAACACCAACTTTCTCTATTTTTTACGTGGATTGCTCTTCTTGGAAGCAGAGTAGGTGAATCAGCTCTTTGGCATAGTTGAGCATGTCTTCTATCTTTATGCTTTCGTCTGCCCCGTGGAAGTTGGACATGAGGTCTCCTACACCCATTATCGCTATGTTATGTCCTTTCTCTGCGACATACCCCATGTCTGTTGATCCTGACGCTCCAATGAACAGCGGGTCATTTCCTGTTACGTGCTTCACCGCCGCCGCCAGCTTCTTGACGATCGGATTATCAGTCGTCGTCTTAAACGGCTTGTATGACCTTATGACGTTTACTTCCACCGATAGGGCTTTACTCCTCGCCTTTCCAGCCTCTATGGCGTCCATAAACTCGGATATGACCTCCTCCTCGTCCTCCTCCGGTATATATCGGCGGTCGACGGCGAACCTGCACTCGCTTGGAATAACGTTTTCCTTAACTCCACCAGATATTATGTTAATGGAGAATAAGGGCATCATTTTGTCGCCGAGTGGTGTGGGTATGCTTGGGACCTCTGACCTCCTCTCCATGACCTTTTCCTTAAGCTTCAGCAGCTCTTCAAGTATTGGAACCGTGTTCTCCACAGCGTTGACCGCCGCGAAGAACATCATGGTGTGAGCGGACTTCCCCTTAACTGTAACCTTGAACTGGACAGCTCCCGCTGTTCCTATACCTATTATCCCGTGAGCCGCCTCACCGCATATGACGTCCCCTTTAATGTGCCCTTTATCTGCTAAGTAGTATACTCCCGGGTAGACACCTATCTCCTCATCCGTGCACATCACACACGTCAAGTCGTAATTTGGTTCCAATCCAAGTTCATGGATCACCTTGAGGGCAAGGAGGACTGTTGCTATGAACCCCTTCATGTCAGCTGCCCCACGCCCGTAGATCCTGCCATTCTTGACCACGCCTTCGAACGGGGGAACACTCCACTCCTCCTCCACGGGTACAACGTCCATGTGGGCGTAAAGCGTTAATGGAGGCTTACCCTTCCCTCTCCTCGCTACAAGGTTCACCCGTGGACCCTCTAGGGGGAAAGGGATCTCCCTAACCTTCTCCTCCGGGACGACAACCCTCTCCGTTTCAAAGCCTAACTCTGAAAAGATCGGCTCAAGAAAGTCAACCATCTCCTCGTAGTTGTTGCCTGGAGGAACGACGGTGTTGATTTTAATCAGATCTTTGAGAAGGCGGACACCCTCATCCTTAAACTTCTCAACAAACCTGAAGGCTTCACTTTCACTCAAACAATTCACCACCTTCAACAATCTTATTCCACATTTAACTCTAAAGCCTTTTCGCGGCGAAGGAGCGTGTCCTCTCTAGGACGCCTTCATCATCGGGTAAGCGAGCCTCCTTTTTTCCTAAGGAAAAAGAATTTACATGTTTCTAGTTAAAAAACTATACAATGATGCTTGGAGGGATTCTTCTTGGGTAGGGTTCGAATAGTAGACTTAAGTGTTCCCATAGAGTCCGTTCCAAGCGAGTTTTTCCCGCCTGAAGTTATCCACCGAGACCATAAGGAAGGCGCGAAATTGATGAGCTCCGTCTTCGGGTGCAAGGAAGAGGATCTGCCAGACGGGTTGGGGTGGGCTGACGACACGATCAATAAACTTTCAACCCACCACGGCACCCACTTGGATGCTCCCTGGCACTACGCCCCGACAAGCGAGGGGAAGCCTGCAAAGACGATCGACGAGATCCCCTTAGAATGGTGTTACGGCGACGGCGTCATACTAGACATGAGGCATAAGCCGCAGGGTTCCGGGATAACAGTTGAGGACCTAAAGGAAGCACTTGAAAAGATAAATTATAAGATTAAGCCAGGAGACATAGTGATGATAATGACGGGTGCAGACAAGTTATGGGGTAAACAGGAGTACTTAAACGCTGGATGCGGAATGACTAGGGAGGCCACTCTATGGCTCATAGAGCAAGGAGTCAGAGTTGTTGGGATTGACGCTTGGGGATGGGATAGGCCATTCTGGGCTATAAAAGCTGACTACGAAAAGACGGGAGACCCAAGCATAATATGGGAAGCCCACTACGTGGGCAGAGAGAAAACCTACCTTCACATAGAGAAGCTGGCAAACCTAGATTACCTCTACGACACCCTAAAGAAGCCATACGGCTTCAAGGTTGCATGCTTCCCGGTGAAGGTGAAGGGTGGCTCAGCAGGCTGGTGCAGGGCGGTAGCCATAATAGAGGAATAAGTAAAAGCAGCCTCCTAAACCCCTCCTTTTTCCCCCCATGTCCGCCAGCTCGAAGGTAAGGTGAAACTCTGCCTCTACGCTGGTGAAGCGATGGGTCCCCCGCCTTCCCGCCCCCTGCTGGTTAGACAAGGCTACGTGGGTCTGTTATTTCGCCTGTTACTGCTGATGCAGCTACCGTTGCTGGCGATGCAAGATAGATCCATGCGTCCTTGCTTCCCATTCTTCCAACGAAGTTACGGTTGGATGATGATATGCACACTTCCCCTGGTGCTAGAAGTCCTAGGTGGGCGCCTATGCAGGGGCCACACGTCGGATTACAGACTACGCACCCTGCTTCCAAGAACGTTTCTATGAGGCCTTCCCTCATCGCCGCTAGGTAGGTTTCCTTCGAGGCCGGTATTATTATAGCTCTTACGTTTCTTGCGACCTTCCTGCCTTTAAGTATCTTGGCAGCCACTCTCAGGTCTTCAAGCCGACCGTTAGTGCATGACCCGACGAAGGCTTGGTCTATCTTTGTCCCCTCCACTTCCGATACGGGCACTGTGTTCTGGGGGCTTGGCGGCTTAGCCACCTGTGGCTCCAGCCCTGAAACATCAACGTCTATGACCTCCTCGTATTCTGCGTCAGTGTCGTTCATGACCGGATTGAACGGCTGGCTGACCCTTGCCTTAACCCACTCTATCGTCTTTTCATCCGGCTCTATTATGCCTGCCTTCCCTCCCGCCTCTACAGCCATGTTGCAGAGAGTGAACCTTCCATCCATGCTGAGCTCCCTCACAACCTCGCCCGAGAACTCCATCGCCTTGTAGGTCGCCCCATCCACTCCTATCTCACCTATAATGTGAAGGATTATGTCCTTGCCCATAACCAGCGGCTGAAGCTTACCTGTAATGTTAAACTTCACCGTTGACGGGACCCTAAACCAGAGTTCACCCGTAGCGAGCACAATAGCCATGTCGGTGGCGCCTATCCCCGTAGCGAACGCTCCAACGGCTCCGTAGGTCGTCGTGTGGGAATCACTTCCAACAACAAGGTCTCCGGGTTTAACAAATCCCTTCTCAGGAAGCACAACGTGGCATATACCCTCTCTCATGTCAAGCCAGTTCTCAACACCATACTTTTCAACGAACCTTCTGCAGGTTACATGGATAACAGCAGCATCTATGCTTGGAGCAGGCGTCCAGTGGTCTATCAACGCGACTATCTTCTTCGGATCCCAGACGCGATCAACGCCGAGTTCCTCGTAGATGTCTGCTATGCGCAGTTTAGCCCAGCCCGTCAAGGCGCCGGGTTTCCAAGCATCTCGTGGACCATCGCCACGTCAACCTTAGCATTAACCATCTCACCCGGCTCAACCCTCTCCTTTCCCGAGTGGGACGCCAAGATCTTCTCCGAAATAGTCATCCCCATTCAGGCAGCCCTCCTTAACTCTAAAATGTGCTGCAACCTCTTCCTTAAATTAAACAGTTTAATGGTGCAGCACAACTTCAAGGTACAGGAAGCATTTAAAGTTAACCTTCCCAAGCGCCGAAAAGCGGGAACCCATTAGCCCCTCCAAATTTAACAAGCAGTTAGGCGTTCCCCTCGGTTTAACCTCCTCGGTAGAGCTGACGATTAATAAGCTAGTTTTCCATCTTACGTATCCTTTGGGCTATGGCGTCTCCCACCGCACTTGTCTTGCTGGGCTTAACGTCGGCGTATCTTCCATAGCAGAGGTCTTGCGTCCTAATTTTCCCATCGGCAAGTACGTCTGCTACCCCCCTCTCTATTGCTTCAGCAGCTTTTCTGCAAGCTTCATCCTTGTGCTTTTGGGCAAGCCACTCAAGCATCATCTTAGCCGAGAGGATGGCTCCTATGGGGTTCGCCACCTCCCTGCCAGCTATGTCAGGTGCGCTGCCATGTACTGGCTCGAACATTGCGTGCTCATCCCCCACGTTGCCGCTGGGAGCCATGCCCATCCCTCCTATCAACACGGATGATAGGTCTGAGAGGATGTCCCCGAACATGTTAGTTGTAACGATCACATCATACCTTTCCGGCGTCCTAATCATCCACTGGGTCATGGCGTCAACGTAAACATAATCTTTCTCAACGCTTCCATACTTTTCAGCAACTTCGTCAAAAACCTTCCTGAAAAACCTACACCCTTCAAGCACGTTGCTCTTATCAACACACGTCACCCTACGCTTCCCGTCGACGGCCGCCCCCCTCCTCGAAAGGCATAGTCTAAAAGCGTAGTCTATCACCCTTTCACAACCTTTCCTAGTTAAAACCCTGACGTCTACAGCCACCTCACGTTTACCTCCCCTTTCAAGGCTTCCTTTAATGGGAGCGTAAAGCCCCTCCGTGTTCTCCCGGACGATGACGAAGTCCACGTCCCCCGCCTCTTTACCCTTAACGAAGCACTCAACCCCATCGTAAAGTTTCGCCGGCCTAACGTTAGCGTAAAGATCCAGCCCAAACCTGAGGTCTAAGAGTATGCCTATCCCTGCCAGCTGTCCGCTGGGCAAGACAGCCTTAGGCCACCCAACCGCCCCGAAGAGTATCGCGTCAGCTCCCCTGCACGTTTCAAACCCGTCGTCAGGCCACTCTAACCCCGTCTTCAAGTAGTACTTGCCGCCGCATGGAACCTCTACGTAGTCGAAATCTAAGCCTCCCACAGCCTCCGCAGCCGAATCCAAAACCTTTAGGGCTTCAGGGATGACCTCGCGTCCAACTCCGTCGCCAGGAAGAACAGCAATCCTATACTTTTTCACCAATCAAACCACCTCAAAGGCTATAATTGCAATTGCAAGTGAACACATCATTTGCTTTGAGAAAACCTTCAAAAACAGCTAATGGCAAAAAATAAAAATGTTTACGAACGTTAATCCCAAAACAAAGCTAACTGGCTTCCCTATCTGTTGGCTGCGGGCTCTAAAAAGAGAAAAAAGAAAGGAGTCTTAAGGGTTTTTAAACAATCTCGTTGAGTATTTCGAGTAGCTCTAAGACTTCAAGTTTTGATCCGCCCGCAGCGACGGCGTCACCTAGGTTTCTGATGCAGAATGGGCAGCTCGTCACTATGGCCTCTGCTCCTGTAGCCTCTGCCTCTTTAATCCTTTCTAATGCTGTCCAAAGAGCTAAGTCTGGATATTGTGCCTTCACGCCGCCGCCTGAGCCACAGCACCACGCATCCTCCTTAATCCTGTACATTTCGACAAGCTCTACTCCTGGAATAGCCCTGAGGATCTTTCTTGGAAGCTCGTACCATTCTTCCTTCTTCTTTTTAATTTCTCTTTCGTCCACGAACCAGTTGCTGCTTTTAGCCAGCTCTCTACGCTCTAAGTCAAGGGCGACGTGCCTCATCAGGTGGCAAGGGTCGTGCCATGTAACTTTCTTCTTAAACTCCCTCTTAAACTCCAGTTTACCTTGGTCAAGTAGCTCCGCTACGTATTCTAGAGTGTGCTTGGGTGTGAATGGCAACTTCTCCCCGGTAAACTTCGGGTAGTCCACCCTGAAGGTCCTGTAGCATCCTGCACAGCTGAACAGCAACACGTCATAGTCTTTAAAAGTCTTCAAGTTCTCCTCCATAACCCTCTTAGCGATCTTCCTCTGACCAGTTCTGAAGAGCGGTGAGCCACAGCATACTTCCTCCTCAAGTACTGCAAATTCAACACCGAGCTTATTAAGCAGCTCAGCGGTGGCCTTAGCCACGTGCTTTTGCCTGTATGAAGCCGTGCAACCCACGAAATACGCGATCTTAGCGTCTTTCTTCGTCTTGATCCCGGTGCCCTCAAGCCACTTCGTTCTTTCCTCGTGCTTCTCCCCGTAGGGGTTGTTCAGCTCCTCGGTGAACTTGCCCATCGCAGCATGCTTAGGTAGCAATGGAACACCTGCCTCGACGCATGCCGCCCTAGCAGCCTCGATCAGCTCAACGGTTGGTATCTTGTTCTCGCACTGGGCTTGACAGTTCCCACACGTCGGACACGGAAATATTAGGTCTCTTACGCTCTCATTAGGTTCAAGTTCTCCTTCCATTATGGCCCTTAGAATCCACATTCTACCGCTGTTCAGGTAGCCTTCCCAGAGCATGTTGTAGGCTCCTGAAGGACACCCCTCAATCATGCCTTCGTAGAGCATCCCTTGGTACTCGCCTATACCTTGCTTGTCTGGCTCACCTGAGTAGGAAAACATGCACGCCTTACAGTGAATACACCTGAAGAGCTCTTTTTTAAGGGCTTTTAGGTCCTCCATTTCTCTCATCCTCTTCATGATCAATTATCTCTAGTTTATTTTTTAAACTTTTGCGCCGCGCATATCAAATGGTGACTCCGCTTCACCCTTTCAACTGAAAAATAAATAAATTTATTGCTTCACCTCTGCCTCCAGCAATGTCCAAAACCTTTCACCCTTCAAAGAAGGACTCAAGGTTGAAATGTCTACTTAAAGGTGGATTAAAGGTGGATTCGCCAGCTTTCCAGATTCTCCCGTCGGAGGATGTTTCCGTGCTAGCGGCTCTTCCTTAGCATGACTTCTACCGCCTGTTGGAGGGGTATTTCCTCATATCTTTCCCCCGTGCTCTTTATGTAGAGAGTTACTGTTTCCGTTTGCGTTTCCCTATCTCCTATAAACACTAAGTATGGTATTCCCTTCTTGTCACAGTACTCGAGCTGCTTCCTGTAGCTTCTCCTCATAAGGTCTACCTGCACTGTTAATCCGCTTTTCCTAATTTCCTCAGCTACTTTCCGGGCGTAGCCTCGCTGCTCTAATCCCATATTAACGACAAAAACTTTAGTTTTCGTTTTTTGGTTAAGGCTGAACATTCCGAGCTCAAGCCCTGCATCTATTACCCTCTCTATTCCAATACTTACACCTGTTGACGGCGTTCTCGGTCCACCATACCTTTCTATTAGGTCATCGTAGCGTCCTCCCCCAGCCAGAGCCCCTATCTTTGGCTCCTCAATGTAGGTTTCGAAGATGGGGCCCGTATAGTAGTCCAGCCCCCTAACCATGCTCAGATCCACGGTCACCTTCCCCTTATGAGTTAAGTTATCAAGTATGCCTGAAAGGTGGCTTAGCGCTGCCTTAATGTTCTCGTTTCCTCCGAACCGTTCCTCAACGAACTGTAAGGTTTCCTCCGGCTCTCCTGAAACCTCCACCGTTTCCATTATTTTTTGGACTTCACCTCCTTTCAACCCTGTCCTCAGGAGTTCCTCCCTGACGCCTTCTCTTCCTATCTTGTCAAGCTTGTCTATTGCCCTGAAAACTTCTAGGGTTTTCTCGTCCCCGTACTTTGATATTCTAAGTTCCTCCTCGAAGACCCCTCTAAGCATCCTCCTGTCGTTAAGTCTCACCCTGAAACGCTTATAGCTTAGGGCCTTCATTACCTCACACATCACATCGATGACTTCCGCGTCTGCTTCAGGGTAAGGTGAACCTACTATGTCAGCGTCACACTGCCAAAACTCTCTGTACCTTCCCCTCTGTGGCCTCTCATGCCTCCAAACACGCCCAATATGATACCTTTTAAAGGGTAGGGGGGGAGCGTGGCTCGCCACAAACCTCGCTAGCGGAACGGTTAAATCATATCTTAAAGCCAACCACTCCTCGCTCCAGGGATCCTGAAACCTGTAAAGTAGCTTGGACTCAACCTCGTCACCATACTTTCCCTTAAGTGTCTCCCAATACTCGATGACCGGCGTCTCGATCGGGTCAAAACCAAACCTTTCAAAGACATCCTCGACGATCTCTATGACTTTTTTCCTAAGTATGGCTACCTCTGGGGGGAAATCTCTGAAGCCTCGTGGAACCCTATACTTAACCGACCCAAACACCCCCGTAAGCCGGGACAACCCTACTAAGAGAAAGAATAAAATCTTAACGGTTTCCCTGGATGTTAAAGGGGTGAAAAAGCAAAATGAGGGTGCCGGGCGGGACTTTCGTGGAAGCTAAACCTCCATGTCGAACCCGCGACCTCAGGATTCAGCTTTACCACTTACTGCCTGCCCCTGCCAGTCCACAGTCCTGCGCTCTCCCAAGCTGAGCTACCGGCACCTCGAAGAAAAATAAAACGCTACACACTTTTAAAATTTACTAGGGAGATCACTGCGTAGTGTTTCCCTTTTTAGAAATAAGAAATACTAAGAAGATAAGCGATGAAAAGGAAGCCGTTTCATTTAGAGGAGGAGAAAGGCGGAAGCTGCGCAGAAGGATAAAAGGGGGGAAGCCCTGCCATCTAGCTATGGAAGAATTAAAATGTGTGTGGTGAAGCTTGCACTTCCAAGTTTTAATGTCTAAATTGGATTACACGGTAACTTTTTCCATTGCGTCTTCCTCTATTATTTTCTTTATCTTCTTAGCAGTGCTTCTTAGTCTTTGAAGCATTATGCCTAGTTGCCTATCCGGTATTCCCGCAGCTACCAAGATAGTTGGCTCTACCTCAACTGCTATTATGTACCCTTTCTCCCCGCGTATGATGCATTCAGTGGCATCGCCTTGAGCAAAGGTTTTCGATATTGTGTTGCAGCTTGCTATTAGCGTAAATGTGCTTTCCATGGCTTCCTCTATGTCTGAGTACCTAATCCTTTGAGCTACTAGGTTTCCAAACCGGTCTATTAGCAGTATGTCTATGTTTCCCGGGTAGTTTTCTTCTTTGAGAAGTTTGTTTATCCTTTCCACGGCTTTTTGACTTACTTCGGCTGTTCTTTCTATCACCATTTTCTCCCTATTCCTCCAGAAAACTAGTTTAGTTCCCCTACTCTCTCCGTGAATATAAAGTTTCTAGTAAAGGCATTCCCACAGGTTTTAACCTATACTTTCGTTAGATTTAGATTATGCTTCGAAAAAACTTTAAAGCATTCTCTTTTCTTTTCTTTTGGAGGTGGCATCTTTGAAGCTGCAGTCTATTAGCTCCTTTCGCCATCGCGTCTCCTGTTTCCCTGAGGGAGGTGTCTCCCTTAAGTACTGTATGCAGTGTTCGCTTTGCTCTAGTAAGTGTCCGGTGGCACGTGTAGTTGAAAGCTTTAGTCCTAGACGTATAGTCTGCGACGCTCTCCTCGGCTTGGAAGACGAGGTCGTGTTTAAGGACGGAGTCTGGTCCTGTCTTAGCTGCCACTCATGCTTGGAAGCATGCCCGATGAACGTTAAGGTATCCTACCTTATCACGTTCTTTAAGAACTTGGCTGTGGAGCGGGGGGACGTCCCTGAGGGAGTGGTCGAAGAGGTGAAGCAGATATTTAAGACGGGCAGGACGTTAAGCCTTTCCTCAGCGGTGGAGAAGAGAAGGGCTTCACTATCTCTCCCTCCTCCCCCCTCTGTCAATGTAGATGAAGTTAGAGCCTTGCTTAAAGAGTTCGTGAACGTGCTTGGGGGGAACGTGAAGGGTGAATGACTACTCCCTATTTCTAGGATGTCTCATCCCTTTCCGCCTTCCTTTCATCGAGGCCTCCTCAAGAATGGTTCTCGAAGCCCTAGGCATCCAATACGAGCCTCTTGAGGGGGCAAGCTGCTGCCCGGATCCGATTGGTGTTCAGGGGGTCAGTTTTAAGGCTTGGCTCTACCTAGCTGCTAGAAACTTAGCGCTGGCCGAAGAGGAAGGAAAGGACATTCTAACTCTCTGCAGTGGTTGCTTTGAAACTTTAAAAACAGCTAGAGAAATTCTGTTGCGAGACCCAGCCCTCATGGAGGAAGTGAACGAGGCGTTAAAGCGCATCGACAGGGAGTTCAGGGGGGACATCGACGTTCTCCACATAGTTGAGGCCCTGTACAGGGTTGGCCCACGCAGGATAGAAAGCCTCATAGCGAATCCTTTAGAGGCCAACGTGGCAGTCCACTACGGGTGCCATCTTTTGAGGCCGAGTGAGGTCCTCGGCTTCGACGACCCTGAAAACCCCCGAAAACTAGATGTACTCGTCGAAGCCCTAGGCCCTAAAAGTTTAAACTATAATTACAAGGACTTGTGCTGTGGTGCAGCCATGAACAACATTGACAGAGCTAAGTTCTACCCGTACATAAAGTTGAAGCTTGAGTCGGCTACGAAAGCCGGAGCTGACTGCATGGTGGTTGCCTGCCCATTCTGCTTCATGCAGTATGACTTCGGCCAACTGGAGCTGAAAAGGAAAGGATACGATTTCGCCCTTCCCATATTCTACTATACTGAAATGTTAGGGTTGGCCTTGGGCTTCACCTATAAGGAGCTTGGTTTAGCCTTCCACCGGACGAGCGTACGCCCATTCCTCGAGGAAAAACTTTTCTAACCCGTTCCCCGTCTTTCTTAACGTCCTTAACGCTTCACACCGCCTTCCTGAAGCATCCACCTAAGCTTCCTGATCGAGCCAGCTAAGTTATTAAGTATGATCAAGTCATTGGTTGTCTTATGCTCTCTCCTCTTGAAGTACTCCCTGTAAACCCTCTGCAGCTCCCTCAGGAATGCCTTAACATCGTCATTAGCTAACCCTTCAGCTTCCACCTTCATCCACTTTCACCCTTCTACACAAAGAAAACTGGTAGAAATAAAGGCGTGTAATCGGAAGGTAACATAAAAATATCATGAGAACATCTATTTCCTGTTACTCAACCCGGCTTAAAACGTCATCTGTAGCACGTTGTAGTATACAACGTCACCCTGCCTGTTTATCAGCGCCATTGTGAGCTTCTTCCTCATGCTTACTGCGAGCTTGGTTACTCTGTCTAGCTCCTTAAGGTTTATCGGTTTTCCCTCGGTGACTATGTATATCAACGTTTTCGCAGCTTCCTCTCCGACCTTACTTCCTCTAGGGTAAACTCTGAAGTCTATTCCCCCTCCGAACCCTTGCTTAACAACATACCCTCTGCTTCTCAGGTCCCTGTAAACCAAGTACCGCGTCCATAGTTTAGGGTCTTTCCGGGTGAAGGTCTTCGCTAATTCTTTAAATGTGAGCTCCCTGCCTTCACTATCCAGCACCACGAGTCTCCCCCTCTCTGCTAGGAGGAGTGCTTCTACGGGTGCTAGGTGAAGTTTCCCGTCTTCCTCGTACTCTCCGTAGCCTTTCCCATGTATTTTCTCGGCGTCTTTCTCGTTGATCACAACATCGCCGTCAACTAAGAGTCCGGTAACCTTCTCCTCTTCCTCCCCTTCTCTAAGTTCCTCTTGAACCCTACTTTCTCCCTCTGTTTTCTCCTCCATTTCTGCCACCGTCATCAGCTTTGTTAAAAACGGTTTTAAAGTTTCCTTTGTTAAGGAGTTATGGGTGTTAGGCTTGATAAAGGCTCTCAAGAAGCTGTTGGACGGCGCGGTCAAGGTGGCTATTGTAGGCGTGGGAAGCGAGCTCAAGGGTGACGACCGGGTAGGGCTTGAAGTTGCCAGAAGGCTTAAACGCTTAAAACTTGCCAACGTTCTGGTGGTGGAAGCAGGAACCATGCCTGAAAACTTTACAGGTGTTTTAAGGCGTTTTGAACCCAGCCACGTAGTCTTCGTGGATGCAGCCCAGTTCAACGGTAGCCCCGGGGACGTGGTGGTAACATCAGACATCTCAAGTTTAGGAGGAGTAACATTTTCAACCCATCACACCCCCCTCTCCATGGTTGCAAGGTACCTACAGGAGACGGTCAACGCCTACGTAATATTTGTAGGTGTTCAGCCTAAGAGCGCCCTCGGCGAGAAGTTATCCCCTGAAGTTGAAGAGTCTCTTGAAGCACTCGTAACCATCCTTGAAAAGGTCCTCCTAGATGTTTTAAGTAAACAGGTGGGAGATGTCCAAGTTGGAGAAGGTTAGGTCTTTCATAGCCGTCGATGTCGACTCACCTCAAGTGCTGGATGCCATTAAAAAGGTTCAGGAAGACCTTTCCCCTCTAGTTAAAGCCAAGTTCGTCGAGCTTGAAAATGTGCATTTCACCCTAAAGTTCCTAGGGGAGATCTCAAGTGAAATGGTGGATAAAGTTTACGAGGTTATGAAGACCATACCCTTCGAGCCGTTTAGATTAGAGCTTTGCGGCGTCGGCTGTTTTCCAAGTATTCGCCGTGTAAACGTGATATGGATTGGCGCCCGTAAAGGAAGCGAGAACCTTAAATCAATAGCTGACGAGTTAGAGCGGAAGCTGAAACCCCTCGGCTTTAAGCCTGAAAGTAGGCCCTTCACCCCCCATGCGACGATCGCTAGGGTAAAGTTCGTCCATAACCGTGAAAAGCTTGCATCTCTGCTTTCAAGGATGAAAGGACTGGAACTTGGGGAAATAGCAATTGACTCCGTTAAGCTTAAGAGAAGCCAGCTAACTCCTAAGGGCCCCGTATATACGACCCTTAGGAGCATACCCTAGCATGGAGGCATCACGTTGGCTAGCTTTCACGAAGTATGCATGAACGTCCTAAAAAAGGTAACTCCGTCACCGGAGGAGAAAGCGAAGGCCTTAGCCATAGCGGAGAGGATGATTAGACGCCTCCAAGAGGAGGCTGAGAAGCTAAACGCGAAGATAACCCCGATGCTGGTTGGCTCACTCGCTAAAGACACTTGGATAAGAGGAAACCAGGACATAGACATATTCATGGTCTTCCCTCAAAGCTACAGCTTCAACGAGATAGGCGAACTAGGCCTTAAACTGGCGAGGAGAGCTACTGGAGGGTTGGGAGAGGAACAGTATGCCGAGCACCCCTACCTCAGAGCTAACATAGAAGGTTTCACCGTTGAATTTGTCCCTTGCTTCGAAATAGAGGATCCAAGCCAAATGCGCTCCTCCGTTGACCGGACACCCCTCCACACACGCTACGTGAAGGAAAGGTTAAATGAAACGTTGAAGGGAGAAATCCGCCTTCTCAAAGCATTTATGAAAGGAATAGGCGCATACGGCGCAGAAATAAGGGTTGGAGGCTTCTCGGGATATCTGTGTGAGCTCCTCATAATACACTATGGTTCGTTCGGAAGCCTTCTCAACGAGTCTCTCAAGTGGAAGCCCGGACACGTTATAGACCCCGCTAAGCACTATGAAGACCATGAAAAACCACGCAAAATTTTCCAGTCACCTCTAATAGTAGTAGACCCCATAGACCCTAAGAGGAACGTAGCGGCGGCTCTAACACTGCAGAAATTCAACGAGTTCAGAGCTGCAGCTAAAGCCTTCCTCGAGGAACCCAAAGAAGCCTTCTTCTTCCCTCCTAAAGTACCCTCCTACCCTCCGGAAAAGCTCTCCTCGGCGCTTAGGGAAAGGGGGACGTCGATGCTTCTTATAGTTTTCCCAACTCCAAGGCTTCCTCCGGACATCCTGTGGGGGCAACTAAGCAGGTCCATACAGGCGGTGGAGAAGGTCTTGGAGCAACACGACTTTAAGGTGTTAAACAGGGATGTGTGGAGCGGGGAGGACGAGACAGCCTTCATCATTGAACTTGAGTCTAAGCGTCTTCCAAGACTGAAAAAGCAGCTTGGGCCTCCCCCTGCCACGCCACACCAGTCACGATTCCTAAAAAAGCACTTAACGTCTCATTCAACGATCTCCGGTCCAAGGGTGGAAAAGGACAGGTGGGTCGTGGAGGTTGGGAGGAAATATGATGACGCAGAAGCCCTCCTAAAGGACGTTCTCCGTAAGCCAGATATAGGCCTGGGAAAACACATCGCAGAGAAAACGGCTGAAAAACTTACCATATACTCTGACGATGAAATATTAAGATTCTACTCTAAAAACCCCTCATTTCAAGAACATTTCACTTTAACCCTTCTGGGGCGCCCTAAATGGCTGCTACCCTCCTAGCTCCATCCAAAAATAAGTTGAATTGATGAGTTAGGCATTCGAAGCTTTAACGGTTGTTTCCACTCGTCTTCTGGTTACACCCGTCTTCTGGTTAAATAGCGGTTTCACCCGCCGACTTTAATTGATAATGCTGACTCCGGACATGACTCTACGCAGATGAGGCATCCAAGGCAGTTATCTCCTATCAGCAGGTTATCGCCTTTCACGGCTATGTTTCCAATTTTGCACGCTTTGACACAGACCCCGCACAGGTTGCATTTCTCCCTGTCGACTATTATTCTGCTTGGTTCAACCTTCTCAAGCTCCTTCTCAACTGCCCTCAAGCTTTCAATTTGTGGGCCATAGATCTTCTTGGCTAATGGATGAACTATCGGATTTACAGTTCTTGACGTCCAGAGAACATTTAACGCTTGAAGTATTTTATCCATAAACC
>JAUQZD010000021.1 GCA_030587405.1 Candidatus Freyrarchaeum guaymasense | reverse complement strand
CATCCGCATTAACGCTAAAATTTCCCTCCAAAGCTTACATGCTAAAGGAACTGCAAAGCCGTTTTCCGTTTATTCATCAACTTAGCCTACCGCTTCGTCACGTATTTCTCCATCTTTAACGAGTTAACGAGGCCGAAACGATTGTTTTTACATAGTTAAAAGCATAAAAGGGGGGAACTGAAAGAGGGCAAAGCATTAGAACCGCGGTAGACAGCCATCGCAAAAAGTTTTTAAACGGCTAAATCCTTGTCCTTTCACAACATGGTGTTAAAGACGTAATGTTCGCCGCCCCTCTAGGGTTCTAAATAAAAGGGTGAACAGGTTGGGAAAAGTTACTGTTGAAGCTCTCGTTGAAGGAGGTAAAGCAACGGCTGGACCACCGCTTGGCCCTGCACTTGGGCCAACAGGTGTCAACCTTTACCAAGTGGTACAGAAAATCAACGAGCTCACGGAGAAGTTCAAGGGGCTTAAGGTTCCCGTTAAAGTAACAGTTGACACGGACGACAAGTCCTTCGAAGTAGAGGTTGGCGTTCCACCCACATCCGCTTTGATCCTGAGCAAGCTTGGAAAGGAAAGAGCCACAGGGAATCCGGGAAGAGAGGTAACAGGCAACCTATCAATAAGCGACATAATAGAGATTGCTAAAATAAAGCGCAACCAGCTTTCAGCTAAAACATTAGCGGGCGCTGTAAGGACGGTGCTCGGAACCTGCGTTTCGATGGGTGTAACAGTTGAAGGGAAAGACCCAAGAGAAGTTCAGAGAGAAGTTCTTGAAGGCAAATACGATGATCTCCTCGCTGAAGAATGAAGAACTATTATGTTTCAACGTGAAGCCACCGACGTTTTAAGCCGGGAAAGTGTGGTTTGTGGAGGTCTCCTTATGCCGGTCGACAAAAAGGCTGTGGTCGAGGCATTGGAGGAGGTGGAGGCTTCCTCCAAGAAAAGGAACTTTGTCGAGTCAATAGACCTAACAGTCAACCTTAAGGACCTCGACCTGAAGCGCCCTGAAAACAGGATAAACGTGGAGTTAACGCTTCCCCACGAAGTAGGGAAGGAACCTAGGATTTGCGTGATAGCATCAGGAGAGCTGGCTGTGAAGGCTAAGGAGCTAGGCGTTGAGGTCTTAGATAAGGATGAACTCCAGAACCTGGCAGGTAACAGGAAAGCCGCTAGGAAGCTAGCTAAGTCCTTTGACTTCTTCGTGGCAAGCGCCGACCTTATGCCCCTTATAGGCCGCATCCTTGGCCCGGTTCTAGGTCCTAGAGGGAAAATGCCTAAACCTATCCCCCCGAACGCCGACTTAAAGCTCATCTTGGAAAACTATAAGAAAACTGTTCGGCTGAGGATGAGGGACAATCCTTCCCTTCATACTAAGGTCGGCAGCAGGGGGATGGACAAGGAGAAGGTCGCTGAAAACATCAGCGCCGTGGTCTCGTTCCTAGAAGAAAAGCTTGAGAAGGGCCCTCAAAACATCAAGTCCCTTTTCATCAAAACAACCATGGGTCCGCCAATAAAGCTCCCCTACGTGAGAAGTAGGAGGTGAAAGCGTTGCAAGTAGAACTAACAGCTAGAGGCAGACCAGTACCAGAGTATAAACTGAAGAAAGTAGCTGAGCTCGTCCGGCTCATGGAGAAACACGATGTAATAGGAATAGCGGGGATAGAGGGGATAGGTGCAAAGCAGCTTCAGGAGTTGAGAAGCAAGCTTAGAGGTCAGGCCCTTATAAGAGTGGAGAAAAACACCCTTGTGAAGAAAGCGATAGGAAAGCTCGCCGGCAAGAAGAAGGGAATCGGAAAGCTTGAAGCATACATCAGGGGCCCAATTGCATTAATATTCACTAACATGAACCCTGTCAAGCTTAACATGTTCCTTGAGAAAAACAAAACTAGGGCTCCTGTAAAGCCTGAAACCATAACTCCCGTCGACATCGTTGTTCCAGCAGGTAATACCGGTCTACCTCCTGGACCAGTGATTAGTGAACTTGGGAATGTAGGGTTACCGACAAGAGTCGAGTCTGGCACCATATGGATTACGAAGGACACCGTCGTAGCTAAGGCAGGGGATTTGGTTTCGAAGCCTTTAGCAGACGTCCTCAGGCGGCTTGGCATAGAACCCTTAGAAGTAGGATTAACGTTGAAGGCTGCCTACGATAGTGGTGTGGTTCTTTCAGAGGATGAATTGAAAGTGAATGTGGAGGAAGTGTTTGCCAGCCTGAAGGCGGCACACGTGGAAGCCTTCAACCTTGCCGTGAACGCTCAGATAATGACCCCTGAAACGGCAATGGTCATACTGCGGATCGCACACGTGGAAGCCTTCAACCTTGCCGTGAATGCTGCCGTAGCGACTGCTGAAACACTGCCAGCAATCCTAAGGGTCGCCGAGGGAAAGGCGGTAAGCCTAGCTCTCCGCATAATGGAGAGGAAGCCTGAAGCAGCACCAGAGGAAGTCTTCGCTTTAACCAAGAGGGAAACACCTCCACCCTCAAAAGAGGAGAAACCCGAAAAGGAAAAGGAGGAAGAGGAGGAAGAAGAGGAAGAGGTAGGAGGCTTAGGAAGCCTCTTCGCATAGCTTAATGAAACCTTTAAAAGCTTGATCGCAAATCTAAAAATCGTGGCGAGGTGAAAACGTCATGGAATATGTATATGCTGCACTACTCCTCCACAAAGCCGGAAAACCCATAAATGAAGAAAGCATTAAGAAGGTTTTGTCCTCAGCAGGCATTTCACCGGATGAGGCAAGAGTTAAGGCTTTAGTAGCGGCTTTAGAGGAAGTTGACATAGAGGAAGCCATAAAAAGTGCTGCCCCAGTACCCGTAGCAGCCACGGCAGCCCCTGTCGAGGCAGCACCGGCTGAGGTGGAGAAAGCAGAGGAGAAAGGCGAAGAAGAGGAGAAAGAAGAGGAAGGAGAGGAACTGGAAGGTCTCGGCGCCCTCTTCGGCTAAGTCTCAGCTTTAAAAACTTAAACATCGGGAATCTTTCTTTTCAGTGCCTCCATCCTATTTTCTGCCCATGCTTACATATTTCATTTTTCAGAAGCCTGTAACCCTCCTTTACGGCCTCACCGACCTTATCTAAGCGTGTACCTCCTCCCATAGCCACTTTCCCCTTCCCACCGCCGGATCCTCCCACCACCTCTGCTACTTTCCTGACTACCATTGGCACATCCACATCAACAAGTTTCCCAGTCATTCCTACAACGCCGACTCTCTCACCTCTTCCTAGAAGGAGAACAGCCGCTCTTTCCTCCATCTTAACCACCTCTTCCGCTATCTTCACAAGTAGTTCCGTGTCCCCTTCTGTTTCACCAACAACTAACACATAACCGTTAACCCTTTCAGCCTCCCTTAAGAATCTCTCAGCCTCTCTTCTGGCCAGCACGTCTTTAAGCCTCTCTATCTCCTTCCCCCTCTTTTTCCATTCTTCAAAAAACTTTTTAGCAGCTTCACGTACCTGCTCCTTTGGGACACGGAATACCGCAGCCGAGTCCTCAACAAGCTTATCCATCTCCTGTATGTAACGGACAGCCGCCTCCCCCGCTTTGAACTCGAGCCTGACGACTCCGTCTTGTATCCTTTCAACTCTAACTATTTTTATTAGTCCAACCTCCCCTGTCCAGTCGACGTGTACCCCTCCGCACGCCTCCACATCCCACCCGTCCACGTCCACTATTCTGAGTTCCCGTCCGGGAACCGCTCCCCCCTGGTAGATTGTAAATCCAAACATTGCTTCAGCCTCATCCCTAGGGATAACGTACTTTCGAACTCTCCTATTCTCCATCACGATCCTATTAGCTAAAGCCTCTATTTCCTTAACCTCCTCCCGGCTTAACTGCTTATAATGGGTTATGTCGAGCCTTGCTTCGTCAGGCTTCTTCTCTGCCCCTGCTTGCCAAACATGCGGGCCGAGAACCCTCCTAGCTGCACCGTTCAAAATGTGCGTAGCTGTATGGTGCCTCATCAACGCGATCCTCCTCCCCCAGTCTATTTCTCCCTTAACCTTCGCTCCAACGCTAAACTTCGCCGGATCCTTAACTTGGTGGAGGATGGCGTTACCCACCTTCTCCACCCGAACCACCTCTTCACCGTTAAGCGTTCCAACATCGTGAAGCTGCCCACCGCCTGTAGGGTAGAAGAGGGTCTTATCCAAGACAACGTAGGGTCCAACTACAGCCGTGACCTTACTGGTAAACTCCGAATCGTAGGGCTTATCATAGTACAACGGGTAGGTTGAAGGCAGCTCCTCCTCGACTACGACCCTTTTAGCTTCAACCCTCGACTTTTCCTTCCTCTCCCCCAGCTCCAAGTAAAAACTGCTTGGAACTTCCACGTGGACCCCCATTTCCTCCCCTATTTCCTGAACCATTTCCGGTGGAATACCGTTCGACTCGTAAAGCTCAACTAAAACCTTTAATCCCAGCTTCCTCCCGCTTCTTAACAGTCTTTCAACCTGCCTACGCCCCCTGTCGAGTGTCTGGAAGTACCTTTCCCTCTCAACCTTAAAGATGTCTTCGATTACCTCCCTTGCAACCTCCAAGTGAGGGTAGCTCTCCTTAAGGTAGTCGATGTGCCTATGGAACAGCTCTGCGAAGTCAAGCTCAAATCCGTACAGCCTGTCTAGGCTTATCGCTCTCCTAAGTATCATGCGGAGGTTGTAGCCTCCTCCAACATTTGAAGGTATCCCACCGTCAGCGACGGCGAACACTAACGTACGCGTATGATCCGCAATGGCGTATAGCGCCTCTAACGGGCCAAGCTGATGTCTTAGCTCGCCGTGGTCGACTCCGATCCTTGAAGCTATCTCCCTAGTCACCCTCTCAAAATCCTGCATTTCGTTCGCGTCAAAAAGACCTGAAAGGGCAGAGTACCTGAAAAGTAAGTCCTCACTAACGTCCACCCCCGTCTCCCTTTTGAGCCAGCTGAGCACTGGACCGAACGCCGCCTCGTAAATGGTAGGTGTCCCCTGGGTAAACCACGCCATCCTCTCCACCCCCCACCCTACGTCGATAACCTTTATCTTAAGCTCCCTCCAGCTCCCATCAGGTCCCAGAGCATACTGCATGAAGACGTTGTTAACTATTTCAAGTCCCTTCCCAAACGCTTCGAGCGATGGGCCAAACGTTCCCCCTCCACTCCAGACGTCCTCTTTATAGGTAACTTCCTCCTTTCCAATTTTCAAATATTTTGTGAGAAACTCGAAGTTAAGGTCTATGCAAGTGTCCATCCAGTACCCTTCGCCGTCGTACTTGAAAGCGTGCTGCCCTCCCATAATGAAAAGAGATAGGTGCCTCCCCGTCCTTCCAACGTTATCTACGTCACAGAATCCTTTTCCGCCGAACCTTATACATGGCTGGGGGACGACTAGCGGGTTTGCAGGGGGCTTAACGACTCCTTCCACCACGTAGGGCTGAAAGTCGGCTATCGAGGCTATGGTGAAGGCTAAGTCGTCCCTCCACCTCGCAACCACAGGGTACTCCCTTATCCTCGTATGTCCCCTCTCCTCGAAGAAACGACACCAGTTATCTATAGCCTCGTGGAAACTCCACCCTCCCCCCTTCCTACCTAGGAAAAGGTAGCCTCCCACACATTTCGTGTCGCCGCAGTTCCTCCTATCAGGGTTCAATGTCCAAAAGTAGTCTCCACATGCTTCACATCGTTTCCTAGTGAACCCTTCTCTTCTGAACAGTTCAACCTCGTAGTTTTCCCTTCCAAACTTTCCCTTCAAATCTTCCTTGGACACGTTCAAGGAGGCCACCTTCCTGCCAGCTGCTGTAACCTCTTAAGCCACCGCAATCTAAAAACCTTCCTGTCAACATTAAGTAACGTGAAAATCGCATCCTTTCATGGGGGTTAATAGATTAATGTACGAGTTAAACATTAAAAGGCTTCTTGCTGCAGCAGAGGAATTAAGGTACCTTCTCGATAGGGGATACCCCCGCGATGGAGCCTTAAACTTCGTCGCAAACCATCATAGACTAGACAAAAAACACAAAATCGTCCTTCTCCGTAGCGTCTACAGTAGCAAGGAGGTCGAGGAGAGGAAAAGGAAGACAGTACCCTTCCAGAAGCTTAAAGGGAACGTGCTATCCGTAGACGGATACAACGTGTTGATAGTCCTTGAAACCATGCTTAGAAATCAGCCACTTCTCGAAGGGGACGACGGATACGTAAGGGATATCTCCGGGGTGCACGGAAAGCACAAACCATCAAACCACACGATTCAAGCCGTGAACATCCTCCTAGAAGAGCTTAAGAAAGCCCAGCCAAGGGAAGTACTCATATTCTTCGACAGCCCGGTAAGTAAGAGCGGAGAACTAGCTGGAACGGTCAGAAACCTCATGAAAACCCGCGGGGTGAAGGGTGATAGTGTAGCGGTAAGTCAAGCGGACAATGCAGTAATAAGGACAGGCGAGATAGCCCTTACAAGTGACAGCGTAATACTCCAGAAAGCACGAAAGTGCTTCGACATAGCAGGACACATAGCTAGAAAAAGAGGATACGCATGGATCATATCTTTTAAGCATCCTCCTTAAAAGGTGAAAAAGTGTAGCTTATCTTCAATTCATGCAATCCACATCAAGCTAGCAACCTTCTAAGCTGGAATATTCTTGTGGAAGTGCGGCAGTAAGTATAAACCCTCACCATTTCCAACTTCATGCAACCAATAGAATTGATAAAACATAACACATATAAAACGCTCTTGTGGAATAAATTACCGAACAGAAGGGTGGTCCCGTCGCCTAGCCAGGAGCTGCAGACTGAAAGGGCGCCGACTTGCAAGAGCGTAAACGTAGGCGTAAGCCTTCTAAGCCGGAGTTCCCGGGTTCAAGAACCACCACTAAGCAACTTGGTGGTGGTTGAAAGTCCCGGCGGGACCACCACCTTTTCTCCGTTTCAACCCTTAAAGAAGTGTTCGTATCCTTTTTGAGGTATATTAACCCAGCCCTTTTCTGGATGCTTAAATATGACCTTCTTTTCTTCAATGACCCTCCCCATTTCGTAGAGGTTGCCTCCGACCTTCCTCACGGCGTCCACAGCCTTCACCCATTTATCGTTTGGTACCGTTACGACTAGCTCGTATTCTTCGCCGCCGTAGAATGCTAGCTCGTAAGGGTCTAACCGGTTTTCCTCCGCGAAGGACGAAACCTCAGGGTGTATTGGGACGTGTTCTATGGCGAACCCGACATTGCTTGCGTTGGAGAGCTCATGGAGTGATGCAGCCAGCCCATCACTGCTATCTATGCTGGAGGACACATATCCCCCTTCCGCCAGCACAACTCCCTCATTAACCCTCGCCTTGGGATTGTAAACTGCCTCCACGCACTTTCTGACTCCATTCCTTCCTAACCCGCTTAAAAGAACCTTTAAACCTACCGCGGTCATGCCGAATAATCCGGTGGTAGCCACTATATCGCCTAGTTTCGCTCCCTCTCTCGAAATAACTCTTCTAGCTAAGCCTATCACCGCCCCAGAGATAACCACCTCGTCCGCTTCGTTCACGTCTCCTCCAAGATAACATGCCCCATAAGCCTTCGACGCCTCAACGATTCCTTCAACGACCTCTAAGACATCCCTAACCTTCAAGTTCCTTGGAAAGCCAAACGCGTACATCCCCCCAATAGGCTTAGCCCC
>JAUQZD010000010.1 GCA_030587405.1 Candidatus Freyrarchaeum guaymasense | reverse complement strand
ATCCCTCTTTAACTTTTTCAACCCATTCCAAGATGCTGTGGAGCGCCTCCTCCATCTTACCCCTTGCGTTCTCCTCGATGTACTTCAAGATTTCGCAGACTGTGAGCTCTTGGAAGCTTGGGTCTAACCTGTCTAAGAGCTCGAAAACCTTCCCTAAAGTCTCCGAGTTAACCCCTTCCGCCTTGACCGTTTCAACGATTATGTTCTGTATGGTGAATGAGTAGTATCCTGGGTCTAACCTGACCTCCTCAGCTAGGTTTAACGCCTCACCGAGCAACCCTGCATCCTTCATGCTCCCCCCAAGCCGGGCGAGGTTAACCACTATGTCCTTAAGCACTGAAGCCCTTATCTTATCCGTCACTATGCTCCTCGCAGCCTCAATAGCCTCCTCCATCATTTCTCGCGCCCTGCCTCGCAGCCCCCTTTCGAACACTGCAAGGGCTATGTCCATTAACGTCCACGCCTTAACGGCCTTTTCAGGTATCCCCCTAGCCACTCTTATAGCTTCATCCAGCACGCCTGAAACGCCATCCCAGTCAGCATCCACCATTGCATTAGCGACTTCACTCTCAACCCAAGCCCTCCTGTAGCTGTCTCCTATCTCCTCCGCCACCCTCCCCGCCTTCCTCAAGTGTTCAAGGGATCCTGTTTCCCTGGCAAAGTGGATGAGAGCCCTTGCAACCTTCATCAGAAGCATGTCTCCCTCCCCCCTAAGCCCCCTCTTAGCCCACTTAAGGGCCTCTTCAAGGAGTGCGCCAGCTCTCTCACGGTCACCAAACGCAAGCAGCCTTCTTGAAACTTCAATTAAAATGCTGGTGCAGTTTTTAGGTATTGCAAGCCTCCTCACCACCTCAAGGAACATGTCGAACGCCCCGTTGACCCCTTCGTCCCCGAGGGCCCTTAAGCCAACCAAAACCGCACCCGTAACAACAGGCCTGCTGAAAGCGTCAGCATAGGACATGTTCTCCAAAACCCTCTCGATGAACCCCCTGTCACCATGCATGATGCCTGCCTCAACCATCCTCACGGCAAGCTTGGAGAACACCTCCCCCCTTTCACTCTCACTTACATCCTTTAGCGCTTCAAGCGCCCTCTCAAACGCTTCACCAGCCCTTCCAGCGTCGAGCCTCATAATCCTTAACCCGAGCTCCCCCAAAGCCGACGCTCGAACGGCGGAGTCTGGCACTCTCTCAGCAAGGCTTAAAACGTCTCCTAGCATGCTTGCCAGTAGCTCGTCGTCAACCCTAATAATCGACGACACTATAAGGGATACTGCAAAGGAACGGTACTTCTCATCTGAAAACCCTTCAGCCGCCGCTGCAACTTTCCTAAAGACGTCCCTTAAGAGCGATCCACTCAACCTCACCCCTCCAAAAAGAGGAGGCCACCCTCTCCTAATCTAAAATAATAGAAGCAAATCTTTAAAACGTTTTTAGCAGCGAGTTCTACGGGGGTAATCGTGGATCTTCAAGTTATAGTTCTGAGTGGCACGCCCGGAACGGGGAAGACAACCCTCGCCAAGCTTCTATCCCAGGCTACCGGCATCAAAAACGTTGGGCTAAGCAAGCTCGTCGAGGAGAAGTCCCTCTTCTCAGGAATCGACAAAGAGAGGGGTAGCTTAATCGCGGACCTGAACAGGCTCATCCCAGAGGTCAAACGTTTAGCCGAGGAGGCGGGTGGAGAACTAATCGTTGAAGGACACTACGCCGACGTCATACCGCGGGAGTGGGTTAGAAAGGTCATAGTGTTAAGAACCCACCCTAAGGAGCTCGAAAGAAGGCTCAGGGAGAAGGGGTGGAGCCACAGGAAGATAATGGAGAACGTGCAAGCCGAGATCATCGGGGTATGCACATACGATGCTGTTGAAGCTTACGGGTGGGCGCTCGTATACGAGATCGACACGACGTCCAAGCAACCTCATGAGTCTCTTAAGGAAGCATTGGAGATAATCTCCGAGGGAGGGGAGAGGTATAGGGTTGGAAGAATAGACTGGCTTGCCCAGCTTGAGAGGGAGGGAGTGCTAGACCGCTACTTCTGACTTCTCCTGTACTCATGGTACTTGATCGCTTTAGCCAGAGCCCTTGCAGCCCTCTCAGGGGACGTGTAGACTGGAATCCCAGCCTCAATAAACCTTCTCTGCAGGTGGGCTGGGAGCAAACCCAGAGGCATCGTCGCAACTAGAGGCTTCTTAGAGCAGATACCAGACTCAACTATCATCTTAGCGGTCATCTCGGTAACCCTTATGACGTCCGCTGTCGGGGCTCCTCCAACGTAAAGTATCACGTCCACCCCTGGGTCGTCGGAGAGAACCCTAAGGACTTCAACTGGTATTTCGGGTATGACCGCTCCGAACCCTAAGTCGACGGGGTTTCTCACGCTTGTCCCATACTCAGGAATGATTTTCTTGATCTTCTCCTTCGTCTCGCTTTTTAACTCAGCTATCTCTAGCCCTGCCTCCACGCAAGCATCCGTCGCGGCGACAGCCAGCCCGCCTGGGCTGGAGACTATCGCCACCCTTCCTCCGCAGAGCTCCTCGAGGCTTCTAAGGGTGACCACATAGTCCACGAGCTCCTCAAAGTTTAGGGCTCTCACCACCCCCGTCTGCTTAAAGACGGCGTTCCAGATAGCGTCCGATCCTGCTATGGAGCCTGTGTGTGACGCTGCAGCCCTCGCCCCCTCCCCGGTCCTCCCAGCCTTCCAGACAACCACGGGCTTTCTCGCCGTAACCTTTCTTGTTGCTTCCATGAACCTTCTGCCATCCTTAACCCCCTCAATGTATGCTCCTATAATTCTCGTTTCCTCGTCCTCCCCGAAGTACTCGAGCAGCTCGACGCTGTTGACATCACACTCGTTTCCTATACTGACAACCTTGCTCATATGCACGTTATAGCCCATCTCCAAGTAGAGGGAGAATATGGCTGCGAGAGAACCGCTCTGCGAGATGAACGCTACGTCCCCCGGCTTATTGCTGAGACCTGCAAAGAGCGATATCCCGGATGAGGGGCAGTAGATCCCCATACAGTTCGGACCAACGATTCTCATACCATACCTACGTGCCACCTCAACGATTTTCCTCTCTCTCTCAACACCCTCCTTAGTTCCCGTCTCGCTGAAGCCAGCCGTCAACACTATTACGTACTTCACACCAGCCCTCCCACAGTCCACTAACACGTCTAAAACCTTCCCTACAGGTATCAGGAGTATTGCAAGGTCGACCTCACCCGGTATCGAGCTGACATTAGGGTAGCACTTCAACCCAAGTATCTCGGATGCCTTAGGATTAACAGGGTATATTTCTCCCTTAAACTTGAGGTCGAGCATAGACCTAACAAACATGTACCCGGGCTTCCTCACATCCTCGGACGCCCCAATAACGGCGACGGAGCGAGGATAAAACAACAAGTTTAACCCATTCACGCCATCACACCTCCACCGCCAGGGAACCCGCGTCTTCCTCCATGGAAAGAACCAACAGAAGGTATCTTATTAATGAGCTGAGGCGTTGCCTTCCCTTCCTTGCCTCGGCGTAAGCGGGTAGGCGCCTCCGTCCGATGAAACACGGTTGCAGGGTAAGGGCAGCCCCCTTCATGTGGATGATAATTCTCACTATAGCTCTTTCCCACCCAACGAATTCTTGCATGAGAGTGGTTTCCTCCGACTGCTCAACTAAAGAAAGAAAATAAAATGGCGCAAGGTTTAGGGCTTTGAAACCCTTTCTTCGAGGATCGGCCATGCTGGCGGAGGCACCGGCTGGGTTGGAATGTATGGTATCGGGTAGCGCATTCGAACCTTAGCTCCCGCTTTCTCCAGCCCATCTAGGACGTCTCCAAGCATGCCGTATGGGATCGCGAAGAGAACCTCGTTCTCCCCAGCCATCGAGAAAACCCTGTCTCCCGCCCCTGGAATAGAAAGCCACGGCTCCTGCCTTCTCAATGACTCAACGACCGCTCTGCACGACTCCGCTAACCCTAAGAGCTCCGACTTTACAATCCCCGACTTGTAATTAGCAGCTTGGATCAGCCTTGTCACCTGAGCTGGATTACAGTAGATTAAAACCACGTCCGGATCCTTATCCATCCTCCTTAAGGGGGCGAAGTACACCCCCTTGTACTCTCCAGGCGTGAGCGTCTTTAGGGTGCTGGCCATTTCAACGTATCCTTCTCTGCTCTCCCGGTATCCCATCGCCTCCATGGCTTCCACGAGGTCCTCAACACGGTTAACTTTCAGGAACCCGTAGAGTATGGACGAGGGCAGACAGGCTATGTCATCAGCCGTGAAGCCAACTATCCACCCGTTCCTTCTTGCCAAGGAGATGCCCTGACATGTTGCCAGCCTCATGTTCATGGCTTTAGGTCGTCTAACCCTCTCAGGGAACTCTCTCTCACTCTTAACTAGTTTAACGCCGACAGGGTACGTTTGAAGCCTCAGGAAAGAGTTTAATCGTTCCTCTAAATTCTGGTAATCCGCCATTTCCTCTCCCTCCAAGAACATCTCCCTTTCACTCTTCCCACGTTCAACTTATGAACCTTTCCATACCATGCAACAACCATGCCAGCATCACTGTTTCCGACTCCTAACATCAGTTGAACGGTGTAAAAAGCGGGTAACACCGTCTAAAAAATGTGTTCTAGTAACATGTACGAACCCGGTCAAAGGAGGCGTGCTTCCAGGTAAAGGTTCCAGCAACACCATAAGAACTAAGCTTTAAGAAAGGGCAACCTGTCAACAGGCTCATCAACTATAGCTGAAAAACCCTTTCTAGGTGGCTCATCTCCCTCATCACGCCTCACCCAGAACCCTTTTGAGGACCTCTATGGCCTCCATCGCCGTGGGAGCGTATATGTGGCTCCTGTCAACTCAGCAAACTCCCTTGAGACATGTGTGCCTCCAACCGCTATTTTAACTTGGGGAATTCCCTTCTCGTAGAGCGTGCTTGCAACCTTCTCCATGCTGTCCATGGTCGTCGTCATAAGCGTGCTCATTGCAACGCGTCAGCTCCATTCTCCATAACGGCTGAAACAAACTTTTCGACGGGAACGTCCCGGCCGGGGTCTACTACTTCAAACCCGGCAGCTGCGAGTATTGCCTTAAGAATGTTCTTCCCTATGTCGTGTACGTCCCCCTCAACGGTCCCAATAACTATCTTTTTCGCCCTCCCCTCACCCGGCTTAACGTGGGGTTTAAGAATGTTGAAGGCTGCATACATCACGTCTGACGAGAGTAGAACCTCAGGCATAAAAACCTCCCCCTTCTCGTACATCCCAGCAACCCTGTTTATCCCCTCCCCTAAAGCCCTAACAGCCTCAATCACGTCCATTCCCTTCTCAACGACCGTTAAAGCAGCCTCTCAGCTTCAACCCTATCGATGTTCACAACAGCATCCCTCAACTTTTCAATAACATCTAAATCAGCCACCGCCACCACCCCCATAAGCCCTAAATTACGGTTGATTACTCCGTGAACTCTAGGCTTCACATGAAGCTCGAGGAGTTCGGGGAGGAAACAGGGTTAACAGACGACAAGCTAATGGAAGCCATAATACCCCTAAAAAGGAAAACCTGATTCACGTTTGGAGGAGCTGGCGGGGCAGGGTCAGGCTGGTGGAAGCAATCTACGAGGGCTGAGGAAGGTAAGGCACCCGAATTCTACAAGTGGTCCCCATGAAGCAAAGGGGACGAAACATTCTAGAAAACATCCACCCCACACCTTCCCCGCTCCCTCCTTTACTGCAACCTCTCTATTAGGCATCTGAAAGGTCAACACAGGGGGTTAGGACACTTCGGGAACAACCCCATGACACGCTTTACTGTAAACAGGTCGTTGAAAATGTTAATCCTCTAAAACACGCGCCCCTCATCTGGGGAAGCACTCCCATCAGCATCCTAACGGCCGCCTCCTCCCCAGCGCCATTAGGGCCAAGAAACCTGAAAAACCCTCCTAAGACGCATGCAACCCTAACATGCAACCCTAATAAGAGAGAGGCCGCGTGAAGCGGCAATAACTGCTAAGGCAAATAGTGGACGAACCCTTCCTCCTAGAGGTTTACATGTTGCCGCCAAAGTACTGTGCATACCCGAAGAATACATCCAGTCAACCCTCGCGTTTGTACCCGTTACGCAGAAAATGAAATACCTATCTAAGCCTCCGCGAAGAAGTGGCATTTTCTACACGAAGTTTATCGAGAGGGTTCACCCTTGAAACCCCACAGCGATGCGTGCTCGCCTGTTAGCCTAACCTCCCAGCAACCGGAGGAGCAATCGAAAAACATCCCTATCATTAAGCTCTGTTTTGAACCCGCTCAAGCTCTCAATGTTCTGTCCGTTCATAAAGAAAAGAAGCCTCAACCCCTCGCCAGCCTTTCCACGCCGAATCCACCCTTCAAGCTTCTCTTTGTACCTTTCAACAAGAATCTTTAATAGCTCCTCTACCGTTGCTCCATCCTCTAGCTTAACACTTTCCTCACGCCTTCCGGTTACGCCACGCAGAACCATGAAGTAGCGGGCAACCTTCACCCCTCCCACCTCCCTTACCCAATAATCTTCTCAAGTTATCACCCTTAAGAGATATAATACATGGCTAAGCTGAAACATTTTAGGAAATAGTTTCACGTTTTG
>JAUQZD010000081.1 GCA_030587405.1 Candidatus Freyrarchaeum guaymasense | reverse complement strand
GAGGCTGATGTACGCTTCATCCCTCTATGCTCGAGGGATCAGGAGAGGGTTACGCACATATCTAGCAGGGGTGGGATGGGGGAGGGTGACCGCGTCGTTTAGGGTGTTGGTTGCCCCATCCCCCGGATGGTGGGTGCTTCCGTCGAGGAGACGTTGCCGGTGTCTGCTGTAAGCGTTTCAGCCGTGCGCCGTCAGGTTTTCAGCGATACGGGCATTTCAACCAGCGTTCTGCGAGTACGCGAAGCCCGTAAGGTTGGGTGAGCGTGGGCAAGTCATATATCCGCCTGTTGTCCGAGTGCGATGCACCGAAGCGAAGCGGAGAGCTGCGAGCCGCTGATTTTCATGTTACTTCTTTAGTTTTCCACTTATCAGATATCCTTTCCCTTTTTAATGGTGGAAATGAGCAAAAGGTAAATAGGTATATTGTTCTTTTACCATTCTCAGACTGATATTTATTTTCCTTATTTTCCTTACATTTTTCCCATGTGGGGTGGTGCGGGTGGTTTACCATGTTAGCGGGCTTGGCCTTCAGCCGGGAGGTTTAACCGTCCCTTTAAGCTACGTTTACCTTGCCTTTAAGGCTGCGGAAAAAAGTGACCGAGATGCGAGAAGATTCTTTGAGCTTTCAGGGCGTGTAGGCGGAGGAGGAGGGCTTCCTGAGGCAGTGATCGTATTCACATCCAGGGATGTTATATTAGGGAAGGTTAAGGCAAGGTATGAGGACAGGTGGTTTAGGACGAGGACGGATAGCTGCCCTAGGGCTGTCGCAAGGTACCTTTCCAGCCTCCTCTCACACTTGGAGCTACCCCGAAGGGAGTGGCCTGAGCTTTACTTCGTAGAGGTGGACCACACGGACTTCGAGGACTGCTTCTTTAAGGCTTACCCGACCTTCATGGCCTTAGCCTCGCACGAGGTTTGGGTTAACATGGTTGGGGGGAGCAACCAGATCAACGCCGCCCTCCTCTCGTCGGGGTGCTTCACGGCCGTCCCGACACGCTACTACTACGTGTTCCAGGAGGGCGCCCTGCTCCACCCCGACCAGAAGATGGCGGATGCTGTCAGGAGGGTGGATTTGAGCAGGTGGTGTGAGCTTCCATTCTTCTCGCTTCAGATTGGAGGCTTGATGAGCAGGATTAGCAGGCTTCTGAAGGGTGGGGTGGTTAACGTCGCCCAGCTTGAGGGGGAGCTGGAGAGGATGGGGCTGGGGAAGCATTACATTCCGAAGCTGGTGAGCAGCCGGCTGGTGAGGGTTGAGGGAAGCAGGGTTTTGAGGGGTTGGATGCTGGACTACTGGGATAGGCTGGTGAGGAGGATATACGAGGACGTGAGGGGTGCTGCCGGCGTCGACGTCGGGAGGCTTAACATTGCAGCGTGGAGGAGGTGGGCTGGTGCCAGAGGAGTGCTCTGGCGTGTGAGCCTTGATGATGGCAGGGTTGAGAAGTGCTCCCCTTAGGGTGGCGGCTAGGAGGTGTGGAATGCTTTAGGTTTGAGGGGCTTTTCAAGCTGGTGGTGGGGTTGCGTTGATCTTGAGGTATGTTGTTGAGGGCGGGTTCGTGGATGACTTCTCCATCCGGAGTGGGAACCATCCTGGAGGATTCTTCGGGCGCATTTTGAGGAGTTCACGCGTTAACGTAGGAATTATCGTGATATGTGTGATGTAAGGGTTGCGGTCGGGAGCCGACGGCCACGTTTACACTTCAATTATTTCCCTTTACATGCTTCAGGCTTCCCCTCCTCCAGCCTCCTTCTGGCCTCCCTGTACGTTTCAAGCGCTACAATCGCCTCCCTGGCCGTCACCTTCTCCCTGCTGTAGTCGGCTTTTTTCCTCAGGTCGTAGAGCCTCCTCAGGGCCTGTGACACCTCCTTGAACCCGATGTTTCCGATCGAATTGGCGAGCTTATCGTCCCTTTTAGGTATGGGGGCGTGGAGGGCTAGGAGTAGGTCTTCGCTGACCATTCTCAGGGAGAAGTAGAGGGCTGAGACTGCTTTATTGTAGCACCCGTTTTCGATGTCTTTTTCAGCCTCCATGAGGAGGTCATCGGCTTTGGGAGAATAATGGGGAAAGGCGTTCTCCCTCCTTTTCGGTTACGATGAGGGGGTTTATCCCTATTTTTCCGTTGAACTTCTCCTCAACCCTCCTCGCAACCTCCAGAACCCTCCACCTCTCCTCCAGCCCTCCACCCCTAAGCACGACGAGAACGTTACTGTCGTAGACCATCACGTCCTCGCCGGGGGAGGCAGCCACAGCCACAACCACCCCCCCAAGCTCCTCCCTAAGCTCGCAGGCGAAGACGCTGACCGCATGACTCCACTCGCTGGTGAAAGTGAAAACTAGCGGTTTCCGTTGAACCATGAGAACCCCCATAGATTAGTAAGAGGGTGAAGGATAAAAGCTTTTGCCGCCGGCTGGAAAAGGGTTGAGCGCTGTGGAGGGGTCCGTCGGCTTCCGAGGGGGCGGTCGCACCCTAACGGTTACCCTTTAACCGGGGCTTCTTGAAGGCTGCTGTTGAGGTGTTTTGTTTCCGTGGAGGGTGCTGCAGGGGAGGGGTGGGTTTGAGGGTGGACGTGCAGCCGGTGGTTGGCTTATCGTGGGATGTTAGGGAGGGTCTGGGGCGGTAGCCCGACGGATGGAAACGTGAAGCTACCTCTTTCTCGGCGGCTCTTGGGTGTGCCGCTTTTAGGGTTGAGTTTAGATGGTTGGGTTTGGCTATGGCTTGAAGTGTTGAGTGAGGGTGGAGGGCTATTGATGGGTAAGGGTTTAATAAGTGTTTCTCCACGTTTACCTGTGTTGCTGCCCCACGTTAGGGTGGAGGTGGAATGGTGAGTGTTGGGGGCGAGCTGCCTTTTGTCGGTGTTGTAACGTTTTGCAAGGTTCCGTACACGAGGGCTCTGGACGGTGTGGATGTGGCTGTTCTCGGCGTCCCCCTAGATCAGGGAGTTACCAACAGGGTTGGTGCGAGGTATGGGCCGAGGGCTATAAGGGAGGCCTCCCAGATTTACGGTCCTTTTCTCAGGGCTGAGGAGGGGATCTACGACGTTGAGCTTGGAAGGTGCAAGCTTGCCAGAACCAGGATCGTCGACTACGGCGACGTCCCCGTCGCCCCCACCCTAAGCGAGTTCAACCTTAACCTTGTAACCCTCTACGTTCAGGAGATCCTGAAGCACGACGTGTTCCCGGTGGTTCTGGGCGGCGACCACTCCATCACGTTCCCCGTGGTTAGGGCTTTTGAGGGGAGGAGGCTGAGCGTCGTCCACTTCGACACACACCTCGACTTCATGGACGAGGTTGCGGGGGTAAGGCTCTGCCACGCGAACCCCATGAAGAGGATTTCGGAGCTGGGGCACGTTGAGGGGATCACCCAGATCGGCATAAGGGGGCTGCTGAACCCCGAGTTCATAGTTGAGGAGGCCGTTAAGTACGGTTCGAGGATAATAACGGCTGAGGAAGCCATAAGGAATGGGAGTAGGTGGGTGCTGGAGCAGATCCCCGAGTCAGAGAACATTTACGTCACGATAGACATAGATGCGCTTGACCCCTCAGTTGCTCCCGGGACGGGAACCCCTGAGCCTGGAGGCTTCACCTACCTTCAGATGAGGGAGATGCTCACAGCCCTCCCGGAGAAGGGCAACGTGGTTGGCTTCGACATCGTAGAGGTGAACCCGCTGTACGACCCTGCAGGCGTCACCGCCCAGGTTGCTGCAAGGCTAATAATAGACTTCCTGGCGGCGGTGAGGGATAAGGCGTCCTGAACGCGTGGATGCTGTTTCCCGTCGACGAACCGAGGTGGCGAGGCAGGGTGAAGCCCTCCCCTTCACCAGATTCCCTTCTACGTTGAGGCGGCCTCCTCCGCCCTCTCCCATATCAGCTTCCAGTCCCATACTTCGACGCCCTCAGGCTCCCTTTTGAGCGCATCCCTGCTTGGAACGATCAGTATCCTCCTCGCATCCTTGAACGCTGATAGCTTATCTTCAACCCTGGCCAGCTCCCTTCCGTCAACGACGCTTTTCCACTTCACCTCCGCCACGACCTTCACCCTCATGTGCTCTCTTAACGCTACGTCCACTTCAAGGTCTGGCCTTGCTATTTTAACGGGCTGCATGTTAAACTCCCTTGAGAGGAGCTCTTCGAAGAACCACTCCATGTACATTGGAACCCTTTCGCTGAAGGCCTCCCCAACTCTCTGCTCGTCCATGTCCGCTTCGAAGAACCCGTACTTCTCATTCAGGTAGTATGCCAGGTCTATGATGGGGGATGCGTGCCTGTACTGGAAGGTCTTCCTCTTCTTCCCCTCTATCGGTGTAGCCTTCACCAGCCCCATTTGGACGAGGTTTCTCAGGTACTGGGAGACGAGTCCGGGGTTGTCCTTTCCTATCAGCCCCCTCGAGAAAAGGTGGCTTGAAATCTCGGAGGAGTACGTTTTCCCGTTAGCTATGGCCCCTAGGATGGCCGAGTATCTGGCCGTGAACTCGACGTCCTCCTCGGTGAAGACCTCCCCCGTGAGGTGTGGGACGTAAACCCTCAACTCGTCCTTCACGTTGAGGTAGGCCTTCTCCCTGTACCTTTCAACTATGGGTGCAAGCCAAGGCTCCCTCACCATGCACGCCACCTCAAACATCTCCTTCCCCTTCAAGCCGAGTGCCCTGGCGAAGGCTATGGCGTCCCTTGGATCAACAAGTGAAACCTTCCTCAGCTCGAAGAGGCCGAGGAGGGGGCTGCCCCTGCCGACAACCTCCCTGAAGTAGTGCATCGTCGACGTTATCAGGATCAAGTGGCCGACGCCGCTTAGGGCTTGGATGGCTGAGAGAGCTGGCTCGTCTAGGCGGTGGAACTCGTCCACCACCACCCTTTCACCCTTAACCATGAGGGGGAGCATCCTTCTAAACTCGCTCTGCGTGTATTCCTCCCCTTCACAAAGGTCTATGAGCACCTTGTTCCTTGCAACTATGAAGTACCTGTCGTAGTCAGCTCTTTCCCTCACGTAGAAAGTTTTACCAGTCTTCCTCCTCCCGTAGATCAGAAGCCACCTAAACCCCTTCAGAGCCGGGTCCAGCTCCCTCCTATGTATAACAGCCATTATAATAACCACCATTATAATAACTGCTATTATAGAAACATTCAACACATATAAGCTTGACGTTAAAAAGCGGGAGGGAGAGAAACGATGCCGCTCACGGACGGAAAACGGCTTCAACCGGTTTAAAACGATCCACCGCAAGCTAGGGGCAGCAACTGGAGTAGCTCAGGTGCAAGCTGGGTGGCGGAAGCGGAAGAAGGAACCTTACGAACTCGTTGAAGGGGAAAGGAAATTAAAGATGAACACTTAATGAGAATGGTGTGAGAGCTGAGAGTGTGGAAGTGTGCGTTAACGGTTGAAGGCGGCACCGAGAAAGCGGAGGTGGAGCATAGCGTTCCTATGCGTCATCTTAGCCGGGCTGCTGCTTGGCGTCTACTGGCAGCGGCTGGTGGACGCTAACACCAGCTAGGGGCTTTTAGCGTTAACACGCCTAACATGTGGCCGTGCAGGTCGACGGTCACGTTCACCTACATCCCGCTGGAGGATGAAGCCTACTCCGAAATAATACCCTTAGGCCACCTTAACCCTCCAAGGCACACTTTCCCGAGCGACCACGTATACTTCGTGCTGGTGAACGAGACGGGAGTGAAGCCTACAACGTGGTGGCCCCAGCAGACGGAGCAATAACGAGAACAGAGTATAAGCCGTTTAGTGACGGTCAACGGTGAAACCGTCAGCTACGACGACTACAACGGTGTACATCAACCACACCGCCACGTGCGAAACATACTTCCACCACCTCTCAGACTAGCAGGATGGGTTAAGGAGCAGGTTGGAGGCTTGAATCCTGATGAAAGGGTTGAGGTGAGCATTCCGGTTAGGGCTGGTGAGGTTTTGGGTGTGGCTCGTGTCCGCCCGGGCCAGTGCTGCCTTGACTGGGTGCTGTGGACTACGGGGTCATCCTCAGCGGTGGATGGTGTACGCGGTGGCAAGGGCGGGATGGCCATCGGGCTCGCCGTGGCACTCAAATACCTTGCCCACCGTTTAAGGGGAGGTTACTGCCGCCGTTAATCCCTTTGGGATTCCTAGTAGTATGTGATGGGTAGGAGGGAGGGTACTGTACGGTTAACTGTTAGGTTGACTTCAGAGTCTGCTATTGGGAGCACGCTGTTTTCGAAGACTAGGTGGTAGGTGTCTGTTTTGGCGGCTTTATAGCTTCCCTCGTAGACCATGCTTGTGTCGGTCGCCTCTATGGTTAGGATGGAGGGGTAGGGTTCGCCGTTCCTGTAGCTTTCGAAGTTTTCCGAGTCTAGGAGGAGCACGTTGAGGAACCAGCTTACCGTGAAGGAGAAGTTCACCTGGCACCCTGAGTCAAGGTGGAAGCTAACGTCGTAGTAGGTGCTGTGGGTGACGTTGAAGGAGTGCCGCCTTACGTCCACCGTGTAGTATGGGATGAAAACTACTTTGGCTTTCGGTGTTAGGGAGAGCATTACGGCTGAGGCCAAAAGGACGGATATCACGGCCAACGCTATGACGCCTTTCCGCTTCAAGGGATCACCCGGCTAGGCGAGTTTAAGGATGCAAGCTTGTCGGCAAGCTTCTCCAGGCACCTTTTGATCTCCTCCTTACACCTCGGATAGTACTCTTCTCCCAGCTCCCTCGGGTCCACTATGTCACCCTCCTCCCCAACGTACTCTTTAAGGGTGTAAACTCTCCCCTTGACGTCGTCCATGTCCAAGACGTTCCTCTTCTGTTCAGCCGTCATCGTAAGGATGAGGTCAGCCTCCCTGAGGAGCTCCCTGTGCCTTTTAAGATCCCTTGAGAAGGGAGCCTCAGGGACTGTTACCCCTTCTTCTCTGAGCATGAGGATCACGTCCTGGGAGATCATGCACCCATCCCTGGCGTGGGAGGCGACACCCCCAGAGTAGACCTCAACACCATCAACCCCCCTATCCGACAGCATGCGCTTCAGCATGAACTCGGCTAGAGGGCTTCTGAAAGTGTTAGCGTCGCAGACGAAAAGCACGCGGAAAACCCCACCCAACATTTCAAGCCCCCGGTTAACCGCGAACCCATTATTTCCCCTTCCTTTACGTTAAAAAAAAATTACTGCTGAACAAGTGGGAGGAGGGAGCCAGATGGTCGGAGGGGAGCTGAAGGGTTAAACCGGCCACCCAGACTTCCGTCGGTGGGCGTTAAAGGAGGCAGGGTGGACGGCTTTTGGTGCTTCACTCTCACTGCGGGTTCCCCGATGGTTTAGTGCTCGTACAGTTTTAAGGCGACCTTTGAGACTGCCTCTGCGAGCTTGGCGGCGTCATCCATTGCTCTCTTGTCCATGCTGACCTCCCCCTTCCTGTAGGCTACCCCCCTCACCCCCCTGTGGCACAGGATTACTTCGTGCTTCAGCATGAATGAGTGTATTGCGGCGAGTGCCAGGTCGAGGCCGTAGCCTCTACCCACGACGCACCCTCCCCCGACTTTACCCCTAAGCCTGCCGCGTAGAGGCCACGTCCTGTCCATAAACGTTTTCATGAAGCTTGAAACGTTGTCGAAGTGCACCGGGCTTCCGAGGACGAGCACGTGCGCCTTTAAGACTTCGGGTATGATGATGCTGCTCATTTCATCGTCGATGCAGCATTCACCCCGCTCGACACATGTCCAGCATGAAACGCAGGGCTTAACATCGTAGTCTGCAACCCTTAGAAGGCGTGTTTCAAACCCCAGATCCCTCAAGCACCCCAAGACGACACCTAGAAGGTAGTCGGTGTTACCACCCTTCCTCGGGCTGCCGGAAACGCCAACAGCATACAGCATGCAACCACCATGAGCACGGTTAACCATCACCCTTATATACCTTCCCGGCAGCCGCACATCCAAGAAGCTGAGGAGAACCTATGAAGACCTCACTTAAACACGCGAAACCGGTAAAACGCTTAACATCTTTTAAGCGCTTCCGAAAGTAGAATGTGATTCGAACAAAAAGGCTTGGATAAACCTCTGGAAAGGAAATCTCTGCATGGTAATGGGAATGAAGCGTGAAAAAACCACTCACGTTGATGTTTTAATCCTTAATTACAATGGCAAAACCTCTTGGAACGCTGCTTGGAATCTGTGAAAAAACTGATTATCCTGATTTTAAAACATTTGTCACAGACAACGGATCAACGGATGGCTCCATAGAGCTCGTAAAGAGCCGCTACCCCTAGGTAGAACTAATAGAAATTGGCCGAAACGTGGGTGTGGCCGCTGCCTACAACCGGGCTATCCCGAGAATGAACTCAGAGTTCATCGCGATCCTAAACAATGATGCCGAGGTGGATAAGAACTGGCTGAAAAATCTGATAAGCGTGATAAGTGATGATAACAATGTAGCGGCCGTAACGTGTAAAATAAAGTTCATAAACGACAAAAGGAGAATAAACTCCGCGGGAGGTAGCTGCGACATATACGGTGTCGGTTGGAACAGGGGAAACGGCCAACTAGATAACGGCCAGTATAACAATCCTGATGAACCGTTTTACTCCACAGGGAGCGCAATGTTATTAAAAAGTCTCTGTGGGGAAAAGCGGGAAAATTCGACGAACGATACTTCCTGTACGGTGAAGACCTGGATTGGAGCTGGAGAGCGAGACTACTAGGATATGAAATCAGGTACGTACCCACAAGCACCGTTTACCACGTGTGGCAAGCATCCCACAGAACAGTCCCCGTAATATACTTGTTGGAAAGAAACTGGCTCTGCACCACACTCAAAAACTACTCACTAAAAACCCTACTACTCCTAATGCCAAGATACCTTATTCTTAAAACTCTAAAAGCGTTCTGGTTGTTGCTACGGAGTAAAAGAAACGAAAAATTAGCAATTCCCAAAGCGTTTATGTGGAACCTGCTAAACCTTAGGAAAAGCCTACAGAAAAGAAAAGAAAAGAAATCCAGTCAATTAGAAAAAAATATCAGACCAAGAAATCCAGGAAAAATGTTTCGGGGAACTTCGAACTTTCCCTATGGCTAGGAACCCAGAAACACCCAATTTTGGGAAAATATCAACACATCAAACTTCCCTAAACCTGCTTAAACCCGTGTAACGCGGTCTTCCCCTCTACTAGAACAAGTGTGAATTGTACCTCACTACCAAACTAAACAGAGAAATACACGTGAAGATATGCGTGCTAACTAATAGAAGGATTGAAACGTGAAAAACGCCACGTGAAAATCCCGTGAAGGAAACGAGGCTTTATCAAAGAAGGGTGGTAGACAAAAGTGAATATCATTGACGCAACTAGAACAGCTATAGAACTTGTTGAAAAGAGAGCCACCCACCTCTTAGCCGCATCTATCCTCACATACTCTCTGACCTTCTCATACTTTACATGTAAGAAGGAGTAGATGATGAAGCAGACAAAACTTACGTTTCAACTTCAACAGTTGGCTTTCACCGTCCTTTCTTCTAAAACTATCTCAGTAAGTGAACGTGTAAAGGGAAAAAAGTTTTTATTATCAGCCTTTAGAAGAACTCTTGGGGGAATCCTGACGCGTTAACAGGATGAAGGAGGTGGGCACGTGTCCGCGCAGAGCCTATCACACTACTTGTTAGAGCTTTTGAGGGAGCTTTTGTTTGTTCCTCCTGTTTCTGTTGTTGCCACCTTTTCCGTCATCATGATCGTTACCTACGCTTTGATTATGACTGAGAGGCTTCATAAGACCCTTGCTGCCCTCGGTGGGGCTGTCGCCACCATCCTGGCGGGGAAGTACTTCTCAGCAGTCTACTCCTGGGTTCCAATAGCAGACTGCGTAATATCGTGGATGCAGGGGGTTCCAGCATGTGGAAAACCACTCCTATTCACAGACCAGCAAGTATTCACAGAAATGATAGACTGGCCAACAATAATCATAATAATCTCTCTCATAATAATCGCGGCTGTGGCTTCAAGGTCCGGCATCTTCGAGTACCTGTGCATTAAGGTTGTTAAGTTGAGTGGTGGAGACCTTAGGAGGCTCTTCACCTACCTATGCCTGCTAAGCTTCGCACTCACAGCAATAATAGGGAACGACCCTGCCTTTATCATAATCAGCGCTCTGACCCTGACTTTGACTAGGGCTCTCGGCGTTGACCCCCGACCCTACATTCTTGGGGAGGTGTTCGTGATAAACGCGGCGAGCACGTCAACCCTAGTGGGAAGCTTCGTCAACATCCTGATCTCAGCACACTTCAACCTGAACCCAAGCTACTACCTCTCATACGTCCACTTCATGGTTCTAGGCGCACCGTTCGCAGCGGCATACTCCGCAGCTTCGATGCTCATCGTCCAAAGGATCTTCAGGGAGGAGTTCAAGGCACATGACGAGAGAGGGTTTGAACTCGTGAGAGCCCGCCTCCTATCACTCGACGAGTCAACCATAATAGAGGACACCCACCTCTTCAAAAGGATGATCATACTCTTCATTCTAACCATCACCGGCTTCGTGGTTGCTGGCTCCCTTAACATCCCCCTCTACATGGTGGCTCTGGTCTCAGCGTTCACATTCCTCCTCCTAAGCGGAGCAGACCCAGAAAAAGTCCTACAGGAGGTTGATTGGGGTCTTGTGGTTTTCCTCGTTAGCATTTTCATTATTGTTGGTGGGGTTCACAGCACAGGAGTCCTCGAATCAATAGGGAAAAGCCTAGGAAGCCTAACAACAGGAAACCCCCTAGCAACGATCTTCCTGACAATGACGGTTTCCGGCGTTCTTTCTGGTGTTATGGATAACGTTTCTGTTACTACTGCTTTGTTGTATGTTTTGGCTCCTCTTTCTGTTAATGCTTTTGTTCTTGATAAGGTTGTTGTTTGGTCTCTTATTTATGGTGCTAATGCTGGGGCCAGCCTCACACCCATAGGAGGGATACCAAACCTCCTAGCAATATCGATACTAGAAAGAAACGGAACACCAATCTCATGGAAAAACTTCTTCAAAATAGGAACACCACTATGCCTAGTCTCATTTGTTATAGGGACCGTGATGCTGTACGGCCTAACGACGCTTCTAGGGTGGACCTCCATGGGCCCAGAGGTCTTCGCCATGGTTCTCGCAGCCTTCATGAAAATGGCAGGAGTCGGCGCAGAGGAGCTGGGGCTACCAGGATGGGTGACGCTACTAACAGCATACTACGGGTACCCAATCCCATACTAGCCGGGAAAGCAGGCAGAAGCCAGCAGAAGCCAGCAGCAACCCCTCCATCCAAACCATGTTTAAAGTCAACGTGGCTTGATGGCGCCGGCATCACGTGAATCATCCCCGTCCCCCAACACCGACAGCCACCTGCGGCCTAACCCATTTTCCCATGAATGTCATTATGACAATCTTTTTATATTGAACTTTCTTCTCCTGATTTAAGAATTAAACTGGTTGACTTGGAGGAGACGAGAGTGAAGCATTGCAGGGTTGCCCTCGCACTCCTTCTCGCCCTACTCGTGCTGTCCCTAGGCTGCATGTCAACGGGGACCGCGGCCGTCCCGGTTCAAGCCAAGCTCAGCGGTGAGGCACCGTCGTTCTCGGCGTCTGAAAAATGGGTTTACAACTTCAACTTCACCAATCAAAGCAGTGGCTCAACAGTTACCGCGACGATAAACGTCAGCACTTCAGGATTCTACACCAAGGTGACGGACTACCATGGTAATACGAGAGACTGTTATGTTTTCACGTTCACCCCCCTAGACCCGCAGACTCTTATAATAGCGATAGGCTACCTGTCAGACACGTTTAACATTGGTAACGTGAGCGTTAACTCGCTTCTCTCCCAGTATGCTAACGAGAGCAGCGTCAAGTTATACCTGGACGCGAGCAACTTCTCATGGGTGGGCGCAAACTACCACCTCAAATTCGACAATGGCACACACGTAGTGGATGCTACCTTCTTATCCCTGCTCAACGAAACATATCCATACCTCACGTTTGACTTCCCGCTCTCAATAGGGGAAACCTTCGGAAACTACACCCCCTCCATAAACATCTCGCTAAATGGCGACATCTCGTACACAAACTCCTCGGGAACATACCCTTACTCCATAAACAAGAATGTGACCTTCACCTACCCGAACAGCTACTCGTTCTACCCGCTGTTCAAGGTTGTAAGCACTGAAACGGTAACGGTGGAGGCTGGCTCGTTCGAGTGCTGGAAGATAGGTGTGCTCAACTCCTCGAACCCGAACCAGATCGTAGGATACGTATGGTACTCCCCAGACGCCAAGAACTACATTAAAGGAGAACTGGCAACAGGAGACTCCAGCGGAAACATGTACAACATACAAATCGAGCTGGTGAGCTACGAAGGGTACACTCCCCCGATCCCACCCGGCGCGTGGCTCATGCTGTTCATGTACCCGTACATCGTCCTTTACAACTACTTCCAAGGGCAGCAGCGTAACAACCTGCTCTTCATCGCGGGGATAGGGGCCGTGGCCGGCGTGGCCATAGCAGCGGTGGCAATAGCTTCACGTCGTAAAAGCAAACCTTAGTTCAACTCCTTCTTTTTTAATAGCTGAAGGCGGCATCACCCGCTGGACGCGTACGCACCCTTAAAAGATGTTAGTTGCTTGTGGTTTCTGAAAGTCAGATTTCTGTCCATTGCTGTTTAGTTTTATATTTAGTTTTATATAGAGGGCTTTTATTTGGAGAGGTTTTTAGTATGGTTTCGTTTAGGAGCATTTTTATGAATGATGAGAACTCCCTTTTTCCTAGTTTGGATTTTCCGTGGGCTCTTTCTCTGAAGACTATGGGAATCTCACTCAGGGTGAAGCCCTGTTCTTTAGCTCTTAGTAGCATTTCGACTTGGAAGTCATAGCTGTTGCATTTCACCCTCGGGAGTATTTTTCTATGACTTCTCTCTTGTAGGCGCGGAATCCGGAGGTGTTGTCTTTTACTTCGAGTCTGAAAAAAGTGTTAACGAGCATTTTGCGACAAAGCTCACCATTCTCCGGGCGAAGTCCCAGCCGATATGCCAAACCTCCTCGAAGTGAGGCAGAATCAGGGAAGGGTTGGAAAGCTGGTGTGGGAGAGAAGAGGAACGGCGAGAAGGATAAACGGGACGCTTCAACGAAAACCGTAGGAAAAGAGGAAAAACAGCAACCCTCCAAAAACTAAAACACCAAAAAATTCCAAACCACTGCGACTCTCCAACGGAAATCGTTAGGATCTTTAAAGGAGTAACCGTACTGCGGCTCTTCAAAGCTTCTCAAAACGGTGAAATGAATACTGAAAAGGAGAAGCCTTGGAGTCCAAGCCACTACGTGGAACAGCAGGACACCCCCCAGCAAACCATACGAAAGTATATTAAGAGTAGAAAAGAACTTGATGCAATTCATCCACCCCACAGGTAGGGCGGTTGTGGTTTTGCGGATGGCCACCTGGTGCAGCGGCTTAATTTTTGAGGTTGTAGTTCTTGATAATCCTATCTAATAGGTGAGAGAAAACATCGCGGATGTGAAGGGAAGGGTGAGGCTCATTGTTAGTTAAAATCCATCGATGCGATAAATTTATTAATTAAAAAAGTTAATAGGAGTGTTAATTTGATCTTCATCAGTTACGCTGTCGGAATGCCTTGAGCGAAGTGCGGAGGTGGCTCTGGTTGAATGCTGTTGAAACATTCGGTCTCGTGAAGGTTTTTCCCGGAGTCACCGCTGTTGATAATTTGAATTTGGTTGTTCCCGAGCGGGGCTGCTTTGGTTTTTTGGGGCCTAATGGTGCCGGGAAAACCACAACTGTGAAGATGCTTGCCGGGTTGACTTATCCAACTGATGGTACGGCGACGGTTCTTGGTTGGAGTATCCTCACCGAGATCAGCAAAATCAGGAAGGTTGTCAGCTACATGCCCGAGTTTATTCCGAAGCCCAAGGGCAAGGCTTTGGACCTTCTGGTTT
>JAUQZD010000059.1 GCA_030587405.1 Candidatus Freyrarchaeum guaymasense | reverse complement strand
TGATCGCTAGCGGAGCGGTTAAAGAGAAGGGCGTCTTCCCTCCGGAGGGATGTATTGAGCCCCAAGAATTCTTCCAAGAACTAAAGAGGAGAGGGCTGAGAATCATAGAGAGAGCCACGATAGAACGTGAACTCTAAGGCCGCCAAGCAACGGATGGTGAAGGCGGGTGCGAGAGGCTGCTCAGAGACGTGTAAGCCCTCCCCCTCTTGAAATAGTAATAGTTAGTGGGTGGGTAATGGCCGCTAGGTGAGAGGGCAATAACTAGTGGAATGCAGGAGGCCTAGGACGTAGAGAATCCCCATTAAAGGAGAAGCTACATGAAAGATCACACGTCGAGGGGTTCTAGGAGCCTCCTGAGCGAAGTTAGAAGCGGCAGCCAACAAGAACCCTAAATTAGCTGCTTTAGGGTGCGTAGTTTACACTTGCTTTATAGGGCTGTAAGCAGAGCATGGTTGGATGCACGGAAAAGGAATTGCAGGTTTGTGTCCCCCTTTGTTCCCCTTTTAAGGGGGGAACGTTGCGTTTAGTGGAGCCTCAGCGATGAGGGGGAAGGGACGGGTTTGGAGGAGGAACCTGCTAAGGATAAGGAGAACTGGAGGTGGTTTTCAACTTCTACGCCTTCAGGCAGAGCTGAGTGTGGAGTGGCTTGACGTCCCTAGTGGTGATGCCTTAACGAAAACGGCTAAGGAGTGAAGAGGTTGCTTGAGGGGGGAGGTGGGGGCATTCATCTTCACACCTGAAGGGTAGAGCGGAGCCTTCTAGTAAGCGTCTTCCTGAGGAACAAGGTGGGAGGATAGCATAGGGAGGACTTGGAGGGTGAAGAGTTAGATGGTTGGCGCAGGCGGAGGATTAAAGGGTTCCGCGAGGCCAAGCGCTCCTTACCCTCCCCCGGCAAAGCGCTGAGAGGGCATTAAAGGCATTTAGGGGCTTCTCGCGTACCCGGATTCAACGCCTCTAAGGCGGCGGAAGTCGACCTTGAATTCGACGTGGTGAAAGGTGCGGAGGGGATTCGGCCATTACCTGCCAACACAATGTCTGAACACCCTTCTAGGAGGCATGCTCTTTCATTCGAAGTGTTCTCCTTGTCACAGCTACCTATATGGGCCTTGGAGGCTTGGAGGCAGCCGTCTGATGTTTGATCGTGAACTCGTCTTTGTTTAGACCTTTCGAATGGGAGGCCTGTGAGGGGCGAAATGTGTTGTAGAGGCGGTTTTATGGTGTTAATTCCTGCTCTAGGGGAGGGGCCACGTATGGTATTCCGTTACCTTCCCCGTTTTATGGTCGATTTCCACTAAGAACTTGACTCCTGCGTAGGGGAGGCTATAATATCCTTCGATGCGCCACCCTGATGGGTCACGCTCACACCTCGTAATTTCGATTTTTTCCGTTCCAGCCTTTCTTTTCACGAAGTTTTCAGCAATGCTTATGGCTTCAGCCTCGGTTAACGCCTCCATCACCCCTACACCTTCACCCGTGGCGCCGAGGTACCTCTCTGCGAAACTGTCGCACGCCTCCAGGAGGGAGAAGATGTAGTTTCGAATCTCCTCCACCGTGAGGTCGGTGTCGGCTGTTTCTATGCTGGCGAACACTACATCCTCGTCATCAATACCGTACTTTACACCGTTCTGCGCGTAGTTTTCCCTTAAAAGGCTGTAGAAGAGGGAGGGCCACTCCTCCCTCGATACCTCTGACAGGTCGAGAAGCCAAGCTATTATGAAAAGCCAGTCCTCATCAGGTGAAGTGGCGATTCCAACCTTTAAGTCTGAGAACCGCCGCGTCTCCCACTCCATCAGGATGAAACCATCCTCCTTAACATATTCTAAGCCCGCCTCGTCGAGAAGGCGGGCAACGTCCTCCAGCAAAGGCAATCATCCACCTCCATTCTAAAAACTCTTTAATTTAACATCTTAAAAAACATACCTACAAGACAAAGTTTTTAGTGGGTTTGGTGGGTGAAGCTTCCCTCTTCTTCATGTTCTTCATGTTCCCACTATCAGCCCATCCTCAGGGCTGTCACCTTCAAGCCCGGCTTCGAACTAGTCATGCGCGGAAAAGCCAAGACATGTGTTATTGGAACTTCCAGCATTCAGCACCCACCTTAACCGGCCTTCTCAACAGCTTGGATTTCCTCGCCATTCAAGCCGCTTAGACACTTTAAAACCAGCTTTTCAGTAGATGTTTTAAGGGAGGCTGCAGTCTTTACTTTTGGGTGGAAGCCTTGTTTGGCTGGCGTGGTGAATTTTTAATCGTAGATCTTTCGTCCATGGAGGCTAAGCATGTTGACGTTGACAGAGACCTCCTCTACGACTACATGGGTGGTAGGGGGCTAGGCGTCAGGCTGGTCTACGATCATGTTCCTCCATCACTCAACCCGTTCTCCCCTGACAGCATCCTCGTTTTCGCCGTTGGCCCTTTGACCGCTACGAGAGTTTATACTTCCGGGCGGTACGTAGTGGCTGGCAAGTCCCCTTTGACTGGGGGTTGCTTCTACTCTAGCTCCGGCGGGTTCTTCGGCGCCGCCCTTAAGAAGGCTGGCTTCGACGCCTTGGTGGTTAAGGGTAGAGCTGAGAAGCCCGTGCTTCTGGTCGTGGATGATGGCGACGTCGAGCTCAGGGATGCCTCCTGGCTTTGGGGTAAGGGGACAAGGGAAGCTAGGCGTGAGCTGGGGAAGGAGCTTAGAGGGTTCAGCGTTGCGTGTATAGGGCCCGCAGGGGAGAACCTTGTCAGGTATGCTTGCATACTCAACGACGTTTCCAATGCTGCTGGTAGAGGAGGGCTGGGCGCCGTTATGGGCTCCAAGCTGCTGAAGGCGGTAGCTGTGAGGGGAACTAGAAGGGTGGAGGTTGCTGACGAGAGGGGGCTCGGGGAGCTTATGGAGAAGGTCAAGGCGAGGTTTGTGTGGAACCCTGTCCTCAGCAAGGCTTTGAGGGAGTATGGGACCTCCGCCCTCGTCAACATAGTTAACGAGCATGGGATCCTTCCAACTAGGAACTTTCAGCATGGCTCGTTTAGCGGTGCCGAGGACATATCAGGGGAGGCTTTAAGGGAGAGGATTCTTGTGAGGAGGAGTAGCTGCTTTAACTGCCCTGTCGGCTGTAAGAGGATTACCAGGGTTGGCGACGTGGACGGTGAGGGGCCGGAGTATGAGACGTTGGGCGCGCTCGGCTCCATGCTGACGATTGGCAGCGTTGAAGACGTGGCGGCGCTGAACTACCTTTGCAACGACCTTGGCTTGGACACCATATCCACCGGGGTGACCTTGGCGTGTGCCATGGAGCTTTCGGAGAGGGGGGTGATTGGGGAGAAGGTCGGGTGGGGTGACGTTGAGAGGGTGCGTGAGCTCATCGTCGCCACCGCCTACAGGAGAGGGATCGGGGATAGGCTTGCTGAGGGCGCTAAAAGGTTCGCTGAGGAGGTTGGAGGAGAGGCCTACGCGATGCATGTTAAGGGTTTGGAGCTGGCCATGTATGATCCGAGGGGTGCCTTCGGCCAAGGGCTTGGCTACGCCACCGCTAACAGGGGTGGATGCCACTTGAACCCTTACATGATAGCCGTGGAGATCTTCGGGATACCACACTTGATGGACAGGTTCTCTGCTGCGGGGAAGGCTAGCATAGTGGCGTACCTCCAGAACCTTTCGGCTGCGGTGGACAGCATGGTTCTCTGCAAGTTTACAGCTTTCGAGTTTGACGACGAAATGTACTCCCTTTTCCTTAAAGCCGTGACAGGGGAGGACTTCACTCAGGAGACCGTCATAGCGATTGGTGAGAGAGTGTGGAACCTTGAAAGAGTCTACAACTTAAGGGCGGGGATAAGCGCGGAGGAGGATAGGCTTCCCGGGAGGCTGCTGTCGCCCATGGATGAGGGGGTCTGCGCTGGGAAAAGGATTCCTCTGGATGAGATGCTGAGGGAGTACTACCGGGTCAGAGGTTGGGGTGAGGATGGGGTTCCAACCCATGGCACCCTTAAACGTTTAGGGTTAGAGGTGGGTGAGGATGCCTAGGGTTCCATCCTACGTTTACGAGGAGTTGAAGGATTACTGTTCGCGTATGGCTAGGAGAGGGTATGTTACGGCTCATGGGGGGAATGCGAGCATAAGGAGCGGAGACATAATGTGGATTACGAGGCATGCCTCCTCACTGGAGGAGTTAAGAGTGGACGACGTTATACAGGTTTACGTGGATAAGCCCTCGGGGTTTGAGGCTTTAGCGTCGACTGAAACTATAGTCCACCGTGAAGTATACCGGAGGACGCCGAACCTTGCAGTCCTCCACGCTCACCCCCCATACTCCGTTGCACTATCCCTTTTCCTAGACGAGCTTGTTCCACCCGACGCTGAAGGATACTACGTGTTGAAGTCGGTCCCGGTCGTGTCAGGGAAGCCCGGCTCAGAGGAGCTTGCAGTAAACGTTTCTGAGGCGCTGCGGAGGAGTCACGCCGTCATAGTTAGGAATCACGGGGTATTCACAGCCGCCAAGTTCATGGATGTAGCCTACCAGTACATGTGCATGGTGGAGCACTCGGCGGAAATAGCGTACCTAGCCTTAACCCTGAAAGCTGCCGGACTGGAGGAGAAGCCTCAAAACCTTTAGGAGGAGGACACCAACAGAAGGCGTTTGCAGCTAAAACGTGTTAAAACGTGGAAGACAGGGGACGCTTAAAAATATTGAGGAATTAAGGTTTCTTCCTGTTAACTTCTGGCGGCTTCGCTTCCAGCCATACCATGTTGAGGGTGTTCTGGCTGGTTTACGTTGCTTGTCGTTTTTGCTCATGCCTCTGCCTTCCCGGCGACCCATGACTTGCAGATCGATACTCCTTCAACAGCGTCTCTTGCGTACGCGTCCGCCCCGATCTTCTCGGCGTACTCGTGCGACACAGGGGCTCCGCCTACGATAACCTTAACCTTGTCTCTTACTCCAGCTTCCTTAAGCGCCTTTATCACGTTTTCCATTTCGATCATGGTGGTAGTGAGGAGGGCGGACATGCCGACTATGTCCGGCGTCTCCTTCTTAACGGCTTCAACGAACTTTTCAGGGGGGACGTCTACGCCCAAGTCTATAACTTGAAACCCTGCACCGCTAAGCATGGTGGCGACGACGCCCTTTCCAATGTCATGCATGTCCCCCTTAACGGTTCCGATCACGACCTTCCCTGAGGCCTTCGCCTCGCCAGCCTTCAAGTGAGGCTCAAGGATCTTCATACCCTCCTTCATGGCTTCTCCCGCCACAACCAAGTCAGCTAGGAAATACTCGCCTTTCTCGTACTTCTCCCCAACCACTTCCATACCCTTAGCCATCCCTTCACTCACAACTTTAAACGCAGGTATACCCGCCCTAACAGCCTCCTCGCAAGCCTCCCTAACCCCTTTAATGTCAAGGTTCACAATAGCATCCCTTAACTTACTCAAAATCTCTTCTTCACCCATAACGACCACCCCACTCTCCGGTCTAAAAAGCAACGTTTACGAGGCCTCAACCCACAAGCTTACCTTCCACTTAAGAATTACCTACCTTAATTTAAATTTTGGCTGTTCATTATGTTACTGATGCTAGTGCTTCACCGGCATTTTTACAATTGAGGCGACCCGGAAACACGGAGGAACATTAGGTTATTATTAATTTATTGGTTTTCTGTTGTCGGGTTGAAGACGCTTCCCTTCCGGGACGGTGAAGGGTGCTGCTGACGCCCTCTCACTTCGGCTTCCATTTAAGCCCTTCCTCTAGCATTGCCAGGTAGTTTTCTGGCGGGACGTAGTTTGTGACGCTGTTGCCTGAGCCTAGGGCGTATCGCCCCTTAGGCATGCACCTGTCAAGTATCTTTCTCACGTAATCCCTCAGTGAGTTGGTGTCGTAGCGTGCAAGCTTGTCCACGTCAACCCCTCCTAGTACCGCTATCCTGTCCCCATACTTTTCTTGGAACTCCCAGACTGGTATTATTTCGTCTTGGAACGAGTGGAAGGCGTCTATCTTCACGTCTTCGATTAGATCCTCCATCACCGCCTCGACGTTCCCGCAGCAGTGATACCAGTACATTTTCCCGTGCTGGTGGGCCAGCTTAGCGAACTTCTTAAACCATGGGAAGACCATCTCCCTGTAAACGTCAGGGTTCACCATGGTTCCCTTCTTATAACCCAGGTCGTCGGCGTGAAATATGACTGCGACGCAGTCGAACTCGACCACCTCCTTATATTCCTTGTACAGGACCTCTCCAATCCAGTCGATGACCGCTTTAACCAGTTCCGGGTCTTCCCGAAGCTTCCTGAAAAGGTTGACGTGTCCCATGACGCGTTCGAGGGCGTTCTCCCAGAGGGAGCCGCCGGCAGCCGCCACCTTCATCCCGTCAGGTAAGTTTTCGGATATGAACTTGTACGTTTCCTTGATCGGCAGCTGGAGGAATTCTTGCGACTTGAACTTTTCGAACTCCTCCCATGAAGTCACTACTCCCTCCCTTTCCTCTGCCCAAACCCTCTTTGCTCCCCGCTCGGCTAGGAGGGCTGTGTCGTCTGCAAGCCTCCTCTTCCCGAAGAGGGATAGGTGGAGTAGGAGCCCTACGCCCGGCGAGCAAACGAAGTTTTGGACGTAGTCGTACCCCATACGGTAGTGGAACTCTATGTTTGACTTAGCCATTTCAAAGATGTCTATTGGTTGCGCTTCGGCTTCCTCCGGCTTGTAGCGGAGCACGTTTGGGATCGGCTTGATTCCGAGTTTAAGCATCTCAGCCACCTTGTTTACTATCTCCGTGTCTATGGCGTACTCGGCGAAGTGTACTCGCCTCGGCTTTTCCTCACCCATTAAGACTTCCCTGAAAACGTCAAAATCCGGCTGGGGGTTCCTTAAGGGAAGCACGCAAACCCTCCTTAAACCACTTTGAAATCAAATTATTCAGAACATCATATTAAGCATTTCTTTATCCATTAGGGCCTATCAACGTCCACGTTACCACTCCTGTGAAGCTTAACGTGGGGCAAACCATCCATCCTGCGAGGACGGGCTTGGATGAAAAAATTTTTACATCGATCCATCTTTATGATTCAAGTTGTTAGTTTAAAAGTTGGAGAGAGGTCTGCAAGGGTGCTGAAGGGCAGAGTCACGGTGAGACGTGTTTTCTTCATATTGTTCCTTTCAGTGTTCACGTCGATGCTTGGCTTGGGGATAGTTGGCCCTATCCTGCCGCTCTACGCGGAGCAGAGTCTTGGCGCTTCAGGGATATGGATTGGACTGATTTTCGCCGGGTTTGGCATATCGAGAACAGTCATCACCCCTCTGATAGGGAGGATGTCCGACGAGAAGGGGAGGAGGAACTTTCTGATAGTCGGCCTCTTGGGATACGCCTTAACCGGTCTAGGCTACGTCATCGCAGGCAACGTCGTCCTTTTAACCATCATAAGGTTCGCTAACGGTTTCACCTCGGCCATGGTTCTCCCTGTAGCTCAAGCGTACATAGGGGACATAACCCCTAAGGGGAAGGAGGGAACCTACATGAACACCTTCATGATCTCGTTAATGGTCGGCTTCGCTGCAGGCCCGTTCATAGGCGGGTGGCTAACCGACGCTTACAGCTTCTCCGCAGCCTTCTACGCGATGGCCACGTTCAGCGCGTTAGCTCTGGCGCTGGTGGTGTTCTTTCTGCCCGAATCCGACGAGCTGCCATTTAGCCGCTTCACGAGGAGAGCAAAGGGTGAAGAAGAGAAGAATAAGAATCCCGGGGCACTGCAGCCCTCAATGAGGGAGGCGATTAGAGATGACTACGTGAAGGCTATAGTGATTTACAGGACTGCTGCAGGGCTCTCTAGGAACGCCCTCGTCTCCTTTCTACCAATATTCTTAGCCGGTAAGTTTCTCGCTTCAGCGACTCAGATCGGGGTCATCCTAGCCATATTTCTCATGGTCGGCGCGATAGTTCAGACGCCTATGGGGGTGTTGGCGGACAGGGTTGACAAGGTGAAAATGTTGTTGTCCGGTATGGGCTTTAGCGCCGTATGGCTTTTCATCACGCCGTTCATACCAAACCTGACCGTTATGGGCGTCATCGCATTCGTCTCGTCGCTCTTCTCGGTTATGGCTCAGGCGCCAGCCCTAGCGGTGGGAACCGAGATAGGGAGGAGATACGGAATGGCCACCGTTATGAGCCTCTACGACGTCGCAATAGGCGTAGGGATGGTTGGGGGGCCGCTGATATCCGGCCTCATCGTGGACAACTTCGGAATCAACATGATGTTTTACTTCTGGGGGGTTGCGAGTGCCGTATCCGTAATGTGCTGTTACGTGTACTTTAAAAGGGGAAGGGAGAAGTATGCGGCATATCAGGGAAGCAGTTGAGAAAAAAATGGAAGCTGGTGAAGAGGCGGGTTGCCAATGGGTGGAGCGTACACCTTCACCGCGCTCGGTAGTGTTCACCGTCGAAGTGGGAGGGTACACGGGAAGGGTTGAGGTTAAGCTCAGCTTTGATTGAGGAAGGGTGGCGCCACCGTTAGGTTAAATTATCTGTTTGCAGATTTCTACCGCCTCGTTTGCATCGTGGCCGTAATAGTCTACACCGTACCTTTCCACCATTTCGAGTGACGTGGCTGCTCCTCCAATGACGACCTTAACCCTGTCCCTTAACCCTGCCTCCTTAAGGGCTTCCACCGTTGCCGTCAGCCCTTCAAGCGCCGGGGTTATGAGCATTGACAGGCACACCACCTTGGCGCCGTGCTCCTTCACGGCCTCAACCACTTTTTCGGGTGGAACGTCCACTCCAAGGTCAACAACCTTGAACCCATTCCCTTTAAGCATCGCCGCGACAAGGTCCTTGCCTATGTCGTGGATGTCTCCTTGAACCGTGGCAACGACCACTACTTCCTTTGCCTCCTCTCCCTCCTCAGCAACGGCTTTCTCCAGCACTGCCACACCCTTCTTTATCACCTCTCCAGCCATCACCAGTTCCGGGAGGAAGTACTCTCCCCTCTCAAACTTCTCCCCTACAATCTGAGCTCCAGCCTTAACACCCTTCTCTATGATCTCTCTGGGAGGAATACCCGACTTGAGAGCTTCTCCAACGTACTCTTCGATCCTATCCTCGTCAAAGTTAACTATGCAGTCCCTTATAGCAGCCAGCAAGTCCACCCTTTCACCCTCTTTGCCCTATAGGATACACTCCATACCTTCTAGCTGCTTCAACCATCCACCTGAGGTTTTCCGGTTTAACCCCCGGATGCATGTTCGTCGGTGAAAGTATGAAGCCTCCTCCAGGAGCTGCCACCTCTATCGTCCGCTTCACAGCCTCCTCCACATCCTCCTTGCTTCCATGGGAGAGAACGTACGAGACGTCTATGTTCCCTAGGAGGCAGAGCTTGTCGCCCACCCTCCGTTTAACCTCCGCTATGTCCACTCCTGCCACCGGATCCAAGCTGTGCAACCCGTCAAACCCCGCCTCAACTATCAGGTCAAGGATGGGCATTATGTTTCCGTCCGTGTGAAGGACGCATTTCCCTCCCAGCTTGTGCGCCGTGTTAACGAGCTTCTTGTAGCATGGCAGGAGGAGCTTCCTCATAGCGTCGGGGCTAATCATGGGGCCAGACTTGTAGGCTAGGTCGCCTGACTCAACCCAGACCTCGAGCCCGGCGTCGAAGCTAGCCTTCACCAGTTCGCATATAAGCTTCGTCTGAAACTCGAACCTCTCCTTAATGTGGGACGGGTTCTTTATCAGCTGCCTTGAAAAGTTCACCATTCCCATGCTCTGCCATGTTGACTCGAAGATCCCTATGAAATCGTCCGTCGCCATGATGTAGATGTCCTCATCCTTAAACTTCTCATATATTGTTTTCACGAACTCGTACTCCTCCTCGGCCAGCTTGTCGATGTCAGGCTTAGGCCACCTCTCCCATTCCTCCGGGCCAGCGATCAAGCCCTTCTTGTAGAAGGGGAAAATGTTCCCCTCATTATCCATCATCTCCCATATTCTCCCCCAGGGATCTGTCAGCTCCCTGTCGTTCAATGCCTCATATGGGATTATACCTATCTGCATGGCGTCAAAGCCCAGTTTTAAGGCAGCTTCAACCATCCCAGAGAACAGCTCAACCTCGATCAATGGGACGGCTTCAGTCAGCTTTTCAGCGTAGTGTTCAGGGTCCTGCTCCTTCAGGAGGGCGATGAACTCGAAGTCGCTCATTTCAGGCTCCTTCCCAAGGACCTTGTTCACGTTATTCCCGTCGATGGCTATGCTGTGGACGGGAACCATGTCAGGCTCCTCAAGCTCCAACGCCTTCAAAACACGCTCCCTAGCATTCATCAAACCACCCTTTAAAACCTCTAAGAGCAGTGAAAAGGAAGATTAATGCTTTTAAGGGTTGCCGCTCGGCACCACTAAAGCACCGTTCAGCCTGAAAACGCTCTTACTACTGCGGTTAGAAAGCATCATTAGGAACCCTTGGCGGAGGGACAGGCTGGAGGGGTGGTGAGGTATTATAAGAACCGGTCAAGGCATGCTAGAAGGAAGCCGGAGTCCGGGAAGTGGCCGTTGAAGGGGGAATTCTACGATGACGTTTACTTCTCTGCTCGGTAGGCAGCCGATTGCAGCTAAGGCTCCTCGTTTAAAGAACCAAGTAGGGGACGCACAGTTCTCCACGTGTTAAAAATGGCTAACGCACCTGGGCAACTCGTCGAAATAACAAGAATCTTGGATCAGTACTATGTTCAGCCAAGCATTCCTAACGGCTTTGCCGTCGCCCTAATGAGCCACCGCGGGAGGGAGCTGAGGAGGCGTTAAAGTATGTAGAAGACGTTATTAGAAGCGTTAAGAGAGGGTAAGGCAGCACTCCCAGAAAAGTGTCCGCGGGATCCGTCAACACATGCCTTGAGGGTATGTGACGCAAACCCCTTTTACAAAAACGGTTTAATGCTGAAAACCGAAAAAGGGAGGTTGCTTGGGCGCTCAGCGGCCAGCTTTACCTTTTACCTCTTGCAGCCCTAGTTGGCGGAGTTTCTCCTCCGTCGGGGTTCCCGTTTCAGGGTTCCACCCTCTCTCCTCATAGTAGTCTCTTAGAGCCTTCTCGAAGTCCTCCTCGGTTAACACCCGCTTCCTGTAGTAGTCTCTTGCAACGTACCTTCTCCCTCTCTCCGTTAATGGTTGAAGCCACTGGCGTGGCGGCTTATCCTGCTCTCTCGTGTGTCCCTCCCTTACGTTAAGAATCTTCTGCATGTTCCACGCTCTCTCCCCCGCCAGCTTAAGCTCCTGCGGCGTCTTCTCTATCCCCGTTGCGGAGGAGTAGAGCTCGGCGCAAACGCGGATGTTGTAGAACCTGTTCACCTGCGCCCTGTTGCAGATTCCTAGGGAGCTTAGGATGGAGTACCAGTCCTCGAAGTGTCTGACGAGCCTACCGATGTTGACCTCGCCCCCCTCAAGTATTCTAGCTATGGCGTCCCTCGGCGCTCCAACCCTGTCGCAGTGCCTTTCAAAGTCTTCAATGCTTTTCCCCGGCACGTAGGTTGGGGAGCCACCGGAGTTAGACGTTGGCCCCCGGGGGCACACGAGCTGCTCGAACTCCATCGAGCCGAAGTAGGTTCTCCGCGGGTCGTAGAGCACGTCTAACCCCTTAACGTGCATTGCGTACTTCTCCGCCACCCTGCCAAACCTCTGAATTATCGTCCGCCACCCTTCAGCCAGCAAGTCTCCTATGTTCTCCCTCTGAGCGATCAGCCCTGCTATGGCGATGATGGTTTCAGCGTTCCTCTCAGGCTTTAGCCCCCCCAAGTCCTCCCGCGTGATGGCTCCCTCACCGTACATTCCCAGTATGAAGTTTACGAGGTTCGAGAGGGAGAGCATGTCCAACCCGTACTGGTTCACCGTTGCTGTGATTCTTAGTATATCCCTGTAGTCTGTTATCTGGAAAAGGTAGCCGAAGACGGTTAGAGGGGTTAGGTAATCTGTAGCCCAAACCTCGACCTCTTCACCTGGTATCCTGAACAGGAACTTGTCCGAGAGGGGGCATGAGGGACATGCTATGGTTGCAACCCTAACCTTACCAGAGAACACCTCCTGGTTGAAGTATGCTTCAGCCTCCTCCCTCGGTATCTGGAACATTTCAGCCCATGCACCCCAGCCAGCCATCATCCCGTACTCCGTTACGAAGGACCTGAACGGATACCTTTCTATCCTCTCGTAAAGTCCTTTGACGGCGTCCATGAACCTTTCAGCGTCTGCAACCCTTACCTCCCCGCTCCCCCTAACAACGACCGCCTTAAGGTTCTTCGACCCGAAAACCGCTCCTAGGCCGCCTCTGCCGAGCGTGGCAACGTTGTCCACGAGGGCTAGTGAAAACTTAACCAGCCTCTCCCCTGCAGGCCCTACGGCTACGACGCTTGACCCCGGATACTCCTCCCAAAGCCTCTTCGTCACATCATAGATCATTCCCCCCCACAGGTCTCCCGCGTCCTTAAGCCTCACCTCATCATCCTCTATGGAAATGTAGGTTGGCTTGTCAGCCCTCCCGGTAACCACTAGATGGTCGTAGCCTGCGAACTTTAACTGGGCCGCGAACCCTCCTCCTCCGCCGGACGTGCCATAGAGCCCTGTGAGAGGCATCTTAGCTGTCACGTGGATCTTTGCAGCTCCAGGAGCAAGGGTTCCGTTGAGGGGTCCTGCCCCGAAGATCACAACGCTCTCCGGTGCGAGGGGGTCGACGCCAGCTGGAGCAGCCTCGTAGGCGATCCTGTTGTTAACGCCGAACCCTCCTATCAGGCTTTCAGCATACCCAAGGTCTAATGGCTTAACGCTGACCTCCCCCTTGGAAAGGTCGACGTGGAGCACTTTCCCAGCGTAACCGTAGAGTTCAGCCAGCTCCTCCACCCCCAACCGTTAAGGCGCCGTAAAGACACCACTTCACACATTCGAGGCATCCCTTACAATCCTCAGAATACTCTACCCGCATCGCTCCCCCCACCCTTGAAATTCTTATCATAGCCTTCGAGAGGCTGAAAGACCCGTAGTTCTTGAGGGAGCATGCAAGCTGGCACGCCAAGCAGCCGACACACCTCTCAGGATTCACCATGACACGGGAAGCCGTCACATACACCCCCACAAGCCATTCAATAACATTATAAGTGTTGAGAAACAAAAGCGTTTTTGTATACTATTAGAGCAGGCTCCCTGAGGCCGCGGGGAGGATCAAATGCCCTTTTCTGCTAGATTTCCACTCCCTCCTCTACGGCCTTCCTGACTATTCCTATTTCCCTTCTCTTCTTTTCGAATTCCTCAGGAGTGTAAGGCAACAGGTCGACTGCTACGTCCTCGTCGAGCAATTCTAGGAGCCTAGATATCCTCTCCAAGAAGTGAACTCCTCTAAATTTCTCGCTTACAATAATCAAGTCGTAGTCGCTGTCCTTCAGGTGGTCTCCTCTAGCCCTGCTTCCGAAAAGAATCATCCTTTCAGGATTGTAGGCTTCCTTTACTCTCCGCAGGAAAACCCTTAACTCTTCAGGTTCTCTTCCACCCATCTCAAAACCCTCTCAGCTATCTCCACTCTCTCCTTCACTATCTCCACATCATACAGCTCGTACGGGAGACCATGGGCGGCGTTAGGATACCTAGCCATCACGAAGTCAGGAGCGATCCTCCGCAGTAGGCTGTGAAAGTCCTCCGGAACTCCAACCCGCCGTCCTAAGGAAATAAGCGAATGCGTCTTCTCCAGCTCGCCATGCTTGTGGATGCAAAGTGCTTTTAAAGCCTTCTCCACAGCCTGATGAACAAGGAAGGCGGCCACATAGTACTCGCCAACCTCGACGTTTTTCCTTGCAGCCTCCAAGTCCCTTAAAGCCTGCTTCCACCAGTTAACGACTTCCTCCCTCAAAGATCCCACAATCCAAGCTGTAGGCAGGAATACTTTCATCATTCTTCTTATTTTAGTTTTTCAGCCTGCGTTATGACGAAAATGGAGGAGGGGACGCACGCTTTCAACCATAAAGACACTGCTGGAACACTCGTTGAAGAAACATCTAAGTAAGGGAGCAAGGGAAGCCTTTACAAGCTTCTTTTAAACTTAAAGGGGGCTCTCCTTGAACGTCAATTTTTAGGTCGGGATGGCTCCGAAGTTGGAGGCGTGTGGCTCCATAAATAGGTGTTTGGAGACATAGGGAAGAGAGGATTGCCTAACCGCCTTCTTCAACACCCACTTAATTAGGAGTAAAATTTTGATGTGACCGGGTGAATTCCATAGTTAAATACAAAAAATTTATTATTTAATTTTGTTATTTCTTATTCTTTACAGGTTAGTTTGGCTCAACGGTGATGGGGATGTCTGGGGTAGTTTACAGGGAGAGGTGGGTTGTCCTTGCATCATTCTGGGTGGTGTTTCTCCTCGGAGGCTTGCTCTGGATAAGCTTTGCCCCCCTCTCGTCCACGGTTAGACAGGAATTCTTCCCTGTTTTCAGCGAGACGGCCATCACGATGTTGACGGCGGGTATACCCCTAGTCTTCCTGCTGTTCGCCGTTCCCGCCGGCATCATAGTTGATAAGAAAGGATGGCGGTTTGCAACGGCGATAGCCGCCGTACTCTTCATCCTGATCGGGGTGGGAAGGGCGTTTGCTCCAAGCATCGAGGTGCTTCTAGCATTCCAGCTTCTTCTAGGGGCTGCAGGCGCCTTTGTCTTCTCGAGCGTTTCGAAGGTTGTCACCAACTGGTTTCCATTGGAGGAGAGAGGTTTTGCCCAAGGCGTAGCAACCCTCGCCCAGTTTCTGGGAATAACCCTCGGCCTCGGGCTAACCCCGCCGCTCACCTACCTCCTAGGCTTCAGGCCGGCACTCCTAGTTTACGGGGTAGTGGCGATCATCGCGGGGGCATTCTTCTTCTTGAAGTCGAAGGAGAAGCCGCCGCAGCCGGTCAGCGAGGCTACCGCCACTCCGCCCATGAGAGAGGCTGTTTCAAGGATTTTCCGAGTTAAGGACTTTTGGATCCTAGCCTTCGGATTCCTCGTCAGCTTTGGAGGATACGTTGGCCTCATGACCTTCATAGAGAGGATAATAGCGTCCAACGAGCCCCTCCCCCAGAAGTTCTTCGAGTTTTACTTAGTTTACAGTTACCCCCAACTCTTCTACTCGGCCGTGACGCGCGGACAGGAGCTCTTTGGAGGGGTTGTGGCAGCCACTATAACGATAGGAGGAATCATGGGGTGCATAATCATACCTAGGCTCTCCGACAGGGTTGGGCTCAGGAAGCCATTCCTCCTAATAGTCCCCTTCACAGTAATCCCCACGCTCTTCGCCCTCGGGACGATGAGTGGGGCGCTCCTCCTGCTCGCAGCGTTCTTTAACGGTTTCTTCCTCCTCGCCGCGCTGCCGATTTCATTAGAGGTCAACGTGGAGCTGGAATCGATAGGGCCTCCACTGGCCGGTACATCAGTAGGCTTTCTGCTCTTCTTCGGGCAGGCTGGTGGAGTTGTGATTCCGTTAGCCATGGAGTCGATCTTCAAGCAGTCAGCATCCTACATGTTCTCATCAATAGTCCACTACGAAACCCTCGCCTCATACATGTCACTTATGGGCCCCCTCGCCCTCGTAATCCCCCCGCCGCCACCCATACCCATACCAGGGACGTTCACCGGGGCAATCCTCTTCGTAATAGCACTAACAGTAATGGTGTTAATAGCATTATGCTTCATAACGGAAACAGGAAGGAAGAGGCAGCCTAGCTAACCACCTAACCCCCTTTCTTTTCCTTTCCTTCTTAGAAAGAGGAGGGAGTCTGGGAGGAGGAATAATCATCCTTGCCCGCACACGGAATGGGGGCGCGCCCGCAATGCACTGCTTCACCCCCATTAAGCCCTAACGGCTGTTTTTGACTTCACTCCCTAAGAAGCTTAACTATAACTTCCAGAAGTAATGGGCGACTTTAGCTGTTAATTCCCCCTGCTGCTAAGTTGACTCGTAAGAGGATCCGGATTCTTCCGCTTCTAATGTCCCGTTTTCCGGCGACTTGAGATGCCTCTCCACCCTTAAGACCCATCATGCTTACGGCTGCAGCTGGCAGACGGCCTAAGTACGTTGGGGGCGCCGAGGCGTGCGTCAGAAAACTTCGAAGTGAATTGGAGGCCGCTCGTTAAGAAGTAGAACAATGATGAAGGAGGAAACAAACAGTCTATGGTGAGATTCATGCCTGAAAGACCGGGAAAACCGGGTGGCTACCTTCATAAACGGCTTCTATTTAGCTATTAGCTGTATCACGCGATTGTCAGTAACGTCGATTTTGGAAGCACCGTTCTCACCCAGCCACCTGACGTGAGCTGGGTGTGAGATGTGAGGCAGCTACCGATCCTCCGGCTGAACGATACATTAATATTAAGATGCCGTCTATTAGTTCTTTTTCAGAAGCCGTGTGAGTGGGGATGTAAGGAGGATGAGAGGTTTTGTCCGAAGTTAGGTTTTCCAATGACTTCTACGAGATCGTGCTACGTTACGATAGGGAGAGCCCGTGGGTTAGGCCTGACAGTCCCTGGAGTAAGTGGTATGGGAGGCAGTATAGGGTTAAATGGTATGGTCGGCCTGAAGGTGAAATCGTAAATATTCCTAAGACCGTGGAGTACCCGGATATTCCGATCCACACCTTTGGCCGGGAGGCAGCTGAGAACTTCCCCAACAACGTGGCTATTTACTACGTTCCAGAGGAGAGGAAGTACACTTACCGTGAGTTAATGTTTTGGAGTGACAGGATTGCAGCTGGGTTAAGCGACCTCGGCATAGGGAGGGGAGACGCGGTTGGTGTTTACATGGCTAACTGCCCGGAGTTCGTCTTCTCTCTTTACGGTATAACTCAGACTGGGGCTGCCGTGACGCCGATAAACCCCTTGCTGAAGGCTCCCGACATAGTGCACATAGCGAAGGATAGCGGGATACTTAAGGCGGTGTTTTGCACCTCTGACATATACCCGGAGGTTGAAAAGGCGAGGGATGAAGTGGACGTCGAGGAAGTAATAGTGGTGGGCGAGGAGAAGCCAAACACGATAAACTATGGGGAGTTCGTTGAGAGGTACCCGCCGAAGCCGCCGGACGTCGAGATAAAACCGAGGGAGGATCTGTGTGCCCTAATGTACACGGGTGGAACAACCGGGCTGCCGAAGGGGGTGATGCTAACCCACTACAACATAGTTGCGAACGTCATCCAGTCGTACGTGGTCAACTCCGGGGACCGTACCCCGGACGGCTTTGGGAGGGGGGCAGTAGCGGCTGTTCTACCCATGTGCCACGTGTTCGGCTTCACCATGGTTCAAGGCTACATATACTCAAAGACCATGATGATAATGTATCGTGGCTTCGACCCTGAGCTGGTCATGAAGCACATAGAACAGTACAAGTGCAACGCGTTCATAGGAATCCCACTCATGTACCATATGATGATAAACCATCCCAGCTTTGGGAAGTACGACCTTTCATCCTTATCCTTGTCCGTCTCCGGTGCCGACACGCTGCCAGTTCATCTTTCGGAGAAGTGGAAGGAGAAGACGGGGGAGGACGTCGCCCAGGGATACGGGCTTTCGGAGGCAAGCCCGGTGACACACAGCCAGCCAACGTGGCTTCCGAAGCGGGGGGATAGCATAGGGATTCCGCTGATCGACACTGACGCGAAGATAGTGGACGTGGATACGGGGGAGGAGCTTCCTCCAGGGGAAGTTGGAGAGTTGATGGTTAGGGGGCCTCAGGTTATGAAGGGTTACTGGGGGAAGCCTGAGAAGACAAAGGAGGTTCTCAGCGAGGATGGGTGGCTCAGGACAGGGGACCTGGCCAGGATGGACGAGAACGGCTACTTCTACATTGAGGGGAGAACCAAGGACATGATAAAGTATAAAGGCTACAAGGTTATGCCTGAGGACGTTGAGACGGAACTCTACAAGCATCCCGCAGTGTTAGAGTGCGCCGTGGTAGGCGTCCCCGACCCGAAGGTGGGAGAAACCATAAAGGCGTTCATAGTGTTAAAGCCAGAATACAAGGGTAAAGTGAGCGAGGAGGAGTTGATAAGCTGGGCTAAGGAGAGGATGGCAGGGTACAAGTGGCCCAGAAGGGTGGAATTCATAGACGCCATCCCCCGCACCCCGGTAGGAAAAGTCTTCAGGCGGAAGCTAAGGGAGATGGAAGCTGAAAAAGCAGGCTAAGCCATCAGGCACAACCTTTCTGTTAAACAGGTGGATGGGGACTCCCCGGGGATGCAGCGTATCAGAAGTAAATCAGAAGTTAAATTTTGGTGCTTAGGGAACGGCTGGGTTCTCCCGATGCATTCCGGGAGGCGTCATTCTCCTTGCTCAGCGCTGAAAATGTCTTCGTCATGCTTCACCACCACCCCTTTTTCCTCTGCCTCCAAGACGAGGGGGTTCCCTCTTTCGGCTTGCCTCCTGTATTCTTCAGGGGTTAAAGGTATAACTTGAAATCCGGGTGGGACGTCTATTTCCATGAGCCTATCCAAGGGTGACCCCTTGAAATCCCTTGATATTAGGAGGACGTCTACGTCACTCCAAAGGTTGAAGTCCCCCCTCGCGTAGGATCCCACCACTATAGCTGTAACTTTGAATGGCAGCTCCCGCACCCAGCTCGAAACCCTTCCTATAATCCTCTCCCTGCTTCTCCTCCTTTCCTCAATGATTTCCATGTTTCCTCCACCCATTTAATGATCGTCAGCATGCTTAATAGCGTTTCCAGCGTCCTCCCTAGTGTAATAATCCTCGGGAGCCCCTTCAACCCACGCGTTCGGGTACCTCGTTGGGACATAGTACTTGTCAAGTGTTTTGGCTGCTTGAAGCAGGGCTTCAACGTTCAAGCTTTTAGGAAGACCCTCCAGCAACTTTGACACGCTGTGCCCGTAAGCGGTAGCCCGAAGCCGTGGAGTAAACCTTTTACGGCGAACTCTGCTGCCTGCTGGGCTTTAAAGCAAGCCCAGTTGTAGTCCTCCCTTTCAAGATCCCCTCTAGCAGAATCCAGAGTAGACCTAGAAGACCTAATCCACCTCGCGTACTCCTCTTCATCCAGCATGTAAAACACCCTCTCAGGAGAGGGTATTCAACGTGCATTTAAACCCAAGTTGTATGTGCCGTTACGTGTTTAAAGGCTTACAGTTTAAGGGCGATGCTGAACTCCAGGTTTCAGGGTTAGCCGGCTTCTAGCGGCACGTGGAATGAGTGTTGCCCTCTGTTCGCCCGCTTAAAACGTCCAGTATTCCCTCCAGAACCGTGACGTTACCGTTGGAGCGGTGGAGTAGTCGAGTATTGTGGCGGCTTCGGGGTCTACGTGGACGTCTATGACGGCAGGGACGTTCTCCCTTAAAGCTCTCCGGATTGCCGGCTTGATTTCCTCCGGCTCGGTGACCGTCTCCCCGTATCCTCCAAGGCTCTCAGCAAACCTGTCGTATCTTGCTTTTCCACCCAGCTTTGTCCCAACGGAGGCTTTCTCTTTAGACTTCCATGCAAGTACATTTTGGTGGTAGACCATCCCCCAGTAACCATCGTTTACCACCACTATTACAAGTGGAACGTTGTATCTTACCGCTGTATCTATTTCCACGCCGTTGAGGAGGAAGCTTCCATCCCCAGTCACAACGAAGACCTTCTTCTCCGGCCTCGCGAGCTTCGCAGCTATCCCCATGGGAATCCCGCCTCCCAAGTGCCCCAGCGGACCCTGCGAACCTATCACTTGCCCTGGGAAGCGTGCCTTAAGGTACGTGTAGGCCCAAACGGTCGCGTCACCGCCATCCAAGATGGCAAGCGCGTCATCCGCCATGAATTCGCGCAGCTCCTTCATCAACCTCTCCGGCCTTATAGGCTTAGCTGAAGAGTCACCTGCCCTTTCAAATCCTGAGAAAAACGTTTTCTTAGCCTCTGCCACCTCCCTCGCCCAACTCCCATCCTTACTCCTCTCATTTCTTGAGACTTGCTTTACTGCATCAATTAGCTGGGATAAAACCGCCTTAGGGTCTCCAACTATTCCCAAGTCTACCGGACGGTTCTTCCCTATAACGCTTGGGTCTATGTCAACGTGTATTACTTTTAAGTCCTTAGGGTACATCGTCTCGTCGACGCCAAACCCTAACGACTCGTTGAAGCACACCCCGACAGCTAGCATGACGTCGGGCCTCACGAAGCGTAAGGCTCCAATAGCGTTCCCCGCGCAGAGAGGGTGATCGTCTGGAATGCACCCCTGCCCAAGGTCGTAGTAGCATACGGGTATCTGTGTTAACTCGGCAAGTCTCACCAGCTCCTCTGAGGCATCCGCCCAGTAAACCCCGCTCCCCGCGAATATTATCGGCTTCTCGGCGCTCAGCAACATTTCCGCAGCCCTTTTTACCAGCACCGGATCCCCGTACACCCTCCCTGCCGACCTACACCTCTCTGGAGGAATCATAGGAACCTTCGAACCTTCACAGGTTAGGCATAGGGTGTCAAGTGGAATGTCCAAGACTGCAGGGCCCATTTTCCCAGTTAACGCCGCTCTAAACGCGTCTTGCACATACTCCGGAATCCTGTAAACCATCGAGCACGACCTTGCCCACTTCGCGACCGAGCTAACTAAGGCTATAGTGTCGATCTCTTGGAAGCCGTACTTATCTAGGAGCGCGAACGGGGAGCGTCCTGTAATAGCGATGACCGGGCTGCCGGCGTGATAAGCCTGAACTAAGGCGGGGAACATGTTTGTAACCCCCGGGCCTGCGGTGACGAGGCACACCCCGGGAGTCCTCGTAACCCTCCCCCAGCCATCAGCGGCGTTTCCGGCAGCCTGCTCATGCCTTACACTCACGATTTCGATCCCCTCGTCGATCAACCCTTCATATATCGGGGAGATATGTCTTCCCGGAAGAGAGAAAACGTACTTTACTCCCTCCGCCTTCAGGGCCTTAGCGACAAGCCTTCCACCAGATACTTCACCCATCTTAGATCTCCTCTCACCAGTCAAGAGTGGCGGCTACTAAACTGAAAGGCCAAAATATATATTTATTCCGCTTTCCACTTCAAACCTCCGGGTGTCTAGTATGAGTGTTAAGGGCATTGAAAGGGTTGCCTGTGTCGGTGCTGGGACGATCGGCCACTCCTGGGCTCTACGATTCGCCATGCACGGTTTAAAAGTGAACCTTTACGATGTAAGCGAGGAAGCGTTAAAGGGGGCGCTTCAGAGGGTAAGGGATGGGCTTCAAACCATGGTTGAAGCAGGCGTTATAGGCGGAGAGGATGTGGGGGAGGTCGTAGGGAGGATTAAGACGCACGCTGACTTGGCAGACGCCGTTAAGGGGTCAGATTACGTTCAGGAGTCGGCTCCAGAAGACCTAAACCTTAAAAGGGGGTTGTTCAGGGAGATCAGCCGTCACTGCCCTCCACATGCTATACTGGCGAGTAGCTCCTCAACAATCCCGATCAGTAGGATTGCGAAGGGGCTAAATGACCCCAGCAGGTGCATAATCGTTCATCCGATAAACCCTCCCCACATAATACCCCTCGTCGAGCTTGTCCCGGGGCCGGAGACTGCAGGGGACGTGGTTGAAGCGGTCCGCGAGCTCTGTTTGAAAGTTGACATGGTGCCCATCGTCGTGAGGAAGGAGGTTCCAGGGCATGTTATCAACAGGCTACGATTCGCCCTGTTGCGTGAAGCAATAGACCTAGCACTTAAGGAGGTTGCATCTGTCGAAGACATAGAGAAGGCTATCAGTCATGGTTTGGGGGTTAGGTGGGCTCTAATGGGTGAGTTCCTGATTTCCCACCTTATGGGTTCGGGAGGGGCTGGTGCAGCCCTGGCAAGCTACAAGGAAGCGCTCGAATACGTTTTCAGGGACTTGGCAAGCTGGAAGGAACTCCCGAAGGAGGCGTTCACGCCGAGGGCGTTAACTCTTCTAGCTGAGGGGTTAAAGGCGGAAATCGGAGGTAGAGGGTACGACGAGCTGGTAAGGTGGAGGGACAGGAAGCTTCTGGAAATCTTACGGGTTAAACGCACGTAGCAGCTATCCGTCACGTATCCCTTTCCCAAACTTAATCAAAAATCAAAATTCTTTTTATCAACTTGCAACTCGTAGAAATGCTGAAGTCTGCTGGAACCTTAACCCGGATGATTTTCTGAGGTGGGAGAGTGGTTGAATGTGAGGTTTACGATAAGGTTATGAGCATGCGGGAGGCTGTTAAAAAGTTTATAAGAGATGGCTTAGAGGTCGCCTCAGGAAACTTCCTGCACGGCGTACCGTACGCTGTCATCCACGAGGTTATAAGGCAGAGGAGGAGGAACCTGACCTTCTGGGTTCAGTCAGCCATCGATGAGGTCGACCTCCTCCTAGCTGGCGGATGTGTAAGCAGGGTTGTGACAAGCTACAGCCACAAGGCTTACGGGATGCAGACGGAGCTTGACAGAGCGCTAATGGAGGGGAGGGTGGAGGTTGAAGACTACACTAACTTCACTTTTCTGGCAAGGTTTAAGGCTGGAGCGATGGGCTACCCCTTCATGCCAGTTCTTTCAGGGATAAAGGTGACCGACATTTACAAGGTCAGGACGTTCATGAAGAAGGATAAGTTCGGTGAGGTCGAGTGTCCGTTCACCGGGCGGAGGGTTCTGGTTGTCCCGCCTGCTAAGCCCGACGTGGCATTCGTCCACGTGCAGAGGGTGGACAAGTACGGTAACGCTCAGCTCTGGGGCTCAGCTGCAGGAGCCAAGTGGATCTGCTTTGCAGCAGAGAAAGTCATAGTTTCAGCTGAGGAGATGGTTGACGTGGAGACCGTTAGGAGGAGCCCAAACTACACGGTTATACCCGGATTCAAGGTTGACGCTGTCGTTGAGGAGCCGTGGGGGGCCCACCCGAACACTGTCTTGGGATACTATGGGGAAGACGACATGTTTAGAAGCATATTCTATGTTTCAAATACGAACCCCGAGTCGCTAAGGGCCTTCATGGACGAGTGGGTCTACGGGGTGGAGGATAGAGGGGAGTACATTGAACACTACGTTGAAAGGTTTGGCTTCGAAGCCCTGCAGAAGCTAAGGGCGAAGACGCGCATGAGCGAAAGCGTGAATTTCGGAGCTCCATGGGAGGGGAGCTGGCAGAACGGCTACAACGAGTACTTGGACGTTAACTGGGACGAGTTTGAGAGCGTCTTAAAGGAGTCGGGGGGCGTTGTGAGGTGAGCATCTACACTTACCATGAGATGATGATAACATGCGTCGCAAGGGAGATCAAGGATGGAGAGGTCGTGGTGATGGGGCAGGGGCTGCCGATGATCGCCTGCCTGATAGCTAAGCTAACCCACGCTCCAAACTGCGTGCTTCTGACGGAAGCCGGAATGGTGGACATAGTTCCAATCAAGGGGCTCTACACAGTTGGAGACCCGACAGCCGTTGAAGGGTTTAGCTTCTTCTGCGACCTGTTCGACGTCAACACCATACTGCTGAACAGGGGACTCGTAGACGTCGCATTCTTAGGGGCGGCGCAGGTGGACAAGTACGGAAACGTTAACTCGACGGTGATAGGGGATTACTTCAACCCTAGAATGAGGATAACCGGGTGTGGCGGGGCGCCAGAGTTTGCAGGGTACGCGAAGAGGACTGTCATAACGGTTGTAGGCGGAAGGTTCGTCGAAAAACTTGACTACTTCAGTACGCCAGGGTACCTTGACGGGGGCGAGTCAAGGTACGAGGCCGGCTTCCCCCCAGGGTCTGGTCCTTCAGCCGTAATAACGCTTAAAGGAGTTTTCAGGTTTGACGAGGAGAGCAAGGAAATGTACCTTGACTGCGTCTACCCGGGGGTAAGCCTCGACGACGTCAGAAGGGAAATACCCTGGGATCTTAAGGTGTCGGAGAACCTGAGGGTGGCTGATCCCCCTCCAAAGGAGTACTTGGAGGCGATAAGGAGGCTTGCACCGGAGTATTGCCTTCCTAGCAAGTCTAGGCTGGAGAGGAGGTCTCGGTCCATCATGAAGCAGCTCTTGAAGAGGGTTAAAGAGAGGTAGGAGGGGAGTAAATGCCTGTTTGGAGGAAGCGGGAGGCTGTGAAGGCTGGTGAAGGGGTTTGGAGGAGAACTCTGGCTACCGGGGAGAAGATGATGATCGTCGAGTTCGGCTTTGAAGCTGGAGCCAAGATCCCCACCCACAGCCACCCTCACGAGCAGGTTGGATACGTGGTTGAGGGGGAAATAAAACTGGTGGTCGACGGGAAGGAGTACACGTTAGAGGAAGGGGACAGCTACCTTATCCCCCCGAACACCGAGCACTCCGCAACAACACCTGTTAGGGCGAAAGTTGTGGACGTCTTTTCTCCCCCCAGAGAAGATTACCTTTAAAGTTAAAGGTTAAAGGTTTATTAGCTCCTCAAAAGTTGCCCTGTGTTCACAGCGGGTTACTTGTGGGGAAAAAGGAGAGGGTAGGGTTCGTGTTGGCATCTCTAGTAGGATTTTTTCTTTATTACACCATGTGAACGCTGTTGGGGTTTCGGGGCTCCGAAATGTGTGGGAGCGGCGGTGGAGGGGCTATTAGCTCTTCCTTGTGAAGCCATTTCCCGGTGGTTGGGTGAAATTTGAACGATCTTGAACGATCTTACCCCTTTACGGTAGGTTATGACCAGCTTGTTTTAGGTCAAAGGAAATATAAGGTTTAGTTGTGATGGCGGCAAGTTGTGGTCTTCCGGAGGATTCTTCGAGGATTTCTGAAGGGTTTTCGGAAACCTCTTGGAGCCTGCCGCCTCCTAAAGGCGTTTTTCTTCGCCTCTGCGTCGTCCGCCGGCTGCCAGTAGTCCTCCGTCCACGACTAGGGTTATACCCGTCACATAGGACGCCTCGTCGGATGCAAGGTACAAGGCGGCGTAGGCGGTATCCCAAGCTGTCCCTATTTTCCCGAGGGGGATCACTTGGCTTAGAAAGGTGCGTCTCTCCTCCGTCATTATAGGGGCAACCATAGGTGTGTCGAGGAATCCGGGTGCGATGCAATTGACTCTTATTCCATACCTCGCCAAGTCAACGGCCATGCACCTTGTCATGTTTATGATTGCAGCTTTGGTTGTGCCGTAGCTTAGGCTGGGGTGAGCTACGAAGCCGGCTGCGGATGAAATGTTTATTATGACTCCGCCGCCACCTTTGATCATTACGGGCACGGCGTGCCTTGACACGAGGAAAATGCTTTTCAGGTTGGTGGCGACCACCCTGTCCCATTCCTCCTCGCTTGTTTCGAGGATCCCCAAGCCGCTGGCTATGCCGACGACGTTGACGAGTATGTCAAGTTTTCCATACCTATCCACGGTGAAGTCCACCATGCGTTTCGCGTCCTCGCTTCTCGTGGCGTCTCCTTGAACCGCGGCAGCCTCCCCGCCTGCTTCACGTATCATTCTTACGGTTTCCTCGGCTGAAGGAAGGTTTATGTCGGCGCACACGACCCTAGCTCCCTCCCGGGCGAAGAGAGAAGAGACAGCTCTTCCATTCCCCACGCCTGGCCCGCTGGAGCCGGCACCGACAACCAGCGCCACCTTACCCTCTAGCCTCAAGGCACTCTCCCTCCCAAGATGGTACTTCGAAAACACTCCTTGAAAAACCTATTTGGGGCGCCGTCCATCCTGCGAAGGGCTAGTTGGAGAGAGGAGCGGGTAGTCCAGGGACAGCAACCTAACCGCACAGGGCCAGCGCCTTCTTCGGAGCAGGGTGAGGCATCCTCCTGGGGACACGGCAGAGGAGTAGTAGACCTTGAAGAAGGTGAAGGAGGGAGGCAAGTTTCTGGAGCGGCTAAATTATGGGGTTCTTGGAGCCTAACTGCCCTTTTGTTTCCATCTAGGGTGTGGATATCCTTTAATAGGCGTGTTTCCGCCTTTCCCTTAGGTGAGGTGACTTGACGGATGAGTACATTGTTAAGCTCATCTCCCCTGACGAGGAAGAAGTGATCTTGGAGAAGCTTGAGAGGGGAAGGAGGCTTAAATACAAGAGGAAGGCGAAGATTTATGGGGCGGTGTTGAAGCTCGTCACCGATGTGAGGGAGGCCATTGACATTTTCGAAAGAAACTTCTTCATGAGCGACGAGGACATACGGAGCCACGGCAGGGTCTTTTACTTCTTCGACCCGGACTTCCCTAAAAACACAATCCTCTACCAGCCTCAGGGGAGAACGTGCTTCATGTTTAACGTGGATTACTATGGGAAGCTGAAAAGCATAGCCTTAAGCGTGGTCGGAGACATACTTGAAGACGTCCACGACGTTTACAGCGTCCACGGCGCAGCCCTAAACATGAGCAAGTGGGGTAAGGGCGTCGGGATCATAGCGCCCAGCGGCACGGGGAAAACCACCCACACCTTCGGATTGATGAAGGTTGAGGGGGCTAGGCTTGTAAGCGACGACTGGTTCTTCGTCAGGTTCTACGGTGAGGATGACGCAATAGCGTACGCAAGCGAGAAGGAGATCTACGTGAGAAGCGACATAGTGGAGATTTTCCCGGAGTTCAAGGAGCTCATAGCAGAGGAGAAGCTTGACGCCTACGGCAGAGCCGTAGTGAACCTCAGATGGTTCATGGGGGAGCACAGGTTCTACCCGTTAACCAGCCTAGACGTTATAATCCTTCTAAAGAGGGACGGCGACGACCCCGAGGTGGTTAGGGAGCTAACCCCGGAGGAAGGACTGAAGTACATGGTGGACCACGACTACGTGAACCCCCACCTCCTCCAGAAGGATGAAAGAAAAACGAGGATCAGAAACAGGTTTTTCCTCGAGCTCTTCCACAGAGTGAAAACCTACATGGTTAATACTACTTCTCCCCCTCAGGAGACGCAGAGGATAATACGTGAAGTCGTAAAGGGAAACTATTAGGAGCAGTGAGGCCGGCGCTTACATGCTCCTCAAAATCTCCATTATTTTATCTCTAGCTCTACCCATCTCCACCAGTGTTAAGCCAATGTTAGCTCCAGGCCTAGTTATCGCCGACAGGACAGCCTCCTTTCCGATGCCCACGATCGTTATGTCACCTTTATCCCCGCTAACTATGATCTTCTCTAGCTCCCCCTTCGCAAGCTCCTCTAGGGCCCTAGCTCCTATGTTCAGGATTGCAGCGCTCATGGCGGCGATCAACCCCTCATCAGCGCTTTTCGGAAGAGCTGAAGCCATTACAAGCCCGTCCGCCCTCACTATGGCCGAGGCTTCTATGTCAGGGTCTGAGCTCTCCATGACCTTGAGCACCTTCTCGAGTTCCTCACGCCACTTCTTAGCCAACCAACCCACCTCTCAAACACCTTTAACAACCTAAGTGGGGAGAAGCATATATGAACCTTTCTGTTATAAAGTTAATCCAACGTAGATCAAGGGGAATATTCGAACAAGCAACATTTTTAAGGAGATCCTTAAAGAAAACCGGGAGATGCTGGGTGCTAAGCGGTTATTGGGCTCGTCCGTTAGGCTCACTGCTGATGAGGCGTGGCGTTTAGAGGCTCAGCACCCAGATCTCCGTCTCCGCCGGGAGGCTTTCAGCGTTCACCTCGAACTCTGGGCCGCCTATCTGCTTAACGTTGCTCTTACCCTTGAGGAATGCGTCGACTCCGTTCACGTCAACCGTTAACCCTGGAACCTTGTAGTGCATTGGGACGACTATCCTCGGCTTTATCAGGTTAACGGTCTCGGTGGCCTCCTTCGCGTTTATGGTGTACACTCCCCCCACGGGGATGAAGAGCACGTGGACTTCGCCGATCTCCTCAACCTGCTCGCTTGAAGGAACATGCCCTAGGTCTCCTAGATGGCAGAACTTAACCTCGTCAACCTCGAACACGTAGATGCTGTTTTCACCCCTCAGAGCACCCTTCTTAGGGTCATGGTAGGATGCAATGCCTTTAATGCGGACTCCCTTAACCGTTTTCTCTCCTGTGAAGCCTACCAGCTTCTCGGCTCCGGGGGCAGCCACATCGTCTATCCCGGTTGCATGGTCGAAGTGTCCATGGGATGCTAGAACGATGTCCCCCTTAACATTAGGCTCAGGTAGGCCAACGGAGCCGCCGTGGGGGTCAAGGACAACCGTAACCCTGCTGCCCTTAACCTCGAAACACGCATGACCCCACCATCTAACCTTAACCATCAGCCCACCTCCAACGAAACCACATTAAACTAGATGGAAGCACAATAAAAATATTAAGCATAACCGCCTTGAAGAAGGGTGTTAAATGCCGATGACAGCCACATCAACCCATCTTCCCCTCCAGAAGCTTTTTAACGTATGCCCCTACATGGCGGTTTAACCGGGCATATGTCGCATTTAGGGTTTAGCGCCGTACAGTAGTCTCTCCCGAACCTTATTAATATGAGGTGGACTCGCCTCCTTCTTTCCTCGCTAACTATGTTCTTGAATGCTTCGCTCACCTCGTCGTATTCTGCCCTCTCGCCGACTATCCCCCACCTTTTCGCTATCCTAGCTATGTGCGTGTCAACGGGGAAAGTCGCCTTGCCAGCGGCAAAGTTTAAAACGACGTCTGCTGTCTTGCTTCCGACTCCTGGAAGCTCGGTTAGGGCTTTCCTAGCTTCGTTCAGCGGCATCTTCAGGATGACGTCTAACCCACCATACCTTTCAAGGATGATCCTGGAGAGCTCCTTTAGCCTTCTAGCCTTCCCCCTGTATAGCCCTGCAGGCTTCAACGCTTCCTCAATTTCCTCAACAGGCGCGTTAGCCATGTTTTCAGGGGTGACCTTGAACTTCTCCCTTAACCTTCTGAAGGCTGCAGCCGTGTTCCTGCTGTTAGTGTTTTGGGAGATCACCGTTGATACGAGTATTTCGAAGCCTGAAAGCCCCTTCCACCACTCCTCCAAGTCGCCGTATAAGCCCTCGAGCTTGGCGACCGCCATCTCAGCCTCCTCCAGCCTCACCAGCACCACCCCATGGTTTCACGAGGCCCTCCACCCTTTACTCTTCACCTTCACCTGACGCCCCCTTGCTTCCCCCGAGTTTTAAGCTTCCACTTAACGGTCACCTCGTCCTCCGCTCCGTACGCCTTCACGACCTCAGCCTCTCCCCCCTTACCCCTTATTAGGGATGCAAGCTTCTCAGCTCCCTTCAGCCCTTTCTCGCCGAAGCCGACGAAGGAGACTGGTATGTCCCCCTCAGCCCTCATGAGGAGGTTGAAGACTGCCTTGATGAACTCGTCGCTTGAGACGTCCTCGACGCCTACACCCCTTCCCTCCCCTTCATCATCCTTCTCCACCGTTCCACCTCCTTCCTGAAAGGGAAAGGAGCCTTTCTCCCTAAAAATGGTTTTTCGTTCTGGATTCCGCCTCGCCTTAAACGTCCAACCAATGGTCGAGGGGGATCCAGGAAGCCAGGAGCCGCCTGTCACCAGCCTTAACCTTTATAAAGCACTTTAAAGCTCAACACTACTTAAATTTGGTGTGAGGTGGAGGATGGCAACTCTTAAAAGCTGTAACGTGATTTTTAACATGCTTTAACGTGGTGGAGCGGGGCGGTTGAAGGTTGAACGTTGAAGGGCTTAGGGTTTGCATTGCCAGCCAGTCCTTCTACCCTTTCGCCGGCGGCGTCTCATACTACCTGTACTACTTCACTCAGGAACTTCTCAGGCGCGGCGTCGAAGTACTGCAGGTTCACCTTGGTAAGTCCTCGCTTCCAAGCTTCGAAGTCGTTGAGGGAGTCAAGGTTTACAGGGTTGACTTGGGGGAGGAAGAGAACTGGAGGAGGTACGCATCCTTTAAGGAGAAGTTGTACGAGCAGATTCATGGTTTGAGGAGGGAAGGCGAGTGGAGCTGGGACGGGTACGATGCCTTCGAACTCTTCGACAGGACAATGGCTTCGAAGATAATGGAACTCTACGAGGATGAAGGGTTTAGCATTGTCAACCTGCACGACTGGCAGGTTTTTCTGGTTCCAGAGTTTCTGAACGTGCCCGTCCCGGTGGTTTACACGTGGCATGTCCCGTTCACGGAGAAGATGGGGGAAGATTTAGGTAGGAAAGCAGCTAAGCGGCTGAACATGTGCAACATGGTCGTCTTCTCCACTCAGAGATACGTTAAGCACGCGGCTAGCCTTGGGGTTCCAGAGTGGAAGCTCAGGTGCATTCACCCATTCGTTGACCCTGAAAGGTTTAGCATTCCGGACTCGGAGGGGGATGCGTTCAGGGAGAAGTGGGGGATCCCCCCTGACGGAGAGGTGGTTCTCTGCGTTGCACGGATAGACCCTGTTAAGAGCCACGAGGATCTCTTAAAGGCCTTCCTCCTAGTTAAGGAGGAGAGGGAGAACGCGAAGCTGGTATGCGTGGGGGATGGATCCCTAAGCGAGAACGTGCTTGGAATTAGGGATGAAAGAAAGGAGAGGATCTTCAGGTTGATCGATGACTTAGGGTTGGGGGAGGATGTTGTTTTTACGGGGTACTTGCCACACGAGGATCTTCCGAAGGCGTATAAGATGGCTGACGTCGTCGTTCTCCCGTCGAAGATGGAGGGGTTCGGCTTGTCCCTGACGGAGGCTATGGCTTCGAGTAAGCCGGTCGTAGCGTACGACGTGGGGGGAGTGGGCGTCCAGGTTAAAGACGGGGTTAACGGTTTCCTCGTGGACCCGGGAGACATTGAAGGGTTCGCAGGCAGGATAACCCAGCTCCTGTCCGACAGCGAGCTTAGGGGGCGGATGGGGGCTGCCGCCAAGAGGACGGTCGAGGAGATGTTCGACGTGAGGAAGGCCGTAGACAGGTACATAGAGGTTTTTGGAGAGGTCTTGGAGAGGGAAAAATGAAGATTTGCCTCCTGAGCTACAGGGGTAATATGAGCTGTGGCGGTCAAGGAGTATACCTCTATTACGTTTCAAGGGAGCTTGCAAGGCTTGGACACGACGTCCACGTGATCGTTGGCCCACCATACCCGTTCGAGATGGACTGGGCTACCGTCCACAAGATCAAGACGCCTCAGTTCAGCGAGTTTACCGGGGAGCGCCTGACAGCCGAGAACCTATCCGTTCTCTCAGCGTACGAGTACACTGCAGCCAGCATAGGGGTCTTCCCTGAAATGTTCAGCTTCAGCATAAGGGCGTTCTTCAAGGTCAAGGAACTAATCAAAAAGGAGAGGTTCGACATAATCCATGATAACCAGAGCCTAGGGTACGGTCTGCTCTTAATGAAGGCTTTGGGGATGCCTGTCGTAGCAACGATCCACCATCCGTTAACTATTGACAGGATTGTTGCGATGAGGCTTGCAAGGACGAGCAGGGAGCGCTTCAAGCAGATACTCTTCTACCCCATGTTCATGCAGAAGGTAGTGGCTAGGTTCCTAGATAAGGTGGTTACTGTTTCGAACACTTCGGCAAGGAACATCAGGAAGCACTTCAAGCTTCCATGGGAGAAGATAAAGGTTATACACAACGGAGTCGACACCGACGTTTTCAGGATGCGGGACGGCGGGAGCAGAGACGGCGACTACTACAGGCTCATGTTCGTCGGGAACACTGATAACAGGGTTAAGGGCGTAAGCCTCCTCCTCAGGGCGTTAAAGTACATGAAGGAGGAGCTGGAACTTAACGTGAAGCTCACCATAGTTGACAGGTGGAAGGAGGAGGGGCTGGCACCCCCACTCATAAAGGAGTACGGGCTGGAGGAAGACGTCTCCTTCACCGGCTTCCTGACTGTAGAGGAGCTGGCCCAGCACTACGCAATGACGGACCTCGTTATAATCTCCTCGATGTTCGAGGGCTTCTGCTTTGTGGCAGCTGAAGCCATGGCTTGCGGTAAGCCTGTTGTAGGGTTCAGGGTTGGCGCGCTCCCAGAGGTCGTCGAGAACGGGTCAACCGGGATACTGGTTGAGCCGGGAAACTGGAAGGCTCTAGCCCACGCGGCAGCTAAGGTTCTGGAGGACAGGGAGTTAAGGGAGCGGATGGGAAGGAATGGGAGAAGGAGGGTTGAGAAGCTCTACACGTGGGAGAAGGTGGCTAGGGAGTTAGAGGAGGTTTACATGGAGGTTTTGGATGCTAACCATAAACCTTAGCATATTCAAGGTGAAAGAGGACGACTTGATCCTAGATGCCGGGTGTGGGGATGGGAGGCACACCCTCGAGGTGGCTAAGAGGCCGTGCTTCCTCGTAGCCCTAGACACGTCCTTCATAGACCTCCTTAGGGTGCTCTTCGCCCTTAGACTCATGGAGAACAACGGAGAGGTTAAGGCAGAGGTTGACCTGGTGAGGGGGGACGTGAGGAGGCTCCCCTTCAGGAGCCAGTCCTTTTCTAAGGTTATTTGCACAGAGGTGCTGGAGCACGTACGGGAGGATAGGGAGGCGATAAGGGAGATCGTGAGGATCATGAAGGATAGCGGGGTTGCCGCCGTAAGCGTCCCCACGAGGGTTTCGGAGAGGTTGTATGGCAGGCTCTCAGCCAAGTACTTCAGGACGCCGGGAGGGCACATTAGAATTTACAAGGCGGAGAACCTTAGGAGGAAGCTTCAGGATGGAGGGTTAAAGGTTGTTAGGGTTTGCTACGAGCACGCCTTGCACACGGTTTACTGGCTTCTCAAGTGCCTTGCAGGACTCGACAACGACGATGCGATCATACCAGCACTTTGGAGGGTTCTCCTGGTCTACTCCTCGATGGTTAAACCCCTCAGGAAAATAGAGGAGTTTCTAAACCACGTTTTCCCGAAAAGCATAGTTTTCTACCTCAGGAAGGCGTCCGGCGGCGAGCATTAGCACATGGACCGGTAGAGTGAACGCATGCTACACTCGAGCTGGCGGCGCCGGGGGTAAAAGTTTTAAACATGATGAGATATACACTTGTTTAACTTTGGAAGAGGGGATCTTGATGAGGACGCTGCTCGTGAATACGCCCTACTGGTTCTCGGAGTGCCCGACCATCCCCTTAGGGATAACCTACCTTGCGGCGGTGCTGGAAAAGAACGGCTTTGAAGTTGAAGTATTAGACCTGCTCGTTTCAAGGTACTCCGACGAGAAGGTTGTCAGGAAGGTTGAGGAGTATAAGCCTGACGTGGTCGGCGCCACCTCCGTCACAATGAACTTCCCCAAGGCGTCAAGGATACTTAAGCTGGCGAAGGAGGCTAAGGAGGACGTTCTCACGGTCATAGGCGGGCCGCACGTGACCTTCAGCGACGTTAGAACGCTCAGGGAGGCTCCTTGGATTGACGTGGTTGTAAGGGGAGAGGGAGAGTATACCCTCCTAGACATCGTCAGGGGGCGCGGCTTCCACAGCATAGACGGCATAACCTACAGGGAGGACGGAGAAATAGTTAGGAACAGGGACAGGAAGTTGATCGAGAACCTCGACGAGCTGCCCTTCCCAGCACGGCACCTTTTACCGTTGTCGAAGTACATGGCTTACCATTCGGGTTGCAGCCTGATCACCGGGAGAGGATGTCCTCACAGGTGCATCTTCTGCGTCGGTTCTAAGATGATGGGGAGGAGGGTTAGGCTGAGGAACCCCAAGCTTGTGGTCGACGAAATCGAGGAGGTCCTAGGCTACGGATTCGACGAGATCATCTTCGAGGACGACACGTTCACCCTTAACCACAAGCACGCCTTCGCCATATGCGACGAGATAATAAGTAGAGGGCTTAAGTTCAGGTGGTGCGCCAACGCAAGAGTTGACACCGTGACGCGTGAACTCTTGGAGAAGATGAAGGAGGCAGGATGCTACTTTGTAATGTTCGGCGTGGAAAGTGGAAACCAGGAGATACTTGACAAGTGCAAGAAGAGGATAACGATCGAGGAGGTCAGGAAGGCGGTGAAGATGGCCAAGGAGCTCGGAATAAGCATTCTTTCATCCTTCATCTTAGGGCTGCCTGGGGAGACGAAGGAGACCATAGAGCAGACGATGAGGTTCGCAGAGGAGCTTGGGCCATTCTACGGGTTCCACCTTCTAGCGCCGTTCCCCGGGTCGGAGGTTAGGGAAAGGGCGGACGAGCTTGGCATAGTGATCCTCACAGATGACTGGTCTAGGTACGATGCGAACAGGGCTGTGACCCGTACGCACGCCGTGAGCGCCGAGTACTTGAACAAGGTGGTTAGAGAGTTCACGAGGGGCGTCATGCGTGAGCTAAGCGAGAAGTTCAAAAAGGCTGATCAGGGACTCCTCAGCCCCGAGGAGGTTAAATCCCTCAACGTGAGGAGGAGGCAGAGGCTCGCATGGCACCTCCTAAAATGGGACCTGATAGAGGAGTATGGGAGAATACCGTACGACGGGGTTGACCCCGTCCAGCGCTTAACGGAGAGGCTGTATGAGGTTCGGCTGGAAGGAAAGTTTCCATGGGACTTCGTGGTTTCAACGGTGAAGTATTACATGGATAAGGGGATACTGGGGTACAGGGTGGAGGACGGGGTAACCATCTGGAGCTGGGCGACCAGCCAGGAGTTGAAGGCTAAACATGGTAAGAAGCTTCTGAGCCAGAGCGCTGAAGCGATCGGTTAGCCTTCACCGTGAGGTTGCGGCAGGTGGAGGATGACAGGAGGAGGCTGAGGGACTACTGGAATTTCCTCTTCACTATTTCTCGGTGGAGTGGGAGGCCTCACCCTCACATCCTGACGCAGATAGCCGAGCTCTTCAATTATAACCTGAAAGGACTGAGGATTCTGGAGGTTGGAGCCGGCAGTGGGGCAGACAGTGCAGTCCTATCAAAGCTTGGGGCCCACGCCTTCGCAGTAGACTACGCTACGGCGCACATGATAGTTAAGCGGTGGGGGACGAGGCTGCATGTCCACCAAGCCGACGGGGAAAACCTACCCTTTAAAAGCGGAGTCTTCGACCTATCATTCTCTCAGGGGCTGGTGGAGCACTACAGAAACCCCGACCACATAATCAGGGAGCAGGTGAGGGTGGTCAGGAAGGGAGGGTTCATCATAATAGATGCGCCTCAGAGGTACTCCCTATACCACCTCTACAAGTCTTTCCTCGTAGCGATCAAGTGCTGGCCCATGGGGTGGGAGAGAAGCTACAGCGTCTTCGACATGAGGATGATAGCGAAACATTATGGCTTAAAGCTTGTTAAAACCACGGGTTGGGGGTCTTGGCCTATTTCAGCCGGGAGGATCAGGGAGCTTAAGTGTAGGGGCTGGCCTCTGTTGCCTGAAGGCTTGCTAAAGGTCGCCGAGGAAAACTGGAGGAAAATCGAGGGCTCAAAGGTGTCATCTTACATAGGAATGAACATAACAGCAGTTTTCATGAAGAATTAGCGTGTTCCCCGTTTGGGGTGTGAATCCTTTTGACGGTGTAGTGGGGATTTCGGGCTGCAGGCGACATACGCGACCTGTGATACGGCTAAAACACCTTTGGGAGGAAAATTTAAGAGGCTGGTTGACGGTGGGCGAGTCCGCTTTAAAGGGTCACTGGATGTTTCACGGCTTGCAGACAGTCCAAAACGAGGATCAGGGCGTGGAAGTGGACGGGCAGGTAATCCTGAAAGGGGTTTCTCCATCAGAGAGGACTGGCAGTTCCCTGTTCCCTTCTTCTACGTCTTACTGCTCCGTCAATCTTATATTGAGGTAGCGTTTTTCTGTGGCTTGGTTCCGGTTGGGGGTTGCGGCTTGAAGTGGAGGTTTGATAGGAAGCTGGTGGTTGAGTGGAGCGATGAGGACGCCATCCCCTCCGAGTATAACGCCGACTCGGACTTCGTTTTCAGGATGATGGGTCCCAGGACCATTCAGGCTGTTTCACCCTCGGCAAAGGAGATGGTTCTGGACGTGGCATGCGGGATGGGTATAGAAGTGGTGAGCATGGCTAGGAAGGGGGTTCGAGTGGTCGGCGTTGACGCCTCAAAAATAATGACTTCTAAGGCTAGAAGGTATGTTTCGGACTGCGGCGTTGAAGCAGACATAGTTCGGGGGGCTAGCGAGTGCTTGCCCTTCAGGGACAGCGCAGTGGACGCTTTAATATGTAAAGGCGCCCTAGACCACTTCCACTATCCCCGCCGTTCCATATGCGAGTTCGCCAGGGTTCTCAAGCCAGGAGGGAGGGCGGTTATATCCGTCGCGAACATGGAAAGTCTCGGCTTCAAGCTTGCAAGGTTCCTCGACGCCCTCGGACTCTCAGGGCTAAGGGAGGGGGAGAAAAGGCCCTGGGACATGCCTGAAGACCACACCATAAAAGTCGACTACAAAATCCTCAAAGCGTACACGCAAGGCGTGTTAAAGGCCGACCACGTGGAAGGTCTCTCACTGCTCTGGAGCTTCCCGCACTGGGGGGACCTCCTTGACAGGATGCCGAAGAAAATATCAGACTTCATCCTCAACCTCCTAGACTCCATAGCCAAGAGAATTCCAGTAATCAGCGATATAATAATATTCAGGGGGGAGCCCGAGAAGAACAGGCAATAGGAACAGGTTCTTTGGAGTTATGCTCCACGCCACCCTCCGCAGTTTATTATCGATGCCGTTTGCCGTCGGTTCGCCCTCCGCAGCTTGGAGAAAAGCCCTAAACGATGATCTCCCATCCCCAAACGGGAAGTCGATGGGGTGATGGGTGGCTTTCCCGGAAGGATCCTCTTTCCATGGAAAGAGGAATTTAGCATTCCTCGATTGGGTGATGGGGTTCGAGGGGGCTTACCGGACGCTAACTAGCCGACCCAGAAAGGGAAGGTTTAATACTCCCTTTACTGAAGTCTTAAAGGTTTCTAGGGATGGTAGAGGAGGGTGAAATGTTTGCGGTTATGTATAGTTTACGATACGAGGAGGGAGCATGGGGCAACCAAGAGGATTGTAGAGTGGATGGCTGAGGAGGCGGGGAGGATGGGGGTTCAAGTGGATGTGAGGAGGCCCTGGGAGGTTGAAGACTTCAACTACGACTTCTTCATCGTCGGCTCTCCCGTCTACTGGGAGAAACCCATGGCGACCATGATTGGTTTCCTCGCTGACCATAGCGGCGAGCTCGCCGGCAGGAAAGTCGCGGTGTTCATCGTATGCTTAGCAAACGTTTTCGGGAAGCTAACCAGCGGCTACGTTAAGAAAAGGTACCTTGACCCACTAATAAGAAGGGTTTCAGGGGTGCTCGTCGCAAGCACGGCCCTAAAAGGATGGGTGAGGAAGGCCGACGCGAAACAAGAGGAAAACTGCAGGAAATGGGTTAGAAAGGTCATAGAAGAGGCAAGTACATGAACAGCCGGACGCTGCAGCCAACCCTCATAAAAGACATGAATCCTCCACCCATAATGCCGAGCTGAATCCTAGTGCAAACTTTAAAACATAAACTTTTAATTCCTTATAAGCCCTTAAAGGGAAACATGAGGAGAGTGCTCCTCATGGGTTTATCCGATGCTGCAAAGCTTGAGGTCGTTGAGATCGTTAGGAGGGAGCTTGAAAGGCTACTCTCCATAAGGGAAAGAAACATTGCCACGAAAGAAGACGTGAAAACGCTAATGGAACTCACAACCAAATCCATAGAAAACACGAACAAGCGATTCGAAGAACTAATACACTACATGAGCAGAAGGTTCGAAGACGTGAACAAGCGCTTCGAGGACATAAACAGGAGGTTTGACGATGTGAACAGGAGGTTCGAGGACGTGAACAGTAGGTTTGAGGACATGAATAGGCGGTTCGATGATGTGAACAGGAGGTTCGAGGAGCTTTACAAGTCTCTGCGTCTGTATTTCACCATTCTGGGATTGTTAATTTCGATTTTCACCATAATGGTGAGTGTGTTGATGATTATAAGATGATCTGGATGGTTTCTGATGCGCGTGGCACCACTTTTTTACGCTACTACGAGCTTGAAGGGGGAGGGGATGCTTTACATGGTGGATTTGAAGGGTGGGTGCACTTCGTGGATCCCACGTTTTCTGGAAGCGTGAGCCTAACTTTCCATTAACTTTAACTTTACATTCTCCTTTTGGTTTCGCCTATTCGGGAGCTGGCACGTTTATTTGTGGCTCTTTTCTTAGGCGGTGTGAGCTCATCTTTCTTTGTTCTTTCGTGCTGCCTTTCGCTTTGCCAGGTTATGGCTGGGTTTAGACGGGGAAAATTTAAATATGTTTTTCCTCTGTTTGATTTCCTGATGGAGGTTATGGGTGTGGATAAGCGCCAAATTTAGCGTTCTTCCTCGGGTTGCTCGTAGTAGCTGGTTCTAGAGCTTCTGGTGTCTTTGACAGTGCTTTGAGGGTGGTGTGTTTTGGGGTTATATAGTAATGTTGAGACCACGCCAGATTTCCCTAGGCTTGAAGAGGAGATACTGCGGTTCTGGAAGGAGCGTGACGTGTTCGGCAAGGTTCGAAGGCTCAGGAGGGATAGTGGCAGGAAGTTCGTTTTCCTCGAAGGGCCGCCTACGGCTAACGGCTTACCCCACGTGGGCCACGTGCTGACGAGGTGTATGAAGGATGTTTTCCTTAGGTTCAGGACGATGATAGGAGAGGACGTTGTCCCCAGGATTGCAGGGTGGGACTGCCATGGACTGCCGGTGGAGATAGAAGTCGAGAAAGAGCTCAGGCTTAACAGTAAGAGGGACATTGAGGTTTTCGGCGTTGAACGCTTCAACGAGAGGTGTAAAATGAGCGTTTTCAAGTATGAGCGTGAATGGGTTAAGATGACGGAGCGCACCGGCACGTGGCTTGACATGGAGAACCCTTACATAACGCTGAGCAAGGAGTACATAGAGTCCGTGTGGTGGTCCCTTAAGCAGCTCTGGAATAAGACGTGGGAGAAAGACGGCGAGAAGGGAAGGATGCTCTACAAGGACTACTACGTCGTCCTCTACTGCCCAAGATGTGGAACACCTCTCAGCGCCCACGAGGTTGCCCTGGGAGGATACAAGGAGACGAAGGATCCATCAATCCATGTGAAGTTCAAGGTTAAAGGGGAGGAGGACATCTACTTCCTCGTTTGGACCACGACCCCCTGGACCCTCCTTTCAAACGTAGCCCTAGCAGTCCACCCAGACTTCGAATACCTCCTGGTGGAGCAGGACGGTGAAAGGTACATTCTCGCCAAAGCCCTCCAGATGGCGCTTGACGGAGACTACAGGATCCTTAAGACTTTTAAGGGAAGGGAGCTTGAGGGAGTGGAGTACGAGCCACTCTACAGGTTCGTTAAGCCTGAAAGGAAAGCGTGGTACGTGGTCCTCGGAGACTTCGTGACGGAAACCGAGGGGACAGGCGTGGTCCACATGGCTCCAGCCTTCGGCGCCGAAGACTTCGAGGTGGCAAAGAAGTACGGGCTCCCCATAATCCAGCTAGTAGACGAGGCTGGACGCATAAAGGATGAAGCAGAGCCGTTCAAGGGCCTCTACGTTAAGGAGGCTGACGAGAAAATAATAGAGGACCTGCGCAGGCGGGGGCTACTTTACAAGGCTGGAACGCTCGTCCACTCGTATCCCTACTGCTGGCGGTGCGACACACCGCTCCTATACTACGCCATAGAAACATGGTACATTAAGATGAGCGCCCTCAGGGAGAAGCTACTGGAGAACAACGAGAAGATAAACTGGTATCCAAGCTACCTTAAACGGGGACGCTTCGGGAAGTTCTTGGAGGAGGCTAAGGACTGGGCTCTTAGCAGGAACAGGTTCTGGGGGACGCCTCTCCCAATATGGACTTGCCCCAACGGGCACCACGTCTGCGTTGGAAGCTACAGAGAGCTCGAAGAGTACGCTGGAAAGCTTCCAGAGGACTTCGACCCTCACAAGCCATGGGTTGACAGGGTGACCTTCCCGTGCCCCAAGTGCGGTGAGACCATGCGAAGGGAGCCGCACGTCATAGACTGCTGGTACGACTCCGGGGCGGCGCCGTTCGCCCAGTACCATTACCCGTTCGAGAACGTTGAACGGTTCAAGGAAACCTTCCCCGTCACCTTCATAACGGAGGCGGTTGACCAGTGTAGGGGATGGTTCTACACGCTCCACGCCGTAGCTACGGCAGTGTTTGGAAGCCACGCCTACGAGAATGTCGTGTCGCTGGGCCACATCTTAGACGAGAAGGGCAGGAAGATGAGTAAGTCTAGGGGGAACGTCGTAGATCCAAACGTGATATTTGAGCATGTTGGAGCTGACGCTATGAGGTGGTACTTCTTCACCTCCAGCCCTCCCTGGATACCTAAAAGGTTCAGTGAGAGAATGGTTGTTGAAACCAGAAACCACTTCCTCAACACCCTCTGGAACGTCTACTTCTTCTACGTGACAAACGCTAACATAGACGAGTTCAACCCCCACAGAGACGAGAGGCCTAAGGTTACAAGCGAGCTTGACAGGTGGCTTCTAAGCAGGCTTTCAACCCTGACGAAGACCGTGAGGAGGGAAATGGAGGGCTACATGGTCCACAAAGCCGCCAGAGCCCTAGACGAGTTCGTCGTGGAGGAACTCAGCAACTGGTACCTGCGCCGCTCCCGCCGGCGCTTCTGGAGGAGCGAGATGGACGAGGATAAGAGGAGCGCCTACCACACCCTCTACAGGACCCTCGAAGTCCTCACAAGGCTTCTAGCACCCTTCATACCCTTCACCACCGAAGCAATGTACCAGAACCTTTCGAGAGGGGACGAAAAAGCTGCTGAAAGCGTACACCTCACAGACTTCCCGGAGCCGGTCGAGGAGGAGATAGACCCTGACCTAGAGAGGCGCATGGAGCTCGTGATGAAGCTTGCAGCCTCGGGTAGGGCTGCTAGGGCCAGCAAGGGGATAAAGCTGAGGCACCCCCTAAGGGAGGCGGTCGTGGTAGCAGACGAGGAAGTCCTCGAGGACGTTTCACCCTTAGAGGAATACCTCAGGGACGAGATCAACGTTAAGGAGGTTAACTACTCGGCTGACGTGGAGAGGTACATAACGCACGTGGTGAAGCCAAACTACAAGGTGCTCGGACCGAGGTTTAAGGGTGAAGCGAGGAAGGTCGTCGACCAGCTCTCCAAGGTGGACCCTGACGAGGTGGCAGCCAGCCTCGAGGAGAAAGGAGAATACTCCGTGAGGGTCGGCGGGAGAACCTTCACCCTCACCAGGGAAGATCTTAAGGTTGAGGTGGAAGCCAGGGAGGGATACGCTGTAGGGGAGCCGGTTGCCTACACGAAGAACGGGAGGAAATTCACGGTTTACCTGCTCGTCAACACCGAAGTTACGGAGGAGCTCAGGAGGGAGGCGCTGGCAAGGGAGGTCGTAAGGAGAATACAGGCAATGAGAAAGGAAATGAACCTTGACTTCATGCAAAGAATAGACGTGGCAGTAGAGTGTGACCCAGAAGTTTTCAGGAAGATTGAAGGATACCTAGACTACATTAAGGGTGAAACCCTAGCTGAGAAGCTAACCCACGGTGAAGGGGAGGGATACAGCAGGGAATGGGTTATAGACGGCGTCAAAATCACCATTACGGTTAAGGCGAAGTGAAACGATTTCGAAGGAGAACCCAACCTCCTTCTTTTCATGGAAGGATGAAGGCATGCAGGCTTAAAGCTCGTTTCCCGTTAAGCTGAGGTTTAAGACGCTTCTCCAAACTCGGAGTAGTTTTTCGGGTGGCGGGAGGGGTTCAGCATCGTGTTAAACTCTTCTGGTGCCAGGTTTGATGGTGAAGCCGTAAGTTTCATAGTCGCGGTCGAAGGTGAAAGCCTCCTTGATGTTAAGGCGTTCCATTATCGCGAAGCTTAAGCAGTCAACGAGATCCATTCCATCCTGATCCTCGTACTTGAGGAATGCATCCCAGGCCTTCCCCCAGTCTCCCTCCGTTTCCCTCTCTATCACTATGAACTTGCTTTTACTGTATGCCTTGTACAGCTCTATTGCCCTCCTTTTCCCCACCCTTTTCGACACCCCGTTGAGAAATTCGGCTAGGACCGGGCGGCCTATGACAAGGATGACGCCGCCCCTTAACATGTCCTCTAGGAAAATGCGGGCTTCATCATGGTTCCTGTCATTCCTGTTCGCCAAAGCTATTAATGCTGTGGTGTCAACGTAGATCATTCTGCGCCTTCTGGCTGCCACTCTAAACAACTCCAGTCGTCTTTTTCGCTGGCGTCCTCCTCAACCTCTATAACTCCAACAGCCTTCCAAATCGGGTCGCTTCTAACCGCCTCCTCAACTCTCCCCCTGTTGTCCTCTACGTACTTCTCAATAGCCTTCCTAACCACATCCCTGATGCTCCTGCCATCAGCCAAAGCGATGCTCTTAAGAGCCCTGTAGGTGGCTTCATCCACATACGTCTGCACGTAAACAGTTTTTCCCATCAAACCACCCAAGTTAATCCAATTAAATTAATCCTAATAAAAATTACCTAATCAATCAAACTTACTGTTAACAGACAAATCTTATGTTTTAATGAAATCGGAGACAGGCAAATAAGGCTAAACGACTCTAAAACACGTAGGTGCGAACCCGAGAGGGGTTCCCCGGGATAGCGGCTTAGAACACCCTTCTTCCCTTCCATTACCCTCTCCTTCCAGGGAGCTTTATGAGAGTACCGTGACCGTTACCTTCAGCCACTCTGAGCCATCTATTCCCAGCCGCCCTTAGCTATCATTTCTTCAGGTTGGCCCGTCACCAAGTAATAACACCACCTTAGACGGGAATCGAAGAGGAAGGGGAGGAAAGGTTTAGCCCCTCTAATTTAAAAGTCTACGTTACTTGCTTGACAGGTTAACTTTTAGGAAAGGGTTCAAACCCCACCATTCCACGGACTTTCGACCCTTGCATTTGCCTTCAACGGCCATCATGCTAAAGCCCAAAACACTTTTAAATTTCTTTTGTGGTTAAAGAGTTCTTCAGCCCATCCAGTAGAGGAGGAAGGAGGGTTTAGATGCCTGTTTTGGATAGGTCGAGGATTCGCCCGGACGTGCTTAGGCTAATGGACGAGCTCCTGAAGGAGCAGATGGACGGTGTCATGGAGTTTCTCGGCTTGGAGGAGAATCGTGGAGTTGACTTCCAAGCACTCTGGCGGAAGGTAATGGAGGGTAATGAACGCTTCTTCAGGGGGGAGATGAGCGTAGACGAACTCTACAACTACCTGACGATGGATGAAATGCTCTTTCTAGCTAGGCTGATGAGGCATGGCTTCGAACACATGGCGAAGGTCGAGCAGGAGAGGCACCCTCTCCCCCAAAGCGTAAAGATAGAGCAGGCGAGTGCGGGTGGCGTTCCAGCGGAGTGGCAGATCGTCCCGGAGGCCGCAGAGGAAAGAGTTTTACTCTACTTCCATGGGGGAGGCATGGTGGTAGGCTCCCCGAACACCCACCGGATCCTCACGGTCACGCTGGGGGAGGCAACGAAGATGCGTGTACTAAGTGTAGACTATAGGCTAGCGCCGGAGCACCCCTACCCCGCTCAGCTTGAAGACTGCGTCACAGCTTACAAGTGGCTTCTATCCGTTGGGTTTAACCCGAAGAACATAGTTGTGGCGGGAGACTCCGCTGGCGGCAACTTGGCGATCACGACCCTTCTAAAGCTGCGAGACGAGGGGATGCCCTTACCAGCCGGCGCGGTCTGCCTCTCGCCGGCAACTGACTGGACAGGCTCCGACGAGTCGTTCTTCGAGAACGCTAAAACAGACCCTGTCCTTGCAGACATCGGAATTTTCTGGTGGGTTCCTGCATACCTTGGAGGTGCGGACCCATCCGACCCGCTAATATCCCCGGTGTTCGCGGACCTAAGGGGTTTGCCACCCATCCTGGTTCAGGCAAGCACGTGTGAAATGCTCTATGGAGGATGTAAACGCTTCGTTGAGCGAGCTAGAGAGGCTGGCGTAGACGCAACCTTGCAAACATGGGACGACATGCCCCACGTTTTCCAGTCATTCGGGCTATACACGTTACCCGAGGCGAAGGAGGCAATAGCGAAGATCAGCGAGTTCATCCAGAAACTCTTCAAATAGCACGATCCCTCTCCTCGAAAAGCCTAAGCATCCCTTAGAAGAAGGACACGGCCTTCTCCATGAAGGCGGCTGGCAACAGCCGGCTCCACGGGAAGAGCAGCTTTAGTTGAGTCTAGACGCTGTCTGACCGCCTCCCAGAACATTTTCCCCCGCTCTTCTCGTATTCTTCGATGGCGTAAATGGCGGTTCTCCTCACGCTTTCCTCCCCGTCCTCCAGAAGGGTTGGGAGCTTTTCAGCTGCAAGTTTGGAGGTGAACCCCCTCCTAGCGTAGATCGCCAGGGCGTAGGCTGCTGAGCTACGCACGAAGGCGCTACCGCTGCCGAGCAGCGCCGCCAGCCTCTCCGTGGCCTTCTCCCCCTCCACCCCGCACTCAGCATACCTCCAAAGGGTGCGGGCTGCCGCCACCTGAACCTCAAATCCGTCGCTTTCCAAGAGGCTTATCAGGGAATCCAAGACTTCAGCAGACGTTTTTCCTCTGACAGCGTACCTCCAAAGGCACGAGGCGGCTTCCCTACGTACCCCCTCATCGTCTGACTTGAGAAGCCGTGGGGCAACTTTCAAGAAGCCGTCTAGGAGAACCCCTCTCTCAGCGTAAGCGCAGAGGGCTTTCAACGCTGCCACTTGAACCGAGGTGTCATGGTGGCTGAGAGCTGAAAGGACGACCTCAGCCGCCTCCGCGGGGGTGACACCCTCCTCCGCGTACGCCCCCAACGTTTCAACGGCCATTAGAACAACCTCCGTTGACTTCGACCCTAATAGCTCAACGAGCTTCCCGGGGGCCTCGTCCGAGAGGCGGCCCCGCCCGGCGCAGACCAGCAGCAGGTACGCCGCGTGGGCTTTAACCCCCTCGCTTTCAGAGTCTAGAAGCTTCAGGGCGGCTTGAACCTCTTGAGGGTGAGCTAGGCCTTCGTCACAGTATAGGCTTGCCAGTCGAAGGGTCAGCGCTAATACCTCCTCGTCACTTTGGGATCCAAGGATCCTGACTATGTGTGGTACAACGTCCGGGTCGTAGACGCCTTGCTCGGCGTAGGAGCAGAGACATTTAAGTGCGGATGCGACCCTCCCTACATCCCCACTCCTAAGGTCTTCCAGCAGTTCCATAGTTGACCTGTCCCTAGGCATCAGGTTCACCCCATCACACCTTAACCATTATTTTCCCGTCCCTCAGTATCTCTCTTCCGTCAACGGTCACCGTTGGGTTGAGCACTACTAGGTCTACGTGTACTTCACACTTGTTTCTTCCTCCCGGGAAGCTTGTGCTGTCGCCGAACGCAATGTGCACTGTCCCTAAAACCTTCTCGTCCTCTAAGACGTTCCCGACAAGCCTAGCCTTAGGGTTCGTTCCAACCCCAAGTTCAGCCACGTGGAAGCCGCACTCCCCAGCCTCCCTCAGCACCCTTTCAATGCTCCTAGCGCCTCCCTCAAAGCTAACCGCCCGCCCATCCCTAACCGTTATCCTTAACGGCTCGGCTGATCCCGGGTAGACGGGGGCGAGAACCCCTTCACCCTCGGTTTCCACCGGCGCTATGCATGCCTCCCCAGCTGGAAGGTTCCCCCACGTCCCAGGACGCGTGTAGTCGCCGTCGTCCCTCATGGCAACCCTTCCCTTAATGCTCAGGGTGAGGTCTGTCCCTGAAGGGGAGGTTATCCTCACGGTGTCTCCACGGTCAAGTATGGACGCCACCGCCTCGGTGAGCTTCCTGACAAAAACGTAGTCTGCTGTCATGGGCTCTAAGAACATCTGCCTTGTAACACCGGGGAGGCTCGCCCCTCTAGCGCCTCTCTCGGTGGCTCTCCTCCTCGCATCTGTATGGCTTAGGGAGTGCGTGGTGGTGAGGATGAAGACGTCTGCCGCCTCCATTGCGGCTGCAACAGGTTTAGGCGGCTCAGCGCCATGCCTGCCTCTATCCTTCATCAGCGCCAGCGTTACGTCGGCGCCCATAGCCTCTGCGGCGTAGGCGAAAGCCTCCCCGTAAGCCAGCATCTCAGGATCGGCTACGACCACAACGCTCTCCCCTTCCTTAACAGCCATGTTTTGCCTGCAAGCCGACGCGGCACCCCTCAGAAGCTCCAAATGTCTCAACATCAACCCTCCGGAAAGCCACCACTAACAACCACACAATCCCAAATTAATTTACCTCAAACTTAAACATTCACCGGGGGGAAGCGGCGACGCAAGCCATTAAACCCAATTTCTAATTCTAATTTAGTCTTCAGAAGCTTAAGGATGGCTCAGTAAGAAGCTGAAAGATGTTAAAAACGGGCAGTGTGGCTGGCTGCATTCGGGGCGATGCAAGGAGTTCCTGAGGGGACGGGTGATCGTGTGTGGCGGGTGATTGGAGCAGCCGCATCCAAAGTGGAGTTCTCGTAAGGATTAACCGGAGAAGGGTGGTTTCACACGTTGAAAACCGAGATGGCCTTTCGGTGTCGGATGAGGCTCCACCAACGCCTTGCGAAGCAGTTAAATTTTGGTGGGTGTTTGTGGGTGTTGGTTTGGCCACGGGGTGGCCTTGGGGTGGAGTCTTCGGATGTGGGGCTCCGGGGTCCCCCGAAAGCCCCGTCAGAGGTGTACGCCTCGATGTGGGGGAATGCCTGACAGACCAAAACACACACTACCCATAAAAGCCTATTAAGCGTGAACCCGCTGCTTCTCCACCTCACTTATTATGGACGTCACGCTTAATTGTTCAAGATCCCCTGTGACTATGTCCGCTCCAGCCTTCCTCAGCTCCTCCACCGACCCTATCCTGTACACCCCCACCACGAAGAACCCAAGCGATTTGGCAGCCTCCACGCCGGAGGGGGAATCTTCGAAAACCACGAAGCACTTAAGGGAGGGAAACTTCTCCCTGAGCTTCTCAGCCGCGTACCTTTGAATTTCCTCTTTTCCGCCGAGGTCGAGGCCGCACGCGTCGACGTCGAAGACGTCGTATAGGGTTTGATGCTCGGAGACGACGCCGAGGTCGTCTCCAATCTCCCTCAAGATCCTCCCCCTGTCAACCCTAACCAGCATGTCCTTGGCGTTCTTCGACGCCGACGCCGACGCCTGGGGCACCCCGCTTCTCTTAGCCCTCAGCAGAAGCAGCACAGCATCCCTAAACAGCCTGAACTCCCCCCTCCTTATCAGCTCCCTTATCATCTCGTTCTTCTCCGTGCTGAACCTGATCAGTATCCTCCTCTTCTCCTCCTCCGTTTTTGCTCCAAGCCTCTCGTAGACCCCCTTAAGCCTTAGTATGTTGTCGGCTCCCTCAAGCCGTGGCTTGGAGGCTACGTACCTAAAGTAGAACTCCGTTGAAAGCGACTTGACGTTCCAAGGAGGCTTCCTCGCCGTTTCACGCCACGCCATCTCGTGGGGGCTGTCCAGCACGACCCCGTCGATATCCCATATGAACCCGGTACGCATCCCGTCACCCCAGAACCAATGCTTTCCTGGAAAGGGTGTAGCGGCGCCCCCCATGCTCAATGGGGACACCGCCCTCACCCTCAACTACCCGCGCCTCAACCCTTCTTCCTTTAACGTCGAACTCGATTAGGGAGCCACGGTACCAGAACTTGAACCGTATACGGTTTATCCCTCTTGGGAGTTTCGGGTTCACGGAGAGGCACCCTTCCTTAACCCGCACGCCTGCAAACCCGTGAACCACCACCTGCCATGACCCACCGAGTGATGCGGCGTGAACACCCTTAAAGGTGTTTCCGTAAATGTTTCGTAGGTCGATGAAGAGGGCGTGCCGGAAGTACCTGTAGGCTTCCTCGGCCATGCCCAAGTTGAGGTATGCCATCGCGTAGCTTGCCGGGCTCAGCGAGGACGCGTGAACAGTCCTCTCAGCGTAGTAATCTAAGTTAACCCTCTGCACCTCGGGAGGGAACTCGTCGGGGAAGAGGTGGAACAGCATCACGACGTCAGCCTGCTTAACGAGCTGGGTGCTCCTCACCTCCGAGGGGGCAACCGACTCGGGCCACGCTGGAACCCCCTTGCTAGCGTCAGCCCTCAAGTCCCTCAGCTTGAAGTACCCCTCAAACTCCTCTATCAAACCGTTGCTGTCCATGGGGAAGACGATGTTCTCGGCTATTTCCCTCCACCTCTCCACCTCCTCACCCTGTAAATGGATCTTCTCCGCCACCCTCCCAAGCTCCTCCGGGTGATCAGAGCCAAACCTCTCGTAGAGTTCGCATCCGAGCTTCAACGTGAACCTCGCCAAGAAGTTCGTGTAGGCGTTGTTGTCAACACACTCGTGGAACTCGTCTGGCCCGGTGACACACTTCAACTCGTACTTCCCATCAGGCCGCCTTGAAACCCTTGAAGCCCAGAAGCGCGCTGTCTCGAAAACAATTTCGAGGCCTGCGTTAAGCATGAAGTCTAGGTCTCCCGTGGCTAGGTAGTAGCGCCACACAGCGTACACTATGTCACCGCAGATGTGTATTTCCCTCTCCGCATGGTGAACCGGCACAACCTTCCCGTCGACGTCGACCCATTCCCTCGGGGTTTCGTCCTCGCCGGTGAGGGCTGACTCCCACGGCCAGAAGGCTCCATCGTAGCCGTGGCCCCTCGCCTTCTCCCTCGCCTTCCCAATCCGCCTGTACCTGTACATTAGAAGGCTCCTCGCCGTGTCGGGCTCGGTGTGGAGGAAGAATGGCAGCATGTATATTTCCGTGTCCCAGAAGACGTGCCCTCCGTACCACTCGCTGCACAGTGCCTTGGCCCCGATGCTTGCGTCGAGTCCTCGCGGAGCCGCGATTAAAAGATGGTAGATGACGAAGCGAACCGCGTTCCTCACTTCGTCATCGTCCACTTCAACTTGGCAGGTTTCCCACTTCTCCTCCCAAGCCTTCTTGTGGCTTAGGAAGGCTGCTTCCTGCTTGCCGATGGCGCTACGCAGGATTGCTAGGCAAGCATCCTTCACGCTTCCCCCATAGGACTTCAGGTCTGGGTCTCTCGAGGTGAACACTGCGAAGTAGAACGTGAACTTGTAGCGCCTCCCTTTCTCTGCGAGGAAGGAGCACTCGCTGGCTGCCACGTCGCCCTCCTCCACCATGTTGAAAGGCAGTTTTTCGCTGGACTCCACGCCTACTGCGACTCCTATCCTGATTCTGGAGTCGAAGGTTTCAGCCTCCAGGTATGACGTGTTTTGCCCCGCGTGCCTGTCCACGACCCTGTAGTGTTTTACTGGCTGGTTTAGGGGGTGTAGCGTGTTGGCTGTGCCTCCGTCTATCAGCTTCCTGAGGGTTACGTTGCAGTCGCGGTCGAGCGAGGCGAACTCCACCTCCAAGACTCCCAAGTGCACGTTGGCCATGGACACGTAGCGCCTTGAAGCGTACTCGTAGCGGTTTCCCTCCTCGTCGGCGAAAACCGTCCTCCTCGACAGGACGGCGTGCTTCAGGTTCAAGCTGCGGGTGTGGAAGGAAACCTTCATGGAGTCGACGCTCAGCGGCTTCCCTTCCACATGAATCTTTAAACTGAGGGGGTTAGGGGCGTTGACCAGTTCGCTGGACAACGCCTCACCTTTATCGTAGACGCTTGCAATGTAGGTTCCGGGATGGGATCCTTCGCACCCCTCCTCGAGAGATCCCCTCAGCCCCATGTACCCGTTTCCTATCGTGAAGACGGTTTCCCAGTAAGGAAGCCGGGACCTGTGGAATCCTTCCTCTTCCAAGATCCACCCGTCGTCCTTAAACGATGGTTCAGCCATGGCTCAGCCACCCGCTTTCTAGCCATTTCCCTGTAGGCTTTCTCGTAGCCATCAACCATCCTCTCCACGCTGAACGTTTCCTCGACTCTCTCCCTGCACTTCCTCGGGTTTATCGCCTCCACTTCGCTGAGCACCGCGGCGAACTCCTCAACCGTGTCGACGACGAAGCCCGTCCTGCAGTGTTCGACGACCTCGGGGGCCGACCCCCTTCTAAACGTTACGACCGGCGTCCCGCACGCTAACGCTTCAATCATCGTTATTCCGAAGGGCTCATCCCACTGGATGGGGAACAGGTAAGCTTTAGCGTGTGAGAGCAGCCTAAGCTTCTCTTCCTCACTGACTTCTCCAAGGTATTTAATGTTATCGTTGAGGTAGGGTTTAACGTGGGCGTTGAAGTACTCTTTCTCCCTCTCCTCCCTCACCTTGCCTGCAAGGTAGAGTTTCACTCCTAGCTCGGATGCAACCTTGCATGCTATGTGGGGGGCCTTCTCCTCGTTAAACCTTCCAACGTACACGTAGTAGTCCTCTTTCTCCTCCCGGAACGGGTATCTTGACACGTCCACCGCGTTGTAGACCACGCCAAGGTAGTTTAGCCCTGGGAAGGACTCCATGAGGAACCTGCTCACCGTTACGAAGCCCACGTGGCCGTCCCCTACGAACATGCCGTAGAACTTCCTGTTCTCCCAGTTGAAGTTTCCATGGATCGTGTGGACGACCGGTGTGCTGATGAAGCGGGCGCACGCCAACCCTTCCTTCCACGTGTTATCGTGGACGACGTCGTAGCCCTCCCGTTCTATGTCCATGTAGGCCCAGAGGGAGTGTGTGACGGCTACGTTCAGGAAGCTTGACACGTCCCCGCATGAGGCTTGGAACATTGGGTGCTCGAAAAAGAATTTCACCCCAGCCTTAGATCTGCTCGACCCAACCGTGTATAGGGTGACCTCATGCCCCTTCTTCACAAGCCCATCTGCAAGTAGGCCTACGACCAGCTCTATGCCCCCGTATCCTTCAGGGGGCACCCTGACCCATGGAGGAACCACTATTGCGATCTTCAACTTGCACCCCCCTCTCAACCCTTCAAAAGAAGAGAAGAAGAGCGTGAATGTTTACTATGGGAAACAATGCTTGCAGCCAATAAAAACCTGTCGACTCCATTAACAGCCAGTTGAGAGGGGGGCTGTCTCGCATCTCCACCCGGCACTAGCTTCTCTCCCGGGGGTTAAGTCTAAGCCACGTCTTCCTGGAGGGTGCCATGGATCCACGGGTGATGTTGGAGGGCTGTTAAACCGGGTTTTTCTTTAACATGAAGCCGTTAAGCCATCTGACCGGGGTGAAGGGTGCACGTGTGCTGTGGGGAGCCTTAAATGCCAGTAGCTTTCAGAGGTGCTTGCTGTGTTACTTCGCCGGGCGCGTTTAGACGTGCTTCTCCAGCCATTCCTCCAAGTCTTCCAACGGTTTTTCTTTTCCAAGCTCATTATAGACCTCGTGTCGGTAGCCTTCATACACTTTAAGGGTTTTATCCTTCATGGTGAGCATGCTGTAGAGTTCCTCTCTGCTTTCAGGGTCAAACGCCACGTCCGCCCCTCCAACCTGGATGAGGCAGGGTATTTTTATCTTCGCCGCCTCCCGGGCTATCTTCGACGTGCTGTAGTATATTTCAGCTAGCAGGCGTGCAGAGGCTTTCTTCGACACCAACGGGTCTTTAACGTAGGCTTCAACAACCTCCTCGTCCCTGCTTATGAAGGATGGATCCCAGGGGAGGGCGAACCTGGCTTTAGGGGCAACCTTCGCTATCAAAGTGAGCAGGAAACGTATAACCGGTGAAACCTTGCCTGGGCGCGCTCCAGTCCCCGAGAGGATGAAGCCTGAAACCCCCTCAGGATACCTTGAAAGGTAGGCCATCGTAACTAGGCTCCCCATGGAGTGGCCAAGCATGAAGACCTTCTTCCCCTTTTCCCTCTCCCGTACAAACTGGAAGAACAATCTGAGGTCTTCGACGAACTCGTCGAATGATTCGACGTGGGCCCTCTCGCCCTCAGACCGGCCGTGCCCTCTGTGGTCAAACGCATAGACAATGTAGCCCTTGGGAACCAGTCTTTCAACCACGTTCATGTACCTTCCAGAGTGCTCCACGAGTCCATGAACTATTATAACTACCGCTTTCCCCTCACCGTCAGGCCTCCAAGCCTGGTAGTAGAGCTTTACTCCCCTAAACCCCTCAAAGAACCCTTCCTCACGCCTCACCGGAGCCACCTCCGACAGCAATGAAAAACGTAACATCCTGTTGGACTCCTCCATATAAAGCTTCCGCGTCCACCCCCCGCGTCGCTTAGTAGCAGAGGTGTACACGCGTTATCCTGAAGGTTGCGCACGGGCTAGGGCTAGTGGGTGCGTGGGCTGAAGCCCCCTCAGCGTCTTAACCGTGAAAAGTGGGGAAGGCTTTTCCGCGGCGCCGTTAAATTTAGGGTTTCAAAGGTGTGGGTCCGTTCCTCACAGGGCGGTGGAAAAGGCTGCTTCCATACGGGTACAGTACCACCGGTTCAGCACGCCTTGAGGGAGGGCGTACGCCCTTACGCGGCGTCCTCGGCTGTGGGGCTCGTTAAATTACTGTGGCTTACACTGAAAAACCATGTACGTGTCGGAGTCGAGGAAGATTTCAGCTGGGCTGACGTCCCAGTCGTTTATCGGGGGCCAGCCGGGGTTGCGGTCCACGTCGAGCCCACAGGGTACGCCAACCATCACGACAGCCGCTGCTAGGATCAGCATTACGGTGACCCGGCGCTTCGCTAACCCCACTACCCCCTAACTTTAACCTACAATGTAAAGGTGTATGTTTTTGCTGGTGGTGGGCGTCTGCGTTACACGTGCCGGCTAACAGGGGAGGGCTCCTCGGAGGCGGACGCGGCCTTCAAGGCGTAGCTTAAAGTCCCCCCTTTACAGGCTTCACTCATCATTAATCGTTAAGGATGTGGAGAACCTGCGGATCCATTCATTCTCGTTTCATCGTTCCTCCTCCACGTCCATCCTCTACCGTCCCTTTTAAGCCCATACTTTTTAACGGTTTCAAGGTAGACTTCCCGTGCTTTCTCGAAGAAGCCGTCGTCGTGGAGCACTACCCCATACTTGACTATGTCTAATATCAGCGGGTTTCCTCTGCTGAGCATTGAGAGAAACTCGTCAGGGTGAAACCCCATAACGGAGACGAGCTTGTATCCTGACGGGGCAGGATGCCTCCTCTTAAAAACGTCGTCTGGCAGGTAGCTCGCTACAAGGCATATGTCAATGTCGCTCTCCTCGGTATGTTCTCCCTTCCCTTGAGCCGAAAAGTATGATGGACCTTGCCCCTCTTCTAACCGCCTCAACGCAAAACCTCTCAATTTCCTCATTCACGCCCACGGACGACTCCCTCCATTCTGCCAAGTATCCTCTCAGCGATTTCAACGGCCTCCTTAGCTTGCCTCTCGGTGAAGTGGGACTTAGCTGAACCTTCCGGGAAAGCGTTCGTGTACCTCGTCGGAATATAATGGTCTAAGATCTTAGCGTCCTCGACTAGAGCGGCGACGTCTTCGCCGCCGGGAAGCAAACCTGATAACTCCTCTAGTAGCCTGTGTACGGAGTAGCCTCTTCTCTCCCTTCCCAAAGCATTCAGTGCGGCTTTAGCTGCCAGCTCGGCGGCTTGCTGGGCCATAAAGCAGACCTTAGCCCACCGGCCGGTTACGAGGAGATCCTTAGCTGCACCTAAGAAGTCCTCGGCATCCTCCAACAGGTCCTCAGCTCTCCTCATGAAACCACCAGCAGTCGTCCATGATAGCCTCTTGGAAAAATAGAAATAAATTTATTCTCTATGAGGGCGGTTGGAGTGCTTGTGAAAGCGCCTACCCACCTTAATGATCACTCCTCCCATGCATGGTTCTGCTTAGCCGGGCCCTTTTTTAACGTGTATCTGGAGCGGATCTTTGATCCTTTCCCCCATAACTAGTTGACTAGTTGAAATGGTGGTGACGTTTCACCGTCCTTATTCCTATTTTTCTTATTTTCGTGGCTTCCTTGAACTGGCGTGTTTTGCTGCGAAGCTCGGCGATCATCCTTTCCTCGTTTCCAAGCTTCCCTCTTTTTTACGAGGCGGCTCCCGACAACGGCGATGTCAGCCCACTCCCTAAAACATATTTTACGTGTTCCGGCTTTGAGATGCCAAAGCTGGCCGCTAGGGGATACGAGACCACGTGAACCGTAAGTCCTTTTTATGGTTTAACAGTAACCTCTGCACTCTATCCCGGATTCCAGCGACCCGAAGACCGATACGAGGTGCAGGAACCCTGACGTGAAATCTACAATTCTCTTCATCCTCTCGTTTGAGGTGGAGGAGGCTGAAGGGAGACGGTGTCCACTTCGTAGGCTTCGGAAAACTCCTCGTATTCGTCTGCTTCTTCTACAGGCAAGTCCGGCACCAAATCCCATCCACCCCCTCTAGCCTCCGCCTCCCCAAAGAAGCTCCTTAAAACCGTCTGAAAAATCGGGTTATATTAGCTTAGAAGGATTATGGGTACCCTTGCCTCCTGCCTCGCCTCCTCAACAAGCCTGAGACGGTTTTTCAGCTTCGTCCCAGCTCTCAAAGCTCTCATAATGGCGGCTTGAATCGTCGACCCATCAGCTATCGATCTGAAGGAGGACTCCAAGCTCTACTATGTCAGCTCACCCTCAACCAGCGCTCCTACACGCCGGGTGTCGCTGCCGGGTCAGTCCCGCTGACACGTGAACGCCAGAAGCATAAACCGTTTAAAGGTAGTTTCTCAGAAAGTACACCCACTTTAATTTCACGGGCCAAAATGGTTTTAGAAAAGGAAGGTTTAGGGAGAAGCTCCCTGCAACCCAGCTGGGTCACCAAAAAATAGGTGCTCCAAGTTGGAGGGTAAGCGGCCCCCTCTCACCTTTAGCTTTTTTAACTTAACGCCGCTGCGACGACTCGGAAGAAGGGGACTGCCTCGTGCGCGTCTCCCATTACTATGAGCTTCCAAGCCTTCCTGACATCCCTCTCCCTTACCGCCCCTGTCAGGACGTCCCTCAGTATCTTCGCGTCAGACCTGTATATGAGATCCGGGCTAGGGTACTCGCCTTCCCTGAACCTAACCCCTTTCTTCGTGAAGACGAAGTGGTATGCTTCCGTGAACCCGTTAAGGTCTCCAACCTCGAACTCGACGATTTTCCCGTAGTACCTGTCGCCCACCCACTCCTCAACGAGCTTCATCGCCTTCTCGTTGATCTTCTGAGCTAACTCCTCAAGGAAGGATTTGAGCTCGCTCATCCTCCTTCCTCCACCTTTTTAACCCATTCCTCCGCCGCCTTCCTCACGGCGTCCTCCACGTGGCTCGCCGATATGTCCCCGTAAACCTTCTCGACCGCGTCTAGGAACCTCTTGTAGAAGGGGTACTCCCACCTTACAACTATTCGCCCTTTCTTGTTCTCCACTAGGGACAGGCCAAGGTACCTGCACTCCTCCCTGAAGTACTCGTACTCTATGTCTTCAAGCTCTAGGGTTGGATACCTTATGTACTCGGATCCGGGAGCGTAGCCCTTATACTTCTTCGACAAGGCTTACACCTCCTTCACTTCCCACCTAGGGCTTTTAGCTCGTCCTCTGTGAGGATTACCTGCCCGGTTATGTAGGGCCACTGAATGAGGATTATCTTCCTGTTTCCCGGGGCTGAACCGTAGAAGAGGTATCCTCCCCTGTTCCGGGCGTACTCTGAGAGGATGAGCTTGCACACCGCCTCCAGTGGGAGGTCGCACCATTCAGCCTGGGTTTTCAGGGTTTCCACAACGTCGTCGTCCAGCTCCAACCTAACCTCAACCATTCCTACTCCTCCAAGAACGCCTTTCTAATGTAGGGGTTCCCCCATCTCTCCTTATAGAAGAGCCCCTCAAGGGGTATGCGGGAGGGCCCTATCATCCTCTCCTCAGCTCTCACCCCTATGCTCAGAGTCGCCAAGATATGCCATGATCTAGGTATTCCAAGCCTGTCGGCGATGATCTCCTCCCTTCTTGGATCCATTATCGGGAACGCCTGGTATCCTGCCCCGTACCCTAGAGCTGTAGCCATCATCCACATGCTTATTATCGCCATGCCAACGCATATTGCACCGAAAAACTTGAGGGGGTATATGGTTGGTGCATCGTGGAACGACTCGGACGCGCAGGCCACGATCACCACGTCGGCGTAGCGCGGGTAGTCGAAAAGGCTTCCATCCCTCATCTCGGTGAACGTCCAAGGCCTTCTTTCGGGTGGAACGTACCATATCCTTCCCTGGGTTAACTCGGCTGGGAACGTACCGAAGGTCTCCTTTGCAGCCTCCTTCGCCAAGTCAGCTATCAGGTCCTTCGTCTCCTGGTCATCCCTTACCACGACGAAACGGTACATCTGCATGTTCTCAGGGGAGGGGGTGTACCTTGCAGCGTCCAGAATCTTCTCCAAGTCCTCGTCGGGTATCCTCTCGCCCGTGTAACGCCTTATGGACCTTCTAAGCCTTATCACGTCATGAATGTTAGAACACCTGTTCTCGCTAGGCTTCCCATACTTCTTCTCCATAAAATCAACCTCCCATAGCAGCATCAGCACCTATCGGAAAAAACCTCCCTTAAAAACCTGTCGAAAAGCCGAAGCCGGCGGAAAAAGAAGCTGGAAAGAAGAACCCTTAACTCCAGAAATGGAGCACGAAGAAGACTAAAGACGGCTACGTCCTTAACGTTGAGAGACACAGGTGGATGTGCGCCCTGTGTCCAACCTACACGTCCAAAGAACACGCGGACACCTTTAAA
>JAUQZD010000020.1 GCA_030587405.1 Candidatus Freyrarchaeum guaymasense | reverse complement strand
CTTCATTTTCCCATCCAACTTCTTTCCTTATTCACTGTGAACTTTTAACACATTTTTATAAAAATCTTTTTTGGCATGCAGATGTAGAATACTCACATACGAGTCAAAAACGTTTAACGTCTTCCAGGAATTTAAGGATCCAACGGTCAGGTCTCCCATGAATAAGTTTAAAAACATATTAAAGGGATAAGGAAAAGTTAAACTTTGATGACTGAAAAGTTTGAGGTGTTCACGTTGGAGAGAGGGGAGGAGCATGAAGTAAGGAAGGTGGATGAAGCCACCCTCGTAAAGCTAATTAGGAGCTTTCTTCTTAAACATGAATCCGAGTTCAAGGATTCTCTCGGGATGATCGTTACCTTCCCCGAGGATCTTTATAGAAAAGTTTATAGCAAAGTTAAAGGTGACTTGGAAGCTAAGGCGGAAAGAGAGAAAATTAATGAAAAGGCATTACTTGTGCCATGCCCAAACTGCCGTTACAATATGATGCTTGACTCGTTCTTAGAGTTAAGTTTTAACGGCAATGAAGGGGAATACCGGTGCCCTAAATGCAACATTGCCATTAAATACAACTTTGTAACTAAGGATATTACAGGCTTCAGAGAACTAGAGGTTGAAGACTCCTTCGTCGGAGTCAACTTAGGCGAGCTACGAGAAAAAATTGAAAGTGAACTACGATCATTTTACAGTCCACGAGTGCTTGGCGACACCAAAATTATGGTTGCAGTTAAAGTGGAAGAAGGTCTTCTTAGGCTATTGATCAGAGAGGTGTCTAGTAAGCCAAGTGAGGAAGGATGGGACGCTTGCTGGACGGGGAGGGTGGAAGTGAAAGTTAATGATAACTGGGATGGCAGAGCTGATGGGTTCTGGTTGCTTACAGGTAAATGGATGGGGAGTGGGCCACAAGTGGAGGTTAGCGCTCCCATAACCATTGAAAAATTGTTTAAAGTGGAAGACGAGCCTGCCAAGGTCCTTTCCGGCGAATACGTTGAAATGGCAAATAACGCGTATGAAAGAGTTTTTGAGGTTTTAAATGAGGCAAAGCTAGCGGTGGAATGGGTATACCCTGCAAAGCCAATAGTTCCCTCTGCTACCAGCTTTGAAAACGAGTTCGTAGCTGAACTTAAAGAAAAAATAAAAGAAAAAGAGAGGAAAAGAGAGGAGGGGGAGCGCATTTAAGGGAGCGCATTTAAAGAAGTAGGCGTTTAATAACCTGCTCAAGAACTCCTATAGATTTCAAGTAATCGTGTATGTTGATTCTCTCCTCCTCGGTATGGTCTAAGCGTGGATCCCCTGGTCCATAGGTGACGACGTCAGCCCTCCTAAAATGGTTTCCGTAGTAGTTCATATCTCCTGTCCCAGTCTTCCTTATTAAGCGAGGTTCTTCACCGAAAAAATCCTTCACAGATTTCCTGAAGGCAGTCACAAGGCGAGAGTGCTTATTAGACTCGTATGGTTCGACGGCATCAGCCACCTCTAACCAGCATTTAACATCTTCACTCCCACTCGATTTAACTGTGTTTTCAACGATATCGACCGCATACTTGCATCTCATTCCGAAGGGAACCCTTAACGATAAGTCTATTCTAGCCCTACTCCTTCCCCCACTTATGGACTCTATCGAGCAGGAAAGCGATCTTAAGGGCGTTTTCTCCTCTAACGGCTTAATTTTCTCCTTTATCATCCCCCAAATTTTTATTATTTCCTCCGATGCATTCTTCACGTTTGGATTTGCCGGGTGACCTGGTTTAACTCTCACGTTCACCGAAACATGAACGTTCCCTTTATACCCGATGACTACGTTCCTAGCATTGCTTGGCTCCCCGAAAACGGCATACTCCGCCTCCACACCTGAAGATATCAATTCCTTAACACCTCTAGAACTTCCTTCTTCGTCGACAACCCCTGAAACAATTAACGTTCCGTTCAATGGCGTATTCGCCACTTTTTTAGCCGCCATGACCATGGCGGCCAATGGACCCTTAGCGTCGACAGCCCCCCTACCAGTTACCTCCCCCCCTAAGACCTTTACAGGGAGGAACCCTGGAACCGTATCCATGTGTCCGCATAAGAGAAGCCTCGGTTTCCCGTCACCTAACTTTCCCACTACGTTCCCTACACCATCCATTTTAGCGTCAAAACCGTCTCTCTCCATTTCCTCTAAGAGGAAGGTTGCCAGCTCCTCTTCCTCCCCCGTTGGACTATAGATTTCAAGCATCCTCTTAAGAAAGTCGACCGGATTCAATCTCACATCACCAGTACTTCAGAGAGAACTTGAGAAACTCTCCTTACCTGTTCCTCTTCGATGACTAATGGAGGGAGAAGCCGTATCACGTTAAGCCCGGAGGTTAAAAGAAGGATGCCTCTCTCCATAGCTTTAAACACATACTCTCTGCATCTCAGGCGGAGTTCAACGCCAATCATAAGTCCTAAACCTCGAACCATCCTGATAAGCTTAGAGCTCTCCTTCATTTCATCCAAATCTTCCTTGAGGATCCCACCCAGCTTTCTTGCCCTTTCAGGGAGTCTCTCCTCAACTATAACGTCTATCGCCGCGTTCGCGGCGGCGCACGCCAGCGGGTTCCCTCCGAACGTAGAGGCGTGCTCCGTCTCCTTAAGGGATAACATGACATCCTCTCTTGCCAGCGTTGCCCCCATGGGTACTCCTCCAGCTATAGCCTTCGCCACGGTCATCACGTCTGGTACGACGTTCCAGTGCATGCACGCAAACATTTCCCCCGTTCTCCCAAATCCGGTTTGAACCTCATCGAAGATCAGTAAGACACCTTTTTCATCGCAGATTTCCCTTAGCTCCTTTAAGTACTCTCTAGGAGGAACGTTGACTCCTCCCTCCCCCTGGATCGGCTCAACAAGCACGGCTGCTGTCTCATTGTTGATCGCGGCCCTTACAGCTTCAGCGTCTCCAAAGGGGACATGAGTGAATCCTGGAACAAGCGGCTCGAACGGCTTCCTATACTTTGCCTCCCAAGTCGCAGATAACGCACCCATAGTCCTACCGTGGAATCCCTTGACCGTTGCTATTATCCCCTTCTTTCCAGTATACTTCCTAGCAAGCTTTATAGCGCATTCAACGGCTTCAGCCCCGCTGTTACATAGGAAAACCCTATTGAGCCCTTTTGGGGCGATCTTGACAAGTTTTTCTACCAGCTCAGCCCGAGCATCATTGTAAAATATTCCAGGACAGGTGATCAGCCGCTCTGCTTGCTCCCTTATTGCCTCAACTACCTTTGGATGGCAGTGTCCAACAACGCAAACACCATGCCCGCCCACGCAGTCTATGTATTCTCTCCCATTTTCATCCCAGACTATGGCTCCACTCCCCTTAACTATGACAACCGGCCTTTTAGAGTACGTTTTGGCTTGATACCGCTCCTCGAACTCTATAATTTTCTCCCTGCTTAGCTTACTCATTAACTATCACCGTACACTCTTTTCCCCTTAAAGTACTCGTTATAGGCTCGGGACCTAGTCCCGAAGAAATAAAAACCTTCTTAACGCCTGCATCTAACGCCTCCAACGCCGCGAAAACCTTCCTTCTCATTCCGCCCTCAAGCTTCGGGACGGTAAGTCTTGCTTCGCTCCTGCTAAGCATTCTAACGAGTTTTCCTCCGTCCAGGACCCCTGGTACGTCAGTTAGGAGCACCAACACGTCCGCTCCTATCGCTCCTGCAACGCTGGCAGCAGCCCTGTCTCCGTCTACGTTCAGGAACTCGCCCTCCTGCCCTATCGCAACGGATCCTATAACCGGTACATAACCTGCACTAAGCAGGCAACCCAGAAGACCCCTGTTCACCTCAACTATCTTGCCAGTATAGTCTCCATCGACCAAAATAACTTTTCCTCCCTCTCTAACCTTTATTCGTTCTTTCCTTTCAGCCTTAATGAGGAACCCGTCTATTCCGGAAAGACCTACGCTCCGCACTCCTTCCCTACTTAGTGAGGCAACAATATGCTTGTTTAACAGTCCGCTTATCACCATCGTGTAAATCTCGGCTGTTTCCTTATCCGTGTATCTGCTTCTAAACCCGCTTACGGAAAGTACAAACCTCTGCTTTTTCCCCATTCTCTCAGCTACCTCTGTGACCTTTCTTGCACCGCCATGGACGAGGACGACCTCTTCTCCATGATCCCTTAACCCTCTGACATCCCTTGCAATGTCGCTTATATCTCGGTCTAATACGCTTCCACCTATTTTAACAACCAGCCTCAAGCTACCGCCTCACGGGAAGATGCTTGGAGCGTTCAGTCCGAGCGCCTCATCCCAGCCCTCCATCACATTCATGCACTGAACAGCCTGTCCAGCAGCACCCTTAACAAGGTTGTCTAAAGCTGATAGAACCACCAGCCTCGAAGCGTGAGGGTCCAGCTCAAATCCAACATCGCAAAAGTTGGAGCCTACAACCGCCTTTGGGTTAGGAAGCCTGTAAAGTCCCGTTTTCTGTTTAACTATCCGGACAAAGGGCTCGTTACCATAAAACGCCCTGAACGCCCTCCAGACGTCCTTCTCCTCCGGCAGCTCGTCCAAGAAAAAATGTATTGTAGACAGGATCCCCCTAACCATGTCAATGGAATGAGCTGAGAGAGCCACCTTCACCTGCCTACCCGTCACCATCGAAAGCTCCTGCTCTATTTCGGCCGTATGCCTATGCCCCGTCACCTTGTAAGGTCTGACAACGCCCACCCTTTCAGGGTGATGTGTTGACTCTGTTGCCTCCCTGCCGGCTGCGGAGGAGCCTATTTTAGCATCAACAACTATTCTTTCGGGGTCGATACTGAACGATGCCACTATGGGTGCTGCCCCTAAAATAGCACTCACAGCGATGCATCCGGGGCACGCGACCAGCCTCGCCCCCCTCAATTCTTCCCTGTGTAGTTCAGGTAAACCATACACGGCTTCTTCAAGTAACTCAGGCCTCTCATGCCCCCCGTAATATTTCTCGTAGGCCACCTTATCCTTCAGCCTGAAGTCCGCACTTAAGTCTATGACCTTTAACCCAACATCTAATAAGTCAGGAGTTAACTTCATCGACGATCTGTGAGGCACAGCCATGAACACATAGTCGCACTTCTCCGAAGCCAACGTGACGTCGTACTCTTCAAACTTTATATTCACGAGCTTCCTAAGGTTCGGGTGGACGTCTCCAATGAATTTCCCCGCATATCGCCTTGAGGTGACATAGGTTACTTCAACTTTAGGATGCATGCAAAGCAGTCTGAGAAGCTCTCCTCCGGTATACCCTGACCCTCCAACTATGCCAACCCTCATTTTACCCTCTCCAAAACATAGTCAATTATCATCCCTGGAATGTCTATTCCCGTCACAGGAACTGTTGTGTGGAACTCTACAGTGTGGTTCACCTCGTTAACCATCATCCCATTAGGCCCTGCTAGTATGTCGATGCCATAGACCCCGTCTCCGCCTACAGCCTTAGCAGCCCTCAAGCTTAACTCCTCTATTTCAGCTGTTACCGGGCAAGGCTCTGCTCTTCCTCCTAGGGCAGTATTCGTTCTCAACTCTCCTTCCGCTGCAACCCTATAGATGGCTGCCACCACTCTGTCTCCTACAACGAAACTTCTTATGTCCCTATTCATCTCCTTCTCAACATACTCTTGAAGATAAAATGTCTGGTAAAGAGCCCCCATGAAAACCCTATCCTCTAAGATGGCCCTTGCTGTCTGAGGATCCTTTAACGGCGCTACCAGCCGACCCCAACTTCCCAAGGTAGGTTTTATGACTGCCGGGTATCCTAGTTTTTCTAATGCTCTAAGAGCTGAGTCAACATCAAATGCTATTAGGGTGTGGGGAGTTGGAATGCCCTCCCTAGCCAGAGCCAACGTGGTAAGAACCTTGTCAGCACAGATCCTAGAAGCCTCAAAAGAGTTTATTACAATGTGCCCCTTCTCCTCAAGGAGTTTTGATATGTAAAGCCCTTTGATCGTACTTACACTCCGCTGAAGGTAGACATCCACTTCAGGCACATTATCTAAGTTACCGGTTAAGTCTAGGAAAATGCTTTTTTGATCTATGATTATCGGCTTAGCCCCTCTCTTCTCGACTGCTCTTATTAACGCTTTTTCATCCCATCGAACCCTGTCACATATGAGGCCCACCGTAATCAAGCTACTCTCCCCAGTCTTCTCCTTTCATTTCCACGACGGAGAACTTAACCCTTTCCCCCTCTATCTCAACGACCTCCAATTCGGCGCCGCACTCAGGGCACTCAACGACCTCTCTTATAACAGGATCATCCACCTCGATCTCAGCATCGCACTCGGGACAGTTACCCCTCGCCAACCTAATACCTCCTAGCACTCCCATTCTACCAGCAACTAAAATTTCTTTAAATGAGGCTTAACCAGACACGTCTCTAAAAGCAGCCTCTTCATAAATATTTTTCTTCTTCTAATCAAACCATAACATAATCTTTCATATCCAACTCTTCTTTCCTAACTAGAGAGGGAACCTTTAATACGATTTTCCCGCTACTCTTCGATTATTGTTCCTCCTCCAGGTGGAAGCACGTTTTGAATTTCCTCTAAGGGGATCTGAAGGATCATTTCTGATTTATCAGGCGGAGCCTTGCCGGCCAGTTTTCTTTTTATCTTCTCCGCAAGTTTGCTTGAAGGCATATCCCCCGGTTTAATTCTTACATATATGTTCGTTTTGCTTGATATGGCCGAAGGGGGGCCGCACATGACCACCGCCTCGTCCTCCTCGAAAATCACACCAACGGATAGTTCTAACGGGACGTTGCGAAAGTAGTTTCTCTCTCCTCTAACTATAAGCCCTCCTCTGGGTAAATACTCGCCTGAAGGAGGCGTCATAGATACCTGTTCAGGTGGAACCCAGTAGGCGTCTGCCTGAAGCATCCCCTCCCTCCAAGCCCTCGAGTAAGATACTGCAAACTGGGCTGCCTCCCTTAACGTTGCCTCAGGGCAAGGTTTTCCACCCGTTTTTACCACAACCACTGGAGCACCATGTACTTCTGCGTGGAGGAAAACATCCTTCATCTCCATTCTCCTGTAAAGTGCAATGTTACTTTTAGCGTCTCTCCCTCCTAAAACTAGAAGTCCGTCTGAAGATATAAACCACCTGTATGCTTCATACCATTTCCTTTCCCTTCTCCGCCAAATCCTCCTTTTCTTGACTTCAACCCTCACTTCCTCCCCGGATTTAATCCTCCTGAGCGTCTCCTCCATGGCTTTACGTGCACCTTCAGCCTTAACAGCAGCCTTTTTAGCCTTCTCATAAAACTTGTTTGCGTTCTCCACCGCTGAGAGGGTAATATCAAGAGGAATGCGCTCTCCCTCCAGCTCAACGAAAACACGGCCAACATGCGGGTCAACGTCAACGAAAACGTTCGCTACCTCCTCTTTACCCTTAACCGAAAGAAGTTTCTCTTTAATCTCACCCCAAGAAAAGTTCTTCTTTCTGGCGGAGAGTATGACGTTGAGAAGCTGATCTATAAGATGCAAGTTTTTATATATTAAATCTCCATACTTACGGTGCTTCCTCTCCGCTCTCTCCATTTCCATTAAGGCTTTCCTCTGGGCATCCAGCATCCTCTGAAGTTTGTCCTCCTCCCTTCTTGCCTTCACCGTTTCCTTCTCTTCAAGCCCTTCTTCCTCCTCCCTAGAGTAAAACTCGTCTGCAGCCTTGTTAAAGCTTTCAAACCTTTGCCAGCGTATCTCACCATAAGCCTTCAAAGGGACGGGTGAAACGGTGAAAGCATTCCCATCCCTAAACCCAATGGCTGGCTCGCCTCTACCTTCAATAACTCCCTTAAGTAGGTCGGTTAGTGCCTTGAACAGGGCCTCTGCCTCCCCCTCGGATAGGGCCTCTGCCTCCCTGCTTTTGTCGATTCCCGCTCGAACACAGACCTCCTCGGCTAGTACCCCTCCAATGTTAAATTTTTGAACTAAAGTCGCAGCGACGCTCCTTTCCGACTCTAATATGTGCTTCTTAAACTCTTCAAGGCTCACCGTGCAAGGGTTTAAACCTCTGAGAGGAGGGAAAACATACTGTTTCTTAGGGAGAACGTCCCTATCCCTCATCGAGGCGTAGTTTTTCGCTACAACTATTTTTCCCTCTCTATCGACCAAAACTATGTTCCCCTCTCCGAAAAGCTCAAAAACGAGTGAAACCTTATTTTCAGCAACGCCGACCTCTAAAACGACAACGCGGTCAAAATCGTACTGCCACACAGAGAGGACTTTACCATGCCTTAAGTGTTTCCGAAGAGTCATGCAGAAAACAGATGGAAAGCGAGGCTTAGCCCTTTCATACCATGTAAGGTGAATCCGTCTACCCGGCTCAACAAGTAACTGTAGCGTCTCCCCCATCCCCCGCAGCTTAACTAGGAAAACATCGCCGACCTGATATATGTTACGAATACGAGCCCCAACAATCACCTTTTTAAGCTCGGAAACGATGGCTGCCACATCGAAGCTGGACATTCCACTCAAAGGAAAATCACCTCAGAGGTAGGAATTATGAAGCAGCACATATTAACAAAGGTGAAGGGTAAGTGGGATGCGCAGCCTCCAAAAGAGAAAATATGGTGGGTGAGGAACATAACTGCAATGCTATCATCAATAGCGAGCACGATCATAAAACCTATTCTCTTCCCTCCCCTCTTAGACATAATGCTCTCGTCGCCCTCTTCCACCATAGCAGCGCTAACGGGAGTAGCCCTCATCCTAATAGTTCCAGCCATTCTATCACGCTACTATCTAAAGATAACCCAGGAGCAGATAGGAGGATGGATGCCTTACTTCACAGCAGGCCTCATAACGTCATTATTCCTGTGGCTCACCCTATGGACGACCGCTTACACTCTCCTATCCACCTAGTTCCCCAAAACAAAAACACGCTAATAAGCGCTTCTAAATAAAACGATGCAAGAAATCAGCCTCCGCCAGACTCCTAGATAAGGGGAAAGACCAAATTTTTTAAAAGGGTAACAAAAGCCACTACATAGTGGATATTGTTGAAGCGACCCCGGCTAAAAAGGAGATGGCAGGAAATGTCAAAGGAGAGGGTAGGTAAGATCATTAGGATATCTGGTCCCGTTGTGGAGGCGGAGGGCCTCACAGGAGTTCAAATGTACGAGGTATGCATGGTGGGAGAGGAAAGGCTGATTGGGGAGGTGAATCGTGTTGAAGGTGACAGGGCAACAATACAGGTTTACGAGGAAACTTCAGGCCTAAGACCGGGAGAGCCCGCCATAGCGACGGGTATGCCTCTCTCGGTTGAACTGGGCCCGGGACTGATAGGACAGATATTCGACGGAATACAGAGGCCGCTACCTAGAATAAAAGAAATGACTGGCGACTTCATAAAGAGAGGGGTAACCGCGGAGGCCCTCCCACGAGACAAAAAATGGCATTTCACCCCGTTAGTTAAGGAAGGAGAAAAGGTTGTACAGGGACAGATAATAGGAGAGGTACCGGAAAAGAAGCTGGTTACAATAAGGGTTTTAGTGCCTGTCGGAGTTAATGGTAAAATAGTTGAAATTGCTCCTGAAGGAGAATACGTAGTTACGGATACTGTTGCAAAGATCGAGACTCCTAGAGGGGAAATACACGAAGTTAAGCTTATGTCAAAGTGGCCTGTAAGGCAGCCTAGGCCGTTCATGAGGAAGCTGGAATCCTCGGTTCCCCTAATGACTGGCCAAAGAATAATTGACACGTTTTTCCCCGTGGCGATGGGTGGAACAGCAGCCATACCCGGCGGCTTCGGCACGGGAAAGACCGTCATGCTCCACCAGCTGGCAAAGTACGCGTCAGCAGACATAATAGTATACGTTGGCTGTGGGGAGCGAGGCAACGAAATGACCGAAGTCTTAGAAGACTTCCCGAAGCTGGAAGACCCCCGTACTGGCGAACCCTTAATGAATAGAACAGTCCTTATTGCTAACACAAGTAACATGCCTGTTGCGGCAAGAGAAGCATCAATTTATACTGGAATCACTATCGCTGAGTATTTCAGAGATCAAGGTTACGACGTTGCTTTAATGGCTGACTCCACTTCAAGGTGGGCTGAAGCCCTCCGAGAGATCAGCGGTAGGCTTGAGGAGATGCCTGGCGAAGAAGGTTTCCCAGCATATCTGGGGTCTAGACTTGCAGAGTTTTACGAGAGAGCCGGCCGGGTGGTAACCCTTGGCTCCACGGAGGAAAACCCGAGGTATGGGTCGGTCACCGTCTGTGGTGCAGTTTCTCCTCCTGGCGGCGACTTTAGTGAACCAGTTACCACGAACACGTTGCGTGTAGTTAAGGTGTTCTGGGCCCTCAACAAAGATCTTGCGAGTAGACGCCACTTCCCGGCTATTCACTGGCTTCAAAGCTACAGCCTCTACTTGGAAAGCTTAGAAGACTGGTTTAAACGCGAAGTAAGCCCTGAATTCTTGGAGCTACGTAGGGAGGCAATGTACCTGCTTCAGCGTGAGGAAGAGCTTAGGGAGATTGTTCAGCTGGTTGGCCCCGACGCACTACCTGAAAGTGAACGGGTAGTTCTTGAGGCGGCAAGAATGATAAGGGAGGACTTCCTGCAACAGTCCGCACTACACCCTGTTGACACGTACTGTTCTCCTCAAAAAGCATATATGATGTTGAAGACGATCATCCACTTCTATCATAAAATGCGTGACAGCGTAGCTAAGGGTGTTCCCGTAACAAGTATTCTATCTCTTCCTTTAAGGGATGAGATTGCACGGATGAAAGTGATCCCCAATGATAAGATCGAGGAGTACGTTAACTCTATTGCAACTAAAATCGACGAATCCTTTGAAAAACTTGTGATGGAAGCTACCGTTTAACTATATTTTTCCCAGAATTTCCTTTTTTATTTTGCTTCTTTCTATACATTTCTCGAGGAAAAGATAAATTAAGGTTCGTAATGTAAGTATTTTATATGAAAATAGGAAATATAAAAATTGAAGGTAACGAATAAATGAATGAAAGAACCCCTAGGGTTATTCTTTTCCCTTCAATTCTTCATATGTATGTTGTTTGGGTGGGCGGATAGGGTGTATGAAAATCTTGTAAGTACTGGTGTTGCTGGATTAGATTTTCTATGTGGTGGTGGTGTTCCCCGTGGCTCCCTCGTGCTGATTTTATGTGATAGTGGAACATCGCAGGACGCCTCCGCATTGCTTGGGATGCTCGGTTTAAACCTTTTAGAGAGGGGTGAAACGCTCATCCTCATCACGACGGATCCTCCATCTCAAACTTACCCTCAGCTTTATGCTCCAGAGGTCACGAGGGAAGCTTTAAGAGAAAACCGTCTTTTTTACGTAGACCTTTTTAGTAGTTCCATGGGTGTAGCTGGAACAGAGAATTCAAACGTGGCTGTTGTGGCTAAGACAAACGATTTAAACCACATCATGTATGTTTTGAGAAGGTTCAGGGATGAGAAACTTAGAGGTATCCCGTTTCCTGAATTGAAGGTTACTTGGATCTATAACCAGTTCTCTACTACTATATTCTCCACAGAGGATCCCGGGAAGTGTCTGCACTTCTTATGGGATATCAAGTCAAAGGTTAAGCTTCTTAACGACCTTTTCTTTACATCCATGAACAGAGAAATGCATGAAAGTAAGGTTGTGGCAACGGCCGAACACATAGCAGACACGGTTATCGAGCTTAAAAGCGTCGACGCTAAGGGCCTTTCTAGAAGGTACATCACTATAGTGAAAAATGCTGGGTTACCATATGTTAAGATCGCGACGCCATATACCCTAAGGTTTAGGGAGCGTGAGGTTCTAATAGGGAATGATATTCTTTCGTCCTTCGACTCAATAAAGACGACGGTTACCATGGATGCTGAAGGCAACGTTAGAAGCCAGATCATGGGAGAGTTTGGCCGCATCGCTATTCTTCCCGCCGTCTTCCTCCAAGAGATGGTGAGGAGGGGAGAAGAGGAAGGAGTCTTAGATAAGATTGGAAAAGTTTTAGAGGATGCCGGCTACCGGGTCGCGTATAGGTCCATCAGGCGCTTACGTGAAACCTTCCCCTTCACGGAAGACGAGCTTTTCATTAGAGGATTAGAAACAACAGGGTTAGCCGGGTGGGGGCTTGCTGAAGCCGATATGAGGAACGCCCCAGCGCTCATTAAGGTTAAGGTTAAAAACTCTGTCATGGCTCGAGTAGGCCGCCTCTACAAGGAGCCAGTATGCTTCAACTTTAAAGGGGTTATAAGGGGGCTGGCCGAAGCGATCTACGAGGTTCCTTATTTCGTTGAGGAGGTTGAATGCGTAGCTTGTGGAGGCCAATACTGCGTTTTCGTCGCCAAGCAAAGAATTTAGTTGAACCATGTAAACGCCTTAAACATTCTTCACTTTCCCTTATTTTGCCCCTCAAATCTTTTCAGTATTATTTTCGTTGTTGTTTCACCCACTCCTCTTATGCTTCTTATGGCTTCTATGCACTCGTTAAGGTCGCTTATGTCTCTTGCTTGAACGTAAACAACTATGTCATACTCGCCGCTTACCTCGAACGCCTCCTTCACTCCTGGTATGTTAATGATTTTTCTTATTATGTTCGTCGTGTAAATGTGTGGTTCAACCTTTATCGAAACCATCCCCATCGCCCCTTCAGGAGGCGTTCCCCTAACATTATAGCCAAGCACCTTTTCGGCAATGTTCAGGATGTCGGCGTTTTCGATACGCTTCTTTCTATCAGAAAGCTCCTTGATCATCAGCGTTATCTTCTGGAGCTGCTCATCGTTGACTGTTATCCCCAGTTCGTCAAGCTTCGCCTTCACCGCATGACGCCCCGCATACCTGTCCACAACTATCCTGCGGCTTCTTCCCAGCATTAAGGGATCGAAAGCCTCATAGGTGGCTGGGTTAGCTAGGACCGCGGCAACGTGCACTCCTGCTTTATGGGAAAAAGCATTAGCTCCAACGACCGGTGCGTTAGGAGCAAGGTACACGCCACTGTACCTTTCAACCATGCTTGAAAGCTCGGTTAATAGGTGAAAATTAATGCCAGCATCTATTCCCATCAGAACTTTTAATGCAACCGCCACCTCCGCTAAGGATGCTATACCTGCTCTTTCACCAAGTCCGTTCACCGTGGTGTGAACCACATCTGCTCCAGCCTTCACCCCGGCGAGAGAGTTTGCAACAGCTAACCCTAAGTCATTATGGCAGTGTACATCAAACTCTGCCCGTACTTTCTCTGAAAGAAAGGATACGAGCTCGTACATTTTATCCGGTGTCATTACCCCCACGGTGTCAGCTACACTAATCCTGTCCGCTCCCGCCTCCACGGCCGCCGAGCACACGTCTACAAGATATTCCTTCTCCGTTCTGGTTGCATCTTCAGGGGTAAACCTAACTCTCACCCCGTGCTCTCTGGCGTATTCGACCGCTTCAACAACCTTCTCTTTGATGTCCTCTTTGCTCATTTTAAGCTTCTCTCTCCTGTGAAGTGGTGATGTTCCTATGAATATCGCCACCCTGTTGACCTCACAGTCAAGAGCTAAATCTATGTCGCCTCTAACAGCCCTTACGTGGGCGATAACCTCCGCTTTCAATCCTTCACGAGCTATCCTCTTTACAGCTTCTCTTACACCATCCGAAACCATCGGCGAGCCTGCTTCGATCATCCCTACGCCTACCTCATCTAGCATCCGTGCAATCTCAAGTTTCTCCTCCACGGTGAATGAAACTCCTGGCGTCTGCTCTCCTTCCCGGAGCGTCGAATCTAAAATAATTACCTTCCTGCTCATCTCTCTCACACCGCCGGAAATAGCGAAGATGGATGGTCTGCCATTAAGGACGCACCTGTTATATTTTTTTCTAGGCTGGGAAATCTTTATTGGCTAACCGCTGATAGTCTAAGTTGGGTGTATGAATGCTTGTAAGGGAACTCGACCTGCCCGAGGTGGTGTTAAGTCTTCTAGAACAGTATGGGGTTAAATCCCTCTACCCTCCTCAAGAAGCGGCCGTAAGAGCCGGCTTGCTGAAAGGCGAAAACATGGTGCTGGCTGCCCCCACAGCATCAGGTAAAACCCTCGTGGCTGAGCTCTGCATGGTCAAGAAGGTTCTGGAGGGGGGACGCGCCCTCTACCTGGTTCCTCTCCGTGCCCTTGCAAGTGAGAAATTTGAGGAGTTCTCGAAGTGGAGTAAGCTTGGTGTTAACGTTGGAATTTCCACTGGAGACTACGACTCTGCAGGGCATGACTTGGAGAAATATGATATTCTCGTCTGCACCAACGAGAAGGCTGATGCCTTAATGAGGCACGCCTCAGACTTCCTCCGCGGCGTTGAAGTTGTTGTGGCGGATGAAGTGCACGTCCTGAACGACCCTGACCGGGGTGCAACGCTTGAGGTCGTGCTCACCCGGCTGAAAAGGCTGACCCGCGCTCAGCTTCTAGCGTTAAGTGCTACAATAGAGAATGCTGGAGAGATCAGTGATTGGATTCAAGGGAAACTCGTTTTCAGCGACTGGCGTCCCGTTCCACTTAAAGAAGGCGTCTTCCTTAAAAATCTCATAGAATTTAACGATGGAAGCAAATTGTACGTTGAAAGAGTAGGAAAAGATCCAGCCGTCGACTTGGCGTTTGACACCGTTAAGAATGGCGGGCAAGCGTTGATCTTCGAGTCAACTCGGAGGGGGGCTGTGGCTGCAGCTAACGCGGCTGCTCCCGCGGTATCTCGCATATTAAGTAGACATGAGAAGCGTGCCCTTAGGGAGGTTGCAAGAGAAGTGATTTCAAGCGGGGAGAAAACACGTATATCAGAGAAGCTATCATCCCTGATCGAGCGAGGGGTAGCCTTCCATCACGCTGGTTTAAGCTACTCTCAAAGGAAAATCGTTGAGGCAGGATTTAGAGGTAACTTAATTAAGGTTCTTTCTGCCACGCCGACTTTGGCTGCAGGTGTTAATCTCCCGGCAAGACGGGTGATCGTGAGAAACTACAAGAGAAGCGAGGGCTTCGGGAGGATACCTATACCCGTCTTTGAGTATAAGCAGATGGCTGGCAGGGCGGGAAGACCTAAGTACGACGCGGTTGGAGAAGCCGTTCTAATAGCTAAAAGCGAGAGAGAAAAATCCTTTCTCCTTAAGGAGTACGTGAATGGGAAAGCCGAGAAAGTTGAATCTAAGCTTTCATCGGAGAGGGCACTCAGGATACATTCCTTATCGGTAATCGCTTCGGAGCAGCCTTTGAGAGAGGAGGAACTTGTTAATTTTTTTGGTGAGACATTCTACGCGTGGCAGCGGGGGGGCTGCCTGCAGATCATCCCAACCCTTAAGGATGTTTTGTCATTCCTCCTTGAAAATGGTTTTATAAAAATGGGAGATGGCATGATCGAATCATCCGTTCTTGGGAAACGTGTCTCTGAGCTTTACGTCGACCCCCTGTCAGCCGTTAAAATTGTGAAGGGCTTAAAGTGTGAAAAAGAAATCTCTGAAATTGGCTACTTACACTTAATATGTAGCACTCCTGATATGCCTCAGCTTTACCTTGTAAGGAAAGATTACGTCTTCCTTCACAGGTTCGTGGAGGAAAACGAAGACTTATTCCTGACATCTATACCAGACTGCGACGCTGACCCAGTTGAATATGAATGGTTTCTCTCAGAGGTTAAGGGCGCCTTGCTTCTGAAGGAATGGATCGACGAGAGGGGAGAGGATCAAATAGTGGAACGCTTCGACGTGGGTTCAGGTGACATCTACAGGATCGTCGAAAGCGCAGAGTGGTTAACATACGCCACATGTGAAATAGCTAAAGTACTTGGGATGCATGATAAGTTAAGCTTCCTGAGGGAGCTCAGGGAACGCATAAAGTATGGTGTTAAGAAGGAATTGTTGAATCTAGTAAGTCTAGAAGGAGTAGGGCGTGTTCGGGCCAGAATACTTTTTAATGCAGGGATAAAGTCACCGGGAGACTTAGAGAAAACGCCTGTTGAGAGGCTGGCAAGCCTACCAACCATAGGCGAAAACCTAGCAAGGAAAATGAAAGCACACGTAGAAGGGAAAAAGGAGGTTAAGAGGCGCATCACCAAGCTTTCAGATTTTAAAGCATAGTGGGAATCGTTAAGGGTCGCCCTAACGTGGAGTTTATGTGGCCTTCATCGTAGACTGGCTAGACGGGCAGCTTGGGCAGTTGCTCTAAGACGTAGTTTCTGATTTCTTGGGGGGATGGAAGCTCAGCCACTATTTCTCCATCTTTTATTAATGGCTGGAGCATTGCCTCCATTCTCGTCCTACAGTTAGGGCATTCGGGTGGCGTGTCTCCTTTTGCCGGCTTTACAACGTCAATTAGGCATTTCTCACATCTCCACAGCTGCTTCTTCCCACCCATTTTCCCTCTCTTAGCAACGGGCTTCCCTGAAATTTCAACTATGTCGAGGGCGAAGTCGATGACTGGGGAGTTACTACACCACGTTCCAACACCGAATCCGTCTGCTCCGGCCTCACTAAGTTCTTTTATCATGTCCTCGCTTATCCCCCCTGAAACGAATATTTTAACGTGCTTGTATCCTCTAACGTCCAACTCCCATCTAACCTCTCTTATTATTGCTGGAAAGTCTCCCCGCCTACTACTAGGCGTATCCAAACGCACTCCCCATAGCCTATCACCCAACGCTTCCGCAGCCATTATCGACTCTGTTTTCTCATCATACCACGTGTCGCAAAGTGCAATTCTGGGAATCTCCTTGGGCAAGACCTCGTCGAACGCCTTCCAAGCCTCAACCTGGCCTCCAAAAACTATTATAAGTGCATGCGGCATCGTCCCGCTAGGATTGATGCCTATCTGCTCTGCTCCCAGAACGCCCGAAACGCCATCTAAACCTCCAATGTAGCAGCAGTAGTCGATTAGAGGGCTGATCGCCGGGTGCATTCGTCTAATTCCAAAGGATAAAATTAGCTTGTCTGGGACAAGCTTACGCAGCCTTGCAGCAGAAGTTGCAATCCCTGAAGCTTGGCATATTAATCCAAGTAGCGGCGTCTCCAAATGGGCAAACTCGCCGTAAGCCCCCTCAACGTACATGACGGGTGCACGTACCCCCCTATAGTCTTCAGGTCTAAAAACACTTCCCTCAGGCATAGAGTAAACATCCACCGGAACGCCTTCGAAGAGCCTTGCCACCTCGGAAACCCCTGCTAGGACAGCCCACGGCCACCCTCTCGGAAGAGACCCAGACGTAACCTCCGCCACAACTCTAATGCCACTAAGACCCTTCGCCCTTAATACTTCGAGGGTTCTAAGAAAGTAAACGTCTGTTGTCTTCCCCGATTTTATTTCCTCATCTGTTGCTACACGGAAAAGCCTCATAACAATCACCGCTTTAAAAGCTCCAATAAGGCTTAAGAGCATGCTTAACTTCTTCAACTCTTCCCTTAACCCTCTCCAAACCTATGCTTTCAACTTCCTTATCTCCCCATTCTCTGTCTATCCCAGCGAGTACGCACAGCATATTGGCTAAACTTCTCGGTATAGCTGACAAGCTGTACCCCCCCTCCAGCATAAAAACTATTTTTCCCCCAAACCTTCCTGCGACGTTTAAAAGAAGCTCGGCAATCCTACGGTGCCCAACAGAGGTAAGCCTCATCATCGTTATTGGATCAGAGTAGTGCGTGTCAAAACCCACGGAGACCAAAATGAACTCAGGCTTGTAATCGTCTGCTAGGGGGATAAGTACTTCCTCAAGCGCATACATGTACTCTCGATCTCCAGTCCTAGACGGCAAGGGGACATTAACGGTATATCCCTCTCCATCTCCTACTCCAACCTCTTCAAGCCACCCCGTACCTGGATATATACCCCACTGGTGAAGGCTCAAGTATAGGACGTTTGGAGATGAATAGAAAGAGTTCTGGGTTCCATTGCCATGATGGCAGTCTACGTCGACTATCAGAACACGCTTAACTCCCTCGCGAAGAAGGGTGTGAGCTGCAATAGCAATGTTGTTAAATATACAGAATCCATGTCCGCTCCTCCTCTCCGCGTGGTGCCCCGGAGGCCTGACGAGGGCGAATGCATTCTTAAATTCCCCTGAAGCAACCTTCCTAGCAGCCAGGATTCCTCCTCCAGCAGCCCTCAACGCGACCTCGTAACTCCCCCTAGTAACCACTGTGTCAGGGTCAAGCATTCCACCACCCCTATCAGAAATCCTGTGAACGTACTCTATGTACTCCAAGTCATGGTTTAACGCTACGTCGTCGACGGTTGCCCTTTCAGGTTCAAGCAGGGAAATATCTGAAGAGCTTAAAAGCCCGTTCTCCCTCAAGAACTGCATTATAGCCTCTAGACGCCTCCTATTTTCAGGATGATCGTCAACCCCATGCTCAAGATACTCAGAATGATAAATCAACGCAGTCCTAGCCAACCCAACCACCAGTGAAAACTATTGGTTTTAACCATACTTTGGTCAATACCACTTTAAACCTTACCCATTAATAGACTCTTCAGAAGCGCAAAATACTGTTAAATTTCTTACTTCAACCTTTTTTTATTCTTAATAGATCATTGACAAACCTTCCCAAACCAAACTATTTTCTCTAATTTTCCTTTAAAATGTCTTCTATTTCTCCTAGTAACCTAGCTACTTTCTGTCCTTTTTTCGGTAAGCTTATAAAAAACGCGGTAAAAGGTAATCTTGCTCCAGCTCCTTTTTTTAATTAGGCCAGCTTTTATCAGCTTACTAATTGTCGTTAATGTTGCATTGGGGTTTCCTCCAAGTCGACGCACTACATCAGTACTTTTAACTTCTCATATTGACTAAGCAAATGTATAATTTGAACCGCTCTAGCTCGCTCAAGAATAGCTGCCTTCATAATTGAAAAAAATAAAATGCAACAGATGGATTTTTCTTTTCAAAAAAGATATTTCAATACTAATAAATAAAATACAATACTATATTATACTATCGAAAACTTGCTGTTATCAGCGACTGTAGATTATAGTCTTGGCGAGAAAGTTGCTACACGGATTCCTATACCAGTAACATACAACAATTTGCTGATGATAGGTGTGATCGTATCCATACTCGGCGTAACCCTCATAGTTATCGGTGTTCTCGGCGTAGGCGTAAAAAAGAAAGCTACAACATCGCCACCTACAGTGCAACCGCCGACTACTCCTCCATCACCTACATTCCTACGGAGCTCTCAACACAACTTCCATCAGCTGTTCCAGCAACCAAATATTGTCCCTACTGTGGAGCACAGCTACCACTAGGCGCCACCTACTGTCCAAATTGCGGAAAACAAGCTACCTCATAACCTTCCTCCTTCACAGCCTCTTTTCTTTTTTAGTTTTATTAGCTTTAAGACAGCTTAATTGGATGATGTTCAAGCTAAATTTTATTTTTCATTTTCAAAAATAGCCGTGTGGAGCTTTACGGTAGTAAGAAAACAAAATTGGGTTAGGATGAGCCATGAGTGTGGAAGCCTCTCTCTAAACAGCCCCCTAAACTAAATCAAATCTAACTCCCCATCAAAGTCAGGGAAAGAGAAAATGTTATAAGTGTAAATCTTGGTATTTTCCTCTCCCACGAAAGACGTGAAGATGAAGGTAATGTTGGTGGGGGCGCCGAGATTTGAACTCGGGACCGCTTACGCGTCAGTTTGACTAAACTGCTCTGCGCCCCAGGCAGGACTTATGCCCCTTCATCTAGAAGGGTATTGTACCCCGGGATAGGGAGCTACCGGGCTCATACCAGGCTCCCCTATCAGAGGTTTTCCTCTGATATCTAGACCACGCCCCCACATTACCAGTTTAAAAGTATGCTTAGCCGATTTTTATGTTTTGCTGTTTTGTTCCTTGCCGCTCCTTCTTTTAGACTTGTCCCCTCTTCTGGTTTTTCTAGCGTTCTCCTCTTCCGATGCCCTTGTAGATTAATCCTATCTTCTTCGCTTTTTCTTTGTCGTAGATGTTGCGTCCGTCAACTAATACTTTGATACCTTTCTCCTTTAGGTACTCTAATTTTATCTCTTTAAACTCTGGGTGGTCTGTCACTAGGACAACGCAGACGCTGCCTTCCAAGGCGCTATTAAGGTCGTGGCAATTTGACATTTCAGGAATGTATGGGTCAAAGATCTTCAGCTCCCCCCCCATCCTTCTTAACTCATCGATTATCCTGAGTGCTGGGCTGTTTCGGTGGTCTCCTACCCCGCCCTTGTATGCCACTCCAAGGACGGTTATTACGGTGTTTTTTACGCTCTGCCCGATCTCGTTGAGTCCTCTAACCACTTTCTCAATGACGTATCCCGGCATACTATCGTTTATGACCCTAGCCAGCCTGAGGAATTGGTGGGAAAAGTTCACCTCGCTAGCCTTGTCTATAAGGTAGTAGGGATCTACGGCTATGCAGTGTCCCCCCACCCCCGCCCCAGGATAGTGCACCATAAATCCGAATGGTTTCGTTGATGCTGCCCTCAATACTTCAACGATGTCTATTCCAAGTATGTCGAACGCTTTTGCAAGCTCATTTACGAATGCTATGTTAATGTCCCTGAAAGCGTTTTCAACAAGCTTCACGGCCTCAGCCACACGGGCAGAACTAACGGTGAATATTTCAGCGTCTAGGATAGATCTATAGAATGCTTCTGCTCTCTTTAGGCTCTCCTCGTCTACTCCTCCTATCACCCGGGGAATGTTACTTATATTCCATTTTTTATTTCCCGGATCGATTCGTTCAGGGCAATGAGCCAGATAAAAGTCCCTTCCACATTTTTTTCCGCTTTTTTCTAGGATTGGGCGAAGAATGCCCTCAGTTGTCCCAGGGTAGACCGTCGACTCAACGACGATCAGCTTTCCCCTCTCTCCTCTAGCCAGCCCCTCCGCAATCGTTTTTGATGCAGATATTAAATAACTTAAGTCAGGGTGCTTGTTCACGTCCACTGGAGTTGGAACGCAAATGAGAATGACGTCAGAAACCTTAGCTGCTTCCACCCCGTTAAGTGAAACTTCAATTTTGCAGTTTTTTAACATTCCCTCCACGTTTTTGTCTTTAACAGGGCTAATTCCTCTCCTGATCATGGCTATTTTTGCTTCATCAGAGTCCACGCCTATCACTTTATATCCCTTCCTGCTGCATAAAAGCGCGAGAGGCAAACCTACATGGCCAAGTCCAAAAACCGAGACTGTTCTTCTCATCAAGGATGCTTCCTCCATAGTGGAATCTAGGACGAATGTTCTCTAGCATTTCTCAGGTTACTATTAAATTGTGAACCTTAACTTAAAGGTTCTATTATAGGAAAGCATAAACTCAACGTGACACTTGTGTAACCTAGTAACAATCAGTTTTCGTTTAGAAAATCGTAAACGACTTCTTTGATTACCTTGATGGGATCCTCCATTTCTTCCATCACTTTTTCCGCTTTCTTTCTATGTTGCCTAAGGTAGTATGATGGTTTGTTCAGGATCTGCGCGGCTATTTGAATGGCTTCTTCATCTGTTCGAGGATGGTAGAGAAGGCCTTTTTGGATAAGTGGAACTTCAACACTTGGAACTCTGGGATGTAACGAGATGGCTGGAATGCCTAAGAGGGCTGCCTCCCAAGTCATGGTTCCACCAGCACCAACAAACAAAATGCTATAATAGAGGAGGCTTGCCCCGTCGACGGCCCTCTTAGGAATGATAATTCTCCTGTTTCCTCTAGGCTTTTTGCTTCTTCTCCCGTATCTCTGCAGCACTACAATCCGTGCCTCTTCGTCTAAGTCAAGAATAGCATTCACAACTTTTTCTATCGGGCTAAACTCGTCTTCTCCAAAGTTTAATGCGTATGACGCTTGCACTTCAAGTGTTCTAGCTACGACAATCTTGTCGCTCCTACTTAGGTGTAGCTCCTTTAGAACCCGCTCGTTGGGTGAAAATTCTTTAAGCCATGCCACCGGGTCAATGGCCCTGTACGTCACGATTTTGTCCTTCACGGCGCCAAGTTTAATCCATTCATCTAAAGGAATGAAGCTTGGCGTGACGAGGACCGCTGATAAAGGGATAGTCAGTAAACCTACTGCAGTTGAATGCGGTGCGTCGCAAATAGCTATGTGGGGGATCGCAAGTCCAAAGGCAACCCGTGCAGCCTCGGGCGAGCAAAAGGACACCGCTACTTTAATATCCCTTTTTGAAACGAGACGGGCTAGCTTTTCAACGCGCTGCGCACTAGCCAAAAGCTTGCCGAGAAGCGTTCTCCCTCCATGTCTTCCAACAACCAGACCTCTAACACCCTTAATTTTCATTAATTCGTTGGCTTCACGATACCGTCTAGTAGTAACCAGAACCGGTACGCCATCTTTTTTTAACTCGTTGATAAGCCTGAAGAAGAAGAGCACTTGCTTTGGAGTTAAGATGTCAATCCACACGCTCAACAATTACTCCTCCGATGGAACAATTCGAAGCCCATCGGTCCTAAAATCACCATTTTCAACTTGAAATATAAGGATGGTAGAGGATGAAGGATTTAAGGCGCATCCTTCTTAATGACTCCTAATGAAGCATTTACGTTTCTATTTTCTGTATGGGCCGTTGTAATGCTTCCTCTGCAATCTCTTTAAGTTCTTCCTCGGAGATTCCCTTCCTAATTTCCCTTAGAAGGTATTTAATTTTTGAAAGTGTTTCCTTTGTGAACACTTTTCCCTTTTTTTCCTGAAGCTCCTTAACTTTTCTAACTATCTCTCTAAGTTGCTCCTCCGTGACGTTCATCCCTACTTTTCTTAGCATGTAACGTATTGCCCCACTTCCGGTAAATTTACCTAAGAAAAACTCCGTCCTCCTTCCTATCGACTCTGGAGGGATAGGCTGATACGTCAGTTTATGGTTTAAGAGAGCTCTAACATGGATTCCACTTTCATGGCTAAACGCATTCGCTCCAACCAGCGGCTTATGAATAGGTATTGGTATACCAAAGTACCGTTCAACTAGTAGGGAGAGCTCATAAATCCTCTCAAGTTTTATCCCCGTCTTCACTCCGTAAAGTGTTTCAAGCGCCACTACAACCTCTTCGAAGGCTGCGTTCCCTGCCCTTTCACCGTACCCATTCACGCAAGTATGAGGATATAGCACTCCTTCCTCGACTGCTGCTAACGTGTTCGCGGTTGCTAGACCGAGGTCATTATGGCAGTGAACTGCAAAGTCCACCTGGCTTGGCCTTAACCTTTCCCGTAGCTCGCTTACCAAATACTTAGTTGAAAGCGGACGCAGGACGCCAACAGTATCCGCGATTATTATCTTTTTCGCTCCTGCTTCTACAGCTGCCTTGGAGAAGAAAGTTAAATCCTCGATCCTCGCACGGGAAGCATCCTCGGCGACGAAGTCCACTTTTATACCGTGATCTGATGCATATGATATGGCATTAGATAAGGTTTCTACTGCCTCATGTGGCTCTTTGTTTAAGGAGAACTTCAGCATAAGCCTGCTTACCGGCATGAAGATAGGTACCTCATCGACGTCGCAGCTTATACAAAGGTCGATGTCGCTCTTTTTAGGTCTAGCAGGTGCTGCCACCAGCGCATTGCTCATTCCTTCATTAGCCACTCTTTTCACAGCTTCCTGCTCAGATCTTGAGACTGCAGGGTACCCCGCAACAACCACGCTTACTCCGATCTCATCTAAAGCCTTTGCAATCTCAACCTTTTCATCAATTGTAAGAAAAACTCCTGGTGTTTGTTCCCCGTCCCTCAGCGTTTCATCCCATATGTAAACTCTTTCAGGAAGCGTAGGCGGCAACGTCTCCACACGTTTGTTATAGTTCTCTACGAGTCCTTCACTATTTTCAAGGAGCATTAAGTTCACATCCGTCCCTAGCTAGTTCACATTAGGGATGGAACTTTAAAAGTTTTTATGAGGCAACAAGACATTTGAACGTTAAAGCCACTTTAAGTCTTAAGAGGGGCGTCACACTTAAAGTTCATTGCCCAGTTCCATTACCTCGAGAAGGTGGTAGCTTGCCTAGGAAGAAAGCCCTTTTCATAGTTGGCGATGGTATGGCTGACCGGCCAAACTCCCTTTTGAACGGCTTAACACCATTAGAGGCTGCATCCACCCCGGGAATGGATAAGTTAGCTGAAGTTGGAATGTGTGGAATCGTCGACGTAATTTCCCCTGGTGTTCCTCCTGGAAGCGACGTCGCCCACCTATCCCTTTTTGGCTACGACCCTTACAAGGTTTACAGGGGGCGAGGCGGGTTAGAAGCTCTAGGCGCTGGTATTGAAATACGGGAAAGCGATGTGGCTTTTAGGGCAAATTTTGCAACGGTTGATGAAGACATGACGGTGCTGGATAGGCGGGCTGGACGAATTCTTCCGGAAGGAGACGAGCTGGCTGCTGCCCTTAACGGTTACAGGCCGAAAGTGGCGCCAGACGTTACCGTGCTAGTTAACCATACAACGGAGCACAGATGCGTCGTCGTCTTAAGAGGGGAGAAACTCTCCCACATGGTCTCTGACACCGACCCGCATAAGAATAAAAGAGTTTTAGAGGCTATGCCATTAGATGGCAGCCCAGAAGCTAAGAAAACTGCGATGATAGTTAATGAGTTTACACGTTACTCCTATGAAGTACTCAGCAACCATCCAGCTAATTTAAAGAGGGTTAAGGAGGGGAAACCTCAGGCTAACATACTTATTCTTAGGGGGGCTGGAAGAGTACCCGATATGGCTTCCCTCAGAGATCTATATGGCCTGAAGTGTGCATGCATTGTGGCTAATGCATTGGTTAGAGGCGTGTGCAGGGCAGCTGGAATGGATGCCATAGACGTCAAAGGTGTAACCGGCAGCTTCGACACAGACTTAACCGCTATGGGCAACGCTGCCCTAAGACTTTTAGACGAGTACGACCTTGTATTCTTACATGTTAAGGGAACCGATAGTGCAAGCCATGATGGAGATGTGGGGAAAAAAATTGCTATGATTGAAAAAATCGACGGGATGATAAGCTTCATTCTCGAAGCCGTAGACCTTGAAAACACGTACATAGTGTTAACGAGTGACCATACCACCCCCGTTACTGTAAGGGAGCATACTGGAGAGCCTGTTCCGGTAGTGATCGCTGGCTTAGACGTCAGGGTTGACGAAGTCAAAAGGTTTAGCGAACGCGATTGTGCTAGAGGAGTACTCGGACGGTTAAGGGGGCGTGACATTATGCCAATATTAATTGATTACCTTGGGAGGTCACATAAATACGGTGCATAAATGCTAAACAATGCTTGTTAAGAGGGGGTTGAGATCTGATATTTTTCACGGATTTTTTTTGCTGCTTCTTCCTGGATCCCCAGTAGCTGCCTTACGATCTGTTCTCCTTTTTCAGGGCTTGGGATGGTGAAGCTTTTGAAACCACATTGAGGCGTTATGAGGGAGTTTTCAATTAAACTTTTCACATCTACTTTCTCCATCATTTTTTTAAGTCCCAACTCGATTTTTTCAACTATTTCCTGTGGACTCGGAAGAAATTCCTCAGGAGTCAACATTCCCTTTTGAACATTATAGATGGCGTCCTCTCCAAATAGTGCTTCGGGAGTGTTCGGCATCACGCCGAACGCGAACCCTCTTCCATTCTCCACGTGTTCTCTTATTTTACTTTTATCTGCCATCTCCAACGTTTTAGGGTATTTTAGCATGTCAAAGGAGAAGTAGTCTACCTCAAGGTCGATCAACATGTCTATTACCGCGACCGGCTCGTCGCACACGTGAACTCCTTTCCTGCATTTAATCCTTGCCAACGTTCTCTTTAGTGCTTCATTGACCTTTTCAAACTCGTATTCTTTGAGGACTAAAGGGAGAAGCGGTTCATCTATGAAAAGTATCGCCAATGCGTCTTTCCCCGCTGTTCTCCTAGTAATCTTCATTATTTCAGAGGAGAGCCAAGATGCGACTTCGCACGTTGTCTTTAATATTATGTCGAAAATTTCCTCATCGTAGATCGCCTTCTTTCTCCCAGGTAAGATTGTGACGCTATACGCTTCGGTGATAGGGCCAGTTAGCTCCCCCTTCACCCCCCAAACGTCCAAGTTTGTCTCCTCTAGTGCTTCTTTAAGTACGTGAAGTCCTTCTATAAATCTGCGCTCTACCGCCATTCCCGAAGGAGCTAAGTGCATAGACTTCAATTTAAGCTCGCCTTTGAATCTTTGGAGCTCCCTTGCTTTCTCTACGCTTGTTAAATCTAAGAACGTGGCTCCTTTCTTGAGCAACAATCCTGGTATTACATTATGGAACTGGTATATCATGTTATCGTCGGCGGATTGTGGAACATAAGGTACTTTCGTACCAGACTCTAGAATGTCTTTAACAATTGTTTGGAAGTCCTTTACTGGATGGCTTCCAATACCGGTAGAAGCAAAGAAAATACTTTAACCCTCCTCTTGTTGATCTTACTCCATTGAAGACCGTAATTATGCCTTTAAAACTTTCCTTTATCTACCTACAATATCTACCTACAATAAAAGCCTCCTTTCCGTATTCCCTTCAGGTCTTCCTTATCTTTTCACAACTCCTTCTTCATACTACCTTACTTTCCGTCTAAAAGCTCATTAAGGAGAATGATAAAAAATTTTTTAGTTCCAATGGGAAAATGGGATGTTGACTTTTAATTAGACTTCATAGCTGTGAAGGAGGGTGTGCAGAGTGAGCAAGAGCTTTTTCACTTTAGATGATTTCTCCTTTGACGGGAAAACCACGCTTGTCCGGATTGATATCAATGCTCCCGTAGATCCCGAAACAGGCGTTCCTAAAGATGTAACTAAGATCGAGCGTCATGGTAAAACTTTGCTAGAACTTTCAGAAAAAGGAGCGAAGGTTGTTGTTCTTTCTCACCAGGGACGTAAGGGTGAAAGGGACTTTGTATCGCTTAAGGAGCATGCAAGGCTTGCTAATGAAATCCTCGGAATTGAAGTCAAGTATGTTGATGACGTGTGCGGCGAGAAAGCGGTTAGTGCGATTAAAAGTTTAAGAGACGGTGAGGTTCTGCTTCTGGAAAACGTGAGGTTTATTGATGAGGAAACTAGCGTAAAAACAATCGAGGAACAGTTGAAAACCGACTTGGTTAGGAATTTATCTAGCGTTTCCGATATCTATGTTAATGATGCTTTCCCGGCTGCACATCGTACCCATACGTCCCTCATCGCCTTCACAGAGGTTTTGCCATCTGCAGCGGGAAGGGTGATGGAAGCCGAGATAAAGGCGTTATCTTCCATAATGGATAACCCTGAAAGACCTTGTGTTTATCTTCTTGGAGGGGCGAAGGTTGACGACAGTTTCAAGGTTGCGGAACACGCTTTAGAACTAGGAATTGCTGATAAGGTGCTGCCTGTAGGCTTACTGGCAATTCTAATGGTTCACGCTAAAGGTGTGGACATAGGCGACGTCAATAGACAATTAATAGATTCTAAGGGTGGATTTGGCTACCTAGATAAAATGCGCAAGTTAATAGACCGTTTTAATGACAAAATAGAGGTCCCTGCTGACTTTGCGATCGAGGAGAATAATGAACGGGTGGAGGTGACGGTTGATAGCTTCCCGGTAAATGCGCCTGTCAAGGATATAGGTGAAGAAACTATTTCTAAGTTTAAAGAAGTGCTGCTTGATGCGAGAACAATAGTGGTTAATGGGCCAGCTGGCGTTTACGAAGATGAACGGTTCAGTAAAGGTACAGTGGAGCTTTTTAAAGCTGTTGGTGATTCACGTGCATTCTCCCTCGCTGGAGGAGGCCATACGCTTGAAGCCTTAAAGAAATTCGGTTTAGATTCGAAGATAAGTTACGTGAGTACTGGCGGGAAGGCCATGTTAGCTCTTCTTGCAGGAGAAAGTCTTCCGGCGATAGAGGCGCTTAAGAAGGCATACTTAAGGTCCCTTCAAAGCAGAGTGTAATATGGTCTACGTGCCTCTTTTTTAAGCTGTGACGATGTGGACTGTTTCTTCTGTCTGTTCAACATAACCTTTTTCTCTCATACTCTTCACGAGTTCCTCAGCTTCTTTTATCTTAATCTTTAGCTTAGCTGCAATCTGGTTGACGGTTACCGCACCCTTGCTTGCTATCCATGATAAAAGCTCATTTATCTCTTGGCCTTCAAGCTCTATTCTCCCCCTGTTAAAAAGGTACGGGTGATATCTCCTGTTGTGTTGTTCCACCTCTACAGGAGAAACTTGGATTGCCTTATATTCTTCTGTAATTATAGGGAAGGGATATGGGAAGTCGGGGAGTTTAACCACGGCTGAACGGTTAGGCTGTGTAAGTAGATACTCTCTTTGGTCTTCAGGGATGTTTAAACTCATTCTTATAAACTCCTCCTCAGATTGGGACTTAAATGTAAGCCTAAAGGCTATTTTAGTGTTACAGTTTGCAAGTGCTATACGTGAAACGGACGGATCCTGACAAACCAAGATCAACCCCTGCCCCTTTCCTCTTTCTATCGTGATCATGTCCTCTACAGCCGTGGTATCGCTAGTGCTACGTCTAGTGAAGACTTCTGGAATCAGAAGTCTTGCATCGTCGACTACAACCAAGTGCGTTAGCGTGTTAATGTTCATGCGTTTTAAGCCTGCCTGGAAAACATGCAGCATCAACAGGTTCATTATGATCTGCGCATCCTCCTTTGTTCCGCCATTGGATAAAAGATAGCTAAAATCAACTATTACAACTTTCTGCAAAAGGTCTTCCACATCTAAGTTTGACCTTTCAACGTTAAACACTTCTCCAAGCATCCCTCGACGGAGAACGTTCATTCTTGCCTCTAAAGCATTAATGGTGCTGAGTATGTTAGGGATGTGACTGCTTCTTTTCGCGTATTCCTTAAGTGCGTCAACAAACCCATTAAAACTTCTGGTTTCCTCTCTTTTCACGGTTTCAGTTAGTACTTCGCCTAAAACCTTTGACATTTGGATCGTTAACTCGCTGTCCTCTCTAAACAGGGATTTGAAAATGGTGTTTAAAAGTCCAAGGAGGCGCTTAGCGTATTCTTCAGGGTCCATCTCTCCCGGCTCGAACAAGTTTATCTTTAAGGGTGCATAGGTGCTGCCGGGTCTTAAAACCATAAGTTTCTCGAGAAAGGCGGGTGGTAGGTCCCTTATTAAGGATGCAAACTCCCCTTTACTCTCGAAGACGAGAACTGGAATATTGTATCTAGCTACAGCATCACGTACTATTTTCATTACCATTCGCGTTTTACCGCTTCCGATGGCTCCTAAGACGGCGACGCCCTTCCTAATGTCGCTTAGCCTGATGACGCATGGGAAAATTTTCCGTTTTCCATAAGTAACTTTGCCTACAACCACTCCCTGTTTCCTCTTAAATATGTCCTCGGGAGGAACTTTAAAGTCTGGTTTAACCTCAAAGAGCAGTCCTGGAGTGCTTTTCATCGGTAAGTGGGTTAAAACAGAAAGCTTTGGACTTGAAAGCTCGAAGGATCCTCCAATAGACCTCTTCAATGCAATGTTAACAATACTTTTCCTAATCTTCCTCCCACTTAAGGTTTTAATTTCCAACTTACTTCTTGACCCAGAAAAAATAGTTGAAAAAATGTTCTTAACTTGTAGGATCCTGATGTCTGATTCATCGTTGTTTTCAACTTCCAAAACTACGTAGGACGATACTTCCCATAACCCTAATTCACTTTCTAAAGGAGATTTCTCTTCCTTCCTCTCGATCTTCCTTTTCAAATGCTTAAAAAACCCCTTTACAGGCCTAAAGGATACTATGAATCTTGCGTTAACACCTAACTGGATAAGATTCCTAAGCAACGCGTCTATCTGGGTCATTCCCTTATAAACAGATGCTTCAACATCTCCTGAAAGCTTTAACACACAAATGCACTTTTCCCCATCAGGAAGTTTAACTCTTACAGACTTCCCCTCGGTTCTAACCACTTTTCCCTTATAAAGCCTAAAAATTTCATTAAAGTCTCTGGGTTCAGGAAACGAAATGACTATTCCAGGAAAACGTGCTTCGAGACCTGATTTAACCGAGAATATTTTCTTTTTCAGATCCTTGAATGCTTCAGCCGGTGAAAGCCCCTTACCAAAAACATGGAAAAGGATCGCCACTGACCTTTTAGATACGCTTAATTCGTAGCTTACACTGTCAACGTCATGCCACATAGAGAGCAAATGCTGGAAAGGGTAAGTGTTCAGGGAGTGGTCTAAAACTATTACGCCTCCGACCGTACTATTATTTTGGCTGAGGTAAACGGGTAGCCGTTCAACTCTAAGAGACGAAACCATCCACCACCTGAACCTTTTAAAGTAGGCTCCCCTACTAAGTACGCCGTAACGTAACCTGAAGAACCTAAGATAAGCGTGAATGAACAATGAAAACATGATCACAACAACGGCTAATTGGGAATGGACAGATAAAGATAATGTCAATTTTTAACCCCTCCTAAAAGTATGATGTGTAGAAACCCTAATAACCTCCACAAAAACACGCTTCAAAAAAGGAAATGTGGAATTCCGGACATCGCCTACATTTTTCATTTACCGGTGTTCATTCAGTGCGCGAAATCCTAGCTGGAGAGCGTCCGGCAATGTTATTTATACTCTAATTAACCTGTCCTTCTCGAAAGTTTAATTAAAAGTCATGTATGATGAAGTCTTCGAAAGTTAACTGAAGGGAGGAAAATTGCAGGTTAAAGACGTTATGACTAGAGATTTAATCGTCATTGATAAGGACGTCTCACTTTCGCATGCAATAGATTTAATGGTGAAAAACAGGGTTTCAAGGCTTCTTGTTATAAACAAAGGAAAACTTGTTGGAATTTTAACCGAGAGAGACATACTTGACAGGTTAGGTTCAAGCAGGATCGGAGCTCTTCAAGCATCCAGCATACACGTCTCAAGTGCAATGACCATGAACCCGGTAACCGTTACACCCGACACCGACGTAATAGACGCTGCAAAGATAATGCTAGAGAAAAAGATTTCAGGCCTTCCAGTATTAGAAGGAGGCGACCTCGTAGGAATCATTACTAAGTCCACGATGACGAAACTATGTATTAAAGTTAGAAATGTTGCGGTATCGCAGATTATGACCGAAAACCCTCTAACAGTTTCGCCTTATGAAAGGATAACAAACGTGAGGCGCATCATGCTCGAAAAAGGAATAAGCAGCTTGCCCGTAACCGAGGAGGGTAAGCTAGTTGGACTGATAACCGAAGGAATGATAGCTAAGTACTTAGCTGACTTCCGCAGCAGCGTTCCAGAAAAGTATCAGACAACCCGTATAAGACAAATAGACGTTTTGGATGTAATGAGGAAAATAACTCCCCTTCATCCAGACGATCCGGTTGGCGACGCAGCGGAAAAATTAATTAGAGAGAAAACTAAGGCTGCGCCGGTAATGGACAGGAGAGAAAAACTGGTTGGAATAGTGACAAAAACTGACTTTACTCGTTTAGTAGCTAATAGGTTTTTCCCTCTTAAATAAGTTTAATAGTTCATTTTACTGAATGGGATACCATGACCTTAGACTTACTCATAAGAAATGCTACCTTCCCTTGGAGAGGTCAGTTCGTTAAAGGCAACATAGCGGTAAGGTCAGGGAAAATAGTGAAGCTCTTCAGAGGATCATGCACCGAGACTGCTGAGAGAGTGATAAACGCAGAAAACAGGGTAGTCCTTCCGGGCCTAATAGACGTCCATGTGCATTTAAGAGATTTAGAACAATCCTACAAGGAAGACTACCATACTGGGACGTGTGCTGCAGCGGCAGGAGGTATAACAACAGTTTTAGACATGCCCAACACTAGGCCCAAGACGGATTCCGCCGAAGTTTTAAAATTTAAAAAGAAACTGGCTCAAGGAAAAGCCATGGTCAACGTAGGCTTCTTCTCGCTTTTTCCCTCCAGAATAGATGAGATACCTAAAATAATTGAGGAGGGAGCAGTCGCCTTCAAAGTGTATCCTCAAGACCCAGAATCTTGGCTTACAGGATCGCTGCCTGACCGCCTTAAGTCTGCCTCAAAATTCGGAAAGCCGGTAGCGGTACACCCCGAGGAAAAGGTCAAAGATGAGTACAACACAATCCAGCAATTCCTCCAAGTACACAGCATTAACATAGAGTTCTCAGCAGTCATAAGGTACACGTTAGCAGCCGAAAGAGCGCAATGCCACCTCCACCTCTGCCACATTACCTCAAAGCGAACAGTGGAATACATACGTACGCTTAAAGCATCATATCCTCGCGTTTCCTGCGAGGTTACACCCCATCACCTTCTCTTAACAAGAAAGCACATAGAGGAAAAAGGATCGCTGCTAAAGGTGCTCCCTCCCTTACGCGAGAATGAAGACCTAGAGTCCCTTTGGCTCGCCCTTAACCAAGGTATAATAGACGTAATAGCAAGCGACCATGCTCCACACCAGAAAAGTGAGAAGGAAAAAAGCATTTCAGATGCGTCACCCGGCTTCCCAGGGTTAGAGACAACTCTTTCATTGATGCTAACTCAGGTCAACGCCGGACGGATTTCCCTCAAAAGGCTAGTTGAGGTGCTCTCAGAGAACCCTGCAAAAATATTCAAGATTAAAAGTAAAGGAAAAATAGAGGAAGGGTACGATGCAGACCTTACAATAATAGACCTGAAAGCTAAAGGCAAGATAAATCCCGACAGCTTCTACTCGAAAGCAAAGTACTCTCCATTCGAAGGATGGACGGTTAAAGGGAAGCCTATAACCACAATAGTTAATGGCGTCGTGGTCATGGAGCATGGAGAAATAATTGCTCCTAAGGGAGCGGGAAGCGTGCTGACAACGTAAACTTCAAAAAGGCGGTTACATGGCGCTTCTCGATTTCCAAAAAATTAAAAAACTACATCTATAAGATAGAACCATCCGGTAAAAAATGGAGGAGGTACCACCTTGAGAAAAATCTCCCCTTTATACGTTCCAATAGACGCCACAAAAGAGGAAATAGAAAACCTTCTACCATGCGAAATAGGAATCCTCGGAGGGACGGGGAACTACGACCCTGCAATATTCTCTATTGCAAAGGAGATAAAGGTATACACGCCCTACGGCCCCCCCTCAGATAACATAATTGTCGGATTAGTTAAAGGGAGAAAGGTAGCTTTCCTAGCCAGACATGGACGTCACCACACGATTCCCCCTCACGAAATAAACTACCGCGCCAACATATGGGCGCTGAAAAGTCTCGGCGTTCAAAGAATAATATCTCCTGCAGCTTGCGGCAGCCTACAGCCAGAAACAATAAAACCTGGCGAATTCGTCATAATAAACCAAATATTTGATAGGACGTTCGGCCAGAGGAAAGACACGTTCTTTGAAGGCGGAGTCGTCGGACACGTAGAATTCGCAGATCCATTCTGCCCAGAGCTTAGGAGAGTGATAATCGATTGCGCCCACGAGCTCGGATACAAAATACATGAAGAGGGAACCTATGTCTGCATAAACGGACCACGGTTTAGCACGAGAGCAGAGAGCCTCTTCTACAAAAATCAAGGATTCTCCGTGGTAGGGATGACCTGTTACCCCGAGTGCGTGCTGGCAAAAGAAGCAGAAATATGTTTTGCGTCCATCGCCATGCCAACGGACGTCGACGTCTATGGTTTACGTCCAGTCACGGCAGAACAGGTCGCTAAGAGTATGCGTGAAAACATTGAACGCGTAAGGAAACTCCTCTACAAAGTGATAGAAGTGATCCCTAAGGAGAGAAGCTGTTCCTGCGGTCGCGTTCTAGACTTCGCTCTCTACTAAACCCCTCAAAAATCCACGTTATATAACTTAACCCAAAACGCAAATATTACCCTTAAAACAACTTAGGTGCGGGAAAAATTTTTATTACAAATATGTTTTTTCCTCTCTTGCATAGGTAGTGTAAAGGTGACATTAATGCAAAAAACTGTGATTCAGCTTTCAAGCACAGACCACCGAAAGCTTGACGCTGTTTGCAACCAAATTAAGGAACTAGCTAAGAAGAGGGGTACACGGGTTTCAGGTCCAATTCCCTTGCCAACCAAACGGTTACGTGTCCCGGTACGTAAAGGCCCCTCAGGGCAGGGAACTGCCACATGGGACAAATGGGAAATGCGCATTCATAAGCGCCTCATAGTCCTCCATGATCCGGATGAGCGCACTCTAAAACAGATAATGAGGATACGCATCCCTGAAGAAATATTTATTGAAATGTCCTTAAGATAGTTTAAAGTGGTTTAATAGTTAACCTCCTATTAACATGTTTAAGATGAAAGAAAATCGCAAAACCAAAACCTTCATAAAGGGATAATTGCTTCTTTTTCCTCAACCCTTATGAGGGCTGAGCCTGAAGGAGGGATGAATCATTGTCAAAGCCGCATGTTCGTTTTAAAACTCCTAGTGAGCTAGCTTCAAAGGCGTTAGAAGCCGTTGAAATCGCCCGTGATACTGGGAAGGTGAAACGAGGCACAAATGAGACTACTAAAGCCGTCGAAAGAGGATTAGCAAAACTAGTAGTTATAGCCGAAAACGTTGACCCGCCGGAAATCGTAATGCACCTTCCTCTCCTATGCGAGGAAAAGGGCGTACCTTACATATATGTTCCAAGCAAAGAGGACTTAGGCGTCTCAGCAGGTATAGACAGGCCGGCAGCATCAGTATGCATTATTAATCCTGGCCAAGCGGAGCAGCTCGTGAAGGACTTAGCCGAAAAAATAGCTGAAATTAAGGGTTGAACCCCTATTTCCTGCCTAATCCTTCAATTTTTTGGAAACGTATACCCCGTCTCTTCTGTATCCATGCTTATAATAGTATTCCTTTGCTCCAAGACCTGATAACACTAGGATTTTTCTTGCATCGTAATCTTCCCTCGCCACCCTCTCAGCCTCTTCCAATAGTTTACTTCCATACCCTTTATGTTGCCACGCATCATTAACCCGTTCACCAAGAGGAACTAATGGCCCATAAACGTGAAGCTCCCGCACCACTACGGATTCTGTCTTTGTAATTTCCGGTCTATGAGCCTTCTCTGAAGGCCGCCTTAACCTAATGAATCCTATGAGCGCCCGCCGATCTAACGTTTCATAGGAAATGAATACTTCCTCCCCCTCCGAAGCCGGGTACTTCTCTACATACAGTTTTACCTCTTCATGTGATGGAGGTTTCCCTCCTCTCCGCAGATAATGCCCTACTTCCCTGCATCTTATACAGTTACACCTTTTCCCTTCCATTTGCAGCCTTTCTAAGACAAGTTCTCTAAGGTTGCTTTTTTTGACTCCATCTATTATGAGGTGGGCAGGTATGTCCCTCTGCACGCGCTGCACCCTAATCCAGTAAGGAATGGTCTTCTTGGCTTGGGCGATAACCTCTATAACGGTTTCAGTAGGGTATGGCTTATACTCTCCTTTCAAATACATGTCATAAAGCTTCGTGCCCTTAAGCACGAGGCAAGGGTATATTTTTAGTCCATCCGGTTTAAAGCGTGAATCGTTAAAAATGGTTTTAAAGACGTTAACATCTAGCTCGGGGGTTGACCCAGGGAGGTTAGGCATAATGTGAGCGGTAACCTTTAAGCCAGCATCCTTTGCAATCCTAAATGCTTCCACTACGTCTTCTACGGTGTGCCCTCTCTGAATCAATTCGTATATCTCATCGTAAATAGTCTGTACGCCTATTTCCACTTTCGTCGCCCCTAGAAACAGCATCCTGTCTACATGATACTCTCTACAGTAGTCGGGCCTAGTTTCAATCGTTATACCAACATTCCTTATCTCAGACCTTTCTGCTGCCTCCTTAGCTTCTTCTATGCCTAAGGAGTTCACCCCTGTAATAGCGTCTAAGCATCTCTTAACAAAGTAGTTTTGGTAGCTTTCTGGGGTAGCTAGGAACGTTCCTCCCATTATCACCAGCTTAACCTTACTTCTATCGACGGGGTGCCCTATCCTTTCGAGCTGCTCCAGACGAGACCTAACCTGCATGTATGGATCATAATTGTTTTCTATGGCGCGCATCGTTGCGGGTTCACGGCCTGTGTAAGACTTTGGGACGCCTTCGCCTCCAGGACAGTATATGCACCTTCCCGGACACGGGAATGGAGGCGCCATAACCGCAATTATTAAAATGCCGGAAATAGAACGCGTCTCCTTCCTTCTAAGGACCCGAACCAGCCTCGCCTTCTCCTCCTCAGTAGCATAGGATAGAATTTTAACGTTACTGGGCACACTTCTTAATCCATACCTTGCACAGACTTGCCTTTTCACTTTCCTAAGTTCCTCACCTTTTAGTAGAAGATTAATAATCTCCCTGCAAGCCTTCTCCTCAATAGATATCTCTTGGCTAACGGTGTACATTAACCGGCACCCCTCATAGTACTGTTCTCTTCGAAAGGGTAAAATATAAACTCTTTGTGCTACACGGATTTTACTTTCATTGGTCATATTTATTACGTGATCTCTTCTTTAGGAGTTCTTGGAATTACCAAGCGCGAGGTGAACCCCTTGGACGTTTCAGCACGGGAAATCGATTATAAGGCAGTTGGCTTTAAAGCCGGCTTGGAAATACACCAGGAACTCCGTACCTCTCGTAAACTTTTCTGCCACTGTCCACCCATACTTAGAAGCGATCCACCCCACTTTACCATTAGAAGGTTCTTCCGACCTGTCCTCGGAGAAATGGGCGAGTTTGATGCCGCTATGCTGGCAGAATACGAGAAAGGAAGAACGGTAATATATGAAGGATACAATGATACAACCTGTAGCTACGAAATAGACGAAACGTACATGTGAATTGCATGTACGCGTCAAACACCCCCATTCGAGATATCCACTGAAGCGCTTGAAATAGGGCTAGAACTAGCCCTCCTCCTGAAGGCTAACATTGTTGACGAACTTCACGTGTGCAGGAAAAATTATCTTGACGGCTCCGTACCATGCGGCTTTCAGCGCACTTTAGTTATAGGGTTAAACGGCAGGATCCCTGTAAATGGTAAAGAAGTCGGAATCGAAACCATATGTATAGAGGAAGACGCTGCACGGAAGGTGAAAGAGGAGGGGAAAACAGTCTACTACAGGCTTGACCGGCTTGGAATACCACTAGTTGAGATAGTGACAAGTCCTGACATTGAAACACCAGAGGAACTCCTAGAAACCGCTTTCCGCATAGGCCTCCTCCTCAGAAGCACAGGAAAGGTGAAAAGAGGAATCGGAACCATAAGGCAGGACATAAACGTCAGCATAAGGGGGGGAGCAAGGGTAGAGATTAAGGGCGTTCAGAAGCTTGAATGGCTTCCTAAACTAGCTAGAAACGAAGTGATTCGCCAGCTTAGTCTTCTAAAGATACGAGACGAGCTTTTACATAGAGGCGCTAAGGAAGACGAATACAAGTTAGACGTTAAAGACGTAACGGAAAAATTTAGAGAGACACGGTCTAAGATCCTAAAAAGAAAAGGAAATGAGAGAATTTTAGCCGTTCGTCTCCCCAAGTTCTCCGGTCTCCTAGGCATGGAGGTTCAACCGGGTAGAAGGTTCGGCAAAGAGCTCGCTGACAAGGTTCGAGCCATAACAGGAATAGCTGAGATAATACACTCCGATGAAAACCTCGAAAAATATGGTGTTTCCCCTCAAGAAGCAGACGCCTTACGTCTCGCCCTAGAATTAGATGACAATGATGCCTTCGTACTAGTGAAAGCCCCTGAGGAGATGGGAAAGAAAGCCTTAGAAGTCGTTGTTAAGAGGGCTCGCCTTTCCCTTAAGGGAGTCCCAAATGAAACCAGAAGGGCGCTAGAAAACGGTAACAGCGAGTTTCTTAGAGAACTTCATGGAGGCGCCCGCCTCTACCCTGACACCGATACTCCCCCCATAATAATAAACCCTGAATGGAAACGTAGGGTGGCAAGTCAACTGCCAGAGTATCCGTGGGTCCTAAAGGAGAAGCTTGCTAAGAAATACGGCATAAGCAGCGAGTTCGCGGAAGAACTAATACTTGAAGAGAAAGCAGAAATATTTAAAGAAATAGTTGAATCGTACCGGGTTGATCCGGTCTTAGTAGCGTCAACCCTTCTACAAACGGTTAGAGGCCTGGAACGGGAAGGGGTACCCGTAGAGAACCTTACTAGGGAAGACTTTAATGGAGTCTTCAAATACCTGTCGGAAGGTAAGATAGCTAAGGAAGCCATACCGCAGCTACTAGCTAAGCTGGCTGAGAAGCCTTCTAACTTGGATGATGCATTAAACGCGTTAGGCATAAAGCCTCTCTCCAAGGAGGAACTTGAAGAGATAATTAGCAAGGTTGTCGAAAGTAACATGAGTTTAATTATAAGTAAAGGTGAAAGAGCGTTCAGTCCTCTCATGGGCGCCGTCATGAAGCAAGTTAGAGGGAAAATCGATGGTAAAACGGTCGCTGAGCTTTTAAAGGCAAAAATCAGCGAGGTGATAAAGCATGGCTCCTAAAGATAAGCTACCAGGATACCGCGGTTTTGCCAAGCGTAAACTTGAAGAGGCTAAAGTGAAGGTGTGGAGTGTTGTTAGGGTAGTGAATCCTGACACCACATACGAGGGGATCCTTCTCCCAAGGAGCGAGCTAGGAGACGACCGGCACGTGGTCCTAAAGCTTAAAACTGGCTATAACATTGGGGTGAGAATTTCAGAGGAAACAATCATAGAAGAGTTGGGTTATAGTCCAAGTCATTATGCCCTACCAGAAAGAGATGTTTCCTTTGATCCAAAAAAGCCGACGGTTGCCTTAATTGGGACAGGAGGAACCGTGGCAAGTAGATTGGACTACCGAACCGGAGCCGTGATTCCCGCGTTCACCCCCCAAGAGCTTTTCAGCGCCGTCCCAGAACTTGAAGACATATGCAATCTAAAAACCCTCTCTCTTCTCGAAATTTTTTCAGAAGACATGCAACCCGAATACTGGGTGAAAATAGCGGAAGCAGTCGCTAAAGAGGTAAACGAAGGAGCTGACGGCGTCATAGTGGCTCACGGAACCGATACCATGCACTTCACGTCAGCCGCCCTCTCGTTCATGCTAAAAAACCTTTCAGTTCCAGTAGTACTGGTTGGAAGCCAAAGAAGCAGCGACAGGCCCTCAAGTGACGCGGCAATAAATTTAATCTCTTCTGCCACGGTGGCGGCTAGAAGTGACATAGCCGAAGTCGTTGTTTGTATGCATGGAAGCAGCAGTGATGAGTACAATCTAATCCATAGAGGCACTAGGGTCAGAAAAATGCACACGAGCAGGAGGGACACATTCAAAACGATAGGTGACATACCTTTAGGAATGGTTGCGGACGGTAAAATAAAGATGTTTAGAAACGATTACAGGCGCAGAAGCAACCAAAGGATTGTTACGGCGGACACGAAAATTGACCCGAAAGTTGTCTTACTCTACACATACCCTGGAATGCAAGCAGACCTGATAGAGCACATAATTGACACGGGTTATCATGGAATAGTGCTTGCCGGAACAGGCCTTGGACACTGCCCTAAAACAATACTTCCATCCCTTGAAAGAGCTATAGAGGAAGGCATAGCAGTTGCAATGACTTCTCAATGTCTCTATGGCTTTGTAGGAATGAACGTATACGAAAGAGGACGTGACCTGTTGAAGATAGGAGTCATTCCCTGTGGAAATATGCTCCCAGAAGTAGCATATGTCAAACTAATTTACGTTCTAGGTCATACAAGAGATCACGAAGAAGTGAAAAAGCTGATGACCCACAGCATATCCGGAGAAATAACGGATAGAGAACCATACAACGGATATTTAATCCTCCAAGGGGAACTAAAGTAGTGAAAGCGTTTACTCTAAGAATTCAACACTATCTACGACTCCATCCCCGTCTAAGTCGTATCCTGCTACTACTCTAGCAGATACCGAGGGGTTAAGTGCATTATTCTTAGTTAACTCATCTAGGTACCTTGTTACTGCAAGCACAGCAGCCTTAGTTCCCTGAAATCTTTTCCCAGCTAAAACGAGGATCTCTGCTTCAGGGTTAAATGGATTCGTTATCTTAGCTACTATCCCGCATTCATCCTCATAGTAGAAGCGGCCAGTCACAGTAGAGAATATCCTATTTTGCTCAGCAACATCAAACTTTATGGGTAGCTTTTCGTTAAGCTTATTGGTGATCATGTTCGTTATCGGCCCCCCCACAACTATCATATTCCTCTTAAGGTCGTCTTCACGCACTTCAGTATCTAACTTCACATTACTTCCTTCGATTCTATTGGAAATACATCCCAAAAACATAGCCAATTCTACTGCGTAGTGGTTGTCTCTAGCCTGCGCCCTGTATGGTCCATGGATGTCGGGGCTGCCAACCACTATTAACGCGCTAAGCTTTCCTCCCTCTATGAACGGGCTTAAAAAGCGTACCGCCTTCTCCGTTAAATTTAAAGTTTGGGGGGGTGTAACGTGTACTCCTTCCCCATTGAGAATGAAAGAAACCGCTTTAGCCTTAGTTGAGTAGTACTTTGCTGTGGCTCCCTTAACTTCTTTCCTCTTAGCTACAAAAATAATACCTGCTTTCTTGAGCTCCCCTATGTGATAGTATACCTTCTGCTCGTTAACACGCAGCCTTCTTGCTAACTCTTTAGGATACATTGGCTTTTCAGCCAGAAGCCTGAGGATACGCAGTCTTTCCTCGCTAAAGACGATTCTTGCAGTACTATAATCTTCAATTATCTCCGTAGGTATGGCTACGTAACTTTCATCATCCTTCTTCAGCACGAAGCTCTCCACTATCAACCACCCCAACAGAAACTATACCATTACAAATTAATTTATAATAATTTCGCATCAGAAATCTGTTAAATGCCTATTTTTCTCTCATTTCTACATTTTAAACCTCCCGAAATCGTAAAATTAAAGTTTAAATCACATTAAAACGACCATTAACCCTTTTTGCAAGGAAAACAGATTCCTCTCCATCATGACCGTTTCAATTTCCTTCTGAAAAATCCTTTTAAACATCATCTAATGGAAACCATTTAATCATTTAATCAATGATAGCCACAGGCTCTAGCTCCTCTAACTGAAGAGCTTCCACCGCTTCTAAGTTGAAGTATCTTCTAGTGCTTTTAGAGGTGAATACCTTGTGTGGGATTGTAGGCGTAGTTCACAGGAAAGTACACGTCGCACCGATAATTTTTGACGCGTTAAAAAGACTAGAATATAGAGGGTACGATTCAGTCGGTGTGGCGACAGTTCATGATGGCCGTCTTTTCGTGAAAAAGGATAAAGGTCGGGTTGAAGAAGTTGATGCAAGATTAAACCTTAAATGTCTACCCGGATACGTTGGTGTGGGGCACACCAGGTGGGCGACTCATGGTCAGCCGTCGAAGGAGAACGCTCATCCACACCTAGACTGTGAAGGTGAAATAGCCGTTGTTCACAATGGAATAATAGAAAACTTCTTAGATTTAAAGGATGAACTAGGGCGAAAGCATAAATTTACATCAGAAACTGATACAGAAGTAATTCCACACTTAATTGAAGAATTCATGAAGGATGAATTGGATTTCCCTTACGCATTTAAGGAAGCTGTGAGGCGGCTGGAAGGAACCTATGCTATAGTTGCTGTTACCCCTTTCTTCAATGGCGTCCTCTGCGCTAGGAGCGGAAGTCCCCTCGTGATTGGCTTAGGAGCGGATGCAACCTACTGTGCATCCGACATACCAGCGTTCCTCCCTTACACTAGAAAAGTAGCGCTTTTAGACGATGGATGTGTGAGCATCGTGAATTATGAAGGAGTGATCATAGAAGACTTATCCAAAAGAAAGATGTTAAAACCTCGTATTGTGGAGGTGCCGTGGAGCATCGAAATGGCATGTAAGGGAGGATACCCCCACTTCATGTTGAAGGAAATTCACGAGCAACCCCGTGCTCTCAGGGAGACCTTAACCTTGAGCTGGCAAGAGCTGGATGAACCGGTAGAAATGGTTAATGCCGCATCCCACATTTACATTACAGGAGCTGGAACATCAAACCATGCAGGGGTAGCAGGGAAGTACATGATGGCACGGCTTGCATCCATCCTAGCCCAGCCGGTTCTTGCCTCGGAGTTTCAGGAGGCAACTGCAGGGTTACTAGACAGTGACAGTTTAGTCATAGCTATAAGCCAGTCCGGAGAGACGAGTGACACGATCGATGCGGTCAAATATGCTAAACACATGGGTGCAAAGGTTATCGCCGTTACAAACGTGGTGGGGAGTTCAATAACGAGAATCGCCGACTCTGTCATATATACTCGAGCTGGCCCTGAGATAGGCGTCGCCGCGACAAAGACGTTCCTAACACAGCTTGCAGTTCTAGCACTTCTCGCCATTAAGTTAGGCGAGGTAAGGGGGCTCTTGGACGGTAGAGAAGCAGAGTCGCTGAGGGAATCCCTCCACGCCACCCCCAAACGAGTCTCTGAAACCATAAAAAATACTGAAAGCGCTATTAAGGTTATGGCTAAGCAGCTTTCTCGCAAGGAAAGCTGCTTCTTTCTAGGTAGAGGAATAAGCACCGCAACAGCCATGGAAGGTGCCCTGAAGCTAAAGGAGATCTCTTACGTCCATGCTGAAGCCTACCCTGCCGGAGAATCTAAGCATGGCCCAATAGCTCTTGTGAGCGAAGGCTTCCCCGTAGTTTTTATAGCCCCACCTGATGAAACGAAAGCTAAGATCATTGGAAACATAATGGAAATGAAAGCCAGAGGAGCAATGATCATAAGTCTCACCCAGACTGGAGAGCTTGAGATAAAGTCTCTTTCAGATAAAACGCTGCTCTTACCGCCCTCTCCCCCTCCATTCACTCCCCTCACATACACCGTCCCCCTCCAACTATTTGCTTATTACATGGCTGTAGAGCGTGGAGCCAACCCGGACAAACCACGTAACCTCGCTAAAAGCGTCACGGTCCCCTAACCCGCTCTCGCAGCTTCCTCCCTTACTTTATGGGTCCTCCGCCAGCCGTCACCTGCCTTCACCGACGGAACTCCAAAATTGATAGTTGACATATTTTGAGGATATCACCTCTATGATATTTCTTCTTAAATTAAGTGTTCACCTACTTTTCTCCGCCCTCTTCAGCGTGGGCGGGTGATTGCAACGGTTCACATCAAGAAAATAGTTGTTAAGGGGTTCAAGTCCTTCGGCAACCGCAGGGTTTCAATCAATTTTTCAAGGGGATTCGTGGTAGTTGTTGGGCCTAATGGGTCCGGTAAAAGCAACCTTCTAGACGCTATCCGGTTTGGTATAGGAATGCTTAGTGCTAAATCTATGCGGGCAAGCACCTTCTCAGACTTAATATTTTACTCTAAGAGTAAAGGTGGACGCATGGCTAAATACGCTTCGGTCAGCCTTTACCTTGACAATACCGATAGGCGAATACCAGTAGACTCCGACACCGTTGTTATAACACGCCAAGTAGACTTAGATGGGAGAGGTACCTACAGGCTTAACGGACGGGCTGTTTCCCGAAGTCAGATAGTAGACCTCTTAGAAGCAGCTGGGATAAGCCCAGACGGCTACAACATGGTTCCTCAAGGAGAGATCTTAGAGGTAATACAGAAGGGACCCGTTGAAATAAGAAGGCTTTTCGAAGAGATCGCCGGCATCTCCTCTTTTGACGAGAAAAAAGAGAAAGCCCAGAAGGAACTCGAAATCGCAGAGCAGAACCTCAGAGAAAACCTCGCCCAAGTTAAGGAAGTACGTAACGTTGTTGAAAGGCTCGCTAGAGAGAGGGAGGCAGCCATAAAATATAAAAAATTAGAAGAAGAGATAAGGGAGGCCAAAGCAAAACTAGTTTTCTTCCAACTTAAAGAGAAAAAGGAACGTCTTGAAAGTATCTTAAGGGAGATAGAAGGCAAGAAAAAAGAAGTCGAAACTTCAAAGGAAAGGTTAAACTCAATCCGTGACACGCTGAGTTCACTTCAAGCTAAAGTTTCATCCCTGGACAAGGAAATTGCATCCTTAGAAGAGTCTAGGCGGTCCTTAACTTCGAAGCTAGATGAGAAGGGAAGACGTCTCTCAGAACAAAAGGTCATTGTAGACTTCAAGGAAAGAGATCTTCAAGGTAAAATAAGGCAAATTGAAACGTTGAAGAAAGAAGCTGAAGGAATTCAACGGAGAATTAACGTGGAACGGGAGGAGCTTGCTAAACTGTTAAGTGATGAAAGCATAATCTCCAAGACTGCCTCTGAGAAGCAGAAGGTACTAGACGCCCTATACGAGCAAGCAGCAGCCCTTGATTCTGAACACTCAAAGCTTAAGGGCGAGCTTCAGCAGCTTGAAGGTAAAGTAGAAGAGTTAAAGAGAAGAAAAGCTGAACTTGAAGCTGAAAGGAAAGTACTAGAGAACGAGTTGTCACATTACCAAGAATCCATTTCGGTAAAGTCTGAAAGATACGGGAAAATATGTAGAATGATCGAAGCTGTAAAAGGCGAAGTCAAGCTGTTAAGGGAGAAGGAACGTAAAAGCAGGGAGAAAAAAGATTATCTTTCCAAGTCCCTGAAGCAAGTTGAAGAGGAAATAGAGAAGGTTGAAGGAGAACTTAAAGAGACGGAGAATATCCTCCAAAGGCTTAAAGAAGAAATAATTAAAGTTAAGGCTATCAATGAGGAGAGAGAGCGAATACTTAGATCTCAATCCGCTGTCTACAAGATCTTAAAGCTAAGGGATGAAGGCATCATAACAGGCATTCATGGTACAATAGCTGAATTAGGGAGTGCCGAGGAAGAATATGCATTGGCACTGGAAGCTGCAGCCGGGCAACGTTTAAACTACGTTGTGGTCGAAAACGACGAGGTAGCAGTTAAGTGCATAGAATTTCTCAAAGAGCATCGGCTGGGACGTGTAAGCTTCATCCCTCTAAACCTGATACGTCCTAGGAAGGCGGTGGATGTTAAAGGAAATGGAATAATAGGGTCAGCTGTAGACCTAATACGCTTCGACGAACGCTTCAGACCCGCATTTGAATACGTCTTCGGGAACACGGTAATTGTTAAAGACCTAAACGTGGCACGCAGCCTCCACGACCTTAAAGCTAGAAAAGTAACGTTGGATGGAGAAATACTCGAGACATCTGGCCTAATGGTGGGTGGCCACGTAAACAAAAGACACGTAGGCGTATTCCAGAAACTGGAAGATCATTCAAAACTTGAAAACGAACTCAGAGGTATAGGCGAAGTGAAAAAAACGCTTCTTTTAAAAGTAAGCCAGCTGGAAAGTCGGAGAAACGATATTCTCCGAAGCATCGAAGACGCAGACAGAGAAAACTACATCTGCAGAAACAGGCTTAACGACCTGACCTCCCGCCTTCAAAGTCTGGAATCCGAGGTAAAAGAGCTCGAGGAAGAGCTGGAAACATTGTCCAGTAAGCGCTCTGAAAAAGAGCACGTACTGAAAAGGGTGATTGAAGAAGCGTCGGAAATAAGCTTGCAAATAGATGTTTTGAAGAAAGAAAAGGTGCGTCTTGAAGAAGTAATATCAAATTCTGAGTCATTTATCCTTCAAACACAGATAAGAGAGCTGGAAAAAGAGCTACTTACACTTAAAGACAAACTTAACGGGATAAGGGTTAAGGTTGCTGAAAAACGAACATTGGTAGACGGACACCTTAAGAAGCTGCTTAACGAGAAATTAAGTGCAATTCCCCTTTTAGAGCGTGAAAGAGCGGAGCTAGAGGATGAAGTTAAACGTTTAGGGTTGGTGCTGGAGGCAATTGCAGACGACGTAGCCCAGCTGGAGGGTATGGAGCGCGAGCTTAGAGACAAAATAACGCTGCTCAAAAAAGAGAAAGAAGAAACAGTAAAGAAATACTTTGCCTTGGCAAAAGAGATTGAAAGGTTAGAGAGCAAGATTAACGAGTTAGAGCTAGAGCTGAAAAGCGCAGAGGTCGAACGGTCCTTTGTGGAGGAAGCATTGAAGGAGCTTGAAAAACAGGCTGAGGAATACCGTTCATATTCGTTCAGCAACGTGGAATCCGTAAACATCGAAGAAATCAGGGAAGTCATCAAGTCTAAGGAGAAAGAAAAGAAAAGGCTTGAGCCCGTAAACATGCTTGCAATAGAACTCTACGAGAAAGAAAGAAGAAGGTATGATGAGCTTATAGAGAAAAGGAATAAGCTCATCGAAGAGAGGGAGGGGATACTGAACTTCATACGGGAAATCGAGAAAGATAAAAGAAACACTTTTCTTTCAACGTTCTACGCCATAGAAAGGAATTTCAAGCGGATTTTCTCCTCTCTTTCCCCGGGTGGAAGCGCACGTTTCATTCTGGAAAATCCAGTAGACCCTTTCTCGGGAGGAGTGATCATCGAGGCGCGTCCAGCGGGGAAAGAGGTTAAAAGGTTAGAGTTAATGTCAGGCGGTGAAAAGTCGATAACGTCCCTCGCATTAATATTTGCCATACAACAGCATCACCCTGCACCATTTTACATCATGGATGAAATAGACGCCTTCTTAGATGAGCAGAATGCCAGCCGCGTAGCGGACCTTATCAAGGAATTTTCAAAAACGTCACAGTTCATTGTTGTGTCCCTCAGGAAAGCCACCATGAAGAGGGCAGACCAGATAATTGGTGTAACCTACTTAGATGGCACATCACACATATTCTCCGTTGAGCCTGCCCAAATGGCGATGTACACTGAACAACAGGAGAGGAGGGAGGCTGTTGCGTAAGGACGCATGCTCATGTGGGAAACCGTTCTGGCTAGAACATCCTTGGAATCTCCTAATAGACCCTTCCAGAGTAGAAGAAGACCCTTGGAACGTTGACATAGCAGATCTCATCATGGGCTTTCTCGAGAAGATGAGGGAGCTCGAATTGATAAATTACTGGATTTCAGGTAAAGCCCTCCTGTCAGCCTCCATAATTCACAGAATAAAATCTGAGCTCCTCCTCAAATTTTCATACGGCGAGGAGGAAAATAGTTGTGGAAGCGACGTCGTAAAGGTTGATATACCTCCAATACCTATGCCATTCAGAATCACCAGTCGAAAGGTAACCCTTTCAGAGCTTCTAGTCGCATTGCAACAGGCTCTCATTGCCGAAGCTAAACGGAGAACACAAGTTTCCATTAGGAAAGCACCCTCCGAAGACCAAGAAGACCACAACCCCGAAGAGATAATTTTAGAATCACTACACGAGGAATATGATGTTGAATTAAAGTTAGAAAGCCTCTATCAGAAAATCGTTTCGTCCAGTAAAAACATAATAACTCTCTCTAGTTTAGCGAATGGGGATCCTGAAAGCGTCATCGACGTTTTTCTCGCTCTTCTCTACCTCTCCTTCCGAGGCTTAGTCTATATTTGGCAGGAGAAGCCAGGTGGTGAAATATATATTATGGAGGGGGAGAAATGGAGGAAAATGCTAAAGCTCTAGTTGAGGCCGCACTTTACGCTGCGGGAAGGCCTCTATCGCTAGATCAAATCGCCAGGATAGCCGGAGTAGAAGGAAGTAAAGCAAAGAAGGTGGTCTCCGAAATTATCGCTGACTATAAGGCGCGAAATGGTGCAATAGAGGTAGTTGAATTACCCGGTTCACGCTACGCCATGCAACTCAAGCCAACCTACTCGTCAGCTGTTAAGGACGTAGTTCCCGGAGGGCTGCTTTCACTCGGAGAACTTAAAACTCTAGCCTACATCGCCTTAATGCAGCCTGTAAAGCAGTCGCAAGTTGTCAAAGCAAGAGGGTCGTCAGCTTACAGCCACATAAAGAGGCTTGAAAGCCTCGGCTTCCTGAGAAGTGAGGCTGAAAAAAGAACAAAGATTCTCTGCACAACGGAGCTATTCTCCGACTACTTTGGCCTGTCTCATGATGTTAAGAAAATGAAACTCCAACTAAGGTGGAGGATAAAAAGGGCAGAGCTTTCAGGTTCGACGCAGACAAATTAGTGTTCACTTTATTTTCGAAAGTGCCAGCTTAAGGTTCCTCATTATAAGGCCCAGAGAGTTCGTAGCGTCTCTCCCCGTTATAGCTAAAAGTCCTTTCCCTCCTGCAAATGTGATGACGGTAAATCCATCATCGCTTTCTACATAGGCAACGGCAGCATCACCCTTCTCAGCTGATTGGCTAAGCTTCTTGGCGGCGTCAACCATAGCCGCAGCGTGCTTAGCGATCTCAGCATGTTTCATTTGGGTCAACGATTGACTTATGATTGCCTTCCCATCAGAATCAAACAATATCACACCTTCAATTTCGGGTATTTGCTCCATGATTGAAGCAATAAGTTCTTCCGTTGCTTCACCCATAGAAATCACCATTCCTTTTAAAGGTAAACAATTACATTAAACATCTTTCACGAATCCCGCATCATCACCAACCCTATTCTCATGTGAAAACTTAAAAATAAGCGTTTCCCAGCAAACCGGCGGCAATGACATGCTTTCCTTATAAAAAGGAAATTCACAAAACCAGAGGCTCAATACTCTATGACATACTTTCCCTCAACTTTTTTAAGAAGTCCCTGTGATACCAGTTCATCTAGCGTTTTCTGGACATCCCCAGTATACGCTGAGGAGACATTGCCGTAAAGGTAGCCCACAATGTCGAAGAGAGAATAGCAAACCTGTGCTTTATCACATGCTATTTCAAGGAGTGATTCATAGAACTTCAATGACTGTTGGTCAACTAAAACCACGTTCAACGGGATCTCTCGTAAATAATCATATAAGCTCTTGTCTTTCAGGGGCAATAGGACACGGAACCCCATTCTCTTAGCCTCTCCTGTTATGTTTACCAGCTCCTTCAACCAGCTCAGTGGATACTCCGTCAACTTGCCATCTAAGTAATACTCCAGAAATAACAGATTCAAGTTATTCGAGAAAAGATCCATTAACATGTTGAATTTTTCCTTCCATGCTTTAACCAAGAGAGGAAACCTTCTTCCCGGCCTAATTTTAAGTAAATCCCTGCCAACAAGTTCGTTCAAAGTGTTAACGTTTAAATGTGGGCTTTGGTCAAAGTGAAGGTTTTCGCCTCCACATAGAAGCATGGCATATGCCAGCATTTTCATGTTACCTAGAAAATGGCGAAGACTGGTGTAACTACTAAGATGGCTAAACCTGCGGTCTCTGCTCTTCTGAGATAAATTGTTAATGAACGGCATCAACGACGCAAAAGCCTCAGTAAGTCCTAAGTAGAGGAATCGTATATCAGTTGCCCTGCTGAACGCGTCTATCTGAACCCTCATTTTACGTCCTGTTATACGTACATCCCACTGAAAGTTGCAATTCTCAAGGAAGCTGGTAGAATTCCACTTGACGTCGACGTTATCGTCGCAAACCATCACGGAACATTTGTTCTTCAAGTTTAGGAATGAACATGGAAACGCTATGCATTCCAATATTTTCCCTCCTACCTCCAGTTAAGGAGGCAATAAAACGTATGCTTTCGTTCTTAAATCCACCTTTAACGGAATGGTACAAACCCGATATAATATTCTCTTTGCTGGAATATAAATGTAAAAGAAAAAATAGTATATAAAAATAACTTGCCCTTTTAAAAAATTTTCCTTTTTTTAAAAAGGCACCGTTTCCCGCAAATTTTTAACATAAACATGCCAAATAGCGTCGGCGCCACGCTGGTTTAAGTTTCACGTTAAAAAATAAAAGTTAAAAGTTGCTTAACGTATGCTGACGTTAAACGCCATCCGGGGGAGATAAGGTGTCTCTTACCGAAGGTCAGAGGAAGGTTTTAGAGAACTTAGAACGTCAAGTCCAGGAGCTTTCAGAGACGTTAAAGAAAAAAGGCGAAGAAATTTACAAGAAAGACGAAGAAATAAAAGAACTAAGAAAACAACTTGAAGAAGAGCGTAAGGCGAAGGAAGAAGCCCTCAAAAGGGAAAGTGAGTTAATGAAGCAGCTTTCAGACAGACTTGGCGAAATAGAAGATAAAAACAAGAGGATTAACGAGCTTGAAGATAGAGTTAGAGCACTCGAGGAGAAAGTTAAAGAAATAAGCGAATGGGATGCTAAAAAGATAGAAGAGTTGCGTCTTAAGTCGGAAACTTTGAAAAGATTTGAGTCCATACTTGCAGAGAAGGATATGACAATAAAGTCGTTGGAAGCCGAGCTGGAGCAAGTGAAGAAAAGGGAAGAGAAGCTTAAGGAAATACTGGAAAAAGATCCAAAGTACAGGCTCTTTCTGATCATACGTGACTCCGGTAGGCGTAACGTAAACGAGCTAAGTAAATCCCTCGGCTTAAGCATGGTTCAGCTAAAGATGATGATATCTGAGCTAAAGGCAGCAGGCCTCATAGAGTTAGACGGTGAGGAGGTCTTTGCCACGGGAAAATACCTGTAAAGTCGGTGCTAAAGGGCTTTCCTACTTTGATCTTGTAACTCTTAAAGGAGTTTAAAGGCGGCTTCGGATGGCATCAACGCATTAAACATGACCTCAAAGAACTCGCTTCCCTATTCCTCCTCAAGGGAATAACCAAAGTAGTAAGTGCTGCTGGAAAGCTAGGCCTTGAGGTGCTGAACTGGAGGCCGTACGAAAGCGCTAAACTAGCTATTAAGTTTAGTCCTCTTTCAAACGTGGTTCTCATCCTCCTTTTCACCTACAATGAAGAGTTCGGAGCCAACGCAAACATATTTCTCGAAAGGCGAATGCTTGGCTACATCCCAACAGAAGAAGCTGTGGGATTAGAGGAGGTTTTAATAGATGCTTTAAGCTTTCTCCTCACCCATGAGGAAGAGAGAAGCGCCGTTGAAACGCTACCTATTGAAGGTAAAAGAAGAGCTATCCTCTTAATGTTGCCCGAGCAAATCCTAAAGGAATCCGTTATCCGCCTTAAAGGCGGCATTTCACTATCATCTAGGGAGCGATGGGAAACCATTTTTCAGCCGTTTCCAATACTTCGAATGGTAATTAAACGTGATGGTGGTAGTGTAACGGTTACTTTTACATCACACACTCCCTTACCTGATACTCTCCTTCGCAACCTTGCATGGCTTTACTGTAATGCAATTTTAAGAGAAGCCAGAAGAATCGACAACACCATACCTCCAATCTCAAATAATCTGCTTCCCTAGGGAATGCTCCTCTAAACGCTTCCAGGAAAATAAGGGTTTGAGTTGAGAAGTGATTACGTGTAGTACGTCTCAGTTGGCTCTCTATCTTTTTCTTCCCTGAAGGATGACATAATTCTCCTCATCACTTCTGGTGGAACCGCCTCTTCTTTCTTTAATTCTTCCTCCATTCTTACAGCATGCTTTTCTAAGAACGTCGTGTCAACGTTTAAATTGTACTTTAAGTTCAGTACGTCTATGAGCGCCTTGGACGATCGAGGATTAAAGTTTATCCCCGAGTGCCCCTCCGCTAAGAGTGAGACTCCTTCTATACCATACTGGGGCGCAAGGAGAGGTACTGTTCCGTTTAGCCCTGAAATTCTTCCTCCTCTAAGGGGGACAATGTTCTCTAAGGCCAGAAACTCTTCCAACATCCTTTTATTTGTAGCTGAAACATAAACTTTCGGATTTCTCACATAATGGGTTGCACCGAAACATCCGAGAGAAATTATCGTTTCAGCTGAAAGCCTTTTCATGATGTGAAGAAGCACGTGTGCTATAATGTTACTTCCTAAAGGCGTAAAGGGCTGACTGTAAGAAGATATAAACAAGTAATCTCTTTCAGTGCCTCTTAGCATGTGTATAAATATCGAGAAAGAGTCAAACCAGTTCGAGAAGATTCCATCATCAACCAGCGCGATCGCGGGCACGTCTAAATTGGATATTTGAAGAATGGGCCGTGCCCCCATTTTAGTTGACATATAATCGACAGCGACAAGTCCTACATTACCTATCCCCGCAAACCCTTGGAAGACCACTGGCCTCCTCAATTTTAACTCGTCAATGTCAAGTCCTTTCTTAAGAACTCTAACCCTCATTATGTCCCCAAGTTTCAGGTTCTCTAGATTCATTAAATTGCCTCCAGACACCTTTTATCTAGGTAAGATTACCATTAAGCCAATTTCAACTTTTCTATTTTTATCCGCGCATATGGGTAGTCCTCTGCTAACTTCTTACCTTTTAACGTCTGTTCCATTGAGAACGGCTGAAGGTTTTATGAGTTTCCCACGACACGATATCTTTTTAAAAAGAATTTTTAGCTGTTTTTTCACCTGACTCTCTGAGCCGTGAAGCTGTGAGGTGCATTGGCTTGAAAGTGACGTGTCCTGAATGCTACTACGAATTCGAAGTTGACGATGATATCATAGTAGGGGAGATCGTTGAATGCCCTGACTGTGGCGCAGAATTGGAGGTTGTCAGTGTAAATGATGGAGAAGTTGTTCTTCAAGCAGTCAGCGTAGAGGAAGACTGGGGCGAATGAGGAAATGATCTTAGGGATAATACATAATAGGATAGGATGGGAGGAGAAGCAGTTAATAGAAGCTGCAAAAAAGAAGAAAGTAGATGTTTCACTCTTCGACAGCAGACGGATGAGCATAGATGTAACAGGAGATAAATCCCTGTATAACGTAGACCTTTTCCTCCAAAGATCGATTAGCTACACAAAAGGGCTATACTCAACGTTAGCGTTAGAAGCGATGGGATATCAAGTAGTTAATTCATCTAAGTGTCAGGAGGTTTGTGGTGACAAGCTGAAGACAACTATAGCATTAAAGCAGGCAGGACTCCCCGTACCTAAAACATACCTTGCCTTATCATATAATGCTGCTCTAGAAGCGCTAGAAGAACTAGGCTATCCTGCGATAACGAAGCCTTTAATGGGTAGCTGGGGGCGCTTGGTAGCCATCTTAAACGACCCTGCCTCAGCAAGGGCCATACTTGAAACGCGTGAAACGTTAGGCGACGTCCTCCATAAAATATATTATCTTCAAGAATACGTTAATCACAACTCAAGAGATGTAAGAGTGTTTATTGTAGGTGGCGAAGCCGTGGCGGCAATGTACAGGTACACCATCCCCGGTGACTGGAGAAGCAATGCTACTATCGGAGGGAAAACGGAGGCTTGCAGGATAACAGGAGAGATAGAAGAAATGGCCTTGAAGGCGGCTGAAGCCACTCACAGTGAGATCGTCGGCGTTGATCTCCTTGAAGGAGACGGTATCTTCTTGCTTAATGAGGTAAATCATAACCCAGGTTTCCAGCACATAGCCTCCGTAACAAAAGTCGACATAGCTGAAAAAATAATTGATTATTTAAAACACAAGGCCTCTAAGTGAATTCTTCATTGTTTGCGTTATCATTCAAAGCACCTTTTCACGGTTTTCTCAATTTTACTTAAGGAGAGTGCTTGTCCTTGAATGTTGGAGTGGTGGGTGCATCGGGATACGCTGGTGGCGAGCTCGTTAGGCTCCTCTCCACTCATCCCAAGGTTTCGATAAGCATGGTAACTTCAAGGAGAAATGCTGGAAAACCCGTCAGCAATGAGATACCAATCCTAAAGGGAAGATTGAACATAAAGTTTGAGGAGCCAGATCCCCCTAAGATAATTGAAAAATGCGACTTCGTATTCATGGCTACACCCCACGCGGTTTCCATGGAGTTAACGCCTCAAATTCTCGAGGTAGGAATAAAGGTAGTAGACTTAAGTGGTGATTTCAGGCTTAAAAACCCTGAAATCTTCAAGCGATACTATGGTGTGGATCACAAAGCCCCTGACCTCCTAGACGAAGCCGTTTACGGCCTACCAGAAATAAACAGAGAAAAAATAAAGAATGCAAGGCTTGTAGCATGTCCAGGATGCTTCGCTACACCATCCATCATTGCTCTGTTTCCTCTTGTAAAAGAAAAGCTAATCAGGGAACATGTTTTCATAGACGCTAAAACAGGTAGCTCAGGAGCTGGAAGGACGCCGTCACCCGCTGACCACCATCCTGAAAGAACGAACATGGTTAGACCTTACAGCCCGGGAGAGCACCGTCACGTGCCAGAAATAGAGCAAGCATTAGCTCCACACGGGAAAGTGAAAGTGACCTTTGTCCCTCATGCGGTAGATATGGTTCGAGGAATCCTTTCCACTATTTACTCCATAACCATGGAAAACGTGGATGAACAGTCGGTCTGGAAGGCGTTTAGGTCATGCTACAGTGGAGAAAGGTTCATACGATTCATTCACTGGAAAAGTGGAGGATTGTATCGTTTTCCAAATCCAAAGATAACGCTTGGAACCAATTACTGCGACTTAGGCTTTAAACTTTTAAAGGATCAAAAAACGCTCATCATATTCTCCTCCATAGACAACTTGATTAAGGGCGCCGCTGGGCAAGCAATTCAGAATATGAACATAATGCTCGGCTACGAAGAAGACGCAGGCCTCGACTTCCCCGGAATATACCCCGTCTAAAGTGTTCCATGTTAATTAGGTTAAATTGGAAGGGGATGGGCTCAAAAATGGAGAAAGTAATCGTTAAAATAGGGGGAAGCATTGCCGGCGAAGGGTTAGAGAACGTCGTAAACGACGTGGCAGCATGCGTTAAAGACAAAAAAATCGTTATAGTTCATGGAGGCGGACCTCAAATAGACTCTCTCTCAAAAAGGCTTGGAAAGGAACCCATATACTTTACCTCTCCAAGCGGGTTCAAAAGCAGGTTTACCGATGAAGAAACAAGGGACATCGCCCTCCTAGCAATGGCAGGGTATGTGAATAAAAAAATAGTTTCACTGCTAGGGTTTCGAGGTGTTTCAGCGGTAGGAATATCAGGAGCTGACGGTCCAACGTTAATAGCTAGAAGGAAAGATAAGTTAATAGTTCAGGACGGCGGTAAGAAACGAGTCGTAAGAGGCGATTACAGTGGAATAGTTGAGGAGGTCGATGGAACGCTTGTTAATATCCTCCTTTCATCGGGTTTTACCCCTGTGATAGCGCCAATAGCGTTAAGCCATGAAGGGGAACTTGTCAACGTTGACGGTGACCGCGCCGCTGCCCAATTGGCTAAAGCGATAGGGGCAAATATGTTGATATCGGTCACGGACGTCCCGGGGTTAATGTTAGACGAGCAACTAGTTAGGAAGCTCACAGCGAACGAAGCAAGGAGGCTGATTGAAGAAATAGGAGGCGGAATGAAAAAGAAGATCTTCGCCGCTTTAGAGGCAATCCGGATTGGGGTGCCGCTGGTTGTGGTGTGCAGTGGCTTAGAGGAAAACCCCATTACGCGCTCGCTTAAACTTGAATCTGGAACGGTGATCACCCAATGATAGATCCTGTAGCCTTCCTCATAGAACTACTCGAGATTCCCAGCCCTTCAGGAGAGGAGAGGAAGCTGGCATTCTTCCTTAAAAAAACAATGGGAGATTGGGGCTACGACGTGGAAATAGACCCTGCTGGAAACGTTATAGGACGGCTTGGAGAAGGCAGCCCAACCTTACTGCTAGCATCCCACATAGACACGGTCCCCGGCTTCATTCCTGTAAGACACGATAACGATAGAATATTCGGTAGAGGTGCAGTTGACGCTAAGGGCTCCGTGGCTGCCATGGTGATTGCGGGAGCTGAAGCCTTCCGGAGAAACATGAAGGGATCCCTAATTTTTGCAGGAATAGTCGGTGAGGAAGCAAGCCTAGAGGGCATACAAACACTACTGGAGGAGCTGACCTCGGTTGACTACGCCATATTCGGGGAACCTACAGGGCTAAGTAGGATTTGTATAGCTTCAAAGGGGAGACTATTGCTAAAGATAAATGTCCATTCGTCTAGTGGACACGTTGCCTGCTCTTGGCTGCATGAAAACTCCATTGAAAAGGCGTTTGAACTCTGGCAGAAGCTGAAGGAGCGTATAAGGCTGGACGCTAAATCACGTTTTTCCTCGGTAATTCCCAATCTAACACTTCTTCAGGGAGGGAGCGCGCCGAATATTGTTCCAGGAAACTGTTCTCTTTACGTGGACGTAAGGTTTCCCCCAAGTGTCAGCTCAGCGAGCTTGCTGGGTGAAAGCCGCAAGGTTATAGAAAGCTTCGAGAAAGCAAGTGGAGTGAAGGTCTCATGGAGCGTTTTAAGCCAGATAGAAGGGTTCAGGGCAAACAGGCGTTCCAAGGTTGTTGAAGCCTTAGAAAGATCTATAAAGGAAATAGGAGGAAATGTAGGGTACATAAAGAAGACCGGGACATGCTTCATGAACCTCATAGGAAAATGGTTTAACATTCCTGTTGTCAGCTATGGTCCAGGTGACCCTTCCTTAGAACACACCGAAAACGAGAACATACTAGTAAGCGAGTATCTTGCAGCAATAAACATACTGACAAAAACCATACAGTATGTTTTACGTTGAAATAACCGACATTAGCACCGCTTTCTGGACATGCAGCCTGTTTTCTGCCTCGTCGTAGATCACCGAGTGAGCCCCGTCGATAACCCCGTCCGTGGCCTCCACGTTCCTTCTTATGGGTAGGCAGTGCATGAATATCGCGTCCTTCCTTGCCAATTCCATTAATTCTTCGTTGCAGGTCCAATCCCTAAACTTAACCCTTAGCCTTTTTTCCTCTTGAGGGTTTCCGTAATACTTTAAGGAACCCCATGCTTTGACGTAAACGATGTCTGCTCCATCGTAAGCCTCCTCAAGGCTGTCAGTAACCTCGAGGCTTCCTCCTGACTCCTCAATGTTCCTCCGCGCCCACTCCATGATTTGCTCGTCTAGCTCAAACCCCTTGGGGTGAAGAAGCGTCACATCAAGCCCGAACCGTGTCGCTATTAAAAGCGCCGAGTTTGGAACGCTGCAGGGCAGAGGCTTGGGATGATAAACCCAGCTTAATAGAAACTTCCTTCCGTTTAACCTTCCCTTTTTCTCCTTGACGGTCATTATATCGGCTAAAGCTTGGCATGGATGGAACATGTCGCATTCCATGTTAATCACGGGCACGTCCGCCCACCGGGCAAACTCTCTGACCACCCTATTACTCTCACCGTAATTCCACCCTGTAACGTTTGGGAATATCCTTATCGATATTGCATCTCCGTAGCGTGCCATCACGGATGCCGTATCCTTAATTGACTCTGAACCCTTACCAATCCACCCTGAATCAGCAGGCATGTAGATTGCGTGTCCACCAAGCTGCGTCATTCCAATCTCAAACGATAACCGCGTCCTGGTACTTGGGTTGAAGAAGAGCATGATCAAAGACCTACCACTTAAAACATCGGAATATTCTTCGGGATGCTTCTTAACGTCCGCAGCAAGCTTTAAAACTTCCTCTATTTCTTCGACCCGCCATTCCTGAGTCGTTATAAGATCTTTTCCCTCCAAGCAACCAATCAACATTTCACCCTCCTCAAAAAACACCGGGTCTTACAAAGGACTCCTCAACGCTTTAAAGAGTTTACCTCACCCTTAAAAGCAGCCACTCCGTAAAACTTGATCCCTCCCCTACTCGAAATACGCTTTCAATGGGAGAAAACACAATCTTTCACTTAAGTAATAATAAAAAGTTATGTTGGCGCCTTCCCCTTTAAGCTGCCTAGTTTATCCAACGTAGCATCTTTCTAAGAGTCCGCTCTGCTCAAGCTGCTTAACGACTTGGTCATACTTGGCTTTGTCATTTAACATGTTATTTATAAGTTCCTCGTTAATGTGGCTTCCCGGACGAACTTTAACTTCAGCTCTAACCCCCAGCTTATCCTCCAAAACTTTCTTTATAATAACACCGATGATACTCCCCATGGGGCATACTGGCGATGTGGGAGTAAACGTTATAGTAACCTTATCTTCTTCGATCGAGACATCATCTTCCGTAACTATTCCCATGTCTACAATGGACATCGGGTATTCCGGGTCATTAAGCTTCTTCAAGATCCGCATAACCTCTTCTTTATCCACTTTCACCACTCTCAAGATTTGTCTTCAGAGAATGATCGAGAAGAACCTTTTAAACTTTATGACGACGATACTTAACCGACCCCCTCTTTAAAACCAGTTTTCTTGTTAAACTCTTCAACAATCCATCTTAAAGCCTTACCTGTAGCCTCTGCGACTCTTTTCAAGTCCTCAAACTCGGGCTTAACCCTTATGATATTCCCCTTCTTGTCTCGTGCAATCTTAAGCCTGACAGGATAATTAACTCCTTCCACCTCAAACTCAACCTTAACTGTTTCTCTGCTTAAGATAAGCCTCTTAGAGTGGTGTATTCGAACCCCCAGAGTTCCCGTCTCTCTAATTAATACCTTGGCTATCTCGATGCACTTCTCAGGTGGGCTCAGAACTTGGATTATGCAGCCCGGCCTCCCCTTCTTAGCGATCACAGGAATAATTACAGCGTCCTTTGCTCCTGCCCTGAAGAGCGCATCCATAGCGTACGCGATAACCTCCCCTGGAACATCATCCAAGTTTGTCTCTATAATGTAAACGTCGTCTCCATGGGTTTCCACCTCCTCACCGACGATCACCCTTAGAACGTTAGGAACCTCCACCAGTTCTCTTTCGCCTGCCCCATACCCCACCCTTAAAGGGGCAACCATGGGCATGTATGGTGAGGACTTAGCCTTTAAACCTGCCAATATAGCTACACCTGTCGGAGTCGCCAGCTCGTAAGGAGCAGGACCGCCAGCCATAATTAACTTGTTCTCTCTAATTATCTCCACAACTGCTGGGGGAGGAGCTGGAAGGGAGCCGTGGGAAAACGACACTCGCCCCCCTCCCACGGCAACGGGGGTTGTAAACCAGTCTGCTTCCGTTAAGTGTAGTTCGTCACATAGGAGTGCGGCTCCCACCAAGTCAAAAACGGTATCTGCAGAACCTGCCTCGTGAAGGTGTACGTCCTCTACGCTTTCACCATGAATCTTCGCTTCGCACCGGATGAGCGCCCTTGCAGAGTCCATAGCAATATCAGCTGCACGTTTCGATAACCCAAGCTCACCTACAGCCCTTTCCACTATATCCATCAGCTCGCCACCCCGTATTCCCAGCTTTTCCTTTAACACCAACTCTACTTTGGTCGCCGCCACTCCTCCACGCTTAACCTTTTTAACACTCACCCTTACATCTTTACATTTCATTATCTTTGGAAGTATCCCTGCCAGGGTTTCAAGCTTCTCCCTGCTTCCTCCTAACTCGACCATTGCACCAAGAAACATGTCCCCTGATATCCCCGCAATAGAACAATCCACTATGACTTTAACGGTCTTCTGCATGTCTCCTCCCTTCCCTAAACATAGCTATCCTATTAGCGATTATAGCTGCCATCGCCCCGCCTCCAAGCCCATTATCTATGTTTACAACAGCAAGTCCAGGAGAACATGATTGAAGCATAGAGATCAGAGCCCCGATCCCTCCTCCTCCAAGCCCATAACCTGTACTTGTAGGGACCCCTATCACCGGTAAGTCAACTAAACCCGCCACCACGGATGGTAGAGCTCCCTCCATGCCTGCTACGACGACTATAACGTCAACCCCAGACTTTACAAATTGCGCCAGCGGTTCGAATAGCCTATGAATCCCTGCCACACCCACATCGTACGCTGTGTAAACTTCACATCCCATGCATTCAGCTACTAGCTTTGCTTCCTCTGCTACAGGTATGTCAGCCGTTCCAGCGGTTAGAACGCCCACCTTCCCGCCTGTTCTTGGAGGTTTGTAATCATCTCGCTGGACGTAGATGGTGCCTACCTCCTCTATAACTTTCCTCCGGTACTTTTCAGCTGAAAACTCTTTTATTAAAGCATCCAAGCTCTCCCTGTCACACCTCGTAACCACAACGTACCCTTTCTCCTCAACAACTTTTCTTGCTATTTCTAAAAGGTCCATTAAACGTTTACCTGTAGCGTAAACGATCTCCGGAACGCTTGAACGGTGTTCCCTCCCAACATCTATCTTAGCTATCTCCTTTAACTCCATGACCTGAAACGCTCGAACTATCCGTTCAGCCTCCTCTAACCCTAACTCTCCCCTTGCGACCTTCTCGAGAACTTTCCTTAAGGGGTAAATGTTTCTCCCTCCTCATCGCCTCGTCAAAGCCATGTTTAAATTCACCTGAAAGAACTATTAATGTTGACTCTAGGGGGCACTCAAAAAATGCTCGGTGTTATCTTACTAAGCGGCGGTTTAGACTCCTCGGTTGCCCTGTGGTGGGCTAAAAAAAGAGGAGGATACGATGAACTACACACATTAACCTTCCTCTACGGCTCAAGGGAAGAAAGGATCGTAAGACAGGTTTGTGAAAAGATTTCGTCCCTAGCCGGCGTTAAAAAAACCATATTTATTGATCTTCCATGGCTTCGAACATTCTCCCAGATGTCAGGGTCGGCTTTAATTGAGGGAAAAAGTGCTCTTCCAGAGCCGAAAATGTATGACCTGAAAAACGTTCGAAAACTAAGGGAGACCGCTAGGAGCGTCTGGATTCCCGCAAGGAACCTCTGCTTCATAGCGGTGGCTTCGGCGTACGCTGAAACACTCGGCGGGGAAGTAGACATAATTACAGGGTTTAACAGGGAGGAAGCGGAAACTTTTCCCGATAATTCTCTCGCTTTCGTTGAGAAAATGAATGCTGTGCTTGCTATGTCAACGCTTAAGGCGCGTGTGAACTTAAAGGCTCCCCTCATCTCCATGGGTAAAAAGGAAATTTGCTTGCTTGCCGGTGATCTCAACGTTCCAGTTGAGTTCTCAAACTCATGCTATAACCCCAAGGGGCTAACAGACGATGGAAAACCGGTACATTGTGGCACTTGTGAAAGCTGCGTGAGGCGGAAACGTGCTTTCCTGGAATCCATCGGCTCTGACCCAACGATTTACAGTTCCTCAACGGTTTAACCTTCAGCATCCGTGACCGATGCTAGGTAAACAGCAACTCCAATTAAAACTCCACCAATTAACGTAGGCACCGTCATTTCTTCACCTAAAAACAGGACGGAGACTATGAATGCGAAGACTACCTCTAGAAGAAATATGACTGCGGCAGCAGATGCGGGGACGAACTCTATACCTCTGAAGTAGAGTATAAAAGCTATTATAGTGCAGAAAACCGCCATGAAAAATACCACAACGATGACTGGAAGAGTTGCTATCAACACGGCGTTTCTCAAAGTTACAAGTTTGGGGATAGCGGCGGCTCCTAAGACGAGCGCCGTGTAAATTATAACTGAAAACGTTAAGTCTAACTGTGAAAATCTCTCAGGGCTATTCATCGTCAAAACCTTCTTCGATAAAACTATGTAAAATGCCCAGATGACGCCTGCAGATAAAACTGCCAAGTTACCTAAAAGTTCACCGATCCAGAAAGGCTTACCAATGTGGGGTACAATTGTTAGCAATGCCACCCCGATAAGGCTTAACGCTATGGCTACCCCCATTCTTTTTCCGATCTTCTCCCCAAGAAAGAAGAATGAAAGCACCGCCACAACTACAACGTTAACGTTAACAAGTAGTGAAGCTAACCCTGCAGCCGTATGTTCCATCCCTACAAATTGCATTAGAAACGCTGCGGCGTTTAGAGAGCCGAGGACTAAAACTTCACGTTTACGCATTGCAAGAGAAAACCCTTCGGTTCCTCGAAATCTGACTACTGGAATTAGAAGTACTGCTGCAAGAAGGAACCTGAGAAAGACCAAGGTGTACGGGTCTAAGTATTCCAGTCCAACCTTAACGGCTGGGAACGAAGCCCCCCATATCAGCGACGCCGCCACCAGCTCAAAAACCGCTATGGAGTACTTGTTCCTCACGCTCATCACCATCACTCGCTTAACCGCTTACTTAGGCTAGTCCTTGATGTCTAAAGACTCGAGAGACTCCTCTTAAAGCTTTAACAGAGGAAAAGAAAATGCCCTCCTAAAAATACCTATATAGCCTTTTCCGTCCACACAGTTTTCACGCCGTCCCTTCTCTCCAACCCTTCAGGTAAGCCACCTGTTCCTCCGTCAGTCTTTCAAGCTCTATACCAAGAGCCTTACACTTCAATTCTGCTACAGTCATATCTATTTCCTTAGGTATGTCTAGCACCACGTTTCCAGCCTTCCCAAGTTCTTCTCTATTTTTAACGATCCATTCGACAGCCAGCGCCTGGTCGCTGAAGCTCATATCCATTACCGAGCTGGGATGCCCCTCAGCTGCGACAAGGTTTACTAGTCGTCCTTGGGCAAGTAAGTAAAGTCTTCTACCGTTTCTTAACGTGTACTCCTCAACGTTAGGACGTATCTCCTCCTTCTTAACGGAGAGCTCCTCCAAGTCCTTTATATTGATCTCCACATCAAAATGTCCTGCATTAGCTAAGATCGCCCCATCCTTCATTTTCTCCATGTGCTCCTTCCTTATCACATCCTTACATCCAGTCGCGGTGATGAATATGTCGCCTATTTCAGCTGCCCTATGCATTGGCATTACATCTATTCCTTCAAGAGCTGCGGTGAGAGCCCTATGAGGGTTTATCTCACTTACTATAACCCTCCTAGCGCCGAGACCCTTAGCGCGGAGAGCTATTCCGCGTCCGCAATGGCCATACCCTGCCACCACGACAACCTTACCTGCTATTAGCTCCGACGTCGCCCTCATTATGCCATCAAGTGTGGACTGCCCGGTCCCCCATATATTATCGAATTTGGGCCCCTCTAAAGGGAGGTTTCCCATTTTGTGGGGGTGTCGTTCGTGGCAAGTATCGGGTAAGGAAGAGTGCCCTCCTCAGCCATGGCTCTAAGACGTATAACTCCAGTAGTCGTCTCCTCAGCTCCACCCCAAACACTACTCCACCAGTTCCCCTCTTCTCCAATAACTCCCTTAACTATCTCCACTTCCGCTCCGCTCTCTCCGTGTTTAAGCTTAGCTATCGTTGAAACAAGATCTGCTCCGTCATCTAACGTCACGTTAGGCTTAGCCTTGATCACGTTGCCTATCGCTCTATAGTACCCTTCAGTATCCATCCCATACCATGCAAAGGTGTGGATTCCATCCTCAACCAGCGCAGCTGCGACATGGTCTTGCGTTGATAACGGGTTTGACGCGCACAAGTATACTTCGGCACCCCCAGCACGCAGCGTCCTAACTAGAACGGCTGTCTCCTTCGTGACGTGCAAGCATGCCCCGACAACAACTCCTTCTAACGGCCTTTCTGAAGAAAACCTCTCTTTGATCATCCGTAGAACAGGCATGTGGTTTTCAGCCCATCTAATAGCTTTCCTCCCTTCTGACGCTAAGCTTAGGTCTCGAATTTCATATTTTTCTCCTCTCTGAGTCTGAACCAAGATCCACCATCTCCTATAATTTAATCTCTCTAACCCCTCAAATGAGACCCCTTTAAATTTTTCGTGTTTATTTAACCATTCTAATTTATTTTCCTCCAAGTTTTTTCTTTAAGCACTCCCATCTTGTTCTGTACCGGAATGCAAGCTGTTCAGCAAATAACCTTCCACTTATTAGGAACCTCAGGTAGCCGTATGGATCATGGCAGCTTTAAAGTCGTGTGAACCTCTGTTTTTAAGTGCTCCGCTACTCTATAGCGATCCTCCCTTCTTCCAACGCTTTTATTTCCTCTTCTACTTCTCTCTCCGTCATCTTTCTAAAGAGTGGTTTCGGCTTGTTAATCTTGTGTCCTGCCTTCACGCTGAGCTCCTTGGCGGTATCCCAGTTTCCCGGCTTTACGTTCATCATCTCAAATATCTTCTCGGCTGATGCTGGTATAATAGGGTAAAGGCATATTGCAGCTGAGTAAAGGAAGTTTGCACAGATGTAGAGGGGGGTGGCTGCATCCCCTCCTTTCTTCACCGCTTCCCAAGGGGCTTTGACGGTGAAGTAGCTGTTTGCAGCTTTGAATGCTTCAAGAATACGCCTAATTACCTTTGAGAAGTCGCATTTCTCGTACTCTGCCTCCACCTCCTCCACCATCCTCCTGACCTCAGACAAGAACTCTTTATCTCTCTCGTCTAGCTCTCTAGGCTCAGGGACTTCTCCCTCAAACCACCTTGAAATAAACGTTAAAACACGATGGACAAAGTTTCCCACGTTGTCCACGAGATCCCCGTTAATCTTGCCCATGAACTCCTTCCAGCTGAAGTCGTTATCACTTACACTATTAGACGCTTTAGAAGACAAGTAAAATCTAATGTAGTCCGCCGGGAACCTGTCGAGCACGTGCCTCAATGGAATAAGCCATCTTCTACTTTTGCTCATTTTTCTCCCTTCAAGGGTTAGATACCCATTTACAACGTACTTTCCCGGAAGCGTGTAGTCGCCGACTCCCATCAGCATGGCAGGCCAGAAGAGGAGGTGATGATAAACGATGTCTTTCCCTATGAAATGCACTATTAAGCAGTCTCCCATCCAGTAGTCCTTCCAGTTTCTCCCCGTCCTCTCACTCCAATTTATGGTTGACGCAATATACCCCAAAGGAGCGTCAAACCAAACGTAAACATACTGGTTCTCCTTAGCGTCATCATATGGCAACCTGAAACCCCAGTAATCCTCCCTTGTTATATCCCAGTCCTGAAGCCCGTCTCTAATCCACTGTACAACGTAGTTGACGACGTCCCTTGGGAAGTCCTCTCGCCTCTTAGAGGTAAGCCAGCTCTGGAGCCTTTCAGAAAAAGCGCTCAGCTTAAAGATGAAGTGTTCCTCCTCCCTCTCCGATGGAGGACTACCACATAAAACACAGTATGGTTCAAGGATCTTTCCCGGCTCAATAGTCCTTCCGCAAACCTCACATGAGTCACTGTACTGTTCCCTCGCTCCACAATAAGGACAGCGACCCTTAATCATCCTGTCGGGGAGGTACATTTTATCGGTTTCACAATAGAAAAGTTTAACTCTCTTCTTGTAAATATATCCGTTCTTCCTAAGTTTAATCAAGAATTCCTCGGTGAGCTTCCTATTTTCCTCACTATGCGTCCGATGGTAATTGTCAAAGGAGACCTCCAAGTCCTTTAAATCCCTGAGCTGCCTCTCCCTGAAGTAGTTAACGTGCTCTAGAGGAGTGCGTCCAGCATCCCTAGCGGCGACAGAGACAGGGGTTCCATGCTCGTCGCTGCCACAAACGAAAACTACATCTAAACCCTTTAACCTGCAAAAGCGGGAGTACACGTCGGCTGGAATGTAGGTGCTAAATGCATGGCCAAGGTGAAGATCCGAATTAGCGTAGGGCAAAGCAGCCGTGACCAGTACTCGTTGCATCTGAACCCCCCATCTCTTACGGACAGTCACCCAACACCACGCAGCATTTCCTTTTAAGCATTATCACGGATTTATGATGAAATAAATTTCTTCCACCTTTAACCATTTATAAAACGAGACCTCTCAGCTTCACTCTCGGTAGTTAAACTTTTAAATCCCTTTAAAGTAACTGGAAATTAAGAGTACCGGGATTGGTGAAAGGATAAAATGCCAAGAGAATTCACTTACAAGGGTTATACACTTGAAGAGCTTCAAAGGATGCCTATGGATGAGTTCATAAACCTGCTTCCGGCAAGGCAGAGGAGAAGCCTAACCAGAGGGCTCCCGCCAAGACACAAGAAACTTTTAGAGAAGATCAGGAGAGCCAAAAGGGCGCTTAAAAAAGGGAAAAAGGTTGTTGTGAGGACGCACAACAGAGACATGATAATTCTACCGGAAATGGTGGGTCTAACGATCGCTGTTTACAATGGTAAGGAGTTCATACCCATAGAGATCAGACCTGAAATGATAGGGCATTACCTAGGCGAATTCTCTATTACATGTAAACAAGTTAAACATGGAGCACCAGGGGTCGGGGCAACCCGGTCATCAATGTATGTGCCGTTAAAGTAGTTTTCCACCCGATGGCTTCAAAACGACGTCTTCCTTCTCTTCAGATCCATCTAAAGTTTGCTTGAAAAAGAGATAAGCAAGTACTTATTCTGAAATGGTTACGTCTTTTTAGCCTTCTATGCTTAAACTATTCATACTTTTGAAAGTGCGTCTGCACTTCTTACCTTCCCAACTAGCTTTGACACGCCTGGGTCTACCCCTCTTAGAAGTGCAAGGTAATACGCTTGCCACTCTAATGGTATCATGTATATTGAGGGTGTTAAGAGGTTGCCCACGTTATCGGGAGGAAACCTAGCTCTTTCGTCTATTTGGCTTGGCGAGACTTCAAGCATTCTCTCGGCTCCCGCTTGCCGCGTCCACAGCTTCTTGACAAGCTGGAAGGTCTCCAAGGATTGCCTGCAGCCTTCTGGAGGCCTGAGTACTATGAGCGGCTTCTTCCTTCTATTCTCCTCTTCAAGCGTTTCTATGAGGGAATGGACGAATTCCTCCATTCTGGCGTCGCAAGCGTCTGCTTTTACTCCCTCCATAAGCATGATGAGAGCATGCTTCCTAGCTATAGGATACCGTACACCGTCTCCCATTACATAGAACATTTCATCTACATACTTAACTCCCCATTCCGCCGCCGCCTTACCCCAGTCTATCATCCTGTTAGACCCGCTAAGCCGGTCTATTAGATCTGGCACGACGTTCTTTTGATATCTCAACGCGTCTTCCACCGAAGCATTCCCATCGCTTTCTCTTGCTATCAACTCTAAGGTTAAAATGTTTAAAACCGCGAGTGTGGAGTGGAAGGTTCCGGTGGATGGTAAGGGCTTCTCTGGGTACGGCTTGGTTCTGGTGCGAATAACGTAGCCTCCCTCTTCCTCCAGATCTAAAAGAGACCTCTTCTCTGGTTTCTCCCATCTGTTCGTTATTGCTACGCATATAGCTCCTCTCGATAAGCAGACATCCATCGCGTCTAAGGTATCCTTCGTAGTTCCCGACTGAGAGAGTAATATCACTAGGGTTTCGCTGTCAACCCATCTCGGCGGGCTGTCAGCCAGCATTCTAGAGTGAACCGTTTTGGCAGGTATCCCTGAGAATGCATCCCATAGGAATTCGGTAATCATAGGTATAAGGTACTTGTCTCCAGCCCCAGTCATAATAACTTTCTTAAAGGTGACGCCCTCGGCAACTTCGATAACTTTCTTATATGACTCCTTTATGGACTGTTTAACGCTCTCCCCTTGTAGGAGGATGGCTTCCTTCATTCCTGTCGAATCTAACCTTTCAAGCTCCCTCCAGTCCAATGCAACTCCTCCATCATAATTTCACTTCAAGCAAACACTATTAACTTTTTTATACCTGAAATCATTTTTGAATTAACTAACACCTTCTATCAAGAAGGCTTGAGGGTTCGTCTTGAAAGCCGTAATACTGGCTGCGGGTAAGGGTACTCGCATGCGCCCCCTCACCTTCACCCGTCCAAAACACATGCTTCCCGTAGCCGGCAAGCCAATCTTAGAACACATAATAAACTTTCTAAGAGTTGGGAAAATAAAGGATATCGTGATAGTTGTTGGCTCTGAAAGCGAGTTCATAATGGATTACTTTGGAGATGGCTCCCGCTTTGACGTTAACATAGATTATGTTGAACAGCGAAAGCCCCTAGGACTGGCTCACGCCGTTTCAGCAGCCCAAGACCTCCTTAAAGGAGAGGAAAGATTCGTAACTGTTCTAGGTGACGTGCTACTCAAGCTAAATCTAAAGGATATGATCTCCTTCCACTTAAAAAAAGAAGCTAAGGCAACCATAGCAGTCTCGGAAGCAGTCGACCCTACTCCCTTCGGAGTAGTTAAAGTCGTGGATGGCTTCAGAGTTGAGAAACTAGTGGAAAAGCCGAAAGTCCCCCCGTCAAATCTTATAATTGCCGGATTATACATCTTTGAACATGAGCTATGGGAGTGCATAGACGACTTAAAGCCGTCTTGGAGGGGGGAGTACGAGCTAACTGATGCTATCCAGCTCATGGTGGAACGTGGCTACCCGGTTTACGGATACCTAACCAAGAAGTGGTGGAAGGATACTGGGAGGCCAACAGACCTTCTAGAAGCAAGCCAGAAGTTCCTCTCAGAACTCTCAGAATTCTACGTCTTAGGTGAAGTCCAGAAAAACGTGGAGATCCGTGGTCCGGTTCAGATAGGACGCGACAGCATAATATATGAGGGAGCTAGGATCTTCGGCCCTGTAGTCATAGGGGATAAATGTGAAATAGGGCCAGGTTGCATCATCGGTCCAAACGTGGACATTGGAGGAGACGTCCGCCTCATAGAAAACGTAACTCTAAAGAATGCGATAATAATGTCTCGCACATTCATATCGAACAATGCATTCATCACTGATAGTGTGATAGGAGAGGACTGCAAAATAGGGTCAGGGGTAAGGGCGGTAGGGGACGGGAAAACCTTCGGCGTCGTGATAGGGGACAACTCTGTTATAGGCCCAGGAATAGTTTTCTCTCCGGGTAGCATGCTTGGACCAAACTCGTCGGTGCGATTAAAGTGGCAGGTGAACGATGACGATGCTATCAGGTAAGCGTGTGCTCGTAACAGGGGGAGCCGGATTCATAGGATCACACCTTGTTGACCGGTTAATTGAAAGAAACGAAGTGGTTGTTCTTGACGACTTCTCCAGCGGCAGCATCGACAATAT
>JAUQZD010000009.1 GCA_030587405.1 Candidatus Freyrarchaeum guaymasense | reverse complement strand
CGAACTTATTTAAGGTGAACGATTCCCTCTCTTCTCGTTGTTTCTTTTTCGGGTTGTGTTGGGTGTGGCTGGGGTTTGGTGGTTCTGCTGGTGTTTTCAGGTTGTGGTGAAGTAGAATACCCATTTGAGTATGGTTAGGGCTGCTATTATGGTTGAGGCTGCGATGACTGGTATGAGTGATTTTACTGTTATGCTTCTTCTTGTTTGGGGGGCGTACACGAACTGGGCTGGCTCGTTTAGTGTTACCTCCATCTTCTCGATCACCTTCGGTATTTCGGGTAGCTGCTTCTCTGACTCGGTGAGGGTTTTCAGTAGTAGGTGGTATTCCCTGTTCTCTATGTGGTCTAGGAGTTTCTTCGCTATTTGCTTGGCCTTTTCCACGTTCTTTTTTTCTCCATGGATCATGGCGAGGGTTATGGTTGCCAGGTAGGGTTGAGGGTTGAGTTCGCCTATTTGCTTGATGTTTCGGAGGACGGCGTCTGTCACCATGACGTTGAGGAGGAGTGTTAAGTGCTCTATTTTCCTGTAGTCCTCCTTTGTGGGGGGTTCAGCCACCTCGTCTACCACCTCCTTGCATGCCTCCGTGAGCCGCTCTTCGTCGTCCAGGTTGGGCTGGAGGAGGAAGGCTACCGGGAGCGCCAGGGACGCCGCCGTGGAGTAGAGGAGGACCCGGTACAGGGTTAGAAGGTGCTCTTGGAGGACGTTGAACCATATTAGGGCTGCGGCTGCAGCCTGAACTAGGAGGGCTAAGTATGCGAGCACGAGGAGGGCTGCTGAAGCCTTCTTGTTCTCCTTCCAGTACTCGATGTAGGGGAGGGAGGGCATGTGGTTTCTCAGGATTTCCCCCTTAAGCCTATCTGACACTTTGACCGCGACAGCCGTTAGGGATGCCGTCACAGCTGCGAAGGCGGCTACCTTGCCAGCGTACGCCCTCACGTAGAAGATGTTCGTGTTGACGTAGTAGAGGTAGTTTCCCAGCTGTAGTGGAACGTACAGCGGGGTGAATGCGAACACCACCGCCATGTAGAATGCTGCAAGCAGGAATGCTGCAGCGAGCGCCGCAACCAGGTAGGGGGTAAACCGCCTCCTTAACAGCGTGAGAGGAGACTTCACGCGGGCACCTCCAAACAACGTTAAGCGACCATTTAATGATTAGCATCAACTTTTAAGCCTTTAGCTTTAAAAGGATGGTGATGTCTTGGGGAAGGCTTTCCTTTACCGCTTCTTTCCGGGCTCGTCGACGTGCACTACGTGGACGTGCTCGGATGGCTTCAGCCCATACCTTGCTTGGAGGGCGTTACAGCAGTTTCCAGGTAAGTCTTATGTGGCACGTTATGTGGCGTGTTGTGGGATGGCGGGGAGGGTCCGGGTGTGTGGCGTTGAATCGGCGCTGAGGGAAAAAGGGGGTGCTGCATGGTTATCGCAGATCGGAGGCGAAATCCGAGAAGAAGGCTATGTAGGCTACGAATTCCTCTAGGTAGTTGCTGGCGTCCTCGCTGAGGCGGAGGATGGTTGAGGAGCTGGCGTTCTCGACGTATTTCCCCTTTAACCGAAACCTCGTTGAGCCCGAGGAGGAGTATATGCCATTTCTATCATACCTTCCGATCGTGTTTCTGCTGGAATTCATTATGTAACCGTCCTCCACGAAGCCTATCGTGTTACGGCTTGAATCCATCACGCGCCCGTTCTCAACGTAGCCCAGCGTAGAGCCGGAGTAGGTCATTATCCTTCCTCTCTCGATCCTAGCAATGGTGCTTCCTGAGGAAGAGGACACGTACAAACATCCACCATCCTGAAACGTTCTTTAAATAAGAAAATTGCAGTTTTGAGATTTAAATAATGCTTCTTCTCTTTCTTCTCTCAAATACGTAAACCAACGGATGATTGCCGAATGGTTAATTTTATGTTTTTATTGGGGTTGTGAAAGGGTTCTCCTCGACGACACCCACCTGTTCTGGTTTGGCTGGGGAAGCCTGAAGCTGGCAACGCATAAAGGACGCATCACGATTCCGTTCAAACTCCATAGACATGCGGGGAAGTTCAAGGATTGGGGGTTAAGGGGTCTAGGCTGGTGAAAAATGGAGACGAATACTACCTCCACGTAACCTTCAGGAGGACGGTTGAAACGAGGAGGCCTGAAGGTTTACTCGGAATAGATTTGAATGAGAGGAGCATCGACCTAGCCGTCGTAAAGCCCGGTAAGGTTGAATTTATCAAGATAGACATGAGTGAGGTTAAACACGTCAGAGACGGGTGTTTCAGGAAGAGGAGGAGCGTACAAAGCAAAACATCGGGACGGAGAGCAGGCTCTTAGCTAAATACTCCGGAAGGGAAAAGAGGCGAGTTAACGCAATACTCCACAAAACATCCAAGATAGTCGCCGAAATCGTAAGAGGAGAGAAGGTTATTCCGGTGATGGAGGGGCTGAAAGGCATTAGAAGAAGGTTGAGATACGGTAAAAGGATGAACAGAGGACTGCGCAGCATGCCATTCAGAAAGATACAGTTCTACATCTCGTACAAGTCTATGGAGCGTGGGTTTAAGCCGGAGTTCGTTAACCCTAAGAATACTTCCTGCATATGCCCGATATGTGGCGAGGTAAATAAGCCGAATGGGCATATATTCAAATGCAGAAGATGCGGCTTCCAAGCGGATAGGCATCTGGTGGCCGCTTGGAACATAGCCGCCAAACTCCCGATGTGGGGTGCTTCACCGTTGCCCCCGAAAGCCCTCAATGAACCGCTAACCATAGTGGTGAGGGGAGGGATGAAAATCTATGAATCCCACAACGGTAAACGCGCCGAA
>JAUQZD010000008.1 GCA_030587405.1 Candidatus Freyrarchaeum guaymasense | reverse complement strand
GAGGGGGAAGAGGGGGAAGGAGGTGACGTGGTGAGGGGGGTGACGTTCTCTGTTTTAACAGCGATTATATGGGCGATCGGGATAGTCCTAATAGATTATGCTTTGGAGGGAATAGATTTTTACATTGCAAACATGATACGCTTCCCGGTTCTAGCCGTGGTGGTTGGTGGGGTATTGCTAGCAACCGGAAACCACAGAAACATGCTTGAAATGACACGTAGACAGGCGGTTATGCTGGTTCTAGCAGGTATCTTGGCTCTCGCAATAGGAGGCTTAACCTTCTTTGCCAGCATAACCTTTGTGGGCGCCGCCGAGGCGACGGCCCTATCCTCTCTAAGCCCGATCTTCTCGGCGGTGATAAGCGTGTCCTCAGGTAAGGAGGCCTTCTCGTGGAGGGTTACGGCAGGCGTCATCCTAGCCACCTCGGGAACGGTCATACTCGTCCTCTTCGGTTAGGAGCACTTCACGTCCTTGGCTTTAACAACCTTTATACCTCTCTCCCGTGCAAAATTGATTAATTTTACGCGATCCTCAGACTTTAACCCCTTCCAGTCAAGTATGAACATCTCCACTCCGCCAACGGTTTTCTCGATAGCTTGAGATAGAAGGAAGCGATCTAGGAATGGAACATGGTATTTTGAGGCTATATGCCCTACTCCGACAGACGAATTAATGTTTATGTGGGTGAACTTTGGGGCGTAGTGTCCACCGCCAAACCCGACCGCGTTGACGCAGTTCTCCGGCGGGTTCTCCACTAACTGGAGGATCGTATCCGCAATTATTTCGCCTGCCAGCTGGTTCACCCATTCTCTCCTACTACTGCCAATTTCAATGAACATCGATGGAATGTTAACTGTTGGGCCATGGTGGGTTTGTTCCTGAGAGACGGTGAACCCATCAAGGGAACGTTCCTCCCTTAATACGTGGAGAAGCCTTAATGCAGCCTTTACGTATTTAGGGTATGCTACGCTGATGGTTCTAGGAGAGCCGCCGTAATCAGCGTTTCCCCAGTTTCCCGACACGTGAACAGTTAAGGCGGGTATGTTCACGGAACTACTATGCCTGCTTGCATAAACAACCAGTTCAGGGTTGAATGGCTTTTCAACGCCTTCACAGTATATTATGTCGGATTCCACGTGGACTAAGTAGACCTTCACGTCGCTTATGTTAGCCATCCAGCATGCAACGCACCCAGGGAAGTCACGCTCCTTAAATGAGGCGAGGCGTCGGAGGTGCTGTGAAATGTTCATTCCAGCAGGGTCGACCACTGAAGCTACTATTAGCATTCTACGCATTAACTCACCGCCGAGAACTTGGGTGGTTACTCGAATATTACAGGTGTAACATCAAAAGTTTTACGTTCAACCTGTATGGTTGATTTGAGGTGGTTTCCTTGGAGGCGTTAATCGAGAAAGTGGTAAGTGGGGTTCAGGAAGAAGACAGACAACTCTTAGACGAGCTCTTCGAGCATACGCCTAAGATCCAAGTGTTTGGAGTCGGCGGAGCGGGGAATAACGCTGTAAGTAGACTTTTGGAGGCGGGGATAGAGGGAGCAGAACTTATCGCAGTCAACACGGACGCTCAAGACCTCGCAAGTGTAAGGGCTGACAGGAAAATACTGATAGGGAGAGAGACGACTAAGGGTTTAGGGGCTGGGAACGACCCTGAGGTAGGTGAGGCGGCGGCTAAGGAGAGCATTGAAGAGTTAAAGGAGGCTATCTCGGCGGACATGGTCTTCGTCACCTGCGGCTTAGGGGGAGGAACCGGCACCGGCGCCGCTCCAATAATAGCGGAGGCAGCGCGTAAAATGGGCATTCTAACAGTTTCAGTTTGCACCTTACCGTTTATAGCTGAAGGAGTGAAAAGGTGGAGGAGCGCATCCTCCGGGCTTAAAAAGCTTTCTAGAAATTCGGACACGCTCATAGTTATACCCAACGATAAGCTACTCGAGGTTGCCCCGAACCTGTCTCTCATACAGGCGTTCAGGCTGGCAGATGAGATATTGATCAGAGGGGTCAAAGCGGTGGCTGAGCTGGTGACCAAGCCTGGACTAGTCAACGTGGATTTAGCGGATATTAGAACAATAGTGAAGAAGGGAGGTACCGCACTCATATCGCTCGGTGAAGCTAGCGGTGAAAGAAAGGAGATTGAAGCCGTGGAGGACGCGTTAAACAGCCCCCTCCTCGACGTGGACTTGAAGAGTGCTAACGGGGCACTTGTAAACGTTAGCGGAGACCAGAACCTTAAGCTTCACGAGGCGGAGTCTGTTGTAAGGGTTATATCAGACAGGATCGGCTCGGACGCGGAGATCATTTGGGGGGCGCTGATAGATCCAACGTTGAAGGACAAACTAAGAGTGTCACTGGTGGTTAGCGGTGTGGCGTACCGTTACGTGGAACAGATCCTGTCAGGAGACTACATTTTTCCGCCGGAGTTACAGTTAAGCAGACTGTAGCCACGCGCAGCAATGCTAAATCGGGGTGAGAGGAAGCACGAACGACGTGGTTTCTCAGCTAAGGCTAATCCACAGGTGGAAACGCTGAAAAACCTTCTGGATGATCAGGCAAATTCCACCGAAAAGGAAAATTTAACATTTGGGAAAAATATTTCAATATGCAAACTGATGGTTTCCTGAGGGAGTAGGCTGCTTGAAAGAAGGGATGCTTTAATGGCGGGTAGACGTTTAGCTAAGCTAACGGCGATCTCTGAAAAGGTGAAGCAAAACCACCTACTGAAGAGGATAGCCGATTCCAACACTGTTAAAAGGATAGCACAGTCAAGTGTTGTCCGGAAGACCGCTAGGGTTTTCAGGGCTGCAAGGTATCCTTCCAGGGATGAGCTCTGGATGATCATCAGGATATGCCTTATCGGGATACTCATAGTTGGCGGGGTGGCATTCCTCGTAAAGTTCGTTTTTGCAAACGGGTTTTTACCCATGATCGGTTTATCCCCCACCTGAGGAGGAAGCTTAATGCCTGGTAATACTAGCATATTCGCCATAAGAACCACTGTTGGGCAGGAAAGAATCGTAGCTGAAATAATAGAGAGGAGAGTTAAGGGATCGAAGGACATGGATGTAAAGGCGATTCTAGTTCCGGAGACACTGAGTGGGTACGTCTTCATAGAGGCGGCAAGCCTTAAGGACGTAGTTTCAGCCATTTCAGGCATCCCACACGTGCGAGGACAGGTAAGTGGAAAGGTCAAAATAGAGGATATAGAACAGTTTATAACCCCCAAGACACGTATCGACATGATCGGTGCAGGCGACCTAGTAGAGATTGTTAGGGGCCCATTTAAGGGGGAAAGAGCTAAGATTGTAAGGGTTGATTCTAGCAGAGAGGAGGTTGTTTTAGAACTTATCGAGTCCCCGAATCCCATCCCAATAAAGGTTCACGCCGACTATGTTAAACTTGTCGAGAGGAGAGAGGAAAAAGAGGAGTTTTAAGGAAACTCCCTCCGCTCTTCATTCTTCTCCTTGTGGGGGTAGAAGATTGATAAAAGGGGATACTAGGGTTGTAGGGATAATAGGCGACCCTGTGGAACATAGCTTGTCCCCGATCATGCATAATTCAGCTTTTAGGCATTTAAACATGAACTACGTGTACGTCGCCTTCAAGGTTAGAAAAGAGGCGCTCAGGGAAGCCATTGAGGGGGTGAGGGCGCTGGACATGAGAGGGGTTAATGTCACAATCCCCCATAAGATTTCAGTCCTCTCATTCCTAGATTGGCTGGATGAAAACGCAGAGAAGATAGGTGCCGTTAACACCATAGTCGTAGATGAAGGCGTACTTAGGGGATATAACACGGATGGGGTTGGGGGGCTGAAAGCGTTAGTGGAGGAGGGCGTTAACGTGGAGGGAATGAAAGTTGTCCTTTTAGGTGCTGGCGGAGCCGCTAGGGCGCTTGCCTACACTTTCGCCCCTCTAGCCTCCGAGATTGTGATACTTAATAGAACAGTACGTAAGGCCTTATCGTTGGCCTCGGAGCTGGAGAGGGAGGGGTGGAACGCGAGGGGTGGAGGGCTGAGCGAAAGCGTTCTTGGAAGGGAGTTAAGGGATGCCGACTTACTAGTAAACGCTACATCGGTCGGTATGCACCCTAACGTCGAGGAGAGCCCCGTCCCCTCTAACCTCTTGAGGAGTGATATGGCGGTTTTCGACATAGTCTATAATCCGGTCGAGACGAGGCTGCTTAGAGATGCAAGAAGGGTGGGGGCTAAAACCGTCGACGGGGTTGGAATGCTGGTTAACCAGGGGGCCATAGCATTTAAGCTGTGGACAGGGGTGGAACCCCCAAGAGATGTTATGAGGGAAGCCGTGGTTAAGGCGTTGCATGGGGGCAGAAGTAAGTGATCGGTGAAGCAGTAGCTCACGGGGCGGGAACAATAATTAACGCCATAGCTTGCGGTAAAGGGGCTGCTTTCGGCGTAGACCGCTGGACCAAAGTTCAGGTTAAGCTCACCGACGAGAAGGGAGTTATAGAAGTGAGGATCCTGAACGAGCCCGGTGAAGACGACAGGCTGGTGAAGGCGGCTGTCAGAAAGGTTCTGAAAAAGTTTAACGGGCTATGTTATGGGGCTAAGGTGACCACTAACTCGAACATACCGATCTCGAAAGGGCTTAAAAGCAGTAGTGCCGCGGCTAACGCTACCGTTCTTGCAACACTTGCAGCTTTAGGGCGAAGAATAAGCGATATTGAAGCGGTAAAACTTGGCGTTGAGGCAGCTATAGAAGCTGGTGTGACGGTTACCGGGGCTTTCGACGATGCATGTGCATCATACTTTGGAGGGGTGGTTATCACGGACAACCATCAGCGACGCATAATCCGTAAAGAAAAATTCACCACCGACTTCAAAGTTTTAATATTGGTTCCTCCCGGGAAAATAACGAAGAGAGGACTTAACGTTGGACGCATGAGAGTCATGGCGCCACTAGTGGAAGTAGCTTTAGACCTTGCTTTGGAGGGGAGATACTTGGAGGCGTTAACCCTTAACGGGATAATTTACTCTGCATCATTGAAGCTTAGTCCAGAGCCAGCGGTAAAAGCCCTCGAGTCCGGGGCGGTAGCTGCGGGGCTTTCAGGAACCGGGCCGGCAACCATAGCCTTAGCCCCCCCTGAGAGGGTGGACGACGTAGTAGACGTGTGGAGGGAGTTTGAGGGAGATATAATTTTAGCCAACGTGAACAATGAGAAGGCTAAGGTGGTTAGGAGGCGAATATCATTCTGAAGGTTAGGAGAAGTCTCCTTAAGGGAAAAATCGACGCTCCTCCATCTAAAAGCTACACCCATAGAGGGGTAATTTTGGCATCCCTAGCCGATGGAACGTCTGAAATCTTGAACCCATTAACTAGTAGGGACACGGTGGCGACTGTTAGAGCATGTGAGGCCCTAGGCGCTGAAGTGAGGAAGGAGGAGAGGAAATGGGTCGTTAAGGGGAGTAGCACCCTTACAACTCCTGATGATGTTATAAACGTGGAGAATTCGGGTACAACTATCAGGATAATGACGGCTGTTTCAGCTCTTGCACCCGGTTTCACCGTGTTAACGGGTGACGCCTCGGTGAGGAGGAGGCCTATGATGCCACTTCTTGACGCACTTCGCCAGATTGGGGTTGAATGCTGGTCAACTAAGGGGGATGGAACACCGCCGATCGTGGTTAAGGGAGGAGGGGTGAGGGGAGGGAGAGCTACGATGAGGGGGGACGTGAGCTCACAGTTCATCTCAGCCATCCTCATAGTTTCACCCATGGCAAAGGAGGATACGGTGGTGCTTTTAACCTCGGAGCTTAAGTCTAAGCCCTACGTAGATATGACAAGGGAAGTAATGAAGTACTTCGGGGTAAATGTTGAGTGCTTGAAGAATGGCTTCCTAATCGAGGCAGGGCAAAGGTATCAGCCTAGGAGGTTTAATGTCCCAGGGGACTTCTCATCGGCCGCCTTCATTCTGGCGGCCGCAGCGGTGACGGGGTCTAACGTTACTGTTTCAAACCTTAGCATGGATACCTTGCAGGGAGACAGGAAGATCATTGATGTTTTAAGGGAAATGGGGTGCCAAGTTAAGGTTGGGGACGGCTGGGTTAGAGTTGAAGGGTCAGGGATGCTTCGGGGGGTTAAGGTTGATTGTGGTGATACGCCAGATCTTCTCCCGGTTATTTCCGTCCTTGGAGCAGTAGCGGAAGGGGAAACCGTGCTATTTAACGCGGAACACGCAAGGTTTAAAGAGAGTGACAGGATTCACGCCATGTCAAGGGAGCTTTCAAAGATGGGTGTAAAGGTGAAAGAGACTAAGGATGGACTGATTGTGGAGGGGGGAAGGTTGAAGGGGGGCATTGTAGACGCCCACCGGGACCACCGTGTTTTCATGGCTCTCGCTGTCGCGGGGCTGGTAGCAGATGGCGAAACGGTTGTCGTAGGGGAGGAGTCTGTGGATGTATCGTACCCGGAGTTTATAGAGGATATGGTTAAGCTTGGCGCCAACTTCAGGAGGGTTTGATGTTGGGAGGAAACGTTTTCGGGAAAAACTTTGTTTTGGTTTCCTTCGGGGAGAGCCACGGTAAATGTATTGGAGCCGTGGTGGATGGGTGCCCCGCCGGATTAGAGCTATCCGAGGAAGACGTTCAAAGAGAGCTCGACAGGAGGAGGCCTGGTGGAGGAGGGATTTCAACCAGTAGGGTTGAAATGGATAAGGTGGAGATCCTGTCAGGGGTTTTTGACGGGTACACTACCGGTGCCCCTATATGCATGATCGTCTGGAACACCGACGTTGATTCAAGCGTGTACTATGAGATTAAGGATAAGCCCCGTCCTGGACATGCAGACTACACCGCTAGGGTGCGGTATGGCGGGTTTAACGATTTTAGGGGTGGAGGGAGGTTTTCCGGCCGCGTTACCGTTTCGCTTGTCATGGGTGGCGCCGTTGCCAAGAAGGTTTTAGAGGAGGTTTTGGGTGTAAGGGTGGAGGCGTACACCATCAAAATTGGAGGGGTGAGTGCTCCGGAAGTAAGCGATGAGGGGATAGCTGAGAGGTACGGTAACCCTGTCAGGTGCCCTGACCCGGATGCAGCAGCCAGGATGGTTAAGGTGATCGAGAAGGCAAGGTCGCAGGGGGATAGTGTGGGCGGGGTGGTGGAGTGCAGGGTAACAGGTCTTCCACCGGGCGTTGGGAACCCGATATTCGACAGTCTTGAGGGAGACCTCAGCAAGGCGTTGTTTTCTATTCCAGCCGTTAAAGCAGTCGAGTTCGGCTCAGGGGTTAAAGCCGCCGACATGTGGGGCTCGTCACATAATGACCCCTTCAGGCTTGAGGACGGTAAGGTGGTTACCGAGTCTAACAATGCGGGAGGGATCCTCGGCGGGATAAGCACCGGTATGCCTATTAAGTGCAGGGTCACCTTTAAGCCGACTCCTTCCATATCTAAGCCTCAGAAGACCGTAGATTTGTCCCGGATGGAAGAGGTGTTCATAAGGGTTAAGGGGAGACATGACCCGTGCATCGTTCCGAGGGCGGTCCCTGTTGTTGAGGCTGTTGTCTCCATGGTTCTGGTGGACCACGCCATAACATTGGGGTTAATACCTCCAGTCTTAAGGCGGTGAAAAGGTTGAGTGAAGATAGGGAGGTTGACGAGTTAAGGAGGCAGATAATGGATGCGACCTTAGACGTCTTGAAGGCTATTAGGAGGAGGGTTGAGCTCGTGGAAAGGCTGGGTGAGGTTAAGAGGAGGATGGGGGTTCCGCTCAGAGACTTAGACGTTGAGAAAACTGTTGTTTTGAGGGTTAGGGAGGAGGCTGAAAGGATGGGGTTAGACCCGGAGTTCTGCGGTAAGATAGCTGAGATGCTTATCGAGTACTCGGTTAAAGTGCAGGAAAGGATTATTGGAGGAAAGGAAGGGTGAGGGTTGCAATTTTAGGCGGCTCAGGGAGGATGGGGTCCTGGTTTGCAAGGTACTTTAGGATGAAGGGATGTGACGTTATCCTATGGGCGCGGAACATTGAAAGGCTAGCTAACGTAGCTCGAAGCATAGGTGTGAGCTATGCTTCGGATGCTGCCGCAGCAGTGAGGGATGCAGACATCGTTATGGTTTCCGTCCCTGTAAGCGCGGTGGTGGAAACGGTCAGGATGGTGTCCCCTTTCGTGAGAAGGAATGCCCTCCTCTTCGACGTGGCATCCGTGAAAGGGGAGATACCAGACGTCATCGGGAGGGAAGGGTTGAAGCATGGTTATAGGGCTGTCAGCCTCCATCCTATGTTTGGACCTGGGGCTAGGGGGATCGAGGGGCAGAGGGTTATTGTGATCCCATTGAAGGGGCACGAGGAAGCTGCCAGATGGCTTGCAGACTACTTTGCTCGTGACGGTGCTAAGGTGATATTCTCCGACAAGGAGACACATGACAGGATGGTTGCGTTAACGCTCGCCCTCCCCCACTTCCTAAACATCGCCTTCACAGCGTATCTTGCAGACACGGGTGAGGAGGTGGAGAGGCTGATGGAGTTTTCAGGAACGACGTTCAGCATCCAACTCATCCTATCAGAAAGCGTCCTCCAGGAAAACCCCCTAGTCTACGCTGACATCCAAATGGAGAATGAAGAGTTTAAGAAGACCGTTAAAGGTGTTACGTGCGTTATACAGCAACTCTGCAACGTTATTCTGGAAAAGGATAAGGAGATGTTTATTGAGGTATTTGGTAAAGCGCGAAGATGGACGGCTAAAGATGCACAGAAACGTCAAGCTTACGAAAAACTCTACAGGATCTTTGAAGGAGCCATAAACTAGCACCGCCTAACTTAAAGCTGCAACCTCTAAGGGAGCGTTTCTAAGTTTAGCCGATGGAATGTTGCAACCACCTCAAAGTTTAAAGGAAAAGTTTCCTTTGAAACATTAAATTCAAATATTTGGTTGGCCTGCCTCCTTTCAGGAGGAGTAAAAATGAGCTGGTTGTTCCTTCTCCAAGAGTACAAGTGCTACATATGTGGAAAGGAAACAAAGGAAATATGCGAAGACTGCGGCCGACCAGTTTGCACAGAGCACTCAACCAGTTGCGAGTACTGTGGAAGGAGAATCTGCCTAAACTGTGACTATTAACACCCCTAACTTTGAGTTGCTCATTTCCTCGCTCTTTCTCGCCCTAGGTGGAAAGCTAATGTTAAGTGGGTGTTAATGTGGTTAATTCTGCTGGGTAGCTCCTTTAAAAGAAAGGTTATTACCTGTTAAGGTAAACGGTTTCCCCTTCGATCCTCACCATTCCTACGCGTTCAAGCCATGCTAGGGTTGCTTGGAGTTCGGCTGGCGCGATCCCTGTTGCCTTTTGAAGATTACTAAATGTTATTTTCTTCAGAGACTCTATTATGAAGTACACCTTGAATTTTGGATCAAGCATCATGGCACCCTTATAGCGTTCAAGCTGCTCCTCCCTCTTCTTCTTCTCTCTTTCAAGCTCTTCCTTAATCTTCTCGAGTTCCTTGTTTTTGCTCTCAAGCTCCTTAACCCTGCTGTCGATTTCTTCCCTAACCTCCACCACTTTCCTCTCTAGCAGGCTGACTGTTCTACGTAGCCCTTCAAGCTCCTCCTCCTTAAGCCTTAACATGCGTTCTTTCTCAGCTAAAACTTCAGGGTCAACTTCAGGACGCTTCCTTAACTCCTCAACTTCCTTACGTAGCCCTTCAACTTCTCCCTCCAGTTCGGAGAGGAGGGTCTTGTGGAATTCAAGCTCCTCCTCCTTAACCTCCAAATCTTTAGTTCTTTCTTCGATAATGGATTGAAGCCTTTCGATCTCCTTCTCCTTAAGCCTTAACCGGTCTTCTCCAGCTGCTATTATGCTGTCCCTTTCCTTGAGCATCTCCTCAAGGGTTCTGATCTGCTCGGTGAACATTGTTATTTCACGCTGAGCCCCCTCGAGCTTACCTTCAAGCTCCGCTACACGCATACGTTCTTTTTCGAGGCGCTCACGGGTTGCCAAGAACTCTTCCCGAGCTAAGTCGAGCTCACGCTTCACCTTTTCCAGCTCGGCTTTCCGTAGCTCGAGCTCTTGCTCCTTCTCACTCAGCTCCTTCTTCTTTTCCTCCAACGCTCTAGTGGCTTCCTTCAGGGCTTGCTCGCGCTCGGCAAGCTGCCTAGTAGCCTCCTCCAAGGCACGCTCGCGCTCGGCAAGCTGCCTAGTAGCCTCCTCAACTCTTGCCCTCGCCTCCGCTTCCTCAGCCCTCAACCTTTCAATTTCAGCCTTAGCGGTTTCAAGCTCCTTAAGCAACTTGTTGGAGCGTTCTTGCTCTTCTTTAAGGCGCGCTTGAGTAGCCTCGTATTCAAGCTTGGCAGCCTCAAGTTCCTTTTCAATCCCTCTTAAGGCTTCTTCCCTTTCCCTTAGAAGGGCCTCCCTCTCCTTAAGCAGCGTGCTACTCTCTTCAAGCAGCTTTTCCAAGCTCTCCCTTTCGCTGTTGAGTTCCTGAATACGCTTCTTCATCGCCTCTTCTTCAGCCTTTAGCCTTGAAACTTCCTCTCTGGATTCCTCAAGCATTTTAGAAAGGTAACTAGACCTTTCCCTTTCCAATTCAAGGTTTTTAACCAGCTCCTGGAGTTCTCCCTTAGCCTTCTCAACTTCGACCCTTTTCGCCTCTAACTCCTGTCTGATAGATTCTAACTCACGCCTTTTTTCTTCTAGCTCTAGCTCCCTCCGCCTCAGGGCTTCGGAGCTTTCCTTCAGTAGCCTCTCTCGTTCGGTAAGCTCTCTGTCAAGCCTTGATATTTCCTCAACTAGCCTAGCTTCCTCTCTGCTTAGCGCTTCAGTGAATTCCTCGGCGAAGCGGGCTAATGCATCCCTGAAGGCCTCCAGTTCAGCCTCGGTAGCAGACGTAACCTCCTCCATTGTATTGCGGGCGATCTCGTCTACAACGCCCGACACGGCTTCGCTAAAAACATTCTTTATTAATTCGGATGCAAATTGAATTCTAACTTTTGAAACAACCTCCCTGCTGACGTCCTCCCTCATATCTAATATCCTACGCTTCAGGAGTTCAAGGCTGCGCGACACTGCAGAGTCGAGTCCTGCCCGCACGTTCTCGACAATAGACTCCAACGACCTGACATGCCTGTGGACGAACTCTGGCGACAGAAGAGAGATGCCTGACTCACCGCTTCCACCTTCCAACAAGATAACCTCCCTTGAGGAATATCCACAGAAATAAGTATCAAAACGCACTAATAATTTCTTCTACATAAAAAAACAATGAGAAAAACATCCTTAGCAAGAAAGGCGGTAGAGGGGGAATGAAGAGGTTTCAATAGGCGTGCTGGCTAAAATGGAGGAAAAACATTAGTGTTAACGAAGAGGAGGTTTCAAAGGGGGTTTGAAGGGAGTATAAGAGGTATGGGCACGTTGGCAGGATGCGTTGTGGTTGTCGGAAGCAGCCACGTGGATTTTACCGTTCAGCTGGATAGGATGCCTAGGTTGGGGGAGACCGTTATAGGTAAGGGGTTTAAGGTTGCTCCGGGGGGGAAAGGGGCTAACCAAGCTGTCGCTGCCTCAAGACTTGGAGCAAAGGTTTTCATAGTGAGTAGGGTTGGAAGAGATTACTGGGGAGGCTTCCTGAGGGAAAACTTCGTTAAGAATGATGTTTCAGTGGAGTACTTGGTTGAGGATGAGGAGGAGCAGACTGGTGTAGCGTTGATACTTGTAGATTCGGAGGGGAGGAACATTATAGCCGTTGCCCCTGGAGCCGACAGGAAAGTTTCAAGGGAAGACGTCGACAGGGCTGAGAGGGTTTTCAGGGAGGCTGGGGCTGTGGCCCTTCAACTTGAAATCCCCATAGAAACGGTGATCTACGCTGCGGAGAAAGCTTGGAGGCATGGTGTAAGGGTCGTTTTGACGCCGGCTCCAGTTCATCCGCTCCCAGAGAAGCTGCTGGAGAAGGTAACTGTTCTAACCCCCAACAGGGTTGAAGCCGAAGAGCTTACAGGGGTTAAAATAAGAGATTTGAAGGATGCTGCAACAGCCGGCACGATCCTCGTGGAGAGAGGAGTGGACAACGTGGTCATAACCTTGGGCGAGAGAGGAGCGTTCCTTGTTAACGCAGAGAGAAGCGTCCACATTCCTCCATTTAAGGTTAAAGCGGTTGACACCACCGGGGCCGGCGACGCCTTCAGCGGCGCTTTAGCGGTAGCCTTAGCGGAGGGAAAGAATGTGGATGATTCTGTTAGGTTTGCCAACGTTGCTGCGGCCATATCAACGACTAAGCTTGGAGCCCAAGAGGCCCTCCCGGAAAGGGGAGAGGTTGAGGAGGCCTTAAAACTCCTTGGATTTTAATTTTAGCTGTTTAAGGCTACTGGGCAGCGTCGTCAATGGAACCTATTTTCCCATGTACTCCTTTCTTACCCATTCAGAAATTTCGTTGAAGAGGCTTTGATACGTCTGCTTCGTCCTCCATTTTAGCTCTCTCTTAGCCCTTGAATTGTCCACGTCATTGTCCCGCCGTTCTGACTCTCGCTAACTTTGGAACATTTGATAATAATTGTTAGCGGGAGTCTTCCCCCCTCTGGTTTCATTGAGGGGCTTTTGCGGGGAACGGAACTCCGCACATCTATCTTTTCTAATCCTCTTAACCTAATGTTACATGCACCTATAACGTCTCTATCTGCTTCTAAGCCGCATTTCTTACATTTCATGATTCTATGCCCATTCGGGCTTAGCTTTTCCCCACATATCGGGCATGTGCGAGAAGTTCCCTTAGCATCAACATAAATTACGGGAACTCCATTCAACTTAGCCTTATATTCAATAATTAATTGGAGTTTGCGGAAGCTCCATCTATGTAGCCTTCCATTCATCTCACTAGAATATTTAATTTTTCTTCGAATATTTTTGAGGTTCTCAAGTGCTATTGCAGAATTGTTTTTCAATGCTTTTTTAACAATCCAGTTCGCAACCTTATGATAAAACATCCAAAACCCTATTTTTCTCCCTCTCACCATATTTAGCTAAGAGCTTCCTCCTAGTTTTCCCAGTCTTAATTTTTGACTGTATTTTTCTACGCTTAAGAAAGTAAGCAGTCCTAATAGTTTTCTCCTTCGTAATCTTCTTATCAAAATCATCAAGCAAAGCTAACGTAACATTATTCTCATTAACATCTACACCAACAACATCTATTACATTTCTTAACTCAACTTCTTTCGAGAAGACAACATTCAAAAACAAACCATTACATTTCTTAATTAACCATGCTTGCCCAATTCTCCAATCTTTAAACCTTTCATGATATTTTCCATGTAGAAGCTTAACCTTAACTCTCCCATTTAAAGTAGCTATGCTTGCATCCCTTTTTTCTAAGTTAATGGAGAATAAGTGGTCGTCGAGCATAACAACATCTCTTTTAAACACAGGTTTATCTCCTTTAGCTTTACCCTTGCGTTTAAGCTTCCTAAAAGACTTGTAGATTGAGCAAGCCATTTGGCAAGCAGTATAAACATAATGGGAAGGCAAATCAGGATATTTATGCCTTAACTCATAATACTTCTCTTTTTTAAGCCTTTTAAAAGAAGATATGTTCCTAAATGATATATAACCTAGCAGTTCGTTTAATATTTGCTTGTAAATAGTAAACAAACTTCCTAACCTGGTTTGAGGGGGAAGCTTGAAGCTTGCTGTAAGCCTAACAGTCTCTAATTGCTTTTTTGACATTTTCAACAACCCTCTTCTTCTTATGGCTTCTCATTCCATAAAGTCTATCAGCAAAAGATGTTATAATCGCTATTAGGCCCTCAACAAGTTCTTGTCGCATATCTTTTGGCTCTTCTCCAAAAATCGCCTCAACCTTAACTCTATGAGGCTTAAAAAACAAAAACTTTTCAAGGTAGCTGAACCCGAATCTTGTCAACCTATCTTTGTAAGTTAAAACTACGATATCCACAGATGTACTTTCAACAAGTTTGAATAGCTTTCTTAAACCTCTACGCTTCTCATTTAAACCACTAGCTACGTTCGTCAAAACCTCAATGACTTTATAGCCTCTAGCTGAACAATATTCCTGCAAATATTTAACTTGTCTTTCTAAATCATCTTTTTGGTCACTTGAAGAAACCCTTGCGTAGATAGCAGCCCTAGAAACAACTTCTCCCTCCCCTAAAAGCCTCATAATTTCGCTCTCAGATACTCTAAATTCTCCACCAACAGTTCTTTTAGCCTTAACTTTCCCAGCCTTAATCCACCTTCTAAGAGTCATAGGATGAACTCCTAAAAGCTTGCCGCCTCACCAGTTCTATAAAGCCGCTCCATTTCAATCAAACTTACCATGCATATGAAAGTATATAATGTTTCGAAAGTTTCACTTTATGTTACTGCCCTCCTCGAGTAGGCGTCTAGCACGTCTAGCACGTCTCGCACCCACACGCTTCCCGGACCAGTCACATTGCTTGGCCTCAGAATAGTGTATTCAACGCCTTTCCTCTCGTGGAACTCCCTAACGATCTTCTCAGCTTCTATTTTTGAGTCGCCATATGGTATTCCCGTCTTAACCAGCTCCTCGTCTTCGGTGAAGCCCTTCATGTGGCGCCCTACACCGTAAGCGGCAATGCTACTAAAGTAAACGAGTCGCTTCACCCGTGTACACTCTTGCAAAAGGTTTCTTGTTCCATCAACTGTTACCTCGAAGAACAGTTTTTTCCGGCCCCAGTAGGATACACGCGCAGCCAGGTGAAAAACTATGTCCACGCCCTCGGCTATTCCTTTGAGCGTTTCAGGCTTTGTGAGGTCACCTCTCCAAACCTCCACTCCAATACGTTCTAAGGCGCCGGCTGGCTCCTCTGGGAGGAAGAGGCCTCGAACCTCGCATCCTTCACTAATCAGCTTATCGCAGAGATGGCGCCCTATAAATCCCCCTGCACCCGTAACGAGAACTCTCAACATAACACCTCGTTGATTGCCTGCCTTTTACAATTAAAGCGAAAAGCGTTAAAAACACTATCTTTCCAGGGTCTCCCGATAAAAGGAGTTTAAGGCTGAGGCTGCACTGTTCATGGATACGGGCAGCTCACGAGAGAGTAATGAAATGAAGTCTCCTTTTTGTAGAAGTTTCTGTGGTTGATCTAAATTTATTTTAGGGATAATGAGTTTATTTTGATGGTCTAACGGTTGCTCCGAAAGTTTATTTAGTTCCCCCTTTAAGTTAACAATAGTGAAAAAGCATGTTGACCGATGAAAGGGGCGGTGTACATTATGCAGGTCAGCGAGGAGAAGGCTGTATCAAGGCTTCAAGAGGAAATTTTAAAGTTGAAGGAGCGGGAAAACGCCATCATACTCGCACACAACTATCAAACCATAGAGATTCAGGAGATAGCGGATGCTGTTGGAGACAGCCTTGAACTTGCAAGGATAGCACAGAGAAACAAGGATGCTGATATTATAATTTTTTCAGCAGTCAGGTTTATGGCGGAGACCGCCGCTATCCTGAACCCGGACAGGGAAGTTTACATTCCAGACTCTACAGCTAGATGTCCAATGGCTTTAATGTGTCCTAGAGAGCTGGTAGCCGAGGTGAAGAAGATGCATAGGGGGATACCCGTGGTCCTTTACGTGAACACGCTTGCGGAGGCGAAGGCTGAAGCGGACATCATGTGCACTTCAGCTAACGCAGCCAAGGTAGTTGAAAAGCTAGGTGCCCCCCAAGTCGTGTTCGGGCCAGACAGGAACCTGGGGTTGTACGTTGAGAGGATTACAGGGGTTAAAACGATACCGGTTCCAGAGGATGGCTACTGCTACGTTCATCGCATGTTTAAACCCCAGCACATTTTAAAACTGAGAGGGGAGCATCCAGATGCCGTGGTCATGGTTCACCCGGAGTGCGTGCCAGAAGTCCAAGAGAACGCCGACTTTATAGGGTCTACGAGTCAGATGTACAGGTACGCTGAGGAGTCAGGGAAGGAAAAGTTCATTGTTGGAACTGAAGTGGGCCTCGTGGAGAGGATGCGGAGAGAGATCGGAGGAGGGAAAGTGTTTATTCCATTGCTGGACAAAGCAATATGTGAAAACATGAAAAAGAACACCTTAGAAAAGATAAGAGATGTCTTACTGAAAAAGAGAAGCGAAAACTTGGTGATGGTTCCAGAAGAAGTGGCGGAAAAGGCGAGGAAGGGAATAGAGAGGATGCTTAGGCTTTAGAGGGGAAACGCGGCACCTGAAGGCTGAAAGCCTTTCCGCGTCTTTTAACTTTCTTAATAAAGGGTTGAAGGCTTGGGTGAGGGTGGCAATAGAAGTTATGTTTCCTAGAATGCTGCTGCCATTTGCATGTCCTTTCCAAAAAAGATTTAGAATAGAGGGCGTATTTAATCCTGGTGGGAGAAAAGTTGGGTACTATGACTGTGCCAATACCTCATAGGTTCGCGATAACCAAAGTTAGGATAGTTGGCGAGTGGAGTTGGGACCAGAAGTGTGTTATATGCCTCGGCGACATAAAGCCTGGAGAGAAGATCTTGATGTGTCCCAAGTGCGGTGCAATAGGACATGAAGACCACTTTTTAGAGTGGATAAAGGTGAAGGCGCTGTGCCCAAATTGTAGAAGTATCCTGAGGGAGAAAGACTTAAAGAGGTTTTAAGGAGGAGGACGGCGTGATCGTTAGGGTGGTTTCAGCTATTGGAGGAGACGTCTGGGAGATGGATCTCCCCCCTGAAACCGACATAGGAAAACTTAAGAGGGAGGTTGCCAAAAAAAGGAAGGTTTCCCCGAACATGATAGCTATAGCATTCAGGGGTATGCAGCTTGACGACGATGTCACCCTTAAAGAGGCGGGAGTAGAAGAATACGACAAACTCTATGTAATAACCCGGACTGAGGGTGGATGAACAGTAGGACTTGGGGGGCTAAAAATATTAACGGACGAGCAGTTTTACGCCCGCCTAGTTTACGAGGCTAAGCTGCTGGAGAAAGAGGAGCCGACGTTTAAACCGGTGAATGGAGACTTAACCCATTGGAAGGGTGTCATCTTAGGGACGGGAGTGTATGATGGAGGAGTGTTTGAGATAGAGATATTCATACCCAGAGACTACCCGTTTAAACCCCCCAAGGTTTTTTGGAACACCCCCATATGGCACCCTAACATAAATAGGCGTGAAGTATGCGTGGGTATACTGGGGAAAGAATGGACGCCTAACACAACGATCGTTGGGGTTATAGAGGCGCTAAGAACCCTCCTAAACTTCCCGAACCCTCACTCCCCTCTTAACACTAATGCTGCAAAGCAGATGCTTAGGGACATGAAAAAGTTCAGAAGGAAGGTTAAAGAGTACATTGAAAAGTATGCCACGTGGCAGAAGGTTCTGAAAGGATAAAGGGAAGAGTAAGGTTGGTGGAATGAGGGAGGACAGGTATCACAGGCAGCGTCTCCTGAAGGAGTGGAGTCAGGAGAAGGTTAGAGGGTCTACTGTTTTCATTGCTGGAGTAGGGGCTTTAGGATCCGTGGTGGCCCTAAACTTGGTGATGATGGGGGTTGGGGAAATACTTATTGCAGACTACGACACGGTTGAAGTCTCCAACCTGAACAGGCAGCTTCTCTTCAAGGAGGACGATGTTGGACGGAACAAGGCTGAAGCCGCTAGGGATGCACTCTTGGAAGTTAACCCTGACGTGAAGGTTGAAGCCTTCCCGGTCGACATAGCAGAGGTTCCAAGGGAGCATTATGAGAAGTGCGACGTGATAGTAGACGGACTAGATACTTTCGAGGCTAGACGATGGATAAACTCTCTAGCTGTAGAGTTAAAGAAGCCGCTTGTGCACGGTGGAATGTATGGGTGGTGGGGGAACGTTCAGGTGGTGATACCTTACGTTACACCGTGCCTTGAATGTCAACCGCTAATCCCAGAAGACAGGCTGATGCAGATTTGCACCCCCTTAGGGGTGAAAAGGAAGAAGAGGGAAAGGGTAAAGGTGAGGGAGGCGCTCCCTGCAGTCGTCACTGTTAGCTGCGTGATAGGTGGTATACAGTCGCAGGAAGTTGTAAAGATCCTTCTTGGCTTGAAGCCGCTCGACAGCTTCCTGTTCTATGACGGTTTAAACCAGGCGTTCACCTTAGTTCCGCTTAGAAGGAATCCTAAATGTGTTGTTTGCGGTGAGGAGTACGCTTTGAAAGGGGTGGAGTACGCCTTGGATCCGGAGGAAACGGTAGGGGAGCTTAAAGGCAGGCTTAGCGCTACGTGGGGGCTAAGGGAGCCTGTAAGGCTCGTTTACAAGGCAAGGTTAATAGAGGGCGACGATAAGAAAATAAAAGAGTTGAACGTTAAGAGCGGAGACGTACTCTTCGTTTACGATCAAAGCAGGGCTAAGCCAGTAAAAATAACGGTTAAGATCTCATGAAGTCTTTTCTCGTCTCTCCTTTCGGTAGCAGTGAACGCAGAGAAAGTGGGTTTTCTGGCAGTCGACTGGAAGAACTTTAGGGAACTCGTAGCCGCACTCAGGACACTTCACTTTTTTTATCCTGTAGGGCAAGGCTGCATCCCCGGCTTTAGCCTTGAGAAAGCTATGTTTGGATGTTTGGGTACGCATATAAAACTGCTGGTCTTACGTAAGGAAGTTCACGATCTTCCTTTCGAGCTTTGAGAGAGCTCTGAGAACGATCGGTTTCTTGAAAACCAACTCTAATTCTACGAGTAAGGTGAAGAGAATGATGGTGGACGACACATAGTCGTTTGCGAGGAAATAGCCTAGGGCGCCAAGGGAGCCATAGAAGCCTATGATGGTTGCAGTTATGACTTTTAACCTTTCCTCCCACGCCCCCCCGCTTCGCTTAAGGTACATTACAAATCCTAAGGGAGCTAACGTGACGAAGAGAAGCAGGTAAACGAGCGCGCCTACCTCAGGGAAACCCTCATACTGGTAGGAGTAAGGCAACCACCAGGCAATCTGAAGGAGAGTTAAGATGGAAACGTCAACTACTGGAACGTAACGTTTCACCTTCCTCCCGCCTCCCTCATATTCCCCCCCAAGTAACGTCCTCGAGTGCGACCTGTCCTTCACCCTCTTAACAGATAAAATGGCGAATACTGCTATGAGAGACGCAACCGCTAACGCCGCCTCCAGCCTAGGTTTAAAATGCTGTGTCACTGAGACGTAGATCGGATTTCCAACGTAGAGAGCCGCCAAGTAGGTTAAGACGAGTAGGTATTTTCTTCTTGTCAGAATTGGGCCTCTATTCCTCGGGAAGTACCGGTCTACTATTAGGAAGGTTAGGGTTACCGTGTAAACGGCGTGGAAGACTGTTAGGAAGGTAGCCCAGACAGTGTTTAACCCCAGGAAACGGCCGTATCCAGGCTTAAGCCACTCGGTGACTGGGGCATAGAACGTTAACGTCATCACCCCCTCCTCCAGCAGTCCAAAGAGAACGCCTAGAAAGAAGACGTCCTTGTAGTTGAGGTCGAAACGAGAGTAAATGTCTTCCAGTATTAGGAGTTGGAGGGCGTAATACATGAACGTGACAACAATGTTTGACGGATAAAGGAACTCATACGGGAAAGTCCCCATGGATACTGCCTCAGCGTTCCATGCACCCACCAAAACTAATGCTAGACATCTTCTCAGAGAGAAGCGTCTCTCGGCAACTGCAAGGCTTGGCTCAGCCCTCAACTCCTCTCCCCCTCTTCCAGAGCAAGCCGTAGGGAAACCTTTTGTAACCAACATAGTTATAAGTATTACGTGTCTTTTTACCTTTGCTAAACGATCCTCCTTGAGGGATAAAGCTTGAACCCTGAAGAAGCATTTTCTAGAGTGAGAGCCTTAATGAAGGAGCACCATAACTTCTTCCGCGGATGCATACCCTTAATCGCAAGCGAGAACGTGGCTAGCCCGGCTGTTAGGGAGGCCCTCCTCTGCGACTTCGCGCATAGGTACGCTGAGGGATGGCCGGGGGAGAGGGTGTACGCCGGGTGCAGGTACATAGATGAGGTCGAATTATTATGCATAGATTTGGCTAAGAAGCTCTTTAAAGCGGAGTTCGTTGACGTGAGGCCTGTCTCAGGGGTGATAGCGAACCTTGCAGTTTACACAGCTTTCACGAGCCCCGGAGACACCATGATGGCGCTCTCCATCCCAAACGGGGGGCATATAAGTCATGCCGCCATGAAAACGAAGAATGGCAGGTTTCTCGGAGGGACGGCAGGAGCCGTCCACGGGCTTAACGTTGAGTACTTCGTCTTCGACAGGGAGGAGATGAACATAGACGTGGATGCGTCCGCCAAGAAGATAAAGGAGGTTAAGCCAAAACTCGTCCTCTTCGGCGCGTCAGTGTTTCTTTTCCCCCACCCCGTTAAGGAGCTCAGCGAGGTTGCAAGGGAAGTGGACGCATACGTGTGCTATGACGCGGCACACGTAGCAGGGCTGATAGCGGGGGGATACTTCCAAGACCCGTTAAGGGAGGGAGCGGACACGATGCAGATGAGCACGCATAAAACCCTTCCCGGACCGCAGCACGGCCTTATAGCAGCTAGGGAGGAGCATGGTGAAGCGATAAGGAGGGCGGTTTTCCCGGGCTTGACCAGCAACCATCACCTTCACCATGTGGCTGCATTAGCCATAGCACTAGCAGAGTTCATGAAGTACGGAAGGGAGTATGCTGGGCAGGTCATTAGGAACGCTAAGGCGTTAGCGCAGGCACTCTACGAGAGGGGGTTTAACGTCTTGGGAGAGCACAAGGACTTCACCGAGTCGCACACGTTAATAGTGGACGTAACAGGTTTTAAGGGTAAGGTTGGGCTGGGCGGAGACATAGAGAGGCTCTTAGAGAAGGCGGGGATAATAGTTAATAGGAACCTTCTCCCTTGGGATTCAAGCGAGGGGAGGAGCTACCTTAACCCCGGCGGGATCAGGCTTGGAACCAGCGAAGTAACCAGGATAGGGATGAAAGAGGGTGAAATGGAGGAAATAGCTGAGTTCATAAAGAAGGTGGTCGTCGACGGAGAGAAGCCGGAAATTGTCCGTGAGGAGGTAGCCGAGTTCAGGAGGGAATACCAAAAGGTGCACTACTGCTTCAAGTCGATGACGGAAGCATACGAGTACATCGAGATACCCTAAAACACACTTTAACGTTAAGAAGCATTTTTGGTTGGGTGACGGCGAAGCTGCTAGCCCCCCTTCCTCCTTTTAAGAGACTCTCTTATGAAGGCTTTGTACACTGGGCTAGGGTTGTCAGGTCTGCTCTTAAATTCCGGGTGGAACTGCACCCCGACGATCCATCCGTCTTCAAGTTCTATTGCGTTGATTATTCTGCCTGTCTCGTCGTAGGCTGACACCTTCATCCCTGCTTCCTCGGCCTTTCTGGCGTACTCGGGAATTATATGGTATCTGTGCCTGAAGCGTTCAACTACGACGTCTTGCTTGTAGGCGTCCCACAGCTTCGTGCCCCTAACCAAGTACACTTTATGTCCTCCGAGACGCATGGTTCCGCCTTTATTCCTAAGTTTCCTTTGCTCCGGTAGAAGGTCGACGACAAGGTGGGGAGCACTTGGGTTAACCTCCGAGCTGTTAGCATTCTTTAAGCCGAGGATGCTCCTGCAGAAGGCTACGAAGAGAAGTTGCCCTCCAAAGCATATTCCTAGGTAGGGGATTCTCCGCTCTATTGCATACTCTGCAGAGAGGATCATCCCCTCCACGCCTCTCATTCCGAATCCTGGCGTTAGGAGGATGCCGTCAAAGTTCTCGAGGACTTCCACGCTGCCAGGGTCTTCCTCAAAGCTCGTGGTGTCTATCCATTCTATGCTTGGCTTGGCGCCGAGGCTGGCGGCGGCATGCCTAATTGCCTCGTTAATGCTTATGTAGCTGTCAACTATCTGAGTGTATTTTCCCGGCATAGCTATCCTAACAGTCTCCCTAGCGTTTTCGTATAGGGAGACGAGACGACTCCACTTTTCAAGGGAGGGCTTCCGTGGGGGGAGGGAGAGGATCTTGCACAGGTATTCTCCTAGCCTCTGCTCCTCAAAAAGGAGCGGCAACTTGTATATAACTTCCATGTTGGGGTTCGATATTACTGCTTCAGGGGGGACGTTGCAGTAGAGGCTAAGTTTCCTTCTAACGTCTTCCGACAGTGGCTCCTCCGACCTGCACACTATGATGTCTGGCTGAAGCCCCATTCCCTGAAGCGCCCTCACACTATGCTGGGTTGGCTTCGACTTTTGCTGCTGAACCGTCTCTAGGAAGGGAACGTAGGTCACGTGCACGAGGGCAGTGTTCCCTTTACCCTCCTCCAGCCTAAACTGCCTAATGGCTTCTAGGAAGGGCATTGCTTCTATGTCGCCGACCGTACCTCCTACTTCTATCAGCAGGATGTCCGGCTTTTTCTTCTCGGCGACACCTCTAATTCTCCTTTTGATCTCATCAGTTATGTGAGGGATGATTTGTATGGTTCTGCCTAAGAATTCTCCCCTTCTTTCCTGAAGGATAACCGTGAGATAGATTTGACCGGACGTTATGTTCTGCTCGGGTGAAATAAACTTCCCGAGGAAGCGCTCGTACGTCCCAAAGTCCTGGTCTATCTCGGAGATGGTGAGTTTGAATCCTTTAACCGGCCTGAACTCCCAGACCTCCTCCGTGATGTAAACCTCCCCGTGTTCTACGGGATTGAGCGTACCGGGGTCAACGTTAAGGTAGGGGTCTATTTTTATCACTTCAACATCATAGTTCCTAAACTGGAATAGCTTACCTATCGACGCGGTAGTGACGCCTTTACCTATACCAGACATTACACCTCCGGTCACCATGACGTACTTGGTCACCTATACCACCACTCCGGACAGGGGAACTGAGTTACGTAGGAAGAAAACCTCCTCCACTATTTAAAGTTACCACGAGGAAGATATTAACATTAAAAGCATATAAAAGTAGATGAGCCCTCGGTAAGTGAGCGAGGGACGTGCGGTTTCGGTGAGGGAGAGGCCCGTTTAACGGTTCAAAGGAGAGCTTATGTACTATTTTAAAAGTGGGCTTTCAAGGTGGAAGGAAGGAGATAAGTTATTAAGGGCTTCCTCCCCCCCTTCATAGCTTGGGGGATGATGACTACGACGGTCTTCTGAGCTGAAGCTGTGAGGAAGAAGGTATGTTGCTGACCTTACCAACATGAAAGGTGGAAGAGTGTGGTTGGGGGTAGGCTCATCCAAATGCCTTTTCACCATTTCCCAGGTCTGTCTCTCTTTTAAATCATCGCCACCCATGAAGAATGTTGCTAAGAAGCGTTAAAAAGGATTTTCGTTTAAGGGGGTTGGTGGGAAGGCTATGTGCAGGGCGAACCATTTTTAAGGGAGCTTAAGCCCTGATGATAAGGGTTCTGAATTCTGTTGAGGTGGGTTAAGGGTTGACGTGCTACGTTGTCGTTGGGGGATTCTTCGGAGACGAGGGAAAAGGGAAGGTTATTTCGTACCTTGCCCTGAAGGACAAGCCTTCAGTCGTGGCGAGAGGAGGATGTGGCACTAACGCCGGCCACACCGTAGAGTATGGGGGGCGAAGGTTCAAGTTAAGGCAGATTCCAAGCGGGTTCGTCTATGAGGGGGCAAGGGTGCTCATAGGGGCAGGCGTCCTCGTCGACCCAAATGTTTTCCTTAAAGAGGTTGAGGAGGCTGGTGTCAAGGGAAGGGTGGGAGTGGATTATAACTGCGCTATTATAGAGCCAAGACATATCGAGCAGGACCGGGGGTCACGCCATCTCTCCGGGAAGATCGGCAGTACAGGAACGGGATGTGGGCCATGTAACGCTGAGAGAGCCATGAGAACTGTTAGGCTTGCTAGGGACGTCGACGAGTTGAAGGAATACTTAACCGACGTCTCCCTCGAGCTAAACGAAGCCGTGGACAGGGGGGAAAACGCTATAATAGAGGGGACACAGGGTACGTTCCTGTCTCTTTACCATGGGACATACCCTTACGTTACAAGTAAGGATACTACCGCGTCGCAGGCGTGTGCGGACGTTGGCATAGGGCCAACGAAGGTAGACGAGGTTTTAGTTGTTTTTAAGGCTTACGTGACGAGGGTTGGAGGAGGCCCTCTTCCAGGGGAGCTAAGTGAGGAGGAGGCGGAGAGGAGGGGGTGGCTTGAGGTTGCGACCGTGACCGGTAGGAAGAGGAGGGCTGCTCCCTTCAACTTCGAGCTGGCTAGAAGGGCTGTCAGGTTGAACGGAGCAACCCAGGTAGCAATAACTAAGCTTGACGTGGTGTACCCTGAGTGCCAAGGTGCGACTAGCTTCGAAGAGCTTCCAAGGAAGGCCGTGGAGTTCGTTGAGGAAGTTGAGTCGCAGCTTAGGAGGCCTGTGACGATCATAGGTACGGGTGCAGACGCAAACTCTGTGATAGATAGAAGAGAGGAGATTTGACGTGTGATAGAAGGTTTAGCTGCCGCATCCGTTCACGTTATTTGGTGGGGCATAAACTCCCTTAGCTCTTTAACCAGGTTCTTTACCCCTTTTATCATGGATAGCGCTAACGGTATTCTTTCAACCTCTGCGATCTTCACCGCGAGAGGGTCTACTTTCTTCGGCCCATGCAGGATGACTACGGATGGCCTCAACATCTCTGACAGTCCCAGCTGGCTGGTTTTAATCGCCACCATCGACGCCCTTCCGCTTATAACGTTAGCAAATATTGCAGCTCTCTGGGGGGTTGAGCCGTAGAGTAGGATGAGCTGCTCTGATGATAGCTTAAGGATGGCGTTCACCACGTCGACTGCGGTGTATCCATAGATGGCGTTACTGAGCATATCTTCATTTGCAAGAACCTCACACTTTAAGTGTTCGCAGAGGGCTTCAGCCTTTACAGGATATGAGAACTCTCTTATGTCGAGGATCACATCTGACGGTATTTCGCGCCCCATCATTCTTAAGAGACCATTGACTATTGAGCCGCCGCGGCTTTCGTCGAGGGCGATAAGGCACTTAACAAATTTCTGAATGGTGTCGATTCTAGGGGAGGACCTTCTCCCACTTTCATAGTCGCTTATCACGGAGGGTGAAACACCCAAGGCTTTAGCTATGTCTTTCTGTGATATCTGGAACCGTTCACGCCACTTCTTCATGGAGGCGCCTGGATCCTCTGAAAGGGTTATTTCACCCGCTATTATCTGGCAAAGGCTTTTCTTCGGGTCACTGGCCTCCAAACCGGACACCTCTTTGCAGGTTTAGAGTTAGGTCAAAGGGGGATGTAAAAAGCTTTTCGGTGGAGGATTAAATGTGATTAGGCATTTACCGAAGAATGGTTCGACACAAAGTGAAGGGAGCGCTGAGGCTTGCACGGCAAGCCTCCACTATGCCACAGGCACCATTCGCACCTGTAAGAGTAGGGTGGGCGGTGGGAAAAGTTTAAATATTAATGTAGTTAGTAAGATTAAAGACCCCTACAGGGGTGAATTGGTGATGCAGCGCCAATATCTGCTTCCGTTAGGTCAAATCCCTGCTGGATGGATGGTGATGTCCCGCCAATTTTAGTTAATTTAGAAGAGGGTGCAAACGCTAGTTTTCGACTTCCCCGTCGTACCGGTAAAATGGGTGTACATGTCGTATTAAGGCTGTTTCTCCCTCAAAAGCAAGGAGGTGAAGGGCAGTGGTTGCCAGCGACGTCATAGTGGTCAAGTTTGGAGGGTCATGTATAAGTTCTGGTGCAGACCTTAGACGGGCAGCTTTAATGGTCAAGAAGGTGGCTGCTGAGGGTAAGAGGCCGGTGGTGGTTGTTTCAGCGCTGAAGGGTGTCACGGACCAGCTGATAAAGGTAGCTGATGACGCCACCCGTGGCCGCGTAAGCCCGCAGGAAAAGGATTCCATAGTGTCGCTTGGGGAGGTTGTTTCCGCGAGGGTTATGGCAGCCGCTTTAAGGTCTATTGGAGTCGACGCCGTGGAGGTTGATCCCTACTCTGAGTACTGGCCAGTGTTCACTGATGACGTTTTCGGCGACGCTAACCCGGTTTTAGAGTTGACGAGGAAGGCTGTAGATGAGAGGATAAGGCCTTTATTGAGCATGGGCGTCGTACCCGTGGTCTGCGGATTCCTCGGTTTAACCGTTGACGGTAGGGTGACAACTCTTGGTAGGGGTGGAAGCGACACGACGGCTGTTCTTCTGGGAGCGTGCCTGGGGGCTTCAGAGGTTGTCCTCGTAAAGGATGTTGGAGGGGTATTAACAGGTGACCCGAGGGTTTTGAAGGGATACAGTAAGCTGGACGTCCTAGATGCCAGAGAGACGTTTATACTCGCATCATCTGGTGCGAAGGTGATCCACGCTAAAGCCCTTCGGTTTAAACCCGAGGAAGTCAACATAAGGATAGTTGGGTTTAATGAGGGGGACATCCTGGCAGGGGGAACGCTGATAGTTGGAGCATGCCAGCCTGAGGTGGAGGTTTCAGCTTACGAGAAGCCTATTTTAGCGGTGACGGTCATAGGGGAAAGGGCGGCCAGTCCGGAGGCTTTCTCAAAGCTTATGATGGCTGTAAGGGAGGCTAAGGCCGAGTTGGTGTCCGTTGCACTAGAGCCACTATCAATGACGCTTTACGTTTCAGACGGGGAGGCAAACATCTTAGAGGCGCTGCACGGTAAGGTGATGGAGGAGGAGCTCGGGAAGGCTTTGACCTGCTCTAGCAAGCTAGCCATGATAACCCTTAAAGGCGCTGGGAAAGTGGAGGGGAAGGAGGTTTCAAGGATCCTCTCGGAGGAAGGTGTAGGATTCCACAGCATTTTAACCTTAAGCTCGGGGGTTAGAATATTTGTGAGTTGGGATGAGAAAGATAGGGTGCTTCAGAAAATCGAGAGAATAGTCAACCCGGTTAGGAGGTTTGAAAGGTGAAGAAGGTGGATGTTGCCATATTGGGATGTACAGGAACCGTCGGGCAGAGACTGGTGGAACTGCTACATGACCATCCATGGTTTAACATAGTCGCGGTGGCAGCGTCTGAAAGAAGCGCGGGGAAAAGGTATGGTGAAGTGGCTGGAGCCAAGTGGCATCTCCCCACGAACGTACCTGAAGAAGTGGCATCCATGGAAGTTGTTAACACTTCGGTGAGGGAGGCTGAGGCCCCACTAGTCTTTTCAGCCCTCCCGTCCGACATAGCTAGACACGTAGAGCCCGAGTTCGCGGAGGCGGGATGCACCGTTGTAAGCAATGCGAGCGCCTTCAGGATGGAGGAGGACGTGCCTCTGATTATACCAGAGGTGAACCCAGACCACTTAAGGCTCATAGACCTGCAAAGGGAGAGAAGAGGATGGAGTGGCTGCATAGTGACGGATCCGAACTGCACCACTATAGGGTTAACCATACCTTTGAAGCCCATCTATGACAGGTACGGTTTGGAGAGGGTTTACGTTGCCACCATGCAGGCGATTTCGGGGGCAGGGCTCCCCGGGGTTCCAGGGCTTCTAATCACGGACAACGTCATACCCTACATTTCAGGGGAGGAGGAGAAAGTTGTCAATGAAACACGGAAGATCCTCGGGAAGCTTGAGGACAGCAGGGTTTCACCAGCCAACATAAAAATAGATGCTTCATGCAATAGGGTTCCAGTCGTGGACGGGCACACCGAGTCCGTTTTCCTAGTTACGGAGAGCGAGGTCGAAGTAGGAGAGGTTAAAGAGGTACTCCGGGAGTTCAGGGGGGAACCTCAAAGGCTTAAGCTTCCCTCAGCCCCAGAGCAGCCAATCATAGTCAGGGAGGAGGTTGACAGGCCTCAGCCCAGGCTTGACAGGATGGCTGGGAGCGTGCCGGGGATGAGCGTGAGCGTAGGCAGAATCAGGAGGGGTTCAGAGCCGAACACGTTAATGCTCACTCTTTTAAGCCATAACACTATTAGAGGGGCGGCGGGGGCGGTCGTTTTAAACGCAGAGTTAATGCTGGCATACAACCTTGTAAGGTAGGTGGTCGAAGTGGATGGGAAGCAGGCTAGACTCTGCCGCATAACTAGGCGTGAGAGGGCAGTTATAATACCGATGGATCACGGAGTCACCAACGGGCCCATAAAGGGGCTAACCAACATGGATGAAATCGTCGGTAAAGTGGTTGAGGGCGGAGCTACAGCCGTGCTCCTCCACAAGGGCATCATAAAGCACCTTTGCAGGCCCCCCGAGTGCGGGATTATAATGCATCTTTCAGCTAGCACCGTGCTAGGCCCTGACCCGAACTGGAAGGTGAGGGTTGCATCCGTCGAGGAAGCCATAAGGCTCGGCGCCGACGCTGTCTCCGTCCACGTCAACGTCGGAAGCGAAAGGGAGCCTCAAATGCTCGAGAAGCTTGGCTACGTGGCAGACATGTGCGACGAGTGGCGTGTCCCCCTAATAGCGATGATGTATCCTAGAGGGAAAAACATAGACTCCCTAAGTCCGGACGCGATAGCTCACGCATCAAGGATAGGGGCGGAGCTGGGCGCCGACATAGTTAAAACACCTTACACCGGGAGCCCTGAAACGTTTAGGAGGGTTGTTGAGGGGTGCCCGGCGCCCATAGTGATAGCTGGCGGCCCAAAGGCTGAAACGGACTTGGACGTGCTCAGGATGGTGAGAGGTGCAATGGACGCGGGGGCCATAGGGGTCGCCATGGGGAGAAACGCCTTCCAGCACGAGAACCCTGCTGCGATAGTTAAAGCGGTTGCGGAGGTCGTCCTCAACGATGCCGAAGTTGAGGAGGCCGCCGAGAAGGCGGGGGTGAAAATTTGAAGAAGATCGTTTTAAAGCTGGGTCAACCGTGGAGTGACGCAAAAGAGTATGTTATTGAAGCGTTAACCCACGGCATAAACGCCTTCTACGTCCCTCCGGGAATGGTGGAGAAGGTGCGAAGCCTGGGAAGCGTCGAGGTTTTCTCGGAGGCCGATGGGGCAGACGTGGTCGTGGCGTTGGATGACGGAGGGGAGCCAAGGAAAGGCGTAGCCTACATAGTTAAAGTTGCCAAGAAGGAGGATGAGGAGAGAGTTTACGGTCTTGCGAGGGCCGGGGCGACCGCTGTGATAGTTGAGGCCGAGGACTGGAAGATAATACCGTTAGAGAACATCATAGCAGACCTTCACAGGATGGACACCGAACTGTACGCTGAAGCTGAAAGCGTTGATGAAGCACGCACCCTGCTCCAGACGCTTGAGCTGGGCGTCGACGGAGTAATATACGAGCCGAAAAGCCTAGACGAGGTAGCGGAGCTGGCGAAGCTGGTTCAGACCGAACACGCGCTTCCACTCGCCCCAGCCAAGGTCGTTGACGTAAGGGAGGTTGGGATGGGAGACAGGGTCTGCGTTGACACTTGCTCGATGCTTAAGGTCGGAGAGGGAATACTCGTCGGGTCACAGGCTCAAGGCCTCTTCCTAGTCCATAGTGAGACGCTAGAGACGGAGTTCACCTCGCCCCGCCCGTTCAGGGTGAACGCCGGTCCTGTTCACTCCTACACGCTCTCACCCGACGGGAAAACAAGATACCTTTCAGAGTTGAAGGCAGGGGAGAAGGTGCTGGCCGTAGACTACAAGGGTAACGCGAGAGAAGCCGTGGTTGGAAGAGTTAAAATAGAGAGGAGGCCGCTCCTCCTGGTCGAGGCGGAGAAGGACGGTGAAACCTTCAAGGTGCTCCTCCAGAACGCTGAAACAGTCGCCCTAGTCGGCGAGGACGGGAAAGCAGTCTCCGTGGCGAAACTTAAGAAGGGAGATAAGGTGCTAATCCACATAAGCCAGAAGGGAAGGCACTTCGGCAAAAGCGTAGAGGAGACAATAATAGAAAAGTAGGCTATCAGAGGTCACCATGCCTTCTCGGGAAAAGTGATCGTTTCCGGTTCAACACCTACCTTCCTGAAAGCCTCCATAATCATAGAGAACGCCTCCTCCAAGTTGTTCCCAAGGAAAAACATGTGGCTTCCGCATCCCTCATCACAGTCACTTGACCCAAAACCCTTAACCCCAACCCCCCCAACAGACCTCAAGGCTTTAGCCACCTTATGTTCAAGCCTAACATTACTCAAAGCAAGGAACACCGCAACTATTTTCGCAAACCCCGACGTAGTAACGTAGTCAATATGCCAGAAAACGGTTTTTGAACTAGATAAATGCCTACTAACCCGAGCATGAAGGCTGCTTGCACCCCTCCCCATCCCCGAACCCACATAACCGTAATACCCCCACCTGAAGAAGACATCCCCCAAACTGCCAACCCTGACCACAGCATCCTCAGGGAAACGCAAGAGAAGCACATAGACACCCTTCACAATTGACCTCCAAACCAATCACTAAGAGCTAAACCCACACAGCCCGCCACCCTTACAGCACACATCCCTTCTCTCATCTCCCACACCCATATAAAACCCTGATGAATTAAAAAACTTTAAAGTATTCCCAGCACTCCTCCATAAAGTCTTTCCCTTTTCGAAGAAAGAAAAAGTCCTATAAGTAAAACCCTGCTACGAAATCTAGAGGCAACCTAGAAAAACATCCAACGATATCATCAAAAAAGAAAAAACTAAAACTTAACTTTTTCTAGATTCCAACGCTTTCCTCCGCTCCTCTAAGAGAAGATGCAGCCTCTGCTTATCCACAGGGTAAAACTTGTACGCCACAGTAAACAGAATTAAGCACGCTGTCCACGGCACCACCGTCGTCAACAGCATAGCAGAAGTTAAAGCCTGACCAGACCAGTATGCCACAGCCACCCAAGTCATTATACCAACAAAACCATAGCTCCCAGATAAGGTATCCAGAAAAACGCGTAAGGATTCATCCACTCCATGAAAAAGCCGCCGAGAATATCCGCCAGCCATCCAGCCAGCAACGCCCCCACAGCCGAAAACCCAGCCTCAAAAAGCTGCTCAATCGCAAAAGCCGTACCCCTAACCTCAGGCTTAGTCACGTCAGCAACCATCGGCTGAACCGCAGCGGGAGCAGACCAGCTCAAAGCCGCACCAGTCAAAAAGCCCGAAACGGCATACCCCAAAGCATCCAAAGGCACCATCAAAATGAAAGCCGTCAAAGGAATACCCATGAAAATCAATATCTGAACTGTCAAAATCCGCCCCTTATCCGGATTCCACGCATGAAGCCTATCCCCTTATATACCCACCCATAGCATTCCCAATAGCCACGCCCACGACAATCAACCCGAAAACCGTAGTCGCAACATCAGGAGGCTGATACCTAGCGGTCTCAAACACCCAAGTCCGGAAGTAACCGTATCAATTAGCTCGCTTTCGGAATAATTTCTGATGATAAAAATAAAATAGCAGACTTTTAATGTATGTTATTTCCATAGTTTTATAGATTTATTAACAAAAAATAATTTATAAGTTAACTTCTTTTCTCCAGAAAATAAGTTAAATTGTTTTTCTCATTTTAAGAATGATGGGTGCGGTGCGTTGGAGGGGTCGGCGTGTTTGAGGGTTCGTGGAGGGGTGAAAGGAGAAGGGAAGGTGAAGGAGACGTTAGCGAGACGGCTGAGAGGTTGTCGTGGCGGGAGGAAGTACTGTTAAGGGTTGGTGAGACTGCAAGAGGAAGGCAGTCCATTCAGCCGCTGTCAAGACTGGACGCTGCAGTTAGAGGAGAAACCTTAAGAGAGGCAGCGGAAGGGAAGACGCTTGAAGAGGTAATGCAGAGGACAGCTAAAGAAGCTGGAAAAGTTGAGAGGTCAAGAAAGGAGGGTGGAAAGGTTGAGAATGGAGGAGAAAGATGGAGGAATTTGTTTTTTGATGTGAAGAGGTTGAAGGAGTTGTGGAGGGGGAGTGATGTCTATGCATTGAAATGAATTCTTAATGAGTTTAAGAGGGAGGAGGAGAGGGCGGTTGAAGTTTTGGGGAGGATTATACGTTCTGAGAGAGGTATTGTAAGAGAGTGGGCGGAGTGGTTGTTTGAAAAGTTTAGGTTGAGAAGGGATGTTTCTTGCAGCATATTTGCGGATGCCTTGAAGAGCGTATTGTACAGAGTGGGAGGGAAAGGTCTGCTTGCTCGTGGAATTCCCGTTCCTAAAGAACTTTTAGAGAAGGTTGAGGGTGTGAGAGGAAAAGTGAGTATTAGAAAATTTGTTAAGTTGGTGAAGGAGGTTACAGGGGTTGATTTTAACGAAATTGATGGGAGTGTACTCTTTTATGGGCGTCTGGTTCCTGAAAGATGGTTACAGATCATTTATGACCTTCTTTGGAGGAGGGAAGAAAGTTCTAGGAGTATTGTGGAGGACTTTCAGAGGCAGAATGTAAGGTTGGATATTTATGGGAGAGTTTTCTTGAAGCGTGGTGAGGGTAAAATAGCAAGTATATTAAGAGAGAAGGGGGAGTCGTTAGAGAAAATCGCGAGACAAATGAAATTTAATAGCCCCCAGCTGTATGATTTCAATAAGGGGAAATTCAGTATCCCATTGATGTATGGGATACGATATGTAATAAAGTGGGATATGACTTGAGACGTGAAGGTGTTGAAGTAGAGATAAAAAAGAAGTTTCGTTTAATTGATTACGAGAAGGTTATTGAAACAATGGATAAGAAGGGAATAGCCTTACAGAGATGGCGAGGGAGATAATTAAGGAAGAGGGAGGTCATGAATGGTCAGTTATAGGAGTGTTACGTGGTTTTCTACGTATTATCGGCGTTGAAAAACTTGGGGCTGCTGCATCTATACTTTCCATTCCGGATGTTGTGAAGGTTGATAGGCAGGAGTTGCTGCTTAACCTCCTTTTGGAAGTTGAGAGACGAGTAGCTGCGAAGCCAGCAGAGCAACCTTGGCGCGTGTTTAACGCTGTCATCTTTAATGACGGTAAGGTGAGAAGGGTGGTGACGCCTAATGTCCTTATTAAGACTAGTATAGACCCTAGAATGGTTTACGTCGTACCAAGGGACAAGTATGAGCGTGTAATGCATTTTGTAAGGAAGATTGAGGAAGCTTTAGGTCGGAAGATAGCCGCGTTGAATGAAATTGAATTATTTAAAGATCTAAGGTATGATCCGAATAGGGCTATTGGTGGGGCAACCATCCTCAGGCTCTCCGTGCTGCTAAGCGAGATAGACCAGCCTGCTCAGGAATTTTTAGAGTGTTTCGAACCTAAGGGAAAAACACAGTTTTCTACGCTTTACACCCCTGGAATGTTTAAAGCGGAAAACATGAGGGGCTTGCCGAAGCAATAAAAGCGTTCCTCCTTAATGCGAGCATTGACAGCGTCGACGTGATAATTAATTTCGGTAAGAGTGGCGGGGGTTTAATGTCAGATGGACACCTTAGGCAGAAAAAAGAACGGGGCCGAGAGCTATTTTTTGCTCTCGTAAATTGGAAGAGGAGGGATACTTGGAAATGATAAAAAAGTTAACAAACGCTGATGTAACGATGAGACGTGGTCCAAAACATAGTTCAGTTATGATTGTAGAATCAAGTGAATTGGGGCATCTTTTTATAGAGATGGGGTTTCGTCCCGGTAAAAAAACCAGTATTAACAGTGTTATACCTGGATGGCTTCACGAGCTGGTTGTTAAGGCTTTGAAAAGCCATGACCCGGTTGAAAAAATGCTAGGCTTGTTATACGTTGGAGAAAGCCAAGCTCAGTTTATTATAGGTGATGGCCACGTTGAACCAGATCTCCTTCGAATCAAGGCTAAGCAGTTGTTAATTTTCGATAATATTGACAGGGTTTTAAAGCAGTTAACAGGGGAGCCTACGGTTGCCGATGCGCTAAGAACACTGGAGAGGCTAGGGCTAGCGGAGAAGGTTAATTTCAGGAGGGGGAGCGATTAAAAGGACAAATATTGAAGAGGTGTATTCTCTTTCATGGAGGAAGTTTTTAGGTGGTTTTCCGAGGGTGCTTGAGGAAATGTTAAGAGAGAAGGGAGCTGGCATTAAAGGCGCTTGGGATGCGTATGGCAAACTAATAGAGAAGTTTGTTGTTCATCCACGTATTGAACAAATGTTTTCAGAAGCCTTAGCGTTTTATGAGGAGTTCTCAAGAATGTGCAAGTTAAAGGCGCCAGTTATTACTGGAAAGCCAAGAATTTTGAAGGTGAATGTCCGCTTAAGGAAGGAAGGATGTGAGTTGGCTGTGTATAGCCGTCTTAATTACAGCGGTTCTCTTGCTTTAGTGTTTTTGCCGTTTCTCGGGACGCGGAAAGGGGTAGCGTTAGCATCGGGGCTAGCATACCGTGTTTCAGGTGTCGATGTTGTGTTAAGTCGTGAGGAAGCAGGTCCCATTAAAGAGTGGGTGGAGAAAAGAAAGGAAATAATTGAAGATGGGTTAGTATGGAAGTACGCTAATGGAAAGAGTATGGCTATTACGTTACCCGTAAGTTTATTTGATGAGTTAGATGGAATCTTATCGGAGATGAAGAGAAGAGTAGTGGGAAAGGTAAGGAGAAAAATTATGGATTATTTTTTGGAAAAGAATGACGGAGGAAACAAGGTGGAGAGAGATTTTGTTAGAGGGTTTTTAAAGTGGATTGGATGGCTAGAATTACCTAATTTTGAGGTTAAACCATTCAAAGTGAGTGTGAAGAATCTTGGCGAGGCAAACGAAGAATGGGTAATTAGGTACGCAATAAACCCTAAAATTATCAACGAGAAAGCGAAGGAAAAGAGAAGCGAAATAGTGGCGGAAACTAAGCAGATGATTGAAGAGCATAATTAAGGGAAGTGTGATTGTGCAACGAGTACCGTCCAGGGGATCATGCCTGCTATTCCTTGGACGAAGGGGATGATCATTGTTGGGATTTTCACTATTTCTAGGAGGTCTCGTCTGGATATTTTGAATTACCCGATGCCAATCCTACGCCTATTAGTACTCTTAGTGCTAGGAGCTGGTTGTAGTCTTGGGCGAATGCTGAGATGAATGTTAGGATTCCCCATGTTGCGCATCCGGCTAGTAGGACTTTTTTCTGGAGTATTTGTCTGCTATGTATCCCCAGATTGGTGCTGCGATTGTGTAGAATATTGTTCTGGCGAAGACCATTAGGCCCATCATTGTTCTGGGTTCGGCGAATTCGCGTGCTATCGACGTGATGTATGCTGGGAGGGCTTCGATGTCGGCGCGGTGCATGAAGTTTGCGAGTCCAAGCGAGAAGAGTGTTGCCTTTCTCCCTTTTAACCCGTCTTTTTCATGTTCAGGCATAAGACGCCTCCTCAAACGTTAAGGTAGGGTACCCTTTGTGTGGTTTCCAGATAAAAAATTGTGTTCTGAGCTGGTTTAAGCGTCTTTCAGTTTAAGGGTGGAGGGGTGAGGTGTGGCTTAGGCGGGTTGGTGGGTGTTTTTACGGGCTATATGGGGTGTACGTATCCGCTGCAGCGTTCTGGAGGGGTGAGCTCCTCAACTTTGTAGTCGTATTGCTTGCCGGTTATGATTTCGGCGATTACGGTTGACCGTGTTAGGAGGTAGCATTCTGGTGTGCCGTCGGGTCTCCAGAGGCCTTCGGAGCGCATCCGCTTGCAAGCGTCAACGTAAGGGCAATCGCGGATGATTATGCGAAGGTTGCCGTTTGAGAGGTTTTGGAGGACTATTTCTCCGGGCATGTTGGCTTTTATGGAGGCGAGGAGCTCCTCTACCTTTGTTAGTGCTTCGTACGGGTTGGCGGTTGATCCGATCAGCTGGTTTAGCATTCCTGAATCTTCGAATATTTTTTTCAGTACCGAAGCTGAGACGCTTCTTGCTGTTCCTGACCCGCCTTGGAGTAGCTGGTCGACTTTGCTCATCCCGTAAACAAGGGCGCAGTAGCTCTTGGGATGCTTTTCAATCCTGCTGAGTAGGTAGTTGGCTAGTTGCTCGATGTCGTCGATGGTTTCTGGGGGGCGCTCACCCAGCAGCTCCGACTCGAACTTTAAGGCGTACTCTATGATGAGACGCTTATATGTTGGCCCGAAGGTTTCTGCCATCTTTTCGGCGGCAAACTTAACGAAGGAGAGCATGAGAGCCGGGTCGACTTCGCTTTTAAAGATTTTTTCGTCGATAACGTCTGAACCCAAAGAGACACCTCGAAGAATACTAAATACTATGTTGTCAACTGCTTTCTTTAATCTATCGGAAGTTGTCACCGCTTTCACCTTCTGTTTCGGTAGCTTGGATGCGGGCAGATGGTTCTCTCTTTTACGTCTCTCTTTGCGGGTTCAAAGTGGTCCTCTTTTTGAGTTTGATGGTTTTGAAGCCGGGCACCAGGGGTTCTAGAATTATTTCTTTCCGCCGTGATGAATGCTGGGGGTTTGGGTGTCGGCGCCTCCTTCTCCACCATACCCGTAGGAAACGTTGACTGGAAAACGAGGGTTCCTTGCAGTGTCTAGCATGTTTTAGGGATTTAAGGGTTGGGGCGGGGGGCTGATTTTGATGGGGGCGGTGTGGGTGCTTGGATGCTTTTCGGTGGGTGGAGCTCGGGTATTAACTGGTTGGATAGGTGTTGCCCCTCAGCGTAACTTTGACTAATCATCCTCGTTTACGAGTCGTTCTTGCCGGATCGCTTCATCGTGTAGGCGTGCCCTTAAGATTTGAAGGATGGTGAGAGTATAAAATCGTTGCGGGTTCGGCGGGTTGAAGCCTCGGTTTATGTTCGTGCTTCTTAATTGTTGAAGGTGGTAAGAGGCTGTTTTTAGACGTTTATGTCTAAGTTAACTTTAAATACCGGTTTTTGCTTGTTTCCCTCATTTCCGAGTAGGCTGGGCATTAGGTGTGAAGTGGTACAGGGCTTATTTCCCCTTTAAGATGGCAAGCGCTGCTATGACTCCGCTGATACCGGTTTACGTGAGGGAGCTTGGTGGAGGACTGGTGGAGGCAAGTTTAGCTGTGGCCCTCTATAACCTGGCGGCGGCCTTGGCGTCGATAATTCTTGGACGGGTTTCTGACGGAACGATGGAGCGGAGAAAGTACGTGCTTGGAGGCTTCCTTGGCTTCACCGTCGCAGGCGTCATGTTCTATTATGTGGCGAGCGTAACGTATGCGCTCCTTGCCAGTGTGATTGCAGGTTTCACCACTGCCCTCTGCGTGCCGATAGCCGTTTTGCTCATAACTGAAACTTCTAGTGAGGATGAATGGGAAAGGGAGATCGGGAGGTTTAACAGGGTTGGGGGCTTAGGCTGGATTGCAGGGTTAGCCGTAGGGACAATGTGGGTTCGCTTTTCAAGCGACAGGGAACTTTTCGCCTTTTCAGCCGTTCTAGGGGGGATAAGCCTCACCTACGCCTTCACCCTTATCAGGGATCCCCCATCACGGGAGGAGGTTAGAGTTCGAGGGAAGCTGAGAGGGGAGGGGGAAGGCGGGAGGCTCAAGGGGAAGGCTACGGGCCCATTCGCCCTTTACCTTGCATCCACGTTTCTAATGTTTACGTCCACGTCTCTTGGATATTCCCTTCTCCCGATCTTTCTTAGGGATATGACTGCTACGAACAGTGAGGTGTTCTTAGCCTATTTTTCGAGTTCAGCCGTTTCGGCTGCGACCTATTCAAGAGTTGAGAGGATTTCTAGGGGGAGGAGCTTCTATGTGCAGCGGGGGGCGTCTGCTGGGAGGGCTGTCATACTGGCCGTTTTCGCGTTGTCATGGCTGATGGCTAGGAGCAAGGATGGCGTCGCCGCGGTGATCGTAGCTATGATGTTTTCAGGCTTCACGTGGGCGATTTTGAACGTGGCGGGGCCAGCCGCCGCCGTGAGGATCACGCTGCGGGAGAAGAGGGGGGAGGCCATTGGGACGTATAACGCCGTAGTCTCCGTCTCAAGCATAGCAGGGTCGGCTTTAAGCGGCGTGGTGGCGCAGAACCTGGGCTATCCTGCCCTCTTCGTTTCAGCAGCGTCCCTCGCCTTAGCCAGCATCCCTCTGCTTAGGGTTGTCGGGGGAGGCGTTGGAAGGCAGCAGCCCCCTGAAGGTGCCTGTTAGCGTGCGGTAAACTTGAGGTTTAGGATTTCCATCATTTCCCTTCCATTTGGGAGCATGCCCGTGTCATTGTTGAAGAAGACGTGGATCGAGGTGGGCTGCTGCCTCACGATGCTCTCAGCCACCTCTTCAAGCTCCTTCCTCGTGTAGAGGTGGGAGTACCACGCTGTCCTGCCATGCATTCTAAGGTATACTATTCCTCCAACCGCGAATACTCTACGTGGGAGGTCGGGTGCGTCCACGGACACTATGGTTACGCCTAGGCTACGTGCCCATTCAACCCATTCCTCACTAAACCATTTCCTGTTCCTCCACTCTATGGCGAAGCGGAACCCTAAACCTGTTTCCTCGATGAAGGATTCTATCTTCTTTACTGTTTTGCTTGTGGGGGTTAGGTTTGGTGGAAGCTGGAAAAGGTAGAAGTCTATCTTTTCATCTAGGGGGGTGAAGAGGCGTTTAAACTTCCGCCACGTGGAGGCGGCGCGCTCGCTGAACCTGAAAACGTGGGTTATGAACCGGGATGCTTTAACCGCCCATCTGAACCCCTTAGGAGTCTTCCTAGCCCAAGCCTTAACTTGGTTGGGGAATGGAAACCTGTAGTAGCTAGCGTTGAGCTCGACGGCGTTAAAGCCGCTTTCCCTAACATACCAGTCAAAGCTCTCCTCAGGATTCCAAAAGTATGACCAACCACTTGTCCCAACGAAAACATCAACCACCACTACCACCAGTATGACATCGTTTTGACGGCTAAAAAAGGAAAGGATTCATTCCGGCTATCCAGAAGCCCTAGAAGTCTTTTCCTGTCTCTCCCCGTAAGGGTCATGCTTAGAAGATACCCGCCTTCGCTCTCACTCCAAAAGCGCATGTCTTCAATGTGCGTTGTCAGGGTAGTTTGCCAGTAAAATGCGCCATGGGCTACTAGTACTGGGTCGTGGACTCTGCAGACGATCATGCAGGAGCGACAAACGGCGCCGTGCATTCGCGCGACAGCCGTCCAGCCGCCATAATACCTCCAGTTTACGGGAGAAAACAGGAGCAACACGTCCATGTTATACTTAAGCTAGAAGCGCCCGCGCCCTCTTAATTCCCCCTCTACACTCCCTGTATGGCATTACCTCCACTTCTTTCTTTTGATTCCTTCAGTTAACGTAACCCCTCCTCTTTTTTCTTTAAACGTGAGAGAACCAAGAGGAACCTAACCATGTTTAAGCTAAAGAAGATTTCTCAAGGTTCGCAGGGAATTTTCCCTATTTCCCCAGGTAAGTGGGAGACGAGGCAGATAATTATTGAGTTAGTTTTTTCAAGTTTTCTACTAAGTAGAGTATGTCCTGCTCTGTATTGTAAAGATGTGGTGAGGCTCTTAACATTCCTTTACGGACGCTTACCTCTATAGGTTTCTTTAGGTGGCGAAGTCGATCTGCCACGTATTTTGCATCCCTTTCAATTTTGAACGTGACTATTGCTCCTCTCTCCTTTTCATCTAGGGGTGTAATTACCTTCACGTTTCTAAGTGCTTCCAATTCTTCGATAAGCATGCCTGACAGCTTCATGTTATGGCTGTAGATTTTCTCTATGCCAACACGTCTTAGGTATTTTATTGATTCTGCAAACCCCATTTTCGCAATGTACGCAGTCGTTGAGTATTCAAACTTTCTTGCTGATGGCGCATAGCTCAAACTCGCTGGGTTAAAGTTAAATGGTTCCTCGGTTGACCGCCAGCCCACGAAGGCTGGCTCTGAGTTCTCCCACAGGCTCCTTGAAATGTAGGCTACTGCTGCGGATACTGGTCCGAGCATCCATTTATAGCTTCCAGTAACGTACACGTCTACGCCGAGGCTTTCTACGTTTATCGGGATGTATCCTGCGGCTTGTATTCCGTCTACTACTAAGATCGCTCCAACGTCGTGGGCTGCCTTAGACAAGCTTACGATGTTGATCCTCTGCCCTGTTAGGTACTCAACATGGCTCACGCAAATAGCTTTCGTCTCTTCGTCTATGGCGTCTAACAGCTTATCAGCTGGGACATGCCAGCCTTCAGCTTCAACCAACTTAACTTCGATGTTTGAGCTACGGGCAACTCTAAGCCACGGGTATGTTACGCTTGGAAACTCAAGGCTAACTGATACCACGTTCCCGCTGGAAAGCCCTAGGCTCCATGCGATCATGTTTAATGCTTCTGAGACGCTGGTGAAAACAGCTACGTCTTTAACATGGGCACCAAGCAGCCTTGCACCTTCAACCCTGAGGCCTTCATGCATCCGCTCCTCAACGACGTCGGACAACCCTAAGGTTCCTTTTCCATAAACGCTTTCAACAAATTCTTTAACTCGTTCAACCACGCAACAAGGAGCCAAACCTATAGCCGCAGTGTTAAGATAATCTACATGTTTAGCTATAGGAAAATCCTCTAAAACATTTAGCAAATAAATCCCTCCTTAAACCATTAAAGCAAAACACTACATTAAGCACATAAGATTTCTGCAATTGTAAGCGTCCTTTGAACATACCCGAGTAGTTATCTCCTAAAGGTTTTAAGGGGATCTGGAAAGGGAAGGAAGGGGATGGGGGTTAATCCCTGGATGCCTCTTCCAATGCTAGAATTAGGGCGCTATATGATTCCAGCAAATGGCTTTTTTCGTGTTCAGCCTTTCCTTCTTTTTTCAAGGCTTCACTAAGAGATTTGATGGCTTTAATTCGAAGGTTGGCGATCTCACCGGTAGGTTTATTGGCTGCACTAAGCGATTCGGCCTTTTCGCTTAACTCGGTGAGCACCTTAATTGCCTCTCTTAGAGCTTCTATAAACGCGTTTTCCTCCTTTAAGTACTCTTCCAATCTCACCTTTAACTTCTGAACCTCTCTTAACAGTTCACGCATGAGTACTCCCTCTAGAAGTTTAAGCTTCTTGCAAGAATTAGAGGTAGTGGAGGTGGCTTAAATTTTTCCGAGGCGTGGTCCTACACGGGTGCCTTGCCGTATTGGTCAGGACGGTTCGCCACGTTTACCCCTCCGATGGTTTAACCATCCGTCATGGGAAAGGAAAAATGAGGAAGGCTAATCTTGTTGGATCTGAGTGAAGGTGTGGGGAGCCAGTTTGAGAGAACGTTTAAGAAGCCGTTGAATAATCCTTGACGACCATTTATTAAGGAGGTTACAGAGGCACCGGTTTAGGCTTCAAGGATACGTTAGGTTAAAGTGTGGTGGACGGTTTAAAAGTGGCTTGGTGACGGGTATTATGGTTGGAGGATTTTAACGTGGTTGGATGGCGAGAGGTGAGTGTGTGATGGCTGAAGGGGTTCAGCATGTGTTTGTAGAGGCTAATGGTGTGCGGCTTCACTGTGCTGTTAGGGGTGAGGGGAGGCTAATTGTTCTTCTGCATGGTTTCCCAGAGTTCTGGTATTCTTGGAGGAAGCAGATACCGGTCCTGGCTAGACGGTTTAAGGTTGTTACGCCGGACATGAGGGGTTATAACCTGAGTGATAAGCCTGAAGGGGTTGAAAGTTACAGGTTAAACGTGCTCGTGGAGGATGTTTTTGGGCTGATAAGGGCTTTCGGTGAGAGGAGGGCTGTGATCGTTGGCCATGACTGGGGAGGGGTCGTCGCGTGGGCTTTCGCGATGACTCATCCTGAAGCAACCGAAAGGCTTATCGTGATGAACGCGCCTCACCCGGCTGTCTGGCAGGAGAAGGTGAAGTACCTCCCTGAGCAGTTGAGGAGGAGCTGGTACATTTTCTTCTTCCAGCTGGAAAAGGTTCCTGAGAGGTATTTTAGCAGGAACAACTATCTTGTTTTAAGGGAGATGCTGCGTACGTCCACCGTGAAGGAGGGGGTTTTCAGCGAGGAGGATATTGAAAGGTACGTGGAGGCTTGGTCGCAGCCCGGGGCGTTAACGGCGGGAATAAACTATTATAGGGCGAACATAAGGCCGGAGATTTTCATGGAAGACGTTCAGTTAAGCTTTCCAAAGGTGAAGTCGCCAACTTTGGTTATTTGGGGGGAGAAGGATTTCGCCTTAACCATGGAGGTGAGTAGGGGGGCTGAAAAGTACGTCGATGCGCCATACGAGATCAAGTACATACCGGAGTGCGGGCACTGGGTTCAAAACGAGGAGCCAGACCTGGTAAATGAGTACATCCTAGATTTCTTAAAGGATCTTTAACTGGCTGTGTGGGTGGGGGGTTGCTGGGTGACGGGGGCTGCTGACGCTGCTTAGCGGCTGATGTGTTTTGAGGTATCTTCCTGAAAATGGTTCTTTAAATAGGGAAATTTTTTAAATTTTTTTCCCTATATGTTGATCCTGTGGTTGCCATGCGGAGGGAGACTTGGGTTGAAGTTATAAGAGATTTCCACGAGCAAGAGTTGCCGGAGCTTGTAGAAAGAGAAGTTAACGTTCCCATTAGGCTCCCCATAAGAAGGGCGGTGTCCATAGTCGGCCCTAGAAGGGTGGGGAAAACGTTTTACATGTTCCAGCTCGTTAAGAAGATCCTTTCTTCGGGTGTTGAGAGGAGCAGGGTGCTCTATGTTAACCTTGAAGACGT
>JAUQZD010000007.1 GCA_030587405.1 Candidatus Freyrarchaeum guaymasense | reverse complement strand
GGCAGGATTCGGCTACGTGGGGGCAAGGAACATAGAGGAGCTCTGGAGGAAGGCTAGGTTCAGCAAGAGGACCATGATTGGAATGCGTGAAGCACTCCCCCATGACGTGCTCCCCGAACCTCAGTTCCCAGAAAAATACGAGAAATTATGGTTTTAGGTTCCAGCCTCCCGGTGGAGGGTTTGAAGCTCCGGCAAATACTTAGGCCGGTTCTGCCTCCAGACGTCCTGAAGCATGCCCCAAACCGGTTTGAGGTGGTAGGGGACATATGCGTGCTGAGGCTGAGAAGGGAGGTTCTCCCTTACGCCCAAAGGATAGGGGAGGCATTGATTAGGACAGTCCCCGGAGTGAGGGTGGTGGCGGTAAGAACGGGAGCTACCTCAGGTGAGGAGAGAGTTGCCCCCTTAATGGTTGTCGCCGGCGAGGAGAGGACGGAAACAGTTCACAGGGAGCATGGCTGCCTCTTCAGGGTTGACCTCTCCAAGGTTTACTTTACGCCGAAGCTGTCCTTCGAACATCAACGTGTAGCCCTCCAGGTGAAGCCCGGCGAGACGGTTTTCAACATGTTCTCGGGGGTTGGAGGCTTCTCCATACCCATAGCTAGGAGGGTGGAGTGCAGAGTTTACTCGGTGGACGTTAACCCTTACGCCATCCGCTACCTGAAGGAGAATATCGCCCTCAACCGTGTTGAGGGGAGGGTTATCCCCGTGCTCGGGGACGCAGCTGAGTTCACCCCTCCAGCCCCGGTCGACAGGGTTCTCATGCCCCTCCCGGCTAAGGCGTACGATTACCTGGGGCACGCCGTGGGAACCGTTAAAAACGGCGGAGTCATACATTATTATGACGTGGTTGTTGAGAAGGGTGGAAGCCCGCTGAAGGAGCTGGAGTGGAAGGTTGTGGATAAGCTGGAGAAGTTGGGGTTTAACGCTGAGGTGGTTTACGGTAGATGCATGAGGAGCATAGCCCCAAGGCGGAGGCTCGCGGTCCTAGACGTCAAGGTCAGGAAGGACTCCGGAGGAAGGAGGAGCGTTGCCGGGTAGGAAAGGCCTAGAGGAGCTGCTTACGCTCCTAAGGAAAGGTGAGGGGGTAAACGTCGAGTTTAAGAGGAAGCTGTCCCCGGACATGGATGAAGGTAAGAGGCAGAAGCTCCTAGCTAGGCTTAAGTTCATGACGAGCGAGGGGGAGGGCATCCTAGTCGTCGGAGTAGACGACATAAAAGGGAGGAGGTGGGAGGTCTACGGGTTGGGGAGGGGGGAGGTTAGAAGCAGCGATGAAAGCGTAAGGGAGCTCTGCGGGGAGGCGGGAATTAAGGTTAAGGAAAGGAAGGTTTTCAGGACTGAGAAGGGCTTCGTCGTGGAGTACGTCCTGGAAAGGGAGGAGGTGGAGGTTAACGAGGTCATATCGCTAAGCTTCGCCGGGAGAGTTAACGCTGGGAAGAGCACCCTCATAGGGGTTCTGCTGGGGGGTAGGCTGGACGACGGGAGGGGAGGGGCTAGAGCGTACCTTCTAAAGCACCCACAAGAGCTGAAGAGGGGGCAGACAGCGGACCTGCACTACGCCTTCATAGGGTTTAACGGTAGGGGGGAAATGATAGGGTATGAGAACCCCCTCAGCAAGGAGGAGCGCGCGAGAGTACTAGACCAAGCTAAGAGGATAGTGACCTTGGTTGACGCTCCCGGCCACTCGGAGTACCTTAAAAGCATGATAAGGTCTATTCTTGGCTCCGACTCGCAATACGGCGCGGTGCTGATCCCTGCAGGCGACGAGTACAAGCTCCTAGTGGCGGAGGAGGGCAGAAGAGGGATAGCTAGGCTTGACGACATAACACGTGAGCACATGCTCCTGATGGCAAGCAGGGACGTACCCTTCATGGTTGTCCTCTCCAAGGTGGACTCGGTGGCACCGGAGGCGCTCGAGAAGGTTAGAAGCGTGGTTAGGAGGACGATAAAGGAGATCGGGCGTGTGCCATTCTGGGTGAGGGAGAGAGAGGACATTGAGGTCGTCAGGAAGGAGATCACCCATAGGATACTGGTCCCGGTCGTCGAGGTGAGCTGCGTCACAGGCGAAGGCTTGGACGTCTTCAAGAAGCTTCTATCAGCGCTCCCGGTTAGGATCTCTGACGAGTTAGCCTACAAGCCAGCCTTAGCCTACATAGACAAGGTATACAGGAGGATAAGGGGGACGAACGTGGTGGTCACTGGAACCGTTAAGCAGGGTATCTTCAAGCCCGAGCAGAACGTTAAGGTGGGGCCGGACGGGGACGGGGTGTTCCGCAAGGGATGGATCGCCTCGGTTGAGGTGTTCTGCGAACGGGTTCCACGCGTTAGGCCAGGTGAAATGTTCGGCTTCGACATTAAAAGGGTAGACCCCGGGGTCGTCAGGAGGGGTCAGGTCGTGGCCGACGTGGACATGGAGCTGGCTGCTTGCAGGGAGTTCGAGGCGAAAATAGTCGTCACACGCCACCCGACAAGGATAACGCCCGGGTACTCCCCCGTCCTCCACTGCAACACGGTAAGCCAAACAGTGGTTTTCGAAGAAATAAAGGGTAAAGACTACCTTGTCGTAGGGGACTACGCGGAGGTGAGGTTAAGGTTGAAGTACCGCCCCGAATACATCACGGTGGGAGACAGGATAGTGACGCGTGAAGGCACCACAAGAACCATAGGCAGGGTGACGAGGATCATAGAGTAACATTAAAATTTAGTTGTTGCTCTGCGGCTCAGGTTGACGCGGGTTTACCCGGGGGGACGGCGGAGACGCGAGGTCGCCGAGCCAGCAGTTTTCCATTTAAAATTTGCCTTCAACCCTGAGCGGGGGCCTTTCCATGTTTGGGCGTCTACCCGAGTTACTGGGCTGCTATGGGATCCGGGAGACGTGGATTACGGTTTCCGGTATTTCCCTTCGAGTTTTTCTATGAGCTTCCTGTCCGCCGTGTAGAGCTTCGTGTTCAGGGTTGCCGCGAGGGCTACGTGGGAGGAGTCCTAGACCGTCACGTCCATGTCCACGGCTACCTCCACCGTTTTCTCGGCTAGCTCCCCCCTCAAAGGGTGGAGCTCTATGCCGTAGCTTGAAGGTGAGAGGGCGGCGGCCCTGAGCTCCTCCACCCTAAACAGGTTACTGTGCTTTAGAGCGTTCAAGACTTCGAAGGGGAGCAGCTCTGGAGCAGCTATGGTAGCTCCCCGTTCACGCGCATGTCCCTCAACTTCAAGGCCTTATCGGAGTCCTCCTCGATGAACCACTTAACCATCACGCTGGCGTCGCCCACCACCCTCCCATAGCGCTGCTCCCTCCAGTACCTTATGGCGGCGACGCTGCTCCACCCCTCAGGCACCCTCTTCCTCACCTTCTCGTTCAGCAGGACAGCCCTCGCAAGGCTCCTTCCCTCCTCCGCCTCCAACACCCCCATTATCGCCCTCCTAACGACCCCACTCCGGTTGACATGCCCCAACCTCTCCATGCGCCTCTTAACGTCGTCACTCACCTAACGCTGACGGCAGGCGACGGCGAACCCCGCAAGCAACCCGTAATACAAGTATTACAAAATACAAGTTACAAGTATTACAGGTTAGACGTGTGTAAGATAAACGTTACGTACGCCACGCATGGTACACCTTAAAGGGTGGGAAAAAAACACCTCACGACGTTCCCAGCAAGAACAGCAAGCAACACCGGTATGAAGTGGGGGAGGAACGGGCGCAAAACGGCCGTAACCAGGAGGTTGAGGCTACCCGGGCAGATCGTCCTAGACGGGAAGGGGAGGGTGGGTCTGTTGCGAGGCGGAGCGTTCGTAAAAGGGGTTGTAGGTGGAGTGGGTGAACTCGTTTTCCGGGGAGGTAGGCTGTTTGTAGGGTCTCTGATGGATCGTTTAGGTTCGGCTTTACAGGTTCATCTCCTCCGGCACCTCCTTGCATTGAACTTGGCAGCGCGGGTTGAGCTGCAAATGTGGGTGGGTAAAGAAAAGAGATATAAGAGGAAGGGGTGGATTGATGGTTTTTAGTGTTTCACTCTGTGGGGGTGTTGGCGTGGAGAAATGGGACGTCGTGGTTGTCGGGTCTGGCCCCGCTGGGAGCATGGCTGCCATGAAGGCTGCTGAGGGTGGGGCTAAAACCCTCGTCTTGGAGAGGCAGAAGCTTCCAAGGTTTAAGCTTTGCGGAGGAGGGGTTGCAGCGTGGGTCATAAAGAAGCTTAGGGTTCCGGAGAGCGTCATCGACAGGGAATACAAGGTTTTAGAGTACTACGCTCCGCCAGACTATAAGGCGTTAAGGCTTCCCATTCCAGCAAGCTACTACGGTGTCTACAGGGATAGGTTTGACCGTTTCCTGTTGAGCCTCGCTGAGGAGGCGGGGGCAACGGTTAGGGAGAAGGTGAAAGTTGTCGATGTTGTTATGGAGGAAGGGTGGGTTAAGGGGGTTGTGACAGGCAATGGTGAAAAGATAATGAGTGACGTTGTCATAGCGTGCGATGGCGCCCTTTCAACCGTCGCTAGGAAAAGCGGTTTCTGGGACGTCTGGTTCACTTCTAAGGGGGAAAGCTGGAGGGAGCACATGTCCTTCTGCGTTGGCGTCGAGGTTGAGATGGACGATGAGGTCATAGATGAAAGGTTTGGGGACTCATACCTTTTCTTCACGGGGGAGGACGTTGCCCCCATAGGTTACGCTTGGATCTTCCCGAAGAAGGGGAGGCTCAGCGTCGGCCTGGGAAGCCTCGTTGAAACGTTTGAGGAGAAGCCTAAAGAGTACATTACGAGGTTTATTAGGGAGCACCCCGTGGCCTCCAAGCTTTTAGAGGGGGGGAGGCCTAGCCCGGTTAAGGGAGCATACATCCCCACCAGCCACCCTTACAAGCCCTCGTACGGGGCAGGAGTGCTCTTCGCAGGAGACTCGGCGGGCATGGTTAGCCCGATCACCGGTGAAGGGATATTCTACGCTGTGAGGGCTGGAATGGATGCGGGGGTGACCGCCGCCGAAGCCGTAAGCGAAGGGGATTTTTCAGCCGAGTTCCTCTCAAGGTACGAGGAGAGGTGGGAGGAGCACATAGGAAAACACTTAGACTTTCAGGCTGAACTCTTCCGGGAGGCGGTGGGGAAAATAAGGGAGGGAGGAGACTTTGGCGCGGAGCTCATCAACGCGTTCGCGAGGCTCATCCAGTACCTTTCAGAGTACGCCGGTAGGAAAAGAAAGTAGCTTGCTTTCATTCTACTCTGTTAGGGTGACGCCGGCGTCCTCGAGCATTTCAGCTTGGAAGCCGTACCACCAGTCTGGAACGTAAACCAGGTCGCTTCTCCTAATCTCCTTGAAGGCCCTCACTTCCTGCACCTCCCGACCGGCACGCAGCTTTCCACCGACAGCCCTGGTTGAGAAGGCGACCAGTACGGCGTCGGCGGCCTGCCCCCCACATTTAAACCTGAAAACGTACACTCCTAGGAGGCGCTCGACTTCAACGTCTAACCCCGTCTCCTCCTTCACCTCTCTAACAGCGGTCTCCTCGTACTCCTCTCCCTCCTCCGGCTTTCCACCTGCAAGCATCCATTCCCCCCCAACGTGTTCACGCAATTTCCCCTCGTTATTCCTCACCGTTACAGGCTTCTTTATCATGACCACTCCATCATCGGATTTGACGACGGCTACAACCCTAATCCACCTCTCAGAGTTAAAGTAGTCGAAGATCTCCCTTACCACAGGGATCTCTACAATCCTGAAGCGGGCGTTCTCGTACCTTGAAAGCAGCCTGCTTAAGGGTTCGGGTATTTCACGTTCCACCCGGGATCACCCGCTTAAGACTCGTCGCCGTGATCCTACTGGGCAGCCACGCATTTAACCTTATTTACACGTTTTACGCGTTTTCGACGGATCCTGTGCCTGCGAGGCGGGTTAACGCTATGTTTATTTGGCTTTGCCGACAACATGAAAGCAGGATGCGTGGAGGTGGAGGAGTTTAGGGCGATAGACTTCCATGTGCACCCCTTCCCCCACGTCCCCCCTGAGGAGATCCTGAAGGCTATGGATGAAGCCGACGTTGAGAAGGCGGTTTTGCTGGCCCTAGACATAGACCCTTCAGACCTGAACATTAGGAGGGTTAGGGCCAGGGTTGAAGATGCACTCTTAAACCTTACCATGGGCTTCGTTTTCATATCATTCGAGGAGCTTGAAAAGCAGGCTTACGAGCTCATGCCCCAGTTCAGGACGGAGAACGAGTACGTGGCGAAGCTCGCTAGGCTTTGGCCGGACAGGTTCGTGGGATTCGGGTCCGTTGACGTATGTAAGGGGGAGAGGTACGTCGCCAAGACCCTCAAGAAGATTAAGAGGTTGAAGCTTAAAGGGGTTAAGGTGCTACCGACAGCACAGTTTTTTAACCCGTCTCTGGACAGGGGAATTGTAGACGCGGTGTTCAGGTTCTGTGAAAGGGAAAACCTGATTGTAATATACCATACTGGCTGCGACGTCGGAGCCTTCGAGCTCCCACACCTTGCAGGAGACGCAAACCCCATATTCCTTAACGGGGTTCTGGACGACTACCCCGACCTTAAGATCGTGCTCTCCCACTTTGGAAGCTACTCTGCAAGGTACCCGAGGATATGGTTTAAGGAGTGCGTTGATATAATGAAGAAGTACGATAACACCTACGCCGACATAGCAGCGGTCCCATACCTCCTATCCGAGAGGAAAAGCGTCGAGAAGATAAGGAGGGAGGTGGGGTTCGAAAGGGTTCTCTTCGGGTCAGACTACCCTGCAGTCATCCTCGTAAACATAAAGGACGAGAAGAATGTTGTGGAAGGCTCAGAGCACCTCACCGAGCACGAAAAGGAGCTGGTGCTCTACGAGAACGCCAAGCAGCTTCTGGGAAGCCTATAATGCTTTAGGTGGTGGGACACTTGGAGGTGACGCCTCTAGCATTTGAAAGCCTTGGAACGAGGAGCATGGCAACCCTCGTGAAGGCTAAAAAGCTAAAGATTCTTCTGGATCCGGGTGTGGCGCTAGCCCCTAGAAGGTATGGTCTGCCACCCCACCCCGTCGAGTTGAGCAGGATGAGGGAGCACTGGGAAAGGATTAGGGCTGAGGCTTCGTCGTCGCAGGTGCTGGTGGTCACCCACTACCACTACGACCACCACAATCCCAGGGAGCCAGAGGTCTACAGGGGGAAAACGGTCTTTGTGAAGCATCCCAAAAGGAAGATCAACTTTAGCCAGAGGAAGAGGGCTGCCCTGTTCCTAAAGGAGATAGGCCCTTTAGTGGGGGAGCTAGACTACTCCGACGGTAAAGAGTTTAGCGTGGACGATGTGACCATCAGGTTTTCGGAGCCCGTGCTCCACGGGACGAGTGAGAGGCTGGGGTACGTGACGGAGGTCTCCATCTCCCATAAGGACTTCACCCTAGTCTTCACGTCCGACGTTGAGGGGCCGAGCATCAGCGAGCAGGCGGAGTTCATCATAGATGAAGACCCAAGCTTGGTGATCTGCGACGGGCCCATGACGTACATGCTAGGCTACAGGTATGGCTACGAAAGCCTGGAGAAAACCGTTGAGAACGTGACGAAAATATTCAGTGAAACGAGGGTTAAAGACTTCATCTTCGAGCACCACCTCCTAAGAGACCTTGAGTGGAGTGAAAAGCTGGCTGAGCTCTTAAGAAGGGCTGAGGAGCTCGGAGTAACTGTTCAAACAGCCGCAGAGTACATGGGGGTAGAAAACGACTTCCTAGAGGCGAACAGGAGGAAGCTGTGGGGGCAAGTGAGGGCTTAGCCGGAGGGCGGAAAGCGAAAGGGCGGAAAGCGAACGGGTAAGGTGGGCAACCGGAACGAGCCGCCCCCAGCACTCTTCCCAGTTACAAGTAGCCCTATAACCCTAGAAGCCCCCGGCGTTCACCGGAGGGCCTCGAACACGTCCGCCATCGACTTCAATGCCCCGTTTACTTTTCCACGCTTCTCCGGGGGCGTTCCACCATCGCGCTCGAGGCGGACGCCATCCTAGTGCCGCCTCACCCGTGCATCCTTAAGGCTCAGCCCGGCTTCCTCCAGACGGAGGAGCCGTAGAACCCTGAGCTCCGAGTTAGCATAGCTTCCTACGCCCACGCCAAGTTTTGAATCGCTTCTCCATCGTCCTCGGCAAGGCCACGTGAAAGTCCTCCCATACCGAGCTATCCAATGTAGCACCTGGCGGTGTGGGAGCCAGCTGGACGGGCATTTGCTTTTTAAGCAGCATGCTTTCCCGGGAAGCTTGTGCAGCACCGCCCACGTCCCAGTTGACCTGGTTAACAGGGTAGCTTTAGCCTTCCGGAAGGTGAGACGCACAGTGAACCAATAGCTATACCAGCATCATCCATCAGCACCCAGCCGAGGGGATGAGCCGCTTACGGGTTAGGCGTCAAACGGACGGTAGGAAGCTGGCTGCCCATCGCTGCTAAGCGTGCTTCCACGCGGTGCATTGCGGAGGGATGAAGCGTGCCTCCTCGAGGCGATGTGAGCCATCCTTATCGGCTCTGGTACGCGGTGCCTTGAAAGCTTAAATGTGAGGTTTATGGCTGTTTCCAAGGAAACCTTGTGGCCGACGCTCACGTAGACCGGCCTTGCCGAGTTAAATTGGACTGACGCCCCCACAGTCCTTCCCTTAAAGGAGATCGGCGTGTACGGGACTCCGAGGGATGTTCTCCTCGGCTTTAGGGGCTTCCCGCATAGTAGCTTTTTGGCTACGCCTACAGTTGGCTTGTCGATGAGCACTCCGAGGTGGGATGCTGCTCCTAGGAAGTATGGGTGGAGGACGCCGTTGGCGTCAACCATGAAAACGTCGACGTCCTCCTTGAGGAGCCTGATCGCCTTTAGGAGAGGGGGGAGCTCCCTGAAGGAGAGGAACGTCGGTATGTACGGGAAGTAGACTGGGGAGACGACGCACGCCTGCTCCACCACGCTTAAACCGTCCAGTCCTAGGGTTACTGCGCATGCTACAGCTAGGCTTCCACTGTAGGACACGTCGAGGCCGCAGACGTTTTCAAGCTTGCTGAAGCAGTCCTCTTCGACCACTCTCTCTGCGAGTTTAACCTGGATGGCCCTAAGCTTTTCAAGGTTGACCCTTCGAGGTTTAACAGTCGACTTCAAGGGGGACACCTTCACGGTAGGTCGTAGCTTTCAGGGGGGAACTCCTTCACCACAGGGCACCCTGCTAAGGCCTGCTCCAGGCTTGCCACCATCCTGTTGAACAGGAGTTCGAAGAGTCCTCTGGCGCCCTCACCCATGACAGCCCTCACGAAGACGAA
>JAUQZD010000055.1 GCA_030587405.1 Candidatus Freyrarchaeum guaymasense | reverse complement strand
GCCTACAAAACCATAAAGAAAATTGGGTATAAGGAGAGAAGAGTAGTTAACGATATTCTTCACAAGATAAGCAGAGCGATCGTTAACGAAGCCTTAGAGAACGACTCCATGATCGTTCTCGGAAACCTCAAGGGAATAAGAAAAAATAACAAAGGCCGAAGATTCAACAGAAATCTCAATAATGGCTTCCCATACTACAGGCTAAGCCAGTTCATAGAATACAAGGCGAGATGGCTCGGAGTCAGAGTCATCAAGATAAGCGAGAAGAACACCTCTAAACTCTGTCATAAATGTGGGGAAGAGGGAGTCCGAGTCGGAAGCTCCTTCAAATGCCCGAACTGCGGTTATTCCTGTCATGCGGACTATAACGGAGCTATGAACATCTTGAAGCGGGCTACGGGGCTTGCCTCCGTAGCAGGGGCTGCCTTGACACAGCCCGAACTGGGCAGGATGAAGCCAAGCCGACAAACCCAGAATCCCCCGACTCTAGTCGTGGGGAGTGTCAACTTACGCGGCTGGATAAAAGTAAAAGGTAATTAGGGTCTGACGCGTAAATCAAACTAGAGGTGGTATGTGGCCAGCATGAATTGTCGGTCGAGAAATCTTGGGTGTGCCACTTATGGTCGACATTGACTGGAACCTGGAGCGGGGCTTGATGGAGAACCTCAGTGTGCACTTGGGTGTAGACCTTAGAGAGTTGATAGATGTGCCTCGTGAAGGGCTTCTGGAGGGTGACAGGGTTATCTACGTGGGTCACGGGGAAGGGTTTAAACGCAGGGACCCGAAGCCTGAGGGGGTCGGGGGGTTTCTGAGGGAGCTGGCGGCCGTCATGGACGAAGCTGTGGGAAAAGGAAGGTACAAGATTAGTTTTGAGATGCCGACTCCCCCGCAGCCGGGAGGAGAACCCAAGCCTAGGATGATCGACGTGATACCCGACTTTGTCTGGTGGCGTGAGCACGTAGAGTACGCTAGATCCCCCAAGCTTCTGCCTCGTGGGGATTGGCGGGTGGACTGGCTCCTAGGCGTGCTCTTCAAGTCGGAGGAAGCCGACATGGTTTACCTAGACTTCAGAGACCCTAAAGTTAAGGTGGTTGTTTCGGGGTGCTTCTACTCCATGCATGACAGCTGCGAGCTGGAGGCTAGGAGAAGGAACGTGCTAGTTAGCTCGCTTAGAAAGGCGAAAAAGCTGAAGGAAAGGTATCAGTCTAACCCCCACGTTAAGTGGGTGAAAATAGTGTTCGCTCCAGACCAGGAAGAAGTCCAAAAAATGATAATCACCGTGATGGACCCCGCCGGAATGCTGACCACGTCGGAGAGCCAAATACCCGGGTAACCATCAAAAGAGGAAGCCAGCAGCTCGAAGTACCCGCAACCCCTCTTCTTGTAGTTGGCTTTTGCTGTTTGACCTTCTGGGTGAAGGCGGCGAAGAGATTGCATGATTTGGCTTTCGGGCTTGAAACCCATACCTCGTGGGGCCTGTTGGCTCTGCCGACGTGAACACTACTCTTTCCATAGATTTCTGCGAAGGCGAGGATGATCATGGCTCTCCTTTTAACGTTGATGACCGCCTTTTCTTTGTTAAACCATTCCATGTTTTCTCCTTGCAGGGATCCACTTGCATTGCTTCCTTTGACCTGTATGTACCCTATTCTTGGGTTTTGAGGATGGATGCCACGCTTTCCGTAGCTGTTTTATCTGCTGCAATGTAGGCTTTCGTCGAAGACGTACTAGTAAATTACGGCTGCAGTATGGCGTTTATGATGGGTGTTCTCCGCCTCCTCCAAGAACCCCCTGCCCTCTCAAACCAGTCCTCAACCATACAAACACCTTACCTAACGGTTAAGTTAAAATCATTAGTTTTTGAGGTTCTATGCTACATAACCCATTCCTTTCACGTTTTCCTCTGCCATTTAACGTTTCAGACAGGGAGTGGTAGCTTCAGATTGACAGGAAATCATGTAACTTTAATATAACTTTAATAAATAGTAAACCTTAACTATTTATAAAGGTTGTAGAGGGTGATAGGTGGATGTGGGTTCCCAGGTGGCTTGGGGAGGCGTATTCTAAGCTGTATGTAACGTTCGGAACGGAGACGTTTACCTTCAAGGAGGCGCTGGGGGCGCTTAGGGTTCCTGAGGGTAGAATGGCTTTAATAATGAGTAAGCTTCACTCCTATGGGATCTTAATGGTCTTTAGGAAGAGGCCGAGGGTTTACAGGCTATTAGATCCTGAAAACTTCATCCTGCTGGCATCAGGGAGGGTTAAGAAGCCTGAAGTAAAGCAGGAGATGTACCTAAAGCTGATTCTTGACGTCTTCAGGGAGGTCTCGAAGCGTTACAAGCTCGTGTCACTTGCCATTTATGGCTCCGTTGCCAGAGGGGATGCAAAGCCGACAAGCGACCTCGACGTTTTACTCGTATCAGATGATTTTAAGGGGAGCATAGCGTCTCGCATCGAGGAGATAGCAGACATCGAAGATGCTGAGGCGGTGAGGAGGGAGCGCCTCTGGCTCATGAAGCACGGCGTATACGCTGTGCTTAGCTACTACCCGTTGAATAAACGGGAAATACTGCAACTCCCGGTCATCCTCCTAGACCTAACCGAGGACGCGAGGATCCTGTACGACGAGGGCGATTTTCTGCAGAACGCCCTGAACGGGCTAAAGGTGAAACTGCGGTTGATGGGTGCTAGGCGTGTTAAACTGAAAGACGGCTGGTACTGGGACCTGAAACCGAACTATAAACCCTTGGAGGTCATTGAGCTTTGAAGCTGGTTAAGCTTGCAGGGTCGTACATGAGGCAGGCGGAGGCAAGGGTTGAAGACGCAGAGGACGCCTACAACGAAGAAAACTACCCTTACGCGGTCAGGTTAAGCTAGGAGGCCGCTGAGTTGAGCCTTAAGGCATCGCTGCGCCTCGTCGGCATAGAGTACCCGAAAATCCACGATGTGTCCGACATCTTGGAAATCTCAGAGAACAGATTCCCTGAATGGTTCAGGGCGGAGATACCCTTCCTGGCAGAAACCTCTAGGAAACTGGCGAAGAAAAGAAGAGAGATGTGAGCTTTTATGGTGGAGAGGAGGAACTGCTATCCTCCGAGGACCTGGTAAGCAGGGAGGACGCTGAGGATTCCGTGGAAAGGGCCAGAAAGACCGTCGAAACATGTAAGAAACTACTAGAACAGTACAAACAATTTTTATAGGTTTGTCCTCCTGACACGTGGCTGTAAGTGTTCCCTTCCGTTCTCGCCGAATTCCCTGTTGAGAGGGGAACCCACATCCGAAACGTCTTTCAGCTGAAGGTGGAAAATTTAAACCGGTTTACGTTCAAGCTCAACTGGTACGGCGTTGCATATCTGCCTGCTCCTCACCGAAGTGCGTGTGCATAGGGGCCGCCAAGCCCATTCCCGTCGATGCGCTGATTCATTCCTGAGTGTTGAGGGGTGGTGGAGGGTGGGTGGAAGGAGGCTGCCGTATGGCTAACTGGTGGACGAGCCGGCGGAGCGAGGTTTCACGAAAAGTCGGATGAAAATCATAGTCAGAAAACATATTAATTCTAACATAGAGTGTTATTCTGGTGATAACGTTGAGTCTGACGGTCAAGGCGAGGATAGGGAGGAAGCGGGTGCTTGTTATCCCTAAAAAAATAGCCGAGTACCTTAACCTTGACGAGGGCTCCGCCGTCAGGGTTACCGCTTCAAAGGACAAGATCATCATTGAGCCGTTACGCGACGCCGTATGGCTGTCACTGCACGGCGAGAAGGTTGCCCGGGTCACCCTTAAGGAGCTTGAGGAGGAGAGCCTTGAGCGGCAGAGGAGGTACATCGAGGAGTAAACTAAGGCTTCTAGTCGATACGAGCTTTCTCCTACCAGCAATGGGCGTAGAGACCGAGAGGGAGGTCATGGAAGCCATAAAGCACTTTCACACAGCCGAAGTGCACTATTTAGAGGCGAGCATTCTAGAAGCCATGTGGAAGATCATCAAGGTGGTTCCAGCCGGCAAGATTGGCAGGGTTAGGGAGGGGGTAGAGGCGATAATGGAGACGTACAGGCGGGTTACCCCCCACCCAGAAGCCTACATAGAAGCTTACAAGCTATACCGTGAAGGACACAGAGACTACATCGACAACCTGCTGTACGCCACCTCCCGGAAGACGGGCCTCCTCCTTCTAACAGCGGACAGGGAGCTCATCGGATTCCTCAAGGAAAAAGGCTATCCCATAGACAATGTAGTGACGCCTAAGGAGGTGAAACGCGTAAGAGCAGCTACTTAACCTACCGGGAGAAGGACTCTTTGCAGCCTTCACGGCGGAGGCGATAATTGCATCCTACTACTGAAGCATACAAGTTGCCATGCAGGCAACCTGCAAAACTGCTCAGGGCAAAAGTCGGCATGGAAGGCTCTATAGCTGATGCTTGAAGGCATCCCCTCTTCCCCAACTCTCTTCAAACTTCCTTTTGCTCTGGCTCCACCAGCCTCCTCCTCAACCATGTGCCAGACGCCTTCGCAGTCCACCATGGAACCTCGCAGGCTGGAGGCTGTCGGATCCGCGGTGGAATACCCTGTAAAGGATTCAATGAGGCTCCCTAGGCGGGTGGACTCGCCTCCAGTTCCCGACGGAAACCTGCCTTACGTAGAGTGAGGGGGCGTGGGGGCTGATGGACGAGACCGCTTGTTAACGTGGGCATCGATGGTGACGCCGCGAAGGGCAAACCATGAAGTAGCTGGGAAATCGGTTATGCTGGAATTCTGCTGCCTCACGAATACATAGGGCTCTGCTAGGGTAGGTTTAGAGATAGAGCCGTTAGGGGCTGGATGAACACGCGGCTTCCATGTGCAATCTGTTTCTCGTCGGGTGGTGGAGGCGCCGCTAACCATCCTTTAAAGCACCTTAAGCCCCCATCAAACCAAGAAAAATTGGAGGGACTGTGGCTGAAGGAGTGGTTCACTGCCCGTTACCTCCTTGAGGAGACCCAAAGAGAAGAATGACCCACCCCGAAAACTTCATTACTATTTCCGATTATTTTTTGATTAACAATTTTAGGGTTACGCTCAGCTAGCCGCCCAGCACCCGAAGTAATCCATGAAAGGCAGCCGACGCTAAAGCGAATAGGAAACGTCTCAGTCAAGGAGCAACGTCAAGGAGGACAACAGGGCCGGCTGCATCCTTACAAACACTAAGGGACAGCGCCCCTCTAGGAGCATTGGAGCCCAACCAGCCTCTCCGCGATTCCATCCGCCTTACACGTCAACTGGGAACCATACCATTTTCAAAGGGAGAGTTAAGGCGAGAATCGATGGTTTAAGGGTGTCAACCCTTTGAGAAGGGAAGTGCAGGGGCTTAAGCAGCGAGGACACGATAACTAAGGAGTCATGTACAGCGAGATAAACCCTAGAGCAGGGAAAGCAAGCCTCAACTCAATTAACTTTTAAATAAAGAACAATAAATAATAAATAATAATAAGAAACAACTTACTTATTATGTATCAGGAAGATATTGCGAAATCTACAAGGAGGATATGTATTGAAAAGAGAAAAACTAAAAGTAATAGTAATTATGTTTGCCGCGTTAACGCTAATCCTAGCCCCGCTCGTACTCGCACCAAGCCCAAGCATACTCCTTCCAATGGCAACCAGCCAAGCCGTTAAGGCGAAGAACACCGCTGTAACGGGGCAGGGAGCAAACACCACGGCAACACTAATAATAACAGGAAACATCACGCATCCAGGGCAGGCAAACACCTCGTACGGACTCGACGTACCCTGCCCCCAAAACTGGGGAATACTAAACACAACGTTAACACTAAACAACATAACAGCACCAAATATAACAATCGCACAAGGTAATAGAACCGAAGGAATAGGGGTATTTTTGGTCATTCTTACTAATGCACCGGCAATGGCCTTCCCCGTCTCAAACACGACTACCAAGTTATATAACGCCAGTTTTTACATACAAGCACAAAGTAGTGGAAATTTAGAAGTATGGGTTATGAACGCTACTCAGACAGGTGATTATCTGGCTCCTCATTGTAATGTAAGCGAACCTAAGATTATTAGCATTGAGAAGGGAAAAGGATGGGTGAATGTAACCTATGAGCCCCCATTAGAATTAAATGCCTCCAAGACGCTTAATAACACATTTTTCATAGCTCTTAAGAGTAAGGGGCCATGGGTAAGCTGGTTCTGCGTCGATGATAATGCAACTTATGATGACGGTGACGCATGGGGGGAAGGGAGTATAAGTACAACAGGGCAGTATACAGCTAGCACGCATGAAGCAGTGGACTTCAAGATGAAAGTATTTCTTGACCCTGGACCTGCGTATCCTAGTGAAATTAAGTTAAAGATCACCCATGAGTCTAGTGGATTTGAAGTTGAGGATATAGCCGGAGAAAGAGGGAATGGCAAGTGTATTTTAGCCGGCCGGTTCTTCTCGCCAAGTGGAGTAATTCATTTTGACGCTGACGCTGATTGTATTGGCACTGTTTATTTCAATGTAACTTTGGCGAACTCAACGCTTTATAGGATAGTGGATGCCCGGACAAATTACAGTGTGACATCGGGGAGCAATGTGAGCTGGACTGTAATTGTTGATGCTAAAGGAGAGTACGGGTTTCCCAGCGTGGGGGCTGGCATGTTCATTAATGTGAGTGTACCTAATGACTGGTGTAACACAACGTCTTACGCTGAGAATGAAACAACGGGAGTTCAGCGTGTTTACATTAGTAATATTACCGGTTTGCTGTTTGAGGCTACTAATGGAACGTGGGTGGCTCGGTGTAAGAGCCCTAATGTTTTGTCTTCGTTGAGTGTTGAGGCTGTTTATGAGGGATTTGAGCCTGTGGTGGTTGATGGAGCAGTGCCGGGGGACAGCTTGGTAATTACTGGGTTCTTCTCGGCTCCCCTTCCTCCTGGCACAGTAAATCTCATGGTGTTTAACGATACTACTACCGTTTACGCGTATGAGGAGAATTTCGAGGCAGGCGGCTCTGCGAAGGCTAACTGGTCTGTTGGTGAGGAGGTCTCGCCCGGAAATTATACATTGCGCCTCTTCGTGGTTTCCGGGTTAGAAGTTGGGTTGCTGGAGAAGGAGTTCACCGTCTCGTCTCAGGCTCCCTGCAGGGTAAATGTTGAGGAGTATGAGGGGTTGTCAGCCCACCTAACCCTATAAAAGTTAAGATATCGGTCTCTAGAATTGATACTGGCTTTCCCGTAGTGGGAGCTCAAGTCGTAGTTTACATAGACGGTAAACAGGTGGATGCTAAGGTATCAGACTATGGCAACGGGACGTACATAGTAAACGTTACACCTCCGGGCGAGGGGGCCTACACGCTCAACATCACCGTTTTAGGCGCTAGGATTTCCTCCACGTCTGCTGAGGTTAAGGTTCAGTATGGTGGTACTCCGAGCTTTGTGACCGTTGCCGCCTTGCTCCTGTCCGCTATGTCCTTGCAGGCTGAGCAGAGTTCACGCTTCCTCTCCTTTCTAGGTATCGGGTTGGCTGTAGTGGTTGCCGGCGGAGCAGTCGGCGTTCAAACCTTTAGGAGGTTGAGAGCTCCTGTTAGGGCCCTAAGCGCTATCGAGAACGTCCTAGTTATGCACAAGGAGACCGGTCTCCCCTTATGGAGCTTTGATGTCTTCTCGATGGACGTTGACGTCACGCTTGTTTCAGGGTTTGTCTCGGCTGTGAGGAACTTCGCTGAGGAGATGAGGGTTGGAGGGTTTAACGTCCTAGAAACTAGGCTGGGCACCTTCGTGAGGGCTGAGAGTGAGCTTTTGGAGGCGACGTGCATCACAGGGAAGGTTGGCAGGTTTGAGGTGGAGTGGCTTCAGGGTAGGCTCGACGAGTTCCTCAGGCTTGTAGAGGAGGAGATAGGCGACGCGCTGAGAAAGTGGAAGGGAGGAGAAACGGGAGAGTTCAGGGAGGTTTTCAGGCAGGCCTTCAGCAGGGTGTTTGACGTTTCAAGGCTCATCAAGATACACGAGAGGAAGATGAGCAAGCTCGTCTCTGAAAGGAGCAAGCTTAGCAGCATGCTAAGAGCAGTCGAGGAGGAAGCTAGGCAGGCAGGCCGCCTCTTCGAGGAGGGGAGGCTGACCCCTGAAGAGTACGAGGAGAGAGTAGCCAAGTTAAGCCGTGAGAAGGACATGCTTGAGCAGAGGATCTCAAGCATAGACGAGACTCTCTCGAGAGCTAGGGTCAGGGAGCTGGTCATAAGCGGTAAAGTGGAGGAGATAAGCAGAAGGTTCACCGACATAAGGAGTGAGATAGACAGGCTGAAGGAGAAGGAGGATAAGGGTGAACTGACGGAAAAGGAGAAAAGGAGAATGCGCAAGCTGGAGAAGGAGCTGAAGAAACTCGTAGACGAACTGGGCAGGATCGAAGCGGATGAGAGTAGAGGGGGTTAAGAAGGCTACGCCAAGCGTACGCATACCCTTAGCGTCCCCTTGGCAGAGGTGATACCCGCATACCCTTAGGATACGCCCACCCCGGAGGAGACTCCACCCGGGTACCCCAGTGTCCTCGAAGAGCTTCCGGCGGCTCCCCTCTAAGATGGAGGGCGGCGTCACCCTCCAGCCAGTATCCCCTCCATATGGGGAAGGACGAGGTGCCAAGCGTTTCCGGGCGTTTATTCCTTCAGCCTTTCAGCTCCCTCCAAGCTTGGAGGGGAGGCATCCTGCGTGCTTCGTGCGGCTACCCTTCGGCTCGCGGAAAAGGATTTATTAGCACCGCCAGTTTTATAGGTTGGAATGGTAGGAGTTGCTAGGATGCTGGTTGAAGGAGGATGCGAACATTGCAGTACGAGATAACTGAGGCGTCCGAGCTGTTGGATGACGAGGGGAACCTGGTTCAGCGTGGCTGGGCGCGCAAGCCCCTCCTCGCATACGACAGGGCCAGGGTTCGTGCGCCATGGTATAGGATTAAAGAGTGGGATTACTACGCCGTGCTGAGGCCGGAGTATGGTGTAGCGTTAACCTATGCGGATCTAGGCTACTTGGGTTTAATCTCCGCCGTCTGGTTCGACTTCGCTGAGGCAACGTTCCACCAGGAGGATAAAATACTGCTGCTCCCACGGGGTAAAATGGGTCTTCCAAGTAGCTCGGAGGAGGGCGACATAGTTTACGAGTCTAAAAGTGTCCAGTTAAAATTCCTTAAGAAAGGAGGGGAGCGGAGGATCATAGTATCATGGCCAAGGTTCAATAAGGGTAGGGGGTTAAGCGTTGACTTAACGCTCCGCCAGGATCCCGACATGGACAGTATGGTGATTGTGATACCATTCAAGAAGCCAAGGTACTTCTATTATAACAGGAAGATCAACTGTATGCCGGCGGAAGGCGTAGTGGTGGTCGGTGGCGAGGAGAAAAGGTTTGACGAAAGGGACAGCTTCGGTGTTCTTGACTGGGGGAGGGGTGTGTGGCCTTACGAGAGCGAATGGTATTGGGGTTCGCTTTCGACGCGTCTCAGCGACGGAAGGCTCTTCGGCTTCAACATAGGATACGGGTTCGGCGATACATCCGCCGCCACGGAAAACATCGTCTTCCTCGACGGACGGGGACATAAACTCGACCAAGTCACATTTCACTTCGACCCCAAAAACTACATGAAGCCCTGGCGCTTCACGAGCAACGATGACAGGTTTGAAATGACCATGCAGCCAATCCTAGACAGGCACAGTAAGGCGAACCTAGGCATAGTTAAGAGTGTTCAACACCAAGTTTTCGGTAAATTCACCGGACGAGCCGTGCTGGATGACGGATCAGAAGTAAAAGTAAAGGACGCGGTAGGGTTCGCCGAACACGTCTTTAACAGATGGTGAAAAAGGGGGGCTGAAGGTTCAGGGAAGCCTTCACAGCATCTCAC
>JAUQZD010000071.1 GCA_030587405.1 Candidatus Freyrarchaeum guaymasense | reverse complement strand
AGGCGCGGCTGTCCCCTTAAAGCCACGGCCGGGTAGTCGGGGGACACCCTCCCAGGCGACTGGGAAAGGGTAGGGGTGGGTGCAAGCTCCGGTTCCGCCGGACTTGGATCATGACCCGCCCTCATAAACAAGAGGGATGAGGGGCTCTTAAGGTTGACGGCGGGCTCCCACCAAAGCCCGTTTGGGCGGTACACGTCCGGGGGAGTGACTGGTGACGCCCCGCCTCTGGGGGGAATGCCTCAGAGGTGCCCTGTCCCGGCGTGCCTTTGGGTGGAGGGTCTGAGGAGGCAAGCCCCTCTTTTACCCCCGCTCGTGCGGGGGAAGGCGGGGTTAACCCTCCGTCTTGGAGGGGAGGGAGCGACTACTCCCGGCGGTGCCCCCAGCCCCCGGCGGGATGATGCCGGGGTTCGCCTTCCACGCCTCCACCTTCGGGGGTGAAAGCATGGGTGTAAGGCTCGTTGCGGCTGGTGCGCTCGTCATGGTGGTTGCGGCGTCGCTCTTCGTCATGGCTTTGACTGTGCCACCGTCGGTTACCGTTGTCCCGATCCCGTACACGGGCTACGAAGGATACTGGGATGTGAAGGAAAGCAACTATACCGAAGGGGTTACAACCATCTACGCCGGAGGCCACACGTTTGTGTTCTATACGTGCTACGGGTATGAGGACTGCGACTTGCCCTACGTGGTGTACGTGGACTTTGAGGCTAACAGCACGGTTGACGTGTACGTGTTTAGCAGTCTTGAGTATGACAAGTGGGTGAACGGTCTTGAGGCTGAGGCCGTGGTTTACATGTGGGGAGTGGAAAGCGGACAGTTCAACTTCACGGTGAAGCCTTCCGAGGGCGAGTTGGCTAGCTACTACATTGTCTTCGACAACTCTGAGGGTTCAGGAAACGTGGCTGTCAGCTACGATGTCGATGAGACCAAGCCGAGCTACGAGCTCAGGAAGGTTCCGATGGTGTTCTGGTGGCCTATCGTCTCTGCTTCTCCGGCTTCAGGGGTTCTCTTGGTGTCCTCGTTCCTGACTGGGGCAATTGGCATCGGACTTGTGGTTGCGGCACTAGTGAGAAGGGAGAAGTAGCCTCCCAGTAGCATCTCATTTCCTTTCCTTCTTTTTTCCTTCGGGGGGTGAAAGCGTGGTTAGGGCGGAGTGCTTCGTCCTTGATAGGGACGGTGTCAGGGTTGCCGAGGAGGAAGTGGATGTCATCGTCTTGGTTCAGGTTGGAAGGGAAATTCGGCTTCCTTCAAGGCATGAGAGCGTTGAGGTCAGGAATGTGAGGGCGGTCAGGCAGGTTAACCGAAGGAGTTCCCGGTTGTGGCTAGGGACATTGTGAGATGGGGATTGAAAAAGCTTCCTTTTCGTCAGACCTATCTTACACTTGCCTTCCAAAAAGAGTCCCCAAGCATGAAGATTGGAAGAATCTAACGATATTTCGGGTTCCGACTTGATTGGCTTCCTTCCTTAACCGTCTTACTTCTGCTTCATTTTTTCCTCGTGCTCTGCTAGGAGGCGTTTTGCGGCTTGGAGGCACTTCTCAGCCATTTTTATCGCTTCTTCAGCGTCCTTTTCCGAGTAGATTTTCTCTGGGGGGATGAAGGCGCGTTCGTCTCCATAGAATGCTAGCGCTCTCTCCTGGGCCAGCCTTCTGCTCGCCCTTTTTAACTCCTCTTTCTCCTCCTTGAACCATTTGGGGGTGTTGACGTGTGCTTCAGCCTCATCTAGTGCGCTGGAGACGTCGTGGCTTTTAGGGTGTTCGATCCCGAAGAGCCTTAAAACTCCTTTAAGGGTGGCTCCACGCATTCCTGGGCTCTCCTGACAGCCCTGTGGTAGGCGCCGTTCTCGAAGCTGTCCTTGCCTCTCTGAGGGAGATGCTTGCGTCTCCAATGTAGGCCTTAGCCATCTCGTATGTGTTTAAAGCCTGATAACCTCTCCCAGCCTCATTCCCGGTTTAAGCACCCAAATCCAGCTTCCATCCTTCAAGTGAACTCTCCTCGCTCCGAGCTCCCTGAGCTTCCTCTCCATCCTTTCCAGAACCCTTAAAATGAACCCCTCTTTATCATACAGGATCACCCCGTCCTCTAGGACGTCGAGGTATATTGGCCTGGACTTCGCCGCCTCATCCGGCCTCAACGGGTGGAACTGGATGAACGGCTTTCTCCCCTCCACTCTCGCGTAAACCTCGTCCAGCACCGGGAGGAGCATGTCAACCCTGCCAGATATTCCTTCAGGGAAGTCCTCGCAGACCACTATCACGTCCACGTCGCTCTCCTCCCCAGCCTCCCCCCTCGCCACGCTGCCGAAAAGGACGACGGATACGAGGCTGCCTCCGAAAGCCTCGGACAGCTGCCTCACAAGCTCTTGGAGCAGCCTCCTGAAAAACCCGTCTTTAACGTTCTCAAAGCCAACTCTAACCAAGCTCCGCAACCCCCATAAATCATAAATGAAACACCCAGATAAAAGAAGTTCCCTCCACCAAACAGAACCCTAAATAACATTCAGCCAGTAAATGAACAAGTGCAATTCAGAACCAAGACACAGCAAAGCAGGCTACCACAACAATATCAATAATCAATAATGTTAAACAATAATGTTAAATTATTTTATAATAGCGTTATGTCTTGGTTATGTCTTATTTGTTGCTGAGGGTGTGAGGGGGTTGCCGGAGCGGAGATCGAGGTGGTGAAGGATGCCGTCAGGAAGCTCCTTGGTACGCATGAAATACGCCGAAAGAAGTGGGGTGGATACGTAGACTACTTGTACGTTTCTAGTTGAGACCGTTACCGTTACGATCTGGCAATCTCATATCTCTTCGGGCACAAGGTCGAAGAGGAGTTCTTCTTCAGCCATGGCGAGGTGGAAGTCGAAAGAGGCTCTGCACCGTCTCAAACAACTTAGACTACGCTCTAGTGGAGAGCGGTGGAACGCGCAAAACAGACACGAGAGAATATACTTTATCCCGAGAGGCGCCCCCCCATTAAGCTCAAATCCACCTTGGAAGAAGCTGTTAAATTCACCGTGTAAACCCTAAACAGCCGCTTCTAAAGCTACGGTGTTGCTGCAGGTCGCATGTTGCATTTATAATCGTTTAAATACTTTCACCGTCTTATGTTAAACCGCCGAAGTAAACCCCTCCTCCAGCGTCTAACCTCACCCTGCACCATGGTGCCAGCTCGAAGCCGGAAGGGTAGGTTGTGGCGTGGGCAAATCTTGAACTCTCAATGTGGATGGAGCCGGATGCTGGCGGCTGCCTCGGATCGGCACTCTACGCCCTGTCCGGGTTTAGCGGTCATGGTGGTGGAGCCGGGGGCCGTCGGGAAGCCGTCAGCTACCGTGGTTCACGCACGTGTGGTGGGCTGCTGCGCCGTCGACGCTGCTGGAAGCTTCCTCGTGCTTATATTCTGGAGCGTCCCAGCTCGCTTAGGTGGTAGGTGTCGTCTGCTTTTTCGAGGAGTCCGTGTTCGACTAGGCGGTTGAGCCTTCTCCACAGGGTGGCCTTGGGGACTCTGAACTCCTCTGTTGCCTCCTTGAGCGTCAGTGCTCCCTTCTCCCTGGCTCTCCTGAGGATTTCAAGGTCGTCGTCATCCAGCTTTACGGGGTACATGACCTTTAAGGGTGCTCTCACGAAGGGTGCCTCCCTTACGTCTATGTCCTCGCTGTCTATGTCTTCTATTTCCACCTCGGCGTCCTCTAAGCCCAGGCTGGATGCTGCCGCCAGCACTTCGAGAATGAGGATCTTGAGCCCCCCGCTGACGTTCAACACTATTTTCCCCTTCAACCCCTTCAGGAGCTCTCTTATCCTGTGAATCGCCCCGTAGAAGTCTCTCACGTTAACCTCCACTCTCTCCACTTCCAACTCGGGGAATACCCTTTTAACTATCTCCTCGACGATGAAGTTGTAGGCTTTCTCCCTTCTGGGGTGTTTGTCGTCTGGCAGGATTATTATGAAGCGGTCTCCCCTCCCTAGGCTGCTCCTCATTAGGGCTCTGAGGGCGTACTTTTCCTCGAATCCCAGCGTGACTACGAGGTTCACGTCCAGCCACCTGTATTTCATATTGTTGAAACAATGCCTCTAAAATAATAATGTCTAGAAATATTTAAAACATTTTCTCAAAAAAGAAAAAACAAAACGATGTATTAATGAACTAAAACAATTTATTTTATTTTAAAACAGTTTCTTTGAAATGAAAAAATATATAAGTGATGAAACATATATATTTAATGGGGGAACGGGTAAACTGCACGCCCATCAGCACGTCCTCTGGTCCCTGAATCCCTGGTCTTGACGAGGCTTGTTGCTCTTTCTCTTCTTTGACGCGCTTTAACGGTGATGGTTAGCCCGTTCCCCCCTCCACGTTTCGAGAAGTGTTTATTTAAAAAATAAGATGGGGGTTGATATTAAAATGCGTGTTGATGTTTTAATAAATGAAAGGGAAAATAAAGGTTCCACCCGTGTTAGGATCAGGAAGGAGTGGATCATTAAGTATTACCCTCACCCCGTCCTCCTCCTCGGTCCGCCGGGGGTGGGGAAGAGCGAGACCGTTAGGAGGGTGGCGGATCTCCTCGCTGAGGGGATGAGGCTTGAGCTCGTGGAGTATGATGGGAGGGACGTTGAGGGCGACGTGTTCCTCTTCTACGACCTCCGGCTGACCGAGGTGGAACCCAGCGAGCTGATCGGTGTTCCACGCGAGGAGAACGGGTACATGGTGTATAAGCCTCCGAAGTGGGCGGTCCTGTTCAGCCGGCACCCCGGCGTGCTGTTTCTCGACGAGTTGACGAACGTTCAGAGGGAGGACGTGATAGCTGTCGCCTACAAGCTGCTCGACGGGAAGGCTGGGGAGGTGAGGTTTCACCCGGGGGTGTGGGTGGTTGCGGCGGGGAACCGCCCCGAGGACAGCGTCATCTCACGTTTGCTCCCCGCCCCCCTGATGAACCGGCTGATACGTGTCGACTTTGACGCGCCAAGGCTTGACGAGTGGATAAGCTACATGAATGCGGTTTATGGTGAGTGGGATAGGAGGGTGGCTGCTTACCTGGGAAGGTTCCCGGACGACTTTATCCGCCCGCCGCTGGATGCCGCCGAGACGTTGGAGAACTTTCCTACTCCCAGGTCCTGGACGAAGCTTGCATGCATGCTCCCCTCGATCAGCCGGGGTGACGGGTTGAACCCGCATGGCGGGAAAGGAAGGAGGAGGGGGAAGCACGGCTGCAGGGGTGGTGCTGACGGGGAGGCTGTGGCCGCGCTGTGCAGGGGGTTGCTTGGCGAGGAGGTCGCCGATAAGTTTCTAACTTTCATCGGCAACCCGACTCCCAGCGTGGCTGAGGTCATCAGGAACCCTGAGCTGTTCGACGGCTTCAGCATCGACCAGAAGTACATTTTCTCCGTGATGTTCGCTGAGTGGCTTAGTAGAAGGGTGGGTGAGAGGGTTCGAGCCGCCCTCCCCTTGCTCAGGCACCTGACGCGGCACCGTGAGATGCTCATGTTCGTGTTTTCCTCCTTGAGGGAGGAGGTTAAGGGAGACTTCTTCAGGGTGCTGGTTAAGTCTGATAGGGAGACCTTCTTCCCGGTTTTCCGCGAGGCTGGAAACCTGATCGCTAGGAGCGTTGATTGGGGGGTTTAGGTTGGGTGGCGATGTTAAGAGGGTTGTAAGCGGTGTTGCCCGTGACTTGAAGCACATTGAGACGGCGTTTATGGCTAGGGCTCCCTGGCTTGCCTTGATCCTTAAGAGGCTTAGGGTGGTCGCCAGGGAGGGGCTTCCTGTCCCAGCGATGGTTCGCGGCGGCGTAATCTACATTGACCTTTCCCAATGGCGGGGGATGAGTGCAGACGAGAAGGTTTTCACCATTTTCCACGAGGTTCTGCATGTGGCTTTGAAGCATCATTTAAGGGTTAAAAGAGTGGAGTGCCCTGTTCTCTATAATCTCGCCTGCGACTGCATAGTTAACGAAATACTATCCTCTGAAGGCTTCCACGTGGCTTCAGCCTCCCCTCTCTACGACCTTCCTCTCTCGTTTAGAGTGAGCCTTCACCGGTGGATCAACCCTAGTGATCTGCTCAGCATGTCGGCTGAGGAGCTTTACGTCCTTCTCATGAAGCTGTTTAAGTCTGCGGGGTGCTCGCCGGGAAGCTGCCCCATAAACCCCTTCTCGAAGAATGCTCACGGCGTGACCGGAGTTGAAGGGGGCGGCGACCCCAGGAGCGTTTACCATGGTGGCGGTGCGGCATGCTCCTCCACGAGCAGTCCAATCTGCCCTCATAGCAATGTCTGTAGCTTTTACAGGGAGGGGGACCTTGTTGAGGGTGTTGTGGGCGGAGACTTGGACGGTTACGTTGTTCAGGAGGGGGATCGGGAGATGTATGAGGAGGGGGAGGTGGGGCTGACGAATGCTGTCCGTAAAGCCATAGTCATGTTGAAGATGGCTGGGGCGGGTAGGGGGACCGCTGAACTCGTCCTCTCCCAGGCTATTAAGCCTAAGGTTAACTGGAGGGCTGAGCTGAGGAGTATGGTTAGGCATGGGCTGGGGTTGAGTGTGGTTTCCACCTGGCGTAAGCCCTCACGTAAGCATCCATCGTACCCTGGGGTCTACCGCTTTAAGAAGCCTGACATCTACGCGGTCGTGGATGTGAGTGGCAGCATCGGGCAGAGGGAAATAGACCAGTTCTTCGCGGAGCTGTTCGCCGCAGCGAGGCTTGTGAGGGTTTTCGCCGTGTTCTTCGATGATGGGGTGAGGCGCGAGTGCCGGGTTAAGCCTGGAATGGTGCCGAGGGTGAAGGGTGGGGGTGGAACGGTGATCTCACCTGCCTTGATGAAGGTGTATAGTAAGGTGAGGAAGGGGGATGTGGTTGTGGTGTTAACTGACGGGGCTGTTGCGGACGTGGACGAGCAGGAGGCGTGGCTTAGAAAGGTCAAGTGGAGGGCTAGCAAGGTTATCTACTGCTCAACCTGCATGTTCCCCGAGGTCTCCGGGGTTGAGAAAATCAAAATTGAAATTGGAGCTGAGGATTGAACCCGTCCTCCGAAGGGAGGGTTACGTGGTGGATGGAGTCGCCGTCCTTGCCTCCAACCCTTCCAAGTGCCTCGTGGACGCGCTTTCAGCCGCCCTACAGCTGCCCGGGCTGACGGCGTCCGCTTCCCCGCCCGCACCCAAGCTGGCTGGAAAAATTGCATGGGGGTGATGTGGTGGGTGTGGGTGAAGGCGTGAGGGGTTATGACCCCGAGGTAGAGTATATTGCCCTGGTGTTTGGTTCACCGTTTAGGTGTGCTGTTTGCGGCCGTAGGCATGTTCCTTCCAAGAATGCTTGGCTGAGGTGCTACGCTAAAGCCCATAAGCTGGTTAGAAAGGCTTTCCACTTTTCCTGTAAGAGTCGCGCGGTGCTGCGTCAGCTCCATCAGATCCACTACGCGTTTGCCTCCTCCGTTTCTAAGTTTCCGGTGAGCTTTCTGGTGGCGCCAATCGACTTTTACTTGAAGTATCTCTCCGCCATCAGGCTCAGCATCGCCGACGTCTTGCTGAAGGGGATTTCACCCGTTATCCGCGTCTTCAAACGCTACGTAAAAACAAGAGTCCCCGTCATAGGCGACCTCCTCTCCAACCCGAAGAAAATGGTCACAATGCTAGACTACTGCCTCAAGGTTGCTGAGAGGTGCGAGGAGGTTTCCAGAGCGGAGATTGAGGTGGCGGAGGACGCCGTCAGGAAGCTTCCCCCCGTACACCTAGAATACGTCAAAAGAGGCTGGGATGGCCACATAGACTACTTGTATGTTTCTAGTGGAAACCGCTACCGCTACGACCTGGCGATCATGTACCTTTTCGGGCATAGAGTCGATAGGGAGTTCTTCTTCAAACCCTTACCCCGCTACAGTGACATCTACCCCCTCGCTAGATTCATCGTTGATTACGATAACCCTATCGATGACCCCCCTCACCTCCACATTCCCAGCATCTATTCAGTCATAAGATATTTAAGAAGACATTTGGGAAATGAGCTTTTTATGCCTCGTCGTGCTGGGACGCGTGTGGTTGAGAGTAAGCTTTGCGGTGTTTTAAGCGACCTGAGCTGCGCTCTGGTGGAAAGAGTGACGTTCCTGCCGGCTTCCGGCTTCAAGAGAGAGTTTTTCCTTGTTCCTAGAGGTGGAACCCCCGTCAGGTTGAACCTGTCTTCTAGGGAGGCTATGAGTACGCCTTTAGAGCAGCTTGCAGAGTGCTCCTTGAAGAATGGTGGGCGCTGCACCAACTAGCTCCCCCCCCTTCCAGCCCTGTGATTGTTGCAAAAAGTTTTGGTTATTAGCCTGTGTTCGCTTCCTTCATTGCGGGTTCCCGGCCTTTTTCTATGGTAGTGGGAGGGTTGCCTGTTGCGTTCCTGCACTAGTAGGGTTTCCCCGGTGAGGGGTGCCGGGGAGCATTATGACCCTGAGGAGGAGCTTGTTAAGCTTGCGCTCGGCATCCCGTTTAAGTGCGCTGTGTGTGGTGGGGTGCATGAGATCGGGAAGGTTTATACTTGGGGTAGGTGTTACAGGGCTGCTAAAAAGGTGATTATCAGAGCGATAAACAATTACCGGAGGGCTAGGATTACTTTTCGTGATAGGGTGCTTAAGGGGTCGCGGGCGATTTACAAGGTGGAGTCGAGCTACAGGCACCACTTCCAGATCGATCTTTCTCCCCCCATGGTCCTCACAAACTACGAGCGTCTTCGCCTTGAAGCCTTGAAGGTGGCTGAGGCCAGGGACGCCATAGAGAGGATGATTGAGAGGAGGGTGGCGGAGCTCCCAACGGGGAGGGTGGTGTACCTTCTGAACGTGGCTGACGGCGTGGTTAGAAAAGTTGTGGTCGATTACGGTGACGAATCAGCTCTCCTCGACGGTGAAAGCGTGGTGGAGGCTGCTTTCCCCGTTAAGGGCGTCAAGTGGTTTCAAACCGTTAAGGGGAAGGGGTGGGTTCGAGAGGTTGAGAGCGACCTCTGCTGGATAACGGAGGACCTGAAGTACGCCATAGTCAGGAGGAGGACGAGCCTTTACAAGGTTGAAGTGAAGCCCCTGTATAAGAGGCGCGTTGACGTAGAAGACGAATACTATTTTGCTTCGATGGATGGGGCGTGCATGAAGCTCAACAGCACGGTGGTCAAACGCTACAGTCCCAGGAAGACATTGAAAAAAGTCTTGGAAATGATAGGTGAAAAGTACGTCCTGCAAGGTGGTCATAGACCGCTAAGGAGAGCGGGCTCAGGTAGGTTGAGACCTTAAACCCTCGGAACGGAGGAGCTCCCACTCCAAAACGGCTTCGCCACCCCTCCTACAAGCCTACAAGCCTACAAGCAGCTCACTCCGCTTGAAGCGTTTAACAGCTCGCTGTCCTTTAAAAGGGTTTTAACCTTTCGCCGCCTCATGCTCTGACCGCTTTACCACCAGCCTTCACTTGGTAGCTTGGTGGGTTCTTCACTCCGGGAGACGTCGCCGTTGGCGGCGCCTCGATGAGCTCGGATTTAACTGATAGGCGCGTGGATCCTACTTTCGCCTACTGGTGGAGCCGTAAGCTTTTTCCCTTCCTCGCGAGCATAAGGGTAATGGGTTTGATGTTTGTGTTGTTTGGCTCCTAGGTGTTTGAACCCTTCCTTCCCCC